>VGID01000003.1 GCA_016868035.1 Betaproteobacteria bacterium | reverse complement strand
CGCGAGCGGCTCCGCATGACTCAGGGCCGGTGTGGGTCGCTACACCTTCACCGTATGACTCTTTCATTCACAACATCTCGCCGGTTTAGCCGGCGCACAAGGAGATTGCACTATGCTGAACGAGTTCAAGATGTTTGCGATGCGCGGCAACGTGGTCGACATGGCGGTGGGCATCATCATGGGCGTTGCGTTCGGCAAGATCGTGGATTCGATGGTCAGGGACGTGATCACGCCGCCGGTCGGCCTGCTGCTCGGCAACGTGGATTTTTCCAATCTCTTTTCCGTGCTTAAGCCGGGGAGCATCGCAGGCCCGTACGCCACGGTGGAAGCGGCACAGAAGGCGGGTGCGGTCACTTTCAATTACGGCATCTTTCTCAACACGGTCATCTCGTTCGCGATCGTCGCGCTCGTGGTCTTCCTGCTCATCCGCGCGATCAACCGGCTGAGGAGCACCGAGCAGAGAAAACCCGCGGTGCCGCCGCAGCCGCGGGAAGAAGTGCTGCTGTTGAGGGAGATCCGTGACGCGCTGAAGACGTGACGGTGTCAGCCGAGGAGCACCAGTAGCCACACGACTGGCACGTCGATGGCCGCCAGCATAACCGCGGCGCTGCCCATGTCCTTGGCGCGCTTGGCGAGCACGTGGTTCTCGAGCGAGATGCGGTCGGTGACCGCCTCGATTCCTGTATTGATGAGTTCGACGACCAGGACCAGCAGCACGCTCGCCACCATCATCGCCTTGCCCGCGCCCGAGGCCGGCGTATGGACGGCGACCGGGATCAGCACCAGCGCGAGAACGACCTCGAGCCGGAACGCCTCTTTGTGCCTGAATGCGGCAGAAAGCCCGTCGAGCGAGTGATGGAGCGCGCCCCACAAGCGCGCAGGCCCCGCCTTACCCTTGTGCGGACCGTTCATGACGGAGGGCCTGGCGCAACGCGCACGAGGCGGCGGCCGCGGGTGCCTGCCTTACGGGGACTTCCAGGTGAGGCGCGGTTCGCGCGCCGCCTTGACGTCATCGAGACGGCGCACCGGCGTCGTGTGCGGGGCGTTCTTCAGCAGCGCAGGATTCTCGCTCGCCTCGGCCAGTATCTCCTTCATGGCGGCGACGAACGCATCAAGGGTGCGCTTCGATTCCGTCTCGGTCGGCTCGATCAGCAGGCATTCCGGAACCATTAGCGGGAAGTAGGTGGTCGGCGCGTGCGCGCCCTTGTCGAGCAGCCGCTTGGCGACGTCCATCGCGGTGACGCCCGTGCGCTGCTTGAGTCCCTGCAGCGTGATGAGAAATTCGTGGCTCGCGCGCCGGCGGGGAAAGGCGAGCTCGAAGCCGGCCTTGCGCAATTCCGCCATGAGGTAGTTGGCGTTGAGCGTCGCGAATGCGGCGACGCGGCGCATGCCTTCGAGGCCGAGCATTCGGGCATAGATATATGCGCGCAGCAGCACCCCGGCGTTGCCCAGTTGCGCCCCGAGCCGCCCGATGGAGAGCGGCCGGTCCGCGTCCCCGAGCAGACGGTACGCGCCCTTCGCTTCGGCCACGAGCGGCAGCGGCAGGAACGGCGCGAGCCGCGCGTTGACCCCGACCGGGCCCGCGCCCGGCCCGCCGCCGCCGTGCGGCGTGGAAAACGTCTTGTGCAGGTTGATGTGTATCACGTCGAAGCCCATGTCACCGGGCCTCACCTCGCCGAGGATCGCGTTCAGATTCGCCCCGTCGTAATAGAGCAGCCCGCCGGCGTCGTGCACGATCGTCCCCATTTCGAGGATGCCGCGTTCGAACACCCCGAGCGTGGACGGGTTGGTGAGCATCAGCCCCGCAGTGTGCGGTCCGACGGCGCTCCCGAGCGCCGCGATGTCCACGTTGCCTTCCGCGTCCGTCGCGATCTCGCGCACCGTGTAGCCGCACATCACCGCGGAAGCGGGGTTGGTGCCGTGCGCCGCGTCCGGCACCAGGATCTCGCGCCGCCCCGCGTCGCCGCGCGAATCGTGGTAGGCGCGGATCATCGCCACGCCGGCGAATTCGCCCTGCGCGCCGGCCATCGGCGCGAGGCTCACCGCCTCCATGCCCGTGACTTCCTTCAGCAGCTCCTGCAGCTCGAACATGCACTCGAGGAAGCCTTGTCCGGTGTCGTCGGGGGCGGCGGGATGGCGCGCGAGAAACTGCGGCAGCATCGCGAGCGCATTGCACGCGCGCGGGTTGTACTTCATGGTGCACGAGCCGAGAGGGTAGAAATGCGTGTCGATCGAAAAATTCTTCTGCGATAGCCCCGTGTAGTGCCGCACGACGTCGAGCTCGGAGACCTCCGGCAGCAGAGGCGGCTGCGCGCGCAGGTGCTTCTCGGGTATCGCTCCCTGCCCGGGCGCCGCGTGCGGCGAGAGTCCCTTGCTGTGCCTGCCGGGACGCGAGAGCTCGAAGATCAGCATCGGCCGCCTCTTTATGAGTTGGTCGGTTTGAGGGCGCCGGACCGCGGAGCCTGCCGCTTGCCCACGATTCGGGCGAGGTTTTCGGCGTAGAAAGCGAGGTCCTGTTCGTTCTTGGTTTCGGTCGCGCAGACCAGCAGTGCGTCGCCGAGCTCGGGATATGCGTGCTTGAGATTCAGCCCGCCGAGTATGCCTTGCGCCTTCAGCGCACGCATCACGGGCGCGACGGGTACCGGCAGGCGCAGCACCGTTTCGTGGAAGATCGGCCCGCTGAATGCGCGCGCGACGCCCTCGATTTCCGCGAGCTTCGTCGCGAGCGCCAGCGCATTCGCATGGCTCGCGCGCGCCACGCGCGCGAGCCCCGCCGGACCGAGCAGGGCCATGTAAATGGTCGCCGCGGTCACCATCAGGCCCTGGTTGGTGCAGATATTCGAGGTGGCCTTGGAGCGGCGGATATGCTGCTCGCGCGCCTGCAGCGTGAGCGTGTACCCGGGTCTGCCATCCGTGTCCACGGTCTCGCCCACGATCCGCCCCGGCATCTGGCGCGTGAGCGCCCTGCGGCACGCCATGAAGCCGAAATACGGACCGCCGCTCGCCAGCGGCACGCCGAGCGGCTGGCCGTCGCCCACGGCGATGTCGGCGCCGTCTGCCCCCCACTGCCCCGGCGGCTTGAGCAACGCGAGCGCGACGGGATTGACGACCGATATCGCGAGCGCCCCGTGCGCGTGCGCCCAGTCGGCGAGCTCGTCCACCGGCTCGAGCACCCCGAAAAAGTTTGGCTGCGGCACCACCAGCGCGGCGAGATCCTGCGCCGCGAATTTTTCGAGCGCCCCGGGCAGCGTGTGCCCGGCGGCACTGCAGTACGGCGCCTCCAGCAGCTCGATGCCCTGATTGCGCACGATCGTGCGCACCACCTTGCGCCAGACGGGGTTGACGGTGGCGGGAATCAGCACGCGCCGGGCGCTCTTGTGCGCACGCACCGCCATCAGCACCGCTTCCGCCAGCGCGGAAGCGCCATCGTAGAGGCTCGCGTTGGTCACCTCGAGCCCCGCGAGCGAAGCCATCATCGTCTGGTACTCGAACAGCAGTTGCAGCGTGCCCTGGCTCGCCTCGGCCTGGTAGGGCGTATACGCCGAGTAGAACTCCCCGCGCGTCGCGATCTGCCACACCGCAGCGGGGATGTGGTGCTCGTACGCGCCCGCACCGATGAAATTGAGCCAGCTGCCGTCGCGCTCGGCGCGCCGGTGCATCAGGCGCGTCACCTCCATCTCGGTGAGCCCCGGGGGCACGCTCGCGCCTACGCGCCCCCGCAGCTCGCGCGGCACCTCGTCGAACAGCTCCTCGAAGGAGCCGACGCCGATCGCCGCCAGCATCTCGCGGACGTCTTCCTCGGTGTGCGGAATGAAGGGCATGTGACCGTAAGCAGTAAGCGGTCAGCGGTCAGCGGCAAGAAGCGAGGAACGACAATTACTGCTCACTGCTTACCGCCTACCGTTCACCGTTCAATGTTTGTCCGCTTCCGCCACCTCCTGGTAGGCCGCGGCATCGAGCAACGCACCGAGTTCGCCGGGGTCGGCGGGCTTGATACGGAACATCCACGCCGCGTACGGATCCTGATTCACTTTTTCCGGCTTGTCGGCGAGCTCCTGGTTCGCGGCGACGACTTCGCCTGACACTGGCGCGTAGATATCGGCGGCCGCTTTCACCGATTCGATCACCGCGCATTCCTCTCCCTTTCTTAGCGTGCGGCCGACCTCCGGGGGCTGGAGGAATACCACGTCACCCAGCATGTCCTGGGCGTGAAAAGTAATGCCGACCGTGAGCGTGCCGTCCGCTTCCGCTTTGACCCACTCGTGAGTCTTGGTGTACTTCAGGTTGTCAGGCGTCGTCATGTGCCTCTCCGAGGAATGTTTAGTGTTGAGTTTTGAATGTCCAGTGCTCAGTGAAGTCATGCTGTTCATCGAGATTTAACTCAACACTCAACACTGATCAATATCTTCCCGCGGCGCACGAATGGCGGCTTCACCGCCCTCGCGCGCAGCCATTTGTCGCGCACCGCGACCTCGATGTCGTCCCCGGGCGCGACCGGCGCGGGAACGCGCGCGAGCGCGATCGAGCGATTGAGCGTCGGCGAGTAGCCTCCGCTCGTGATCTCACCAGAGCCCGCCGCGCCGCGCACGCCTTGATGGCCGCGCATCACGCCCTTGTCCAGCAGCAGCACACCGAGGAGCTGGCGTAGCGGCTGGCGCTGCAACGCCGACTTGCCGCAGAACTCCCGTTGCGCGTCGATCGCGACCGTCCACGCGAGGCCCGACTCGAGCGGTGTCACCGTCTCGTCCATGTCCTGACCGTAGAGGTTCATCCCGGCCTCCAGCCGCAGCGTATCGCGCGCACCGAGGCCGGCGGGCGCGACGTCGCTCGCCGCGAGCGCCTCCCATGCGCCGGCGGCGGCCGCGGCGGGCACCATGATCTCGAATCCGTCCTCGCCGGTGTAGCCGGTGCGCGCGACCAGCATGCCGCCCGCCTGCGCGGCGCGAAACGGAGCGAGGCGCTCGGTCGCGGCGCGCAGCTGCGGCAGCGCGCGCCAGGTCTTCTCGCGCGCCTGCGGTCCCTGCACCGCGATGATGCCGAGGTCCCGTCGCGGCTCGATCGTGACCGTGGGTTCGTGCCGGTCCCGCCGTGCCGCCAGCCACGCGCAGTCCTTGTCGGCGGTGCCTGCGTTCACCACCAGCCGGAAATGTGTTTCGCCCAGAAAATAGACGATCAGGTCGTCGAGCACTCCTCCTTGCTCGTTGAGCATGCAGCTGTACAGCGCCGCGCCGGGCTCCTTGAGCTTGCCGACATCGTTGGCGAGCAATCCGAGCAGGAAGGATCGCGCGCGGCCCCCGAGCACGTCCACCGCCAGCATGTGCGACACGTCGAACATGCCCGCGTCGCGCCGCACGTGGTGATGTTCCTCGATCTGCGACCCGTAATGCAGCGGCATGTCCCATCCCGCGAACCCGACCATCTTCGCGCCGAGTGCGCGGTGCGCCGAATTGAGCGGGGTCGTATGCAATGTGGTCTGCATGATCGGTCGTTGCCGCAATAAAAAAGGGGTGGGGCCGAATCATCGGCCTCACCCCTCTGTCCCCAGGAATCCTTCCGCCGGATTCCAACCTGAGAGATTGCGGACTGCGCCGCGTGCCCCTTCGGTGGGGGCGCCGCGCCGCCCCGCTCTCCAGAGTCGCCACGTTGCAGCGGTGCCCAGGAGCGTCTTCACTCCATGCCTGAGCGTTTTCGGGTGGTTACGCCTACGGCGGCGCGCTTCGCGCGCACTCTCCCGATGCAACTTGCTGGCGCGCTCACTATAGCGCCTGTTTCCCGCTCCGTGCAAGTGCGCACGCGCGCCGCTATGCGCGCTTCACGGCACGGGCGCGGGCAACAGGTCGAGGCGGAAGCCGGCCGCGTTGAGGGCACCGGTATCGAGATCGAGCCGGATCGTGGTCTCGGCATTGGCGGGTATGCCGGCTCGCGCGTCCTTGCCGCGCTCGAGATATTCCGCCGGGAGGAAAATCCGCCGTGCCAGCGTGTGTTCCTTGGTGTTGGTCAGCACGAGATCGAGCGCAGGAAAGGCAAGATCGTAGCCGGCGTGGTTGCGCAGCGTCGCCGTGAGCTGGATCAGCCCGGGGCGTGTCGGGTCGATGGCCTGGAGATCCGATGCTTCGATCGCGATCAGCTTGGGCCGCTGCGGCAGCGGCACGGTACACTCGAGCCAGTCGCACGCCAGCACCAGGTATCGCTTCAGGCCCGGAACGTTCGCGGCGATTTCACCACGGTAAGCGTAGATGCCCTGGCCCGCGAGCACGAGCAGCGCAACCACGCTTGCCGCCGCCCACAGTCTGCTTCCGCGACGTGCGGGCGCGGGGGGCGGCTCGAGAAACGACGGGTCATCGAGCGTGAGTTGCTGCGGCGGGGGGCCGTAGTCCCGGTCCTCCGCGGCCGGCGCGGGAGCGGCGGCAAAGGGCTCGGGCGCCGCAGGCGCGATCTCGATCGGCTGGAGCTCGAACGCGGGCACGGCAGATGCCGCGCCCGCCGCCGCGGCTGGCGCCGGGTCGGTCAGCGGAGCGAGGGTAAGGTAGCCATCGAATAGCGTCAGGCATCGCCCGCACCGCACCTGTCCCTGACGCGTTTGCAGCTGCTGTGGGGTCACGCGGAACCGCGTGTTGCACGACGGGCACCGGGTCACCATGCTCATCGCCCGCTCCTCAGCGTCTCGCTCCGCCGAGCAGCACCCAGCCCTGGTCGCGCGCGGCGACGCCCATCCGGAACTGCCCGGAGTAGGCGGCGCATACCTCTTCGGCCTGGGCTTCGAGTATCCCCGACAGCGCGAGGCGACCGTGCGGCGCAGTGAGCTTCGCGAGCAGGGGCGAGAGCACGATGAGCGGATGGGCGAGGATGTTGGCGATCACGATCTGCGCCGGCCCGGGAGCCGCGTGGGCGGCACTCAGGAAGCGCGCATGGACACGATTTTGCATAGCATTGCGGCGCGCCGCAAGGAGCGCCTGCCCGTCGACGTCGATCCCGACCGCGCTCGCCGCCCCGAGCTTCAGCGCCGCGATCGCAAGCACGCCGGAGCCGCAACCGTAATCGATCACCGATTCCCCGCCGCGGACCACGCGTTCGAGCCAGCGCAGGCACAGCTGTGTCGTGGGGTGGGTGCCCGTGCCGAAGGCGATACCCGGATCGAGTACGATGTTCACCGCGTCCGGCACGGGAGGACGCCGCCAGCTCGGTGTAATCCAGAGCCGCGGAGAAATTTGCACGGGAGCGAACTGGGCCTGCGTCGCGCGCACCCAGTCCTGGTCAGCCACCGGCCGCGCGTGGTGCGGCGGCGGCGCGATGCCGGCGCGCGCGCACGCCGTCGAGACGATCATTGTGCAGTCGGCCGTGTCCGGGACAAGCGCGCTCACCACGCTGCGCCGCCAGGCCGCGTCCGCCTCGTCGAATATGGCCTCTTCCTGCGGCGAGCCCGCCGCGGCGTCCTGCACGTCCACACTCAGAGCGCCGCCTCCGAGCAACGCCTCGGTCACCGCCTCGACGTCGGCGGCCGCCACCTCGAAGGAAACGGAAAGCCAGGACATCCCAGGATTGAGCTCTTAGGATCGAGGATTGAGGGAACAGCGTCGCAAACCGCGCTCTTGCTCAATCCTCAGTCCTCGATCCTCGACCGTGCCGTCGCCTACTCCTCGCGCGCGAGCTTGGCGAGCTTCTGCTCGAGATAGTGGATGCTGGTGCCCCCGCGCAGGAACGCGGCGTCGTGCAGCAGCTCCTGGTGCAGCGGTACGTTGGTCTTGACACCCTCGATCACGGTCTCGGAGAGCGCGATGTTCAGCCGCGCGATCGCCTGCTCCCGCGTGTCGCCGTAGGCGATGATCTTGCCGAGCAGCGAATCGTAGTGGGGCGGCACGAAATAGCCGTTGTAGGCGTGGGAATCCACGCGGATACCCGGCCCGCCGGGCATGTGCAGCGAAGTGATCCGCCCGGGCGAGGGCGTGAACTTGTAGGGGTCTTCGGCGTTGACGCGGCACTCGATGGCGTGCCCCCGGAACACGACGTCGCGCTGCTTGAGCGGCAGCTTCTCGCCGGCCGCGATGCGAATCTGCAGCTGCACGATGTCGAGTCCGGTGATGAGCTCGGTCACCGGGTGCTCCACCTGCAGGCGGGTATTGATCTCGATGAAATAGAATTCGCCGTCCTGGTAGAGGAACTCGAAGGTCCCTGCCCCGTGATAGCCGAGCTTGCGGCAGGCCTCCGCGCAGCGCTCGGCGATGCGGAAGCGCGCGCGCGCGTTCAAGTGCACCGCCGGCGCCTCCTCGATGACTTTTTGGTGCCGGCGCTGCATCGAGCAGTCGCGCTCGCCGAGGTGGATCGCGTTGCGGTGCTTGTCGGCGAGCACCTGGAACTCGATGTGGCGCGGGTTCTCGAGGAACTTCTCCATGTAGACCGCCGGGTTCCCGAATGCCGCCTGCGCCTCCGCGCGCGTCACTTGCGCCGCGGTGAACAGCGCGGCCTCGGTGTGCACCACCCGCATGCCGCGCCCGCCGCCGCCGGCCGCCGCCTTGATGATCACGGGGTAGCCGATCGAGCGCGCGATCTTCACCGCCTCGCTCCCCTCCTCCGGCAGCGGCCCGTCCGCGCCCGGCACCACCGGCACGCCCGCCTTCTTCATCGCGTTCTTTGCGCTCACCTTGTCGCCGAGCAGCCGTATCGTCTCCGCCCTCGGGCCGATGAACACGAACCCGCTCTGCTCGACGCGCTCGGCGAAGTCGGCGTTCTCCGCAAGAAATCCCCATCCCGGGTGGATCGCCTCGGCATCCGTCACCTCGGCGGCGCTGATGATCGCGGGGATGTTGAGGTAGCTCGCCGCGGCGGGCGGGGGGCCGATGCACACCGATTCATCCGCGAGCTTCACGTACTTCGCCTCGCGGTCGGCCTCGGAGTGCACGACCACCGTCTTGATGCCCAGCTCGCGGCACGCGCGCTGGATGCGCAGCGCGACTTCGCCGCGGTTAGCGATCAGGATCTTCTCGAACACGGATTAACCGTAAACAGTAAGCGATAAGCAGTCACGGTGCGGCGAATCGCCGCTCACGGCTCACCGCTCACGCTCTTCACCCCAGGAGAAACAGCGGCTCGCCGTACTCGACCGGCTGCCCGTTTTCGGCCAGCGCGGCCTTCACGACGCCGTCACGGTCGGCCTCGATCTCGTTGAGCAGCTTCATCGCCTCGATGATGCACAGCGTCTCGCCCGCCTTCACCGCCTGTCCCACCTCGACGAAGGGCTTGGCGCCGGGCGCCGGAGAGCGGTAAAAAGTGCCGACCATGGGCGAGCGCACGACGTGGCCTTCGGGCAGTGCCGCGTCGCCCGCCGCGGCGGGGCTCGCCCCGGCCGGGCCTGCCCCCGCGGGCGTGGCGGTGGGCACGGTTATGAACTGGGTCGGCGGCGTGGAGGGCGGCGCTCCGGCGGGTACCCCGCGGCTGATGCGCACCTTTTCCTCGCCTTCCGTGATTTCCAGCTCGGCGATGCCCGACTGCTGCACCAGGTCGATCAGTGTTTTCAGCTTTCTCAAGTCCATGTCAGCGGTTCCCCGTGTACTGCAGTGCGAACTCGAGCGCCAGCTCGTAGCCCTTGGCCCCGAGACCGCTGACGATGCCGACCGCGATGTCGGTGAAATACGATTCGCGCCGGAAGGACTCGCGGGCAAACACGTTGGACAGGTGCACCTCGACGAAGGGGATGCCGACCGCCGCCATGGCGTCGCGCATGGCCACGCTCGTATGGGTGTATGCGGCGGGGTTGATGATGATGAACCCGACGCCCTCCTTGCCCGCCCGCTGGATGCGCTCGACGAGCTCGGCCTCGGAGTTGCTCTGGTAGGTTGCGAGCTCCGCTCCGGCCGCGCGGGCCCGCAAGGCGAGCCGTTCGTTGATCGCCTCCAGCGTGTCCGTACCGTAGACGGCCGTTTCGCGCGCGCCCAGCAAGTTCAGGTTGGGGCCGTTGATGACCAGGAGGCGTTGGGGACCGGCCACGGCGGGTTAGTGCGGGTGCGCTCGCTGTGAGTGGCGGGTCCCCGGTAAACGGCCCGAGCCTGAATTGTTATCCATTCAACGGCGAAGTTTGCCGCAGTTCACGGCTGTTTGTCCAGAAATTAGGCGAAATAGCCGGGAATTACACAATTTTCCCGTAAAAGATCAGCACCTTTTCAATACGGCACGCCCGCTCCTCAGCCGACCGGCCTGGGCAACTTCAGTGGTCTCAAACTACGATCCTGGGCGCCAAGGCGCGATCGAATGCAGACGATACCAGGAGGTATTTTGAACGAGGTTAGCTGATTTTAGATGGTGTTCACGCGAAAAAACGCTCAAAGCAGCGGCTGGATGACGTTCTCGAGCTTCACCTCTTTGATTTCGCCGAGGGTCTGGCTCGTGATGCGCCCCGAACGGTCGAGCACGAGCGTAAAGGGCAGCACGCCGGGGCGATTGCCAGTCTGGCGCATGAGTTCCATGGTGTCCAAGCCGCCGAGCAGCACGGGGTAATTGATGCCGAACTCCCGGGCGAAAGCGGCGACCTGCTCCGGCCGGTCGATGGCGATGCCGACGAACTGGAGCCCCTTGGGGCCGTGACGCTCCTGCATCCGGACGAAGACCGGGATCTCCTCGCGGCACGGCGCGCACCACGTCGCCCAGAAGTTGATCACCAGCACGCGCCCGCGCCATTGCGACAGGCCCTGGACCCGTCCTTGCAGATCAGGGAGCTGCACGGCGAACACGGCCTGCGCCGGCGCTGGCTCGCGCGTCCCGGTTAGACCCGGACCCCAGAGCTGGAACGCAAGCCCGGCCGCGGCCGCGAGCACGGCCACCGCAGCGCCGAGCAGCCACTTCCGCGTGCGGCTCACCGGTAGTTCAACGCCTGTTCCAGCACCGCAGCGAACGGCCCTGCGCTCTGGAAGCCGATCACGCGCAGCCCGGGGATCTCGCGCCCGTTGCGGTCGAAGAACACGATGCCCGGCGGGCCGAACAGGCGGAAACGCTTGAGGAGCGCAGTGTGCTCCGCGGAATTGGCGGTCACGTCGGCCTGCAACAGCAGCATCTCGCCCATGCGGGCCTTCACCTGCGCATCGCTGAACGTGTAGCGCTCCATCTGCTTGCACGTGACGCACCAGTCGGCGTAGAAATCGAGCATCACCGTGCGGCCCGCGGCGGCCTGGATGCGCGATTCAAGCTCGGGGAGGCTGTTGACCCGCTGGAACACCACTGCCGGCGTCTCGCCCTGCGTCGCGCTCGAGCGCAGCCCCGCGAGCGGCTGCAGCACATCGCGCCCGCCCGAGAATGCGCCGACCAGGTACACCACACCCACGATCAGCGCGAGCACGCCAAGCCCCTTGCTGAACCTCTCGAAGCCGCGGGCGTTGGGCGGCAGCGGGTCGATCACACGCAGATAGATCGCGGTCACGACCAGCAGCACGGCCCAGAGAAACATCTCCACTGCGGGCGCAATCAACGGCGAGATCAGATAGATCGCCACCGCGAGCAGCAGCACGCCGAAGAAACGGCTCACCGTGTTCATCCACGGCCCCGACTTCGGCAGCAGCGCCCCCGCGGACGCCCCCACCGCGAGCAATGGCGCGCCCATGCCGAGCCCCATCGCGAACAAGGCGGCCCCGCCGAGCACGACATCGCGGGTCTGGCCGATGTAGAGCAGCGCCCCTGCAAGCGGTGCGGCCACGCACGGCCCGATGATCAGCGCCGAGAGCACCCCGATCGTGAATACCCCGGTCGCGTGCCCGCCATGCACGCGGTGGCTTGCGCCCGCGAGCCGGCTCTGCCACGCGACCGGAAGCTGCAGATCGTAGGCGCCGAACATCGCGAGCGCGAGCGCCACGAAGATCGCCGCGAAGCCGCCGAGCACCCACGGGTTCTGCAGCGCCGTCGAGAGCATGGCGCCCGACAGTCCTGCCGCGACCCCGGCCACGGCATACGTGAGCGCCATTCCGAGCACGTACGCGAGCGCCAGCAGAAACCCGTGCATCTTGCTGACATGCGCCCCGCGCGGCGCGATGATCCCCATCAGGATCGGCACCATCGGCAGCACGCACGGCGTGAACGAGAGCAGCAGCCCGAATCCGAAAAAGCCGATCACGACGAACCAGAACCCGGACTCGAAAAGGCCGGCGATGCGCGTGTCTTCGGCCACGGGTGCCGCGACCCCGAAAAGGTCCGGCGCCGCGCCGGCGCCGAGCGCAGCGAGCCGGAGCTCCGCCTTCTGCTCGTGCGGCACGTAGCACACGCCGATGTCGGCGCATCCCTGCGAAACGGCGGTGAGAGTGAATGCCGGCACCGTTGCGGCATCGAGCACGACGGGCACCACGATGCTGACGCTCCCGCGATAGGTCTCGACCTCTCCGAAGAATTCGTCGCGCCGCAGCTTGCCCGGCGGCAGCTGCGGTGTGCCGAGCGTCACCGCGGAGGGGGCCGCCGTGAAGCTGAATTTGTCCCGGTACATGTAGTAACCGGGTGCGATCTGGTAGATCACCTCGACCGAGCGCGCGTCCTTGAGCCGCGCGGCAAACCGGAACGCTTTGTCCGGCTCGAGCAGATCCTGCCCGATGCCCTGGACCGGCCACGACGCCGCCACCAGCACGGCGAGAAACACGCGCATCAGGAAACGCACGGAACCTTCCTAGAGCCTGTTATGAAGTTGCGTAAGTGCTTGATATGACAGCTGCGCGAAGAGCGAACTCGGCGGTTGCGCTTCACCTAACTCGTTGAATTTACGTACGCCGCGTTCGAACTTCATAACATGCTCTAGCCTATGGGAATCGAGGTCTCTTCGGCCACCCACTCGAGGTAGTCCGGGAGACCGCGTACGATTGGGACAGCGACGATCTCGGGGAGTTCGTAGGGGTGCTGCTCGCGTATCGCCGCTTCCAGCTCCGGGTAGAGCGCCGCGCGCGTCTTGATCAGCACCGGCACTTCGCGCGCTTCCTCGACGCTGCCCTTCCAGCGGTAGACCGAAGTGCTCTCGCCGAGCACGCTCACGCACGCGGCGACTCTGCGCGCGACGAGCTCGCGCGCAAGCTTCGCCGCGGCGGCACGGTCGGGAAGATTCGTCAGCACGAGGATCACCTCGTCCATTGCGGCGTGACTCGTGACGGGTGACGGATAACTGGCGATCCGAAAATCCCTGAATTCCGTATCCTGAATCCCGAATCTCGCATGCTTACGCCTCTCGCCTTTCCCCTGCCGCTTCTCTTGCTTCACGCGCCGCGGCGATGCCGTGCTCCGCAGTGGGATAGCGCAGCGCGCAGCGCAGCTCCTGCTTGAGCCGGCGGTTGACGAGACGCCGCGACTCCTGCATGAACGAGAGCAGGTTCTGCGGTACCGCCCGGCCCGCCTCAAGGCGCGTCACCCGCGGCGGGCGCGGCAGGCCGAAATGCCGCGCGACGAGATCGAAGTAATCGCCCATGCGCATCGGCGCATCGTCCGCCGCGTTGTACATCCGGCCAGGGCCACCGCGGTGCAGCGCGGCGACGACAATGCGCGCCAGGTCGTCGGCATGGACGTGGTTCACGTACGCATCGTCCTCCGGCGCAAGCGCGGGCGTGCCGCGCTCGAGGCGCGCGAGCGGGAGCCGGTCGGCGGCGTAAATGCCCGGCACCCGCAGGATGACCGCGCGCACACCGCATCTTCTGCCCCACGTGCGCAATTGCCGCTCGGCGTCGGCCCGGCGCCGCGCGCGCTCGGTCCGCGGACGCGGAGGGCGCGTCTCGGCCACCGCCTCGCCGCCGCAGTCGCCGTAGACGCCGCTCGTGCTGAGGTAGACCAGCTGCTGTGGTAGACTGCTCCCCCTCGCCAACGACGCAATCAAGTGGGCGGTGCGCGTGTCGCGCGCGCCGCGATCAGGTGGCGGCGCGAAGTGCACGACGTCGTGCGCAAGCCCGGCGAGCGCCGCGAGCGTTTCCGGCGCGTCGAGGTCCCCGCGTATGGGTGTCACGCCGAGCGCGCGCAGCTCGGCGAAGCGGCCCCGCTCGCGCGTGAGCGCGTAGATGCGGTAGCGCCCGCGCAGGAGCGGTATCATGCGCCGGGCCACGTCCCCGCAGCCCACGATGAGCAAGCGTCTCATGGCGAAATTTTAGCGCAAAGCGCCCTGCGTCGTCCGTCGCATGACCCGTAAAGTCACGATCAAGCCGAGCAACCACGTCTTCCACGTGAACGAAGGCGAGACGGTCCTCGATGCCGCGCTGCGCGAGGGCCTCGTCATCGCCTACGGTTGCCGCCACGGCTCGTGCGGCACCTGCAAGGGCAGGTTGCTGGAGGGCGCCGTCGATTACGGCGTCTACCAGGAGCACGCGCTCTCCGATGCCGAAAGGAGCGCCGGGATGGCGCTGTTCTGCCAGGCGCGCGCGCTGAACGATCTCGTGATCGAGGTGCGCGAAGTCAACGCGGCGAAAGGCATCGAGATCCGCACGCTGCCCGCCCGCGTGCACAAGATGGAGCGCGCCGCAGCCGACGTGATGTTGCTCGAACTGAAGCTCCCTGCCGGCGAGCGCCTGCGTTTCCTCGCCGGCCAGTACATCGATCTCATGCTGCGTGACGGGACGCGGCGCAGCTTTTCCATGGCGAACGCGCCGCACGACGAAGCCTTCCTGCAGCTGCACTTCAGGAATTACGGCGGGCCGTTCAGCGACTATATCTTCGGCAGAATGAAGGAAAGGGACATCCTGCGCTTCGAGGGGCCGTTCGGAACGTTCTTCCTGCGCGAGGACAGCACGAAGCCCGTGGTCCTGCTCGCGAGCGGCACCGGCTTCGCGCCGATCAAGGCGATCGTCGAGCATGTGCTGCACGCCGGGGTCCGGCGGCCGATGGCCCTCTACTGGGGATGCCGCACGCGCGCGGACCTCTATCTGAACGAGTTGCCGGAGCGCTGGCGGCGCGAGCACGGGGTGCGCTACGTTCCCGTGCTCTCCGAACCCTTGCGCGGCGACGGCTGGAGCGGGCGCACCGGCCTCGTGCACCACGCGGTGATGGCCGACTTCCCGGATCTGTCCGGCTATCAGGTCTACGCGAGCGGGGCGCCGGCCATGGTCGAGGCCGCCCACGCCGACCTGACCTCGAGGTGCGGCTTGCCGGAGGACGAGCTCTACTCCGACGCGTTCACCCCTTACGTGCCCACGGGCGGAACGGCGTGACCGGTGACTGGCAAGACGCCAAGAGCAACGGGAACGGAACAGCCTGAACCACAGAGGGGGAGAGAAGCAAAACGCGAAAAATCCGTTCGCTCCGCGAAGCTCTCTGCGTCTCCGCGGTCCGGCTCTGCTGTTATCGGTGTTTATCAGCGGTGAGAGGCGCAGGGGGTCAGATCGGGGTGCGCCGGCGGCCGCCGGTCGTCGCGCGCAGCTGAGCGAGCGCAAGATCGAGGCTCTCGCGGTAGTTGCGGCGCGCATCGTCCGCGTTCCCCAGCCGCTCCTGCAGCCGCGCCAGCGCGAAGTGCGCCGAGTAGGTGGGCTCGGTCGCGATGCTCGCCTCGAGATAGCTCTGCGCCTTCCCCCACAGCTCCTGCTGGGCGCACAGCTTCCCCAGCGTGAGCAGCAGCGCCGCGTCGCCGGGATGGGACTTCAACCAGAGCTCCGCGCGCTCGATCCGTTTCAGGGTATCGCCGCCCTGGCACTCGCCGTAGAGGCTCGCGAGTTCGCTGTCCCACGCCGCGTCGAGCGCGTCCTCGATGATCCGGTGGGCCCGCGCGCACCCGCCCAGCGAGATGAAGCACTGCGCTCCCGCCACCGCCACCCGCGCGTCGGTGCGCTGCGCTGCCGGTATCCGGTCCCAGGCCTCTTCCAGCGCGCCGCTGTCGAGGGCCCTGCGCTTCAAGTTCTCCGCGAGCGCGTAGCGGCGGATCTGCTCGCCCTGCGCCGCGTCGAACACGCCGCGTTTCTGCAGCTCTGCGGCGAGCACGAGCACCTGCTCCCAGTTGCGCGCCTGCTGCTGCGCCTTGAGCTCGAGCCGCAGGGCCGCGGTATGCTTGCGCGGCAGCCGCTTGAGCGCGTTGAGGGCGTCCTGGAAGCGGCGCTCCTCGAGAGCGAGCTCCGCCTCGGTGACGGTCCGCAGCACGCCGTCGCCGGCGGCGACGTGCCCGAGGTAGGCATCGCGCCGCTCGTGCGCGCGCAGCTCGTGCGCCGCGCGCGCCGCGAGCACCGCGGAAATTTCGGCGCTCTCGCCGAGCTCGAGGGAACGCGCGGCGGCCTTCTCGGCCTTCGCATAGCGCCCGGCGAAGTATTCGTGCAGCGCTTCGAGCAGCGTCGCCCTTGCCTTCTCGCGCCGGCGCGCCAGCCGGTACTCGCGCACCTGCCGCGGCAGGCGTACGGTGGCCGCGATGAAGCGAGAGAGCGCGTACGCGACGACGAACGCCGCCGCGGCCAGCAGCAGCAGGAGATTCAGCGAGAGCTCGGCGCGATACGATGGAAAGACCAGCAGCGCATATCCGGTGTTGTGGCGCGCGAGCAGCGTCACCCCCACCGCGAGCGCGGCGATCACGACGACCCAGATCAGCGCCTTCATCCCGGGTCCGGCTCAACGCACCGCGCGCTCGCGGGGGAGCCGGTGCGTGCGCATGGCCTCCAGCGTGGCCGAGATGTCGGGCACCTCGATACTGACATCGGTTTCCTGCAGGCTGCGCAGCGCGCCCAGTGCGTGCGCGACGTTGCTGTCGCGCGTGTCGTAGTAGCGGCCGAGCCACTCGCGCGCTGCGCCGAGATCGGCCTTGTATGCCGCCGCGTCGCGCCCGAGCAGCGCAAGCCGCGCGCCCAGCAGCCGCAGCTTGAGGTTCTCGCGCAGGAAGTAGCTCTGCGACGGGGCGAGCAGCGGCGCCTCGGGCCTGGCCGTGTGCTGCACGCGCACCAGCTGCTTGAACTCGGCCCACGCTTCGCGCCAGAAGCGCAGCCACGCGCTGCCTTCCGCCTCGCCGCGCGCCGCGCCGGACTGCTCCTGCGGGCGCATGTCCATCGCCAGGGGCAGCTTGTCCACCTGGGCGATCAGGCCCTCCAGGCGCACGCTGATCGCCGCCGCGTCCACATGCGGCAGCGCCTTCAGCCGCTCGATATCCCGGCTGATCGCCTTGCGCAGCCCCGCGAGTTGCGGGCGCTCCATGCGCTGCAGCCTCGCGTCGGCCGCCTGCAGCGCGATCAACGCCGCCCGGACGTTGCCCGCAAGCTGAAGCTGCTGGCTCGCGATGAACAGCGTCTGCTCGATCTCCGCGTAAGCCCATTCGTCGCGGTTGCGCGAGAGCTCATGGTACAGCGCCTCGAGCGCGATTCTCTGGCTCTGCGATTCGGCGATCCGCCCTTCCAGCACGCCGAGCTTCACCAGCGTGTCGGCCGCGACCTCGCGGACCTGCTCGGCGGCCAGCCGGCTTTCCCGCGCGCGGGCGTCGCTCTCGGCAAGCTTCCTGGCGAGCTCCTGCTGGAGCGCGCGCATCTCGACGCCGCCCTGGTGCCAATTCCAGCCGGCGAGCGCGAGGGCGGCGAGCGCCAGCACAGTGACCACGCCGAGCCAGCGCGCGCGCGCGCGCGCCGGCGCCGCGGCGACCGCGGAATCCGCGGCTGCGGAGTCCGGCGGGGTGTTGGCGGCGGGGACTGCCGCCTTGTCCGTCGTGTCGCTCACTTGAAACAATATCGGGCGAAAACCCAGACGATAGTATGCGAGCAAGGCTTCTGCGCCGCAACACAGATACCGGAGAACGGCAAACAGGAAACGGGAAACGGAAAAAGCAAGGAAAGCGGCCGCACGAATGCCCGTTCGTGCGTAGCCGTTTTTCCCATTCCCTATTTCCTGTTTCCTGTTTCCTTGTGTCGTTGTTCGCGCCGCGAGTCGAAGTAGTCGCTCAGCCCCGCGACCAGGCCTTCGTCGCCGGACTCCGTGACGATCACCGTCGCGATCCCCAGCGCGCGCGCGGCCTCCTCGATGCGCGGGTGCGGGACGAACAGAGGCGTCTTCTTGAGCCAGCCGCGCCCGAGGCTTCCGACCATCTCGAACAGGTTGTGCAGGCCTTCGCCGCTGGTGACGGTGATCGCGTGCAGCTCGTTGCGGGCCCATGCGCGCAGCAGCGGCGCCGCATCGAGATTGGGCTTGCCGCGGCGGTAACACTCCGCGTATTCCACCGCCGCCCCTCGCGCCTTGAGCGTATCGCCGAGCAGCTCGCGCCCGCCTTCGCCCCGGAAGATCACGACGCGCCTGCCGCCAACATCGGCGAGCGCCGGCAGGTCGAGCAGCGCCTCGCTGTCGAAACGCCCGGCCGGCGCCGTCACGCCGGTCACGCCGAAGCGCGCGAGCTCCTTCATGCTGCCGCGCCCGATCGCGGCCACCTTCAGTGCGGACGGCAGGCTGCCGCGCGCGCCGATCAGCTTCATCGCCTTGTTGACCGCGTTGGGGCTGATGAAGATCGCGAGGTCGAACTCGCCGAGCCGCTCGATCAGGCGCAGCAACGGCTGTGGATCGCGCACGTCGCGGATTTCCATCACCGGGAACGCCACAGGGTTGCCGCCGGCCTGCCGGATCAACGCGGCAAGCTCCCGCGCCTGGCGCGCGGGGCGGGTCACCACGATGCCGCATCCTCGCAGCGGCTCGCGTTTCATCTTGCCGCTCATGAAATGCGCTCGCTGCTGAAGGAAAGGCGCGACTCGTGACCGGCGAATCGTGACTGATGAATCGCGACTCGCGAATCGTGAAACATGGAGAGTTTTCCGGTTTTTCTAACGGCGTTCATCGGCGGCTGAATGCTTCTCGAGCGCGGCGAGGATCTCCGCCGCTCCATCGGCTATGAGCCGCTGCGCGAGCGCGGCGCCGAGCTCCTCGGGATCGCCCGCGGGCCCCTCGAGCTCGCCGCTCACCACCCGCGTGCCATCGGGGGCGCCGACGAACCCGCGCAAGCGCAGCCGATCCCCGCGGGCCTGCGCATAGGCGCCGAGCGGCACGTTGCAACTGCCCGCGAGCGCGCGCAAAAGCGCGCGTTCCGCGGCAACGCACTGCGCGGTCTCCAGGTGGTTGAGCGGCGCAAGCAGCCCGGCAAGGTCCTCGTGCCCGGCGCGGCACTCCACCCCCAGCGCCCCCTGTCCCGCCGCCGGCAGGCTTACTTCCGGAGAAAGCAACTCCGTGATGCGGTGCGCGAGCCCCAGGCGCTTCAGGCCTGCAGCGGCGAGAATGACCGCGTCGTAGCGGCCCTCGTCGAGCTTGCGCAGGCGTGTGTTCACGTTGCCGCGAAGCGGCTCGATCACGAGCCGCGGGTAGCGCGCACGCAACTGGCATTCGCGCCGCAGGCTGGAAGTGCCGATGCGCGCGCCCGGCGGCATCGCCGAAAGCGTCGCGTGCGCGTTGGAGACGAAGGCGTCGCGCGGGTCTTCGCGCTCGGCGATTGCGGCCAGCACGAAGCCCGGGGCGAGCTGCGCCGGCACGTCCTTCACCGAATGCACCGCAACGTCCGCGCGCGCGTCGGCGAGCGCCCCTTCGAGCTCCTTGATGAAAAGCCCCTTGCCGCCGATCTTGGCTAGGGAGACGCCGAGCCGGCGGTCGCCCTCGGTGGTGAGTCCCAGAATCTCGATTTCGATCCCGGGATGGAGCGCGGCGAGCCGCGCCTGCACGTGGTGCGCCTGCCACAGCGCGAGCGCGCTCTTGCGCGACGCGATCACGATGCGCCGCGGCTTGCCCTGTCGCGCGCTAACCACGGCGGCCTCGCGCCATCCCGCCCGAAACGATTTTCAGTTCTGCGCTCCAGCCGAAAAGCTTATCACGCATGCCCGCTTCTACCGGCGCGCGCGCTCGCGCGCGCACGTCATCCGCGGGAGATCTCGCGCACCACGTGCTGCTGGCGCCGGCTCACGGCAATGCGATCGGAAATGCCGTCCAGCAGCACCACCCAGTGCGTCTCCCCCTCCTCCACCGTGTCGCGCTCGAAGCCGCGGATCGCCGCACGCGCGACCAGGCAGTTGCGGTGCACGCGCACGAAGCGCTCCGCGTATTCCTCCTCCAGTCGCAGGAGCGACTCCTCGATCAGGAACTCGCGCTTCGGGGTGCGCACCGTGACGTACTTGAGCTCGGCCTTGAGGTAGACCACTTCTTCGATCGGGATCAGATGCACCTTGCCCCGTTCCTGGGCGCTCAGGTGGGTGCGGGGCGCGCGTTGCATCTCGCGCAGCGTCTCGAGCCCTGGCGGTGCTGCCTCGCGCACGCGCGCGAGCGCCTCCTTGAGCCGTGCGAGGCGGATCGGCTTGAGCAGGTAGTCCACCGCGTGCACTTCGAACGCCTTGATCGCGTACGCGTCATAGGCGGTGGTGAAAACCACCGCCGGGGGCGGTTCGAGCTTGAGCAGGTGCTGCGCCAGCTCGATCCCGTCCATCTCGGGCATGCGGATATCGAGCAGCACCACGTCAGCCGCGCTGCGGCCGAGCAGATCGAGCGCGGCGCGCGCGCCGGCTGCCTCTCCGACGAGGCTGAGCGGCAGCTCCTTGCCGCAGTCGGACAGCAGGTCGCGCATGCGGTCGCGCGCCGGCGCCTCGTCGTCGACGATCAGCACGCGCAGCGGCAGCGGGGACTCGCTCACGCGCGCGCCTCCTTCACGTACGGGATGACGATGTGCACCTGGTACTCTTGCGCACCCACCTTCGCGGTGAGGCTCGCCTCGGCGTCGAAGTGCAGCTGGAGGCGCTCGCGGATGTTGGCAAGCGCCATCTTGTTGCCGGCGTGATGGCCGCCCTGCTGCTGATAGGGGTTACGCAGCACCGCGTGCACCTGGTCGCGGGCGCGGTAGATGTTGATGCTCACCACGCCCGGCTCCACCCGCGGCTCGATACCGTGGTAGACCGCGTTCTCCAGCAATGGCTGCAGCACCAGCGGCGGGATCAGGGCATCGCTCGGCATCTTCTCCACGTGCCACTCGACCTTGAGGCGCTCGCCCAGCCGCAGCTGCTCGAGCTCGAGGTACTGCCGGCACAGCTCCACCTCGCGCGCGAGGGGCGCGAGCTCGCGGTTGTCCGCCATGAACACGCGGAAGAGGTCCGCCATGTCCTCGAGCGCGGCCTCCGCGCGCCTCGGGTCCTGCCGGATGAGCGAGAGCACGGCGTTGATGCTGTTGAACAGGAAATGCGGCCGGATGCGCGCCTGCAGCGCTTGCAGCCGCGCCTCCGAGAGCGCAGGCGACAGCGCACGCCCGCGCAGGTGGAAATAGAACAGCAGCACCGCGGTCGCGAGCGCGACCAGCACCCAGTAGCGCGGAAGCGCGGCAAACTCGGCGGCATGGAACGACTTGCCGGCGCCGTAGAGCACGGCCGTGAGCGTCATCTCGAGGGCAAACACGGCGGCGAGGCCGAACGCGTACGGCAGGCGCCTCAGAATGTCATTGAGAACGACCAGCGCGAGCAGGCTCGCGATGAGCAGCGGCTGCACCACCGCCGAGATCTCGAGCAGCTCCTCCCACAGCATGCGCGCATCGCCGGCCTTCACGAGCGCGGCGGCCGCGGCGAACACGTTCACCGCCACCAGGATACGGAACAGGATCCCGAGATTGCGAAAATTCGGCAGGGCGCTCGAGTAGGCGTTTTGATTTATACTTCTCGCCATGCGGTCTTCGCAGAGCTGCGCTGATAGCGGTAGAAAGTTCGCGGCTGCCCGTTGAGCTCGCGGTCCAGGTCCATGCCGCCGCCATGAATGCGGCGACCGTGTAGTGCCGGGCCGCCCGCGTTCCGAAGCCCGCGCTACCGATCCATGTCATTCTAGCAGGCCGCATGTCCGACAACGAGAAAGTCGATTCCGAGAGCAAGTCCCGGTCGGGACGGTTCAACGAGCCGGTAAGCGCCGAGGTGCAGCGCTTCACCGCGTCGGTCGCCTTCGACCAGCGCCTGGCCGAGTTCGACATCGAGGCCTCCCTCGCGCACGCGCGCATGCTGCAGGCGGCGGGCATCATCGCCGAGGGCGAACTCGCCGCGATCGAGAAGGGCATGGCGCAGATCCGCGCCGAGGTCCGCGCCGGCAGCTTCCCGTGGTCGGAGGCGCACGAGGACGTCCACCTCAACATCGAGCGGCGCCTGACCGATCTCGCCGGCGAGGCGGGCAAGCGGCTGCACACCGCGCGCTCGCGCAACGACCAGGTTGCGACCGACCTGCGCCTCTACCTGCGCTCCGCCATCGACCAGACGCTCGGCCTGGTGAAGGGGCTGCAGCGCGCCCTGCTTGACCTTGCCGACGAGCATGTGGACACGGTGATGCCGGGTTACACCCACATGCAGGCCGCGCAGCCGGTGTCCTTCGCGCACCATTTGATGGCGTACTTCGAGATGCTCGCGCGCGACGCCCAGCGGCTCGTCGACTGCCGCAAGCGCGTGAACCGCCTGCCGCTCGGGGCCGCTGCGCTCGCCGGCACCTCCCTTCCGATCGACCGGCAGACGGTGGCCAAGGAGCTCGGCTTCGAGGGCGTGTGCGAGAACTCGCTCGACGCGGTGTCCGACCGCGACTTCGCGATCGAATTCTGCGCGTGCGCGGCGCTGGTGATGACGCATCTGTCGCGCTTCTGCGAAGAGATCATCCTGTGGGCCAACCCGCGCTTCGGCTTCGTCAAGCTCGCCGATCGCTACTGCACCGGCTCCTCGATCATGCCGCAGAAGAAGAACCCGGACGTCGCGGAGCTGATCCGCGGCAAGACCGGACGCGTGAACGGGCATCTCGTCGCGCTGCTCACGCTGATGAAAGCGCAGCCGCTCGCCTACAACCGGGACAACCAGGAGGACAAGGAGCCGCTGTTCGACACCGCGGACACGATCGCGGCCTCGCTCGCGGTGTTCACCGAGATGCTCTCCGCGCTCGAGGTCAACCGCGAGGAAATGCGGCGCGCGGCAAAGCTCGGGCACATCACTGCGACCGACCTCGCGGAGTATCTCGTCAGGAAGGGCGTGCCGTTCCGGGAAGCGCACGAGGCGGTCGCGCAGGCGGTGCGCCACGCGGAGTCGCGCGGCGCCGAGCTGGCGAAGCTCGGGCTCGCCGATCTCAAGAGATTCTCCGCGCGCATCGGCGAGGATGTTTTCGAGGTGCTCGCCCTCGAGGGCTCGCTCCGCGCCCGCAGCCATCTCGGGGGCACGGCGCCCGCGCGTGTGAAGGCGGCGATCGCCAAGGCGCGCAAAGCCCTCCGGTAGAGGCCGCTACCGCCGACGCGGTACGCGCGAAGCCCGCTCGAAGACCGGTCATGGGGTCCTGGGATGCGATCGCAGCCGCGATCTCGCGCGCAACCGGCGCGCCCTTCCGCGTGCAGTCGCGCCAGGCGGTGGGCGGCGGCTGCATCAATGCCGGTTACCGCGTCGTTGACGGCGCCCGCGCCTACTTCGTCAAGCTGAACGAGTCATCCCGGCTCGCCATGTTCGAGGCGGAGGCCGCCGGCCTCGAAGAGATCGCCCGCTCCCGCACGTTGCGCGTTCCGCGGCCGGTATGCCACGGGGCCGATGACGAGGCAAGCTGGCTCGTGCTCGAGCACATCGAGCTGCGCTCCGCCAGCCAGCGGAGCATGCGCGCGCTCGGGCTAGGGCTCGCGCGCCTGCACCGCGTCACGGCCGAATGGTACGGGTGGAGCCGGGACAACACCATCGGCGCCACGCCGCAGGTCAACACGCCCTCCGCAGACTGGATCGCATTCTGGCGCGTGCACCGGCTCGGCTTCCAGCTCCGGCTCGCGGCGGAGAACGGCCACCGCGGGCGGCTGCTCGGAGAGGGCGAGCGGCTGCTCGAACGGCTGCCGGTATTTTTTGCGGGCCACGCGCCCGGGCCTTCGCTGCTGCACGGCGACCTGTGGTCGGGCAACGTCGCCTTCGACGAGGCCGGCGCGCCGGTCGTCTTTGATCCAGCGGTCTACTACGGCGACCGCGAGGCGGACCTCGCGATGACCGAGCTCTTCGGCGGTTTCGCGCCCGGCTTCTACGCGGCCTACGACGAGGCCTACCCGCTCGACCCCGGCTACGCGCGGCGCAAGCTCCTCTACAACCTCTACCACGTGCTCAACCACCTGAACCTCTTCGGCGGCGGCTACCGCGCGCAGGCGGAGCGCATGATCGGCGAGCTGCTCACGCAAGCTTAACCTCCCACCGCGGAGGACGCTGAGGACGCGGAGGAAATAGACGACACAGAACGAAATACTCTGGAACCCACTGGTTTCTCCACAACGTCCGATAGTACTTTCGGTACTTCGGAATCAAGTACAAGTGCTTGTTGAAATGGAACATTTTAGGCTTTATCCTAGCGAAGCCTACCGCTGGAGGAACAGATATATATGACATTCCTTGCGGCTCACCACGCTGAACTTTCGCGGCGACATTACGTCCGAAACGCCCGCTCATGGAACAGCTGGTTCGACCTCTCTCAATCTCGAATCGAAGGGTTCCGTGACCGATTCGGCGACGATTTCTGCATCATCCTGAACGGCTCCGACGATGCAGACGATCTGTATGTCATTCCGTACCCCATCGCGAAACGCGCGTTGCACGCCGATCTGCTTGACCACCGCCGTCGATGGGTGGGGTTCGTTCGTGGAGAGAAGCTTCGAATCAACAACGCGCAACGAAAGCTGCCTCTAAAGCCCTTCCACAATGCTTTTGAACTCTTGGAATGGTTCTCGGACTAGCAACCTACTCGGCTGCCCTTCCGTCGCCGTGGCGGTTCAACTTAATTTCTCCTCTGCGTCCTCGGCGTCCTCTGCGGTTAGAGGTTAGGGTTTCGCCGGCGGCGGCGCGGTGGAGCTGCGCACGACGAGCTCCACGGGAAGCTCGGTGCGCGCGGCCGAGGGCTCCCCGGCAAGCCGCGCAAGCAGATGCTGCGCGGCGAGCGCTCCCAGCTCGGCCGTCGGGAAATGCACCGTGGTGAGGCCCGGCGTGATCATGGCCGCAATTTCCATGTCGTCGAAGCCGGTCACCGAGATCTGGCGCGGCACTTCGATGCCGGCGGCGTGGCACTCGGCGAGCGCGCCGATCGCCAGCACGTCGTTGCCGCAGATGACCGCCGTCGGACGCGCCTCGCCGCGCAGCACTTCCTTGAGCCCTTCGCGTCCGGCGGTGAGCGTGAAGGGCTTTTCCACGACGCGCTGCGGGCGCAGCCACAGGCCGCGGGCGGCGATCGCCTCGCGCACGCCTTGGAGCCGGTCGCGCGCACGCTCGTTGCCGGCCGTCACGCCGGAGATCATCGCGAACTCGCGGTGGCCGAGATCGAGCAGATGCTCCGCGATGCGGGTGCCTGCCGCGCGGTTGTCGAAGCCGATGCAGGGATGGCGGCCGCTCGCATCGAGCGCCCAGGTAAGCACATAGGGGATCCGGTGCGTCTCCACGGCGTGGAACACGCTCGGGTCGTGGGTGGTGCCGAGCAGCACCAGCGCGTCCACCCCCCGCTCGATCAGGGTCCGCGTGACCCGCGCCTCGACCAGCGGGTCGAACTCGTGGCAGGCGAGCAGCAGCGTGTAGCCGGCCTCATCCAGCGTCTTCTGCAGCGCGTGCGTGGTGTTGGCGAAAATCGCGTTGTCGAGTGTCGGAATCACCGCCCCGACGGTGCGCGCCCGCCGCGAGGCGAGCGCCCGTGCGGCGCCGTGCGCGACATAGCCCAGCGCCTGCACCGCCTGCTGAATCCGGGCGACGGTCGCGGCCTTGACCTTGTGCGGCTGGGTCAGCGCGCGCGACACCGTGGCCGCGGAAACGCGCGCGAGCCGGGCCACATCGGAAAGCTTGGCGGCCTGGCTTCCGGTATCCCGTTTCACGGGCCGCTCCACGCCCCGCGCGCCACCCCCAGTGAGCGCCCACTCACCGAAGGTTCCCCAGGAAAAACAACGTCCGCCCGCGGGTAGGCGCTAGCGGTACTGCTTGGCGCTGAACTTGCGGTACTTGGGCAGCAGCCGCCGCGGCGGGCGGAACGCATCGCGGCGGAATGGGTCGCCAAGCTCTTGGGTGAGCATGATCTCGACCACCGCGGGCTTGCCCGATTTCACCGCTGCCTTGAGGGCGTCGCCCACCTCGTCCTCGTGGTCCACCCGGTAGCCCTCGGCGCCCATCACGCGCGCCACTTCGGAGAAGTCCGGGTTGCTGAGATTGGTGCCGACGAAGCGGTTCTCGAAGTAGTCGATCTGGTTCTTTTTCTCGGCGCCCCACTGGTTGTTGTTGAAGACCACCGCGACGGCGGGGATCTTCTCCTTGACGGCCGTCATCACCTCCGCGAGGCTCATGCCCCAGGCGCCGTCGCCCACGTAGGCGATCGCCGGCCGGTCCGGACGCGCCATCTTCGCGCCCATCGCGGTCGGATAGGCGTAGCCGCAATTGCCCCAGCTCATCGCTGCCAGGAACGAGAGCGGCTGCTCGAAGTTAAGGTAGCTGTTGGCGACCGAGCAGACGTTGCCGATGTCCGTGGACACCATGGCGTTTCTCGGCAGCGCCTTCGCGAGCGCCGCGAGCGCGCGGCGCGGCCCGATCTGGCCCTTCTTGTTGGGCGAGGGCCAGCTCGCCAGCTCCTTCGACCACGCCGCCTTCTCGGCATGCACGTCCGCGAGCCGGTTCTTGTCGGGCTTTCTCGCCCCGTGCGCCTTGAGCCGCTTGAGCAGCTCGCTTGCGGCAAGCTTCGCATCGCCGCAGATCGCGAGCGAGGCCTTTTTCACCAGCCCGAGCGTGCGGTGATCGGCGTCGATCTGGATGATCTTCGCGTTCTTCGGCCAGTAGTCGAGCCCGTGCTGCGGCAGCGTGCCGAAAGGCCCGAGCCGGGTACCGAGCGCGAGCACGACATCCGCGCGCGAGATGAGCTTCATCGCCGCCTTCGAGCCCTGGTAGCCGAGGGGGCCGCACGCAAGCGGATGGCTCGCGGGAAACGAATCGTTGTGGAGATACGTGTTCACCACGGGAGCGGTCAGATGCTCGGCGAGCGCCTTCACCTCGTCCACGCCGCCCGACATCACCACGCCGCCGCCCGACATGATCACCGGGAATTTCGCATCGGCGAGCATTTTTGCCGCCTTGTCGAGCGCGTTCGCCCCACCCGCGGCGCGCTCGATGACGAGCGGGGGCAGGATCTCGTAATCGCCCTCGCCATAGAAATAGTCGCGCGGAATGTTGACCTGCACCGGGCCGCGCTCGTGCAGCGCGAGTGTGAACGCGCGGTGCATGAGTTCGGCCATGCGCAGCGACGAATTGACGTGCACCTGCCACTTGGTGATCTTGGAGAAGATCGGCATCTGCTCGGTTTCCTGGAACCCGCCGTGGCCCGCCGTGAGGCTGCCCGACTCCGGCGTCACCACGACCATGGGGGAATGCGCCCAGTAGGCCGCGGCCACTGCGGTCACGAAATTGGTGATGCCGGGCCCGTTCTGCGCGATGCATACCGCCGGCCAGTTGGTCACCCGCGAATACCCGTCCGCCATGTGCGCCGCGTTCTGCTCGTGCGCGACGTTGATCAGCCGGATGCCGGCCCCGGGAAAGAGGTCGAGCGCATCCATGTAGGCGGAGCCGACGATGCCGAACACGTCTTTCACCTTGTGTGCGACCAGCGTCTCGATGAACGCTTCGCTCGGAGTCATGTGCACCTTGCCGGCGGGGAGTTTCGTGGCGAGGTTCTGGGTCTCGGTCATGATGTTCATGTCGGGCTCCTCCTGAGGACGGCGCGGCCGCCTGCAGGCGACCGCTCGTGCCCAATTATACCCCATGCCCCGTCCTCTGCAAGCGCTTGCATTTATTGATATAACATACTGTTTATTATGATTAACTGCACATCGCTACCAATAACGCATGGCGGCGGTGTAGAGCTGCCCGAGCTCGGGGGCTCCGGCCGCGCGTGGTGCGTTGCCGATCACGCGGCTCTGGGGCAGCGCGCCGGCCACCAGCGCCGGAACGTCTGCGGGGCTGAATCCGACCGCGCTCAAGCCGTTCGGCACCTCGACCGCGCGCATGAATCGGATGAGCGTCTGGGCCAGGATCTCGCCCGCATCGGCCGGCGCCGCGCCACGCACGTCCGCCCCGAGATGGCGTGCGCCGTCCAGATGCCGCTCGGGGCACGCGACCGCCGTATAGCGGTAGGCCGCGGGGGCGTTCAGCACCACCGACATGCCGTGTGGCAGAAACGGCCCGCCGCGCGGGTAGTGCGGGGCCCGGTACTCGCGCACCAGGCCCGAGACGGCGTAGGACATGCCGTGCGGCAGGTGGCAGCCGGCGTTGCCAAAGGCGATGCCGGCAAGTGTCGCCGCGTACATCATCTCGGTCCTCGCCTCAACGTCGGCTGCGTCCTGCACGGCGCGCACGAAGTAGCGCCCGATGAGGCTTAGCGCCTCGACCGCCGCGATATCGCTCCAGGGATTCGCGCCTTGCGAAACCGGGCGCAGGCTCGGACGCTCGGGCTTGCGGCGGCGCGCGTACGAGATGGCGGTGAGCGTCTCGAGCGCGTGCGACATCGCGTCGAAACCCGTCGACGCAACGATCGTCGCGGGTAGGGTGCGCGTGACCTCCGGGTCGATCAGTGCGGTGGTCGGTTTCATGTGGCGCGAGACCATGCCGGTCTTGGCGCGCAGCGGCGTGTGCTCGAAGATCGCGATCCCCGTCACTTCCGCCCCGGTGCCGGAGGTGGTCGGGCACGCGATGTGCGGCTTCAGCGGGCCGGGCACCGGCCGGCCCCCGCCGACGGGGGCGTTCACGTAGGCGAGAAAATCGGCCGGATGGGTCGCGTACAGGTTCGCCGCCTTGCAGGTGTCCATCACCGAGCCGCCCCCGACCGAAACGAATCCGTCGAAGCGGCCCTCCGCCGCGAACCGCGCTCCCGCGCCGAACGAAACGTCGGTGGGCTCGACCGTGACTTCGTCGTAGACCGCGACATCGAGCCCCGCCTGCGCGAGCGATTTCCGGACGATCGCGGCGTGCTCGAGCGCCGCGACCGCCTGGTCGGTGTAGAGCGCGACGCGCTTCATGCCGAGCGCCCGGGCGTGGTCGCCCGCTTCCTTCAGGCACCCGGCGCCGAACGTGACGGTGGACGCGTCCATCGTGAACGCCTCGTCCCCGGCGCCGGTGGCGGCGAAATACGCGTGACAGCAGCCCATCTTCTTCTCCTCGTGCGTTATGCGCGCGTCACGCGCCAGCGCGCGCGTCTTGCCGGATCATGTCGGCAGCTTTCTCGGCGATCATCAACACCGGCGCGTGGGTGTTGCCCGAAACGAGGGTGGGCATGACCGAGCAGTCCACCACGCGCAGCCCCGGCACGCCGTGCACGCGCAGCCGCTCGTCCACCACCGCCATCGAGTCCGCGCCCATCCTGCAGGTGCCCGAAGGATGGAAGATGGTCTGGCCGTACTCGCGCGCGAATTCGAGCAGATCGGCGTCGCTCGCCGCCGCGGGACCGGGGCGGTACTCTTCCGCGATGTACTCGCGCAGGGCCGGGGCGCCCGCCAGCCTGCGCGCGAACTTCACGGCTTCCGTCACGCACCGGCAATCCGCCTCCGTGGAGAGATAGTTCGGCTGCATCGCCGGGGCATCCCTTGGATCGCGCGAGCGTATCCGCACCCAGCCGCGCGATTCGGGGCGCAGCTGGCACACCGAAAACGTGCAGCCCGACCAGGGGTGAAGCTCCGCGCCCGCCACGTCCGCGGAGAGGGTCGCGAAGTGGAACTGGATGTCGGGGGTGCGCGACTCGCGCAGCACGCGCGTGAACAGCCCTCCTTGGTTGATCCCGATCGCGAGCGGCCCGCCGCGATGAAGCAGCCATTGCACCCCGATGCGCAGCTTGCCCCGCCACGTGCGCAGCTCGTCGTTTGTGGTGACGGGCTTTTTCACCTTGTAAATCAATCGCACCTGCAGGTGATCCTGCAAGTTAGCGCCCACTCCAGGCAGGTCCCGGACCACCGGTATCCCGTGTGCGCGAAGAAGCTCCGCCGGGCCCACGCCGGAGAGCTGGAGCAGCTGCGGGCTCTGCACCGTGCCGGCCGAGACAATCACCGCTTTCGCCGCCCGCGCCTCTTGGGGCACTCCTCCCTCCTCGAAGCGCACGCCCGTCGCGCGCACCCCCCCGAATACGATCGCGGTCGCCAGTGCGCCGGTCCGCACCTGCAGGTTGGCGCGGCGCCCCGCCGGGCGCAGATAACCATCCGCGGCCGAGCAGCGCCAGCCGTTGCGTGTGAAGAGCTGGTAGTAGCCCACCCCCTCCTGCGTTGGCCCGTTGAAGTCGTCGTTGCGCGGAACCTCGAGCTCGTTCGCCGCGCGGATGATCGACTCCATGAGCTCGTGGCGCCCGGGGATGTCGGAGCAGGCCTGCGGACCGTCCGCACCGTGATAGGCGCTGGCGCCGCGCTCGTTCGCCTCCGACTTGATGAAGTACGGAAGCACCTCGCGCCAGCTCCAGCCGCGGTTGCCGAGCGCGGCCCACCGATCGTAGTCCTCGGGCTGCCCGCGCACGTAGATGAGCCCGTTGACCGAGGAGGAGCCGCCCAGCACGCGCCCGCGCGGCCAGTACAGCCGGCGCCCGTGCATGCCGGGCTCGGGCTCTGTATGAAAACACCAGTTGTAGCGCGGGTGGAACATGGTCTTCGCGTAGCCGATCGGGATGTGGATCCACGGATAGCGGTCCGGGGGGCCGGCTTCGAGCAGCAGCACGGAGTGCGCGCCATCCTCGGTCAACCGGTTGGCGAGCACGCAACCCGCCGACCCGGCGCCCACGATCACATAGTCGAAAACCGGGTGCTGCACCGGCCCCTCTCCCGTCACACCGGCGCGCCAAGACGCCGGCGGGTCACCGTGCGGCGCGGTCGGGAATTGCCCATGCCTCGTCTTTGGACACGCCCGGCGGCGGGGTGAACAGGATCTGGCCGGAGGACTTCACCTTGTCCACCCCACCGAGGCGCTCGATCATTGCGCGCTGGTCGGCCTTCGCGCGACGGTCGGCCTCCTCGGGGTCGCAGATCGCGCGCAGCTTCGCCTCGAGCCGGCGCGCGGTCTCCGCGCCGCCGCTCTCTTGCGCGAGGTCGTGCGTCTCTCCCGGGTCCTGCGCGAGATCGAAGAGCTGGGGCGGCATGCCCACGTGATAGATGAGTTTCATGGCGGCCTCGCGCACGACGAACGCCGCGTTCTTCGATCCCTGCGCGTGATACTCCGCGAACCCGGCGCGCGCCGCGTCGGTCCCAGTGGCGGCGCTCCAGAGCGCGACGCCCGGCAGGTCACGGTCTTCCGGTGCCGCGCCGAGGCCGGCGCCTTCGATCAGGGTCGGGAAGAGGTCCACGTGCGACACGATCTGGCGCGACACCCGGGCGCGCGGCAGCCCGGGTCCCGAGAGCAGCAACGGCACGCCGATCGCGCCCTCGTACATGTTCTTCTTGCCGAACAGGCCTTGCGCGCCGAAGAGTTCTCCGTGGTCGCTGGTGTAGGCGATCCGCGTCGTGCCGAGCAGTCCGAGCTCCTCCGCGGCCCGGAGCACCTCCCCGACCTGCTCGTCGAGGTGCGTGATGAGCCCGAAGTACCCCGCCGCGATGCGCCGCAGCGTGCGCTCGTCGGTCATGTCCCGCATCCCGTCCATGCCGCGCAGGAACTGGACCGCGGGATGCTCCGGCCGGTCGCCGGGCCGGAACCGCGGCGGCAACGGCATCTTGTCCTCGGGATACAGATCGTAGAGCCGCTTCGGTACCGTGAAGGGCGGGTGCGGGCTGATGTAGGACACGAACAGCACCCACGGCTGGCGCAGCGCGGCACCGTGGCGCTTCAGCCACTCGATCGCGCGCGAGGTGATCCTGCGATCGTAGTCCTGGTAATGCGTGGATCCCGCTCCCGAGCGCACCGTGTAGAGGTTCCAGAAGCTGCCGTCCTCCTTCGGCGGCTCTTCGCCGTATCCGCGCAGCAGGTTCTTCACCGCGCCCCTGCCCTCGTGCAGGTGCATCGGCTCGATCTCCTCGGTGAACCCGTTGTCGTCGTCCGCGCTCCGGAAATGGAGCTTGCCGACCGCGACCACCGTGCGCCCCGCTTCGCGCAACCGGTAATGCCAGCTCGGCACCCGCCCGTCGTAGGCGATCGCGTTGTCCCAGTAGCCGGTCTGGTGCGGGTAGCGGCCGGTCGCGATGCTCGCGCGCGCCGGGCAGCACAGCGGGCTCGTGCAGTAGGCGTTCTCGAAGCGCACGCCGGCTGCCGCGATGCGGTCGAGGTTCGGCGTTTTCACGACCGCGTGCCGGTAGCAGCCCGCGACCGAGCGGTTGTGGTTGTCGGACTGGAAAAAAATCAGGTTGGCCGGTTGCGTCATGTCCTCGTGCTCCTCGGCGCCGGTCAGTCGATGACGATCTTCGCCTGCCCGCCGATTTTGGCGATGCGCGCGCGCTCGTTTTTCATGAACGCTGCGAATTCAGCGGTCGCCTCGGGCTGCGGCGTCGCGCCGTTCTTGCTCATCGCCGCGCGCGCGTCCGGGGCATCCAGCGCGGCCACGAGTTCCTTGTGCAGGCGCTGCACGAGCGCCTTCGGCGTTCCCGCGGGCAGCGCCGCGCCCCACCACTGCACGATCTCGTAGCCGGGCACGGTGTCCGCCACCACCGGCAGCTCGGGCAGCAGGGGATCGCGCCTCGCTCCCGTGGTCGCCAGCACCTTGATGCGGCCGGCGCGCCCGTGCGGCATCGCCACCAGCGGCGAGGTGATGAAGAACTGCAGCTGCCCGCCGATGAGGTCGGTCATCGCGAGCGCCGCGCCCTTGTACGGCACGTGCACGCTCTCCACGCCGGCGAGCACGTTGAACATCGCGCCCGCCAGGTGCGCGGGGGACCCGTTGCCGGCCGATCCGTAATTGAGCTGCCCCGGCTTCGCCTTCGCGAGCTTGACGAGATCCGCCATGCTGTTCACGCCGAGCGCGTTGTTGACCGTCACGACGTTCGCCACCCAGGCGATGCGCGAGAGCGGGATGAAGTCCTTCTCGACGTCGTAGGGCAGGTCCTTCTTCAGCACCGGCAGCGATGCGAACGTGGTCGAGGTCACGAACAGCAGCGTGTAACCGTCGGGAGCCGCGCGCTTGACGAGGTCCACGCCGATGATCCCGCTCGCGCCGCCGCGGTTGTCCACCACCACCTGCTGCCTGAGCTGCTCGGTGAGCTTCTGGCTCACGATGCGCGCGAGGATGTCGGGCGAGCCGCCCGGGGGCGAGGGCACGATGAAGCGGATCGGCCGGTTGGGAAACGCTTCCGAGGAAGCCGCGGCAGCGCCCGCCACGAACGGGGCGAGCAGTACGACGGCGAGCCTGGCTGCGACGCGCATGGGTTCCTCCTCCTTTGCTCTCAGTAGTATGCCGCTTTCGCGCCGGGCGGGGGCGAGTAGCGGAACGTGCCTTTTTTCAGTATCGCTTCCTTGCCGCCGTGCTTCTCGATGTGCGCCCGCTGGTCGGCGCGCGCGAGCTTGTCCACGGACTCCGGATCCACCACCGCCCGCAGCGCCGCTTCGCATTCCGCGCGCACCGCCGCGTACCCGGGGTCGCGCCCGAGGTCGGTGCGCTCGAAGGGGTCGGACTCGAGATCGAAGAGCATCGGCGGCATCCCGACGTAATGGATGTACTTGTAGCGCCCGCGCCGGATCATGTACGAGCCGGTCACGGCCCCGGCCGCGTGATATTCGGAGAGGATCGTTCGGTTCGGAACCCGGCCCTGCGCGATGTCGAGCAGCGAGGCTCCCGGCAGATCACGGTCGCGCGCGTCGCGATTCGCGCCGAGACCGTGAATGAACGTCGGGAAAGCGTCGGCGAGCGTCACCGGCGTGGCGCACACCTGTCCGGACGGCACGTCCGGACCGGCGAGGATCAGCGGAATCCCGGCCGACTCCTCGTACATCGTGGATTTTCCCCACATACCGCGCGTGCCGAGATTGTCGCCGTGGTCGGAAGAGTAGACGATGCGTGTGCTTCCCGCGAGCCCCGTTTGCTCCAGCGCCTCGAGAATCTTTCTGATGTTGTCGTCGAGGAAGGATACGAGCCCGAAATAGGCGGCGATCGCGCGCCGCACCATGGGCGCATCGAACGCCTCGTCGTAGCACAGGCACTTTCGCATCGCGTCGAGGAAGGGGTGGCGCGGGCGCTCCCGCGGGTCGTACATGTCCGGCCACGGCACCGCGTCTTCGGGGTAGAGATCGTAGAACTGCGGCGGCGCGATCAGCGGGAAATGAGGCGAGACGAAGCCGACGTAGAGCGCCCACGGCTTGCCGGCGTGCCGGGGCGCCTCCTCCTTCAGCCAGCGCACCGCGCTTTCCGCGATGCTGCGGTCGTAACGGGTGTATTCCGATTCACCGCGGCCGGCTTCGGGCCCGAGCTTCGCCGAGCCGGGCCGGCGCGGCAATTCGTCGCGGATGAGGCCGAGGAGATCGCCCACACCATTCACGACGTGCAGCGGGAGGATCTCCTCGTCGAACCCGTTGCGCCGCGGGTCCGTTTCCTTGTAATGGAGCTTGCCGATCGACACCACGCGGTGTCCCTGCTCCATCAGCCGGTGGCCCCATGCGGGCGCCTGCCCGTCGTAGGCGATCGCGTTGTCCCAGCAGCGCACCTGGTGGACGTAGCGTCCGGTGGCGAAGCTCGCGCGCGCCGGCACGCAGATCGGGCAGTTGGTGTACGCGCTCGCGAAGCGCGTGCCGCGGGCCGCGAGCCGGTCGAGGTTGGGCGTCTTGATCATGGCGTGCCCATTGCAGCCGAGCACGCGCGGGTTGTGCTCGTCGGACAGGATGAAGAGCAGGTTGGCGGGACGCACGCTGACCCCCGAAAACGGCGTATGTTGGCACGCTCACGCGCTCCGGGCAATCGAAGGCCAGCGCGGCCGCGTGCGCGCGTTTGTTAAACTGCAGGCTTGAAAAATAATCCCTCTCCGGCCCGCACGATGGCGGCGGCGCAGGCCGGCTCGAAGTCTCTCGGCCGCGCGCTCGAGATCCATGGCGCTTGAATCGCTTTCCTGGGCGTTGCTCGCGTGGTTCGTGTGCGTGATCACGCTTGCCGGTTTGATCCAGGGCGCGCTCGGCTTCGGCTTTCCTTTCGTCGCGACCCCGCTGGTCGCTATGGCGAGCGACATGCGCACTGCGGTGATCACGGTGCTGCTGCCCACGCTCGCGACGGTTGTCGCGAACATGATCAAGACCGGGCCGTTGTGGCCGGTGCTCCGGCGTTTCTGGATGATGCCGCTCTATGCCGTTGCGGGCGCGGCCGCCGGCACCTGGCTGTTCGTCGCCGCGCCCGGCATCCCGTACTCGCTGCTGCTCGCGTTCATCATATTCGTCTATCTCAACCTCGACCGTTTCGGCCACGGCGAATGGACGCTCGTCGCGCGGCACGAGCGCCGCTTCGCCCCGCTCGCCGGCGTGGCGGCCGGCGTGTTCGAGGGCACCGCCAACGTCGCCGCCCCGCCGCTGATCATCTTCTACCTTGCTCTGGGCCTGGCCCCGGCCATGCTGGTACAGGCGCTCAACATCTGCTTCCTCGTCGGCAAGAGCACGCAGCTCTCCGTGCTCGCCACGCACGGGGGGGTGCCGGCGTCGCATTGGCTGCAAACGCTGCCGTTCGCCGCGATCGGCGTTTCCGCGTTCCTTGTCGGGTTCAGGGCGCGCGCCCGCATCGACGCGCACACGTATCGCGTGTGGGTCAAGCGCGCGCTGTTCGTGATCGCGCTGGTGCTGATCCTGCAGTACTTGTACGGCGCGGTTGCGGCCTGATCCGCGCCCGGTAAAAAAACGGCCTGCGATGCGCAGGCCGCTCTCATTGCTGCCGGTATCGGCTCAGGCGGTGGTTTTCTCGAGCACCTTCTTCAGCTCGCCGCTCTTGTACATCTCCATCATGATGTCGGAGCCGCCGACGAACTCGCCGCCCACGTAGAGCTGCGGGATGGTCGGCCAGTTCGCGTATTCCTTGATGCCCTGCCGGATCTCGGGCTCCTCGAGCACGTTCACGGTGAAGATCTCCTGCACGCCGCAGGCGCGCAGGATGCCGACCGCGTTCGCCGAGAATCCGCACTGCGGGAAATCGGGGGTGCCTTTCATGTACAGCACGACCCGGTTTTCGGTCACCTGTTTCTTGATAACGTCCTGAATGCTCATCGCTTCCTCTAAAGTTGACCAATTCAGTCGGGATTAAGTTTACCGCTGCGGCGCGGGTCGAGTCAACCGCCGCGGCGGCCGCCGGAAACGCGCTCGATGCCGGCGAGGTCCCGTTCGGTCAGGACCTGCCCAAAGCCCGCCGCGACGAGCAGCGCGCGGCAACGGGGTGCCTGGTCGTGGCTGTGCTCGAAGAGCAGCCACCCGCCGGGCGCGAGATGCGCGCCCGCGCCCGCGACGATGGTGCGGATGCATTCGAGCCCGTCGGCCCCCGCCACCAGCGCCGCGCGCGGCTCATGGCGCAGATCCCCCTGCGCGAGATGCGGATCGCCTTCCGCAACGTAGGGCGGGTTGGCGACGATCACCTCGAAGCGCGCGGCACCGAGCGCCTCGAACCAGTCGCTCGCCACGAATTCGATGTTGCCCGCACGGTGGCGCGCGGCGTTTTCTCGCGCCAGCGCGAGCGCTTCCGGCGCGAGCTCCGTGGCGAGGACACGGGCGCGCGGGCGCTGCATCGCGATCGCCACCGCCACGCAACCGCTGCCGGTCGCCAGCTCGAGCACGCGGCAGTCGCGGCCGGCGGGAATGCGCTGGAGCGCGAGCTCGACCAGGAGTTCCGTTTCGGGGCGCGGGATCAGCACCGCGGGCGTCACCCGGAACGGGAGGCTGTAGAACTCGCGCTCGCCCGTGAGATACGCGAGCGGCTCACCGTCCGCCCGCCTGCGCACGAGTGCCTCGTACGCCTGTTGCTGCCGGGAATCGAGCGCCTTTCCCGCGTGGGCGATCAGATAGGCTGCGTCGCGGCGCAACGCGCAGCGCATCAGCGCCCGCGCCTCGGTGCCCCCAAGGCTCACGCCCGCCTGCCGCAGCGCTTCACCGATCGTGGCCATGCCGGGATCGCCGGGCGCGCCGCGCCCGCTCACGCGCTTTGCGTCTCTTCCGCGAGCTGGGCGAGCTCCTCGGCCTGGTGCTCGGCCGCGAGCGCGGAGATCAGCTCGTCGAGTGCCCCGTCCATGATCGCATCGATCTTGTAGAGCGTGACGTTCACGCGATGATCGGTGACGCGCCCCTGCGGAAAGTTATAGGTGCGGATGCGCTCGGAGCGATCGCCGCTGCCGATGAGCAGCTTGCGCGTGGCGGCGAGCTTCGCCTGCTGCTCGCGGACCTGCTTGTCCCTGATGCGCGCCGCGAGCACGGCGAGCGCGCGGGCGCGGTTCTTGTGCTGCGAGCGGTCATCCTGGCATTCCACCACGATGCCGGTGGGCAGGTGCGTCACGCGCACCGCCGAATCGGTCTTGTTGACGTGCTGGCCGCCGGCACCCGAGGCGCGGAACGTGTCCACCCGCAGCTCGGCGGGGTTGAGGATCACGTTGGCGATCTCGTCGGCCTCCGGCATCACCGCCACGGTGCAGGCGGAGGTGTGGATGCGGCCCTGTGTTTCGGTCACCGGCACGCGCTGCACGCGATGGCCACCGGATTCGAACTTGAGCCTCGAGTACGCGCCGCGCCCGATCACCTTGGCGATGATCTCCTTGTAGCCGCCGAGCTCCGAGGCACTCTGCGAGATCACCTCGACCTGCCAGCCGTTGCGCTCGGCGTAGCGCGCGTACATGCGGAAGAGCTCCCCCGCGAACAGCGCCGACTCGTGGCCCCCGGTCCCGGCGCGGATCTCCAGGTAGAGGTTGCGCTCGTCGTTGGGATCCTTCGGCAGCAGCTGCTGCTGCAGTTCCGCCTCGATGCCGGCGAGCCGCTCGCGGGTCTGCTTGATCTCGGCCTCGGCGAACTCCCGCATTGCGGGGTCCCCGGCCATCTCCTGGGCCGCCTTGATGTCCTCCTCGCCGTCCACGTAGCGCTGATAGAGCGCCACGACGGGCGCGATTTCCGCGTGCTCGCGAGTGAGCTTGCGGTACTGGTCGAGGTCGGCGGTCGCGCTCTCCTGACCGAGCAGGCGCGTGACCTCCTCCAGGCGGCTGGAGAGCTGCGCGAGCTTGGTTGCGATGCTCGGCTTCATTGCATGGCGCGCGCGATGCGGCGGGTTCTCATTCCGGCCGCGCGATGTGGTAGAGGCGCGCGATCAGCTCGGCGAGCTGCTCCCGGTCGTCCGCGCGCGCGTGGGACAGCGCGTGCGTCGGCGCGTGCAGCAGCTTCGCGGCGAGCGCGCGAGAGAGGCTCTCCAGCACCATCTGGGGATCGTCGCCCTTGACGAGCCGCCGCAGCGCGCGCTCCACTTCGTGCCGGCGCGCCCGCTCGGCGGAGTCGCGCAGCGCGCGGATCGTGGGCACCAGCTCGCGGTTGCCGAGCCAGTGCATGAAATCCGTGACCTGGTTCTCGATGATGACCTCGGCCTGCGCAACCGCGCTCTCGCGGATGTCCATGCCCTCGCGCGCGATCTTGCCGAGATCGTCCACGGCGTAGAGGAACACATCGTCCAGCGCGCCGACCTCGGCCTCGACGTCGCGTGGAACCGCGAGATCGAACATCAGCATCGGCCGGTGCTTGCGCGCCTTCAGCGCGCTCTCGACCAGGCCCTTGCCGATGATCGGCAGCGGGCTCGCGGTGCAGGAGACCACGATGTCGTATTGCGCGAGCTGGGACGGCAGGTCGTTCAACGTGATGCTGCGGCCGAGAAAGCGGTCGGCGAGGCCCTGCGCGCGCTCGAGCGTGCGGTTGGCGAAGGTGAGCCTGCGCGGATGGTGCGCCGCGAAGTGCGTCGCGGTGAGCTCGATCATCTCCCCCGCTCCGATGAACAGCGCGCTCTGCTCGGCGATGCTCGGGTAGATGCGCTGCGCGAGCCCCACCGCGGCGGCGGCCATGGAAACCGTGGCGGCGCCGATCTCGGTCTCGGAGCGCACGGTCTTCGCCACGGCGAAGGTGCGCTGGAAGAGCTTGTTGAGCAGCAGCCCCAGGGTGCCCGCCGCCTGCGCGGTACGCACCGCCTGTTTGAATTGCCCGAGGATCTGCGGCTCGCCGAGCACCATGGAATCGAGCCCGCTCGCCACGCGGAACGCATGTTTGACCGCCCTCTCCTGGGGCAGCTCGTAGAGATACGGCTCGATCTGCTGCGCCTTGACGCGGTGGTAGCCCGCGAGCCAGTCGATCGCGGTGCGCGGCACCTCCGTGTTGCAGTAGACCTCGGTGCGGTTGCACGTGGAAATGATCGCGGCCTCCTGCACCGGCCGCCGGTCCACGAGATCGCGCAGCGCGTCGATCAGGGTCTCGGCGTGAAACACCACCTGCTCGCGCACGGAGAGCGGAGCGGTCTGGTGGTTGATGCCGAATGCGAAAAGCTGCATGGACGCGATGTCTGCCGCTACGAACGGACCCAAATAGTAATATGGGGGCGGCGCCCGCGCCAATGCGCGAACGCGGCCGTCGCGGCACCGCTCAGCCCGGCGCCACCTCGTTGTGCATCGGCTGCCCGCGCGCCCACCGCGCGAGGTTGGCCAGGAATATGTCGGCCGCGCGCCGGTCGTTGCCCGAGGAAGCCGAGGCGTTGTGCGGCGTGACGATGACGTTGGGCAGCTCCCAGAAGGGCGAGTCGGCCGGCAGTGGCTCCTTCTCGAACACGTCGAGATAGGCGCCCGCGAGCTGCCCGCTCTCGAGGGCGGCGATGAGCGCCGTCTGGTCCACCACCGCGCCGCGCGCGACGTTCACGAGCTGCGCGCCGCGGGGCAGCCGCGCCAGCGTGCCGGCGTTGATGAGGCGATGCGTCTCCGGGGTGTACGGGCAGGCGAGCACCACCCAGTCGCAGCGCGGCAGCACCTGCGGCAGCGCGGCAAGCGTGTGCATTTCATCTACCGGGTCGCCGTCGCGCCGGGGGCTGCGGCGCACGCCGATCACGTGCATGCCGAGCGCCTGGCAGAAGCGGGCGATTGCCGTGCCGATCGTGCCCAGCCCCACGATGAGCGCCGTCTGCCCCCTCAGGTCGCGCGGCACCGCCTCGCCCCGCATTGGCTCCCACGCGTGGCGCCGCTGCGCGCCGAGCCAGTGCGGGATCTTGCGCGCGAGCATCAGCAGCCCGCAGATCGCTGTCTGCGCTACGGGCTCCCCGTTGGAGCCCGCCGAGGTGGTGAGCCGGACTCCGCGCTCGACGAGCCGGGGCAGGAACGGGTGCTGGTCCGCCGCGGTGCTCACGAAGTGCACCCATTTCAGGTTGGGCGCGGATACGACGGTGTCACCGAAGGTGCGATAGTGCTCGGAGAAACGGATGTCGCGCGTGAGATAAGCGATCTCGATCCGCGCGAGATCCTCCGCGGGGAGGCGCGCGGCCGGGTCTTCCGGCAGGTGCAGCACGAGCGGCGCGAGCCCCACCTCGCGCGCGGCGGCCGCAAGGTCCTCTCCGAAATTACGCAGGACCCCCTTGGACAGCAGCAGCCCGGTCACGCTTCAGTGCCGCAACAAGCGGTGAGCGGTAAGCAGTAAGCGGGGGGGCCGTTGGATTTACGGTTCACCGTTCACTTCTCACGATTCTTCGAGAACAACTCATCGAGCTTGCGCTCGTAGGCATGGTAGTCGAGGTAATCGTAGAGATCGTCGCGCGTCTGCATGAGCTCCACCACGCCTTTCTGCGTGCCGTCCGTGCGCAGGGCCTGATAGACCTTCAGCGCCGCGGCGTTCATGGCGCGGAAGGCCGAGAGCGGGTAGAGCGCCATCGCGACCCCCGCCGAATGCAGTTCCCCGGTGGTGAAGAGCGGGGTCTTGCCGAATTCGGTGATATTGGCAAGCACCGGCACCTTCACCGCTTCGGCGAACTTCCTGTACATCGAGAGCTCGGTCACCGCCTCGGGAAAGATCATGTCGGCGCCCGCTTCGGCGCAGGCGCAGGCACGGTCGATCGCCGCCTGCAGTCCTTCCCCCGCCAGCGCGTCGGTGCGCGCCATCACCGCGAACGCGGGATCGGTCTTCGCGTCGACCGCCGCCTTGATGCGGTCCACCATCTCCTCTTTCGAGACCAGCTCCTTGCCCGGGCGATGGCCGCAGCGCTTCGCCCCGACCTGGTCCTCGATGTGCATCGCGGCCGCGCCGCACTTGGTCAGCGATTTCACGGTGCGCGCGACGTTGAATGCGCCTGCGCCGAAGCCCGTGTCCACGTCCACCAGCAACGGCAGCGCGCACACATCCGTGATCCGGCGCACGTCGGTCAACACGTCGTCCAGGCCGCTGATGCCCAGATCGGGCACGCCGAGCGAGCCCGCCGCGAGCCCCCCGCCCGAGAGGTAGATCGCCCGGAAGCCCACGCGCTCGGCCATGCGCGCGTGATAGGCGTTGATGGTGCCTACGATCTGCAGCGGCCGCTCCGCGGCGAGCGCGGCGCGCAGCCGTGCGCCGGCGGAAGCGCCCCGGGTAGTGGCGCCGGATGCGGCATCGGACATGGTTACGGGCTCCTCACAGGGCGCAGGAGTCGGACCGCGCGGCGCTTGCGGTTGGGGGTCAAGTCCATGATATGAAACGGCGGCACCGCGCTGCCGGAATGCGCGATACCTTAGCACGATGGGGCGGGATTTGCGAGGGGCGCCGCAATGGCATAATCTAGTCCCGTTCACGATTCGGACTCCAACATGCCCAGGAGAATGGACCCCGAGCCGGGCGCCCGCCTGACGGGCACCCAGAGCATCGAGCGCTCGCTCACGCTGCTGCGCGAGATCGCCGCGCAGAACCGGCGCGGCTCGCGCCTGCTCGATCTCGCCACCCGCACCGGGCTGCAGCGCCCCACCGTGCATCGCATGCTGAAGTGCCTCGCGGCAGAAGATATGGTGCAGCAGGACCCGGACACGCACCGCTACTTTCTCGGGCCGATGGTCTTCGAGCTCGGACTCACCGCGGCGCCGCGCTTCAACCTGCGCGAGATCTGCCACCCCGCGCTGATGCGAATCGCCGAGGCGACGGCCGACACGGTTTTCCTCGTGCAGCGCAGCGGGCTCGACGCGATCTGCCTCGACCGCCAGGAAGGCGCTTTCCCGATCAAGACGTTCACGCTCGAGGTCGGGGTGCGCCGGCCGCTCGGGGTGGGCACCGCGAGCCTCGCCGTCCTGAGCGCGCTCGGGGAGGAGGAAATCCAGAACATCGTCGAGGCCAACGCGGTCCGGCTCACCGAGTACGGGTTGAACCCCGCCGGGTTGACGGCGTTGGTGAAGCGCGCGCAGAAGCTGGGCTACGCCATGCGCGATGTGCCGGGGCTGACCGGCGTGCGCTCGGTCGGGCTGGCGCTGCGCAACCAGGGCGGCACGGCATTTGCCGCGATATCGGTCTCGACGATCACCAGCCGGATGAACGACAAACGCGCGGCCGAAGTCGCCCAACTGCTGCGCAACGAGGTGCACCAGGTCGAACGCCAGCTGGGCAACTCCGGCGACCGGCGCTGATCTGCCCGCGCGGGGTTTGCCCGGGCGGCCGGTTTGCTGTTAAGAGCGCCTAACATTATGAAACACACGCTGCGCTGTCACGATTTTGGCAGAGCATGAAATTCAAGGCTTTCGCAAGTCAAACATTCAATGCAGACATTGAACGCACGTGGGGCCAAAATCGCGCCAGCCCGCGAGGGGTTGCGGCCAGAATCGCCACTGGCTTTGTCGCTCGGCTTGCCCATATTCCCGATATGGGCTGCACCTCGCTTCGCGCCATCGCCAATTCTGGCTCGCACCGCACGCGCGTTTCATTATGTTAGGCGCTCTAAGGTTTTCGCCCCCAGCCGATGCGCGCGGGCCACCGGATCCCATTGAACATCGCACCATGTCCCCGCCGCTGACGCCGTTCCAGACCCACACCGGGTGCCCGCTCGACGGCGTGCGCGTGCTCGATCTCTCGCGCGTAGTCGCGGGCAACATGGTGAGCCTGACGCTCGCCGATTTCGGCGCGGAAGTGATCAAGATCGAAACGCCCGAGGGCGACCCCCTGCGCGACTGGCTGGTCGCGGGGATCGCCGCCAACTGGAAGGTCTACGCGCGCAACAAGAAAAGCGTGTGCATCAACCTGCGCAAGGAGGACGGAAAGCACCTGCTGCTGCGCCTTGCGCAGACCGCGCACGTGCTCATCGAGAATTTCCGCCCGGGCACGCTGGAAAAAATGGGGCTCGGGCCCGAGGTGCTGCGCGAGCGCAACCCGGGCCTCGTCATCGTGCGGGTCACTGGCTGGGGGCAGACCGGGCCGTACCGGCACCGGCCCGGCTTCGGCACGCTCGCCGAGGGCATGTCGGGCTTCGCTGCGCTCAACAGCTTCGCGGACCGCGAGCCGGTGCTGCCGCCGATGCAGCTCGCCGACTGCACGGCGGGGCTCTACGGGGCGTTCGCCGCGATGGTCGCGCTGCGCGAGGTCGAGGTCGGGCGCGGCAGCGGACAGGTTATTGACGTCTCGCTGATCGAGCCGCTGTTCGCGTTCATGGGGCCGCAGGCGGCCGCCTACAAGGCGAGCGGTCGCGTGCGGCCGCGCACCGGCAGCCGCTCCACGACCGCCGCCCCCCGCAACGCCTACCGCACCCGCGACGACCGATGGGTGTGCATGTCGGCCTCCACCCAGGCGATGACGGAGCGCCTGCTCCGCGCCGTCGGGCGGCCCGATCTCATCGACGATCCGCGCTACCGGACCAACGCCGAGCGCGTGAAGCACGCTGCAGAACTCGACGCCATCGTCCAGGAATTCATCGGCCGCATGACGCTCGAGCAAAACCTCGCGTTCTTCGACAAGGCCGAGGTGACGGTGGGCCCGATCTACGACATCTCGCAGATCGTGGAGGACCCTCATGTGAGGGCGCGCGAAATGGTACTGGAGCTGCCCGACGACGAATTGGGCGCGATCCCGATGCACTGCGTCGTGCCGCGGCTGTCGAAGACGCCCGGCGCGATTCGCCGGCCCGCGCCGAAGCTGGGCGAGCATAATTCGGAGATTCTGGGCGCGCTGGGGCTGACCCCCGCCGAGCTCGCGCGGCTCGCGCGCGAGGAAGTCATCTACGAGGGCAGCCAGCGCCGCAAAGCCGCCGCAGCCGAGGCCTAACCAAATGCGGGTGAACGGTGAGCAGTGAGCGGCGAGCAGTAAGCAGTGAGCAGTAAGCGGTAACGTGCCGCGCGACGCACCGACCGCTCACCGCTTACCGCTTACCGTCCACGGACCAAGGGACATCGTGATGAAACGCGAACTGCCGGTATGGCGCTCTTTGCTCTACGTGCCCGTGAACGTGGAAAAGTACGTGGACAAGGCGCATACGCGGGGCGCGGACGTGATCCAGCTCGACCTCGAGGACGCGGTCCCGCCCGCGGAGAAGGAAAAAGCGCGCGCGCTCGTGGAAAAAAACGCAGCACGGGTGCGCCGCGGCGGCGCCGACGTCGTGGTCCGGATCAACCAGCCGCTCTCGCTCGCGGTGCGCGATCTCGAGCACTCCGTGTGCCCGGACGTGGACGGGATCGCGATCACCAAGGCCGACAGCGCCTCGCACGTGAAGCTGCTCGACCAGCTCGTCACGGAACTCGAGGCAAAGCGCGGCATGAAGCCGGGGCACACGAAATTCATCGTCATGATCGAGACCGCGGACGCGTTCACGCGCATCGACGAAATCCCGCGCGGGAGCCCGCGCGTGGTGGCGATGAACATCGGCGGCGAGGACTTCGCGCTCGATCTCGACGCGCAGCCCGATGACGACGTGCTGCTGCAGCCCAAGCAGCGCATGATCATCGCCGCGCGCGCCGCCGGCGTGATGCCACTCGGCTTCATCGGCACCGTCGCCGATTTCAGCGACTGGGAGAAATTCCGGATCATGGTGCGCCGCGCGCGCCGCTTCGGGTTCGACGGCGCGGGCTGCATCCACCCGGGACAGGTCAAGATCGTGAACGAGGAATACACGCCGGACGCGGAGGAGGTCGCCTACGCGCGCAAGGTCGTCGAGATGGACCGGCAGGCCGCGGCGGCGGGACGCGGCTCCTTCCAGATCGAGGGCAAGATGATCGACGTCCCGGTCGTGGTGCGCGCGCAGAGGCTCATTGCACGCCATGAGGCGATCAAGCGGCGCGAGGCGCGGACGCTCGCTGCGATGGAGAAGACGCGATGAGCGCCGTGCTTTTCCAAACGCGCAATTCGAGTCCAATACCAACGAGAGGAGCCCCAGCATGGTAACCATCCGGCCGAAAACCGTAGTCACGATGAAGGTCGAAGCGCGATGCCCGTCGCACGCGCGCACCGACGTCCGCGTGCGCGACGTGTCCACCACGATCGACGAGCCCGCCGAGCGCGGAGGCACCAACACCGGGCCGACGCCGACGGAGACGCTGATGGCATCCCTGCTCGGTTGCACCAACGTCATCACTCACAAGGTCGCGCACAAGAACGGCGTGCACATCGACGCGATGAGCCTGCGGCTCGAGGCCCAGTTCGACCGGCGGGGCGTCACGCTGCAGGAAGAAGTGAACGTGCCGTTCCCGGAAGTAACGCTCTATATCGATCTCACCACCAGCGCTGATCAGGCGGCGGTGGATAAGGTGAAACAGGAACTCAATATGTTCTGTCCGGTCTCGAAGGTGTTCCGCGGCTGCGGCACCAAGGTGAACGAAGTGTGGACGGTGCGGCGGCCAGCGGCATCCGCCACCGCGCATTGAAGCGCAACACGAAAGGAGGAACCTCATGAAGCCCTCCATCCTGGCATCCGGATTCACCGCTCTTGGGGCGCTTGCCGCGGCAGCAGGCGCTTTCGCGCAGAATTATCCCGACCGGCCCGTGCGCTTCCTCGTCGCTTTCCCTCCCGGGTCCTCGACCGACATCGTGGCGCGCATCGTGGCGCCGAAGATCACCGAGATCCTGGGACAAAACGTCATCGTCGAGAACCGGGGCGGAGCCGGCGGAGTGATCGGCGCGCAGGCGGCGAAGCGTGCCAATCCCGACGGCTACACCATCCTCATGAACAGCTCGGCGATGGTGGTCAACGTGAGCCTGCACAGCAACCCCGGCTACGCGATGAGCGACTTCATCCCGATCTTGCAGGGGCCGACGACGCCGAACCTGATTTCTGTCCATCCCTCGGTGAAGGCGGCTACGCTGAAGGAGCTCATTGCGCTGGCGAAGACCACTCAGATGAGCTACGCCTCCTCGGGCACCGGCACGACCCCGCACCTCGGCATGGAGCTGCTGACCAGAACGCTCGCGAAGGTGGAGATGACGCACGTGCCGTACGGGCCGGCCACGGCGGTTGCTGCGGTGGTCGGCAACCAGGTGCCGATCGCATCGACCTCGATGCCGCCAGCGGTGCCGCACGTCCACGCGGCAAGGGTGCGCCCGATCGCCGTCACCACCGCGCAACGCTCCCGCATCCTGCCGAACGTGCCGACGGTAGCCGAGTCGGGCTTTCCGGGCTTCCAGGAGCACACCTGGTTCTCGTTCTTCGCGTTGGCCGGCACCCCCGCCCCGGTCGTCAAGCGGCTCCACGCCGAGCTCAGCCGCGTGCTGCAGATGCCGGACGTGAAGGAGCGGCTTGACACGATGTCGCTCGAATTCACGCCCAATACCCCGGCGCAGTTCGCGGCGCTGGTGAAGGCCGAGCTCGCGAAATACGCGAGAATCGTGAAGGAATCCGGCGCCAAGGCCGACTGAGGTTGCCCGAAAGGGAGCGCCCGCCATGCGCAACATCACCCGGGACAACATCACCCAGGCGGTGATCGGCTCCTTCGGCGGCGCCGAGAGCGAGCGGCTGCGGTTCGTCCTCTCGCGGCTCATCACGCACCTGCACGATTTCGCGCGCGAGGTGGAGTTGACGCCCGAGGAGTGGAAGGCCGGCATCGACTTTCTCTGTCGCGCCGGCAAGATTTCCGACGACGCGCGCAACGAGTTCATCCTCGCTTCCGACATCCTCGGGCTCTCCTCCCTCGTGGACCTGCTGCAAGGCGCCGCCGGTGCCACCGAGCGCAGCAACCTCGGGCCGTTCCACGCCGAGGGCTCTCCTGCCCTGCCCGTGGGCGGTGACCTCATCCGGAGCAACGACGGCGAGCCGGTGCTCGTGCGCGGGCGGGTTCTCGACCAGGCGGGAGCGCCCATCCTGGGCGCGCAGCTCGACTTCTGGCAGGCGGCCGCGAACGGCCTGTATTGGCAGCAGGATCCGCAGCAGCCGCGCTACAACCTCTACGGCACCCTGCGCGCCGATGCGCAGGGACGCTACGCCTTCACCACGATCCGTCCGGCCCCGTACAACGTGCCCTACGACGGGCCGGTCGGCGATCTGCTGCGCGCGGGCGGGCGCCACGCCTGGCGACCCGCGCATTTTCACTTCATCGTCGCGGCGGACGGATACCGCCCGCTCACTACGGAGCTCTACTTCGACGACGACCGCTACCTCGACGCCGACGCCGTATTCGGGGTGCGCGAATCGCTGGTGCTGGCGCTTGGGAATGGCGATGCGGAGGACGGGCGCCCGTACGGCCTCAAGCCGCCCTTCCGGGTCGCGCAATTCGACTTCCGGCTGGACGCCGAGTAACGGCGGGTGAGCGAAATGGACACGAAGCTCGAGAGCCTCAAGGACTGGATCGGCCAGCGCGAGTCCGCGGTGGATTACGTCACGGTGCCGCTCGTGCAGCGGCTGGCGGCGACGCTCGACCGCGATGATCCGCTCCCGAAGGCGGGCGATCCGCTGCCGGCAGGCTGGCATGCCGTGCTGTTCCCGCGCGTCGTTCGCCATTCGCAGATCGGCCCCGACGGCCATCCGCGGCGCGGCGACTTCCTGCCGCCGGTGCCGCTGCCGCGCCGGATGTTCGCCGGCAAGCGCGTTCGCTTCGCGGGCGAGCTGCGCGTCGGGGACGAGGTACGGCGCGAATCCGAGATCCAGAACGTCGCGATCAAGCAGGGGCGCACCGGGCAGATGGTGTTCGTCACCGTGAAGACCGACCTCCACAGCCCGCGCGGGCTCGCCGTGAGCGAGGAGCAGGACATCGTGTACCGTGAAGAGCCGACGCCTGGCGCGCCCGCGCCTGCGCCGCAGCCTGCGCCGGGCAGGGCCGTGTGGAGCCGCGTGGTGACCCCCGACCCGGTCCTGCTGTTCCGCTATTCCGCCCTTACCTTCAACGGCCACCGCATCCATTACGACCTGCCGTACGTCACGAAGACCGAGGGCTATCCCGGCCTCGTGATGAACGGCGGGCTCACCACCTTGCTCATCTTCGAGCTCGCACGCACGCACGCCTCCACCCCGGTTGCGTACATGTCCTCGCGCAACGTGCGCCCGCTGTTCGTGAACCGCCCGATCACGCTCGGGGCCGAGCCCTCGGTGGACAACCGCACGGCAACGCTGTGGGCAACCGACGACGAGGGCGCGCTCGCGCTCACCGCGGAGGCCGAGTTCCAATGACAGCGATCTCCGTCAGTCGTCACCCGTCACTCGTCACGGGAGCGTAAGCAGATGGCCGGCGGTCCGCTCGAAGGCGTTCGCGTCGTTGACCTCACTTCGGTGGTGGTCGGGCCGCTCGCGACCCAGATCCTCGCCGACCACGGTGCCGACGTGATCAAGGTGGAATCGAAAGCGGGCGATCTCGTGCGGGTGATGAACGGCGCCTCGGTAACCCCGGGTATGGGCGCGAAATTCCTGCATCTCAACCGCAACAAGCGCAGCATCGCGCTCGATCTCAAGAATCCCGCCGGCCACGATGCGCTGAAGAGACTGCTCGCGCGCGCCGACGTGATGATCTGGAACAACCGCCCCCCTTCCATGGCGCGCATGAAGCTCGCCTACGAGGACGTACGCGCGGTCAATCCGAAGCTCATCTACTGCGGCATGTTCGGGTTCGGCCAGGACGGCCGCTACCGCGACAAGCCGGCCTACGACACGATCATCCAGGGCGCCGGGGGAATGGCGGCGCTGCACCATCGCGCGATGGGCGAGCCGCGCTACGTGCCGATGGTGGTCGCGGACAAGGCGGTGGGCCTGATCGCCGTGCAGATGATCGTCATGGCGCTTTACCGCCGCACGCGCACCGGCGAAGGCTGCTCGATCGAGATCCCGATGTTCGAGAACCTGGTGAAATTCGTGCTCGAGGAACACCTGTATCTGAAGACCTTCGATCCGCCGCTGGGCCCCACCGGCGACCCGCGCCTGCTCGACCCGGCCAACAGGCCCATCCCCACCCGGGACGGGTGGATCTGCATCTCCGCCAACACCAACGCGCAGGCGTTCGCCTTCTTCGACGCGATCGGGCGGCCCGAGCTCAAGACCGACCCGCGTTTCTCGAGCGTGGAGGCGCGCTTTGCCAACGTCACCGAGTACTTCCGTGTCCGCATGGAGGCGCTCGAGAAAAAGACCACCGCGGAGTGGCTGGAGGCCTTCGACCGCTGCGATGTGCCGGCGATGCCCTTCCGCACGCTCGACAGCGTGCTCGAAGATCCCCATCTCGTGGACGTCGGCTTCTTCGAAATGAAAGACCATCCCACGGAAGGGAAGACGCGCAACATGCGATTGCCGAACAAATGGTCGTGCGGCGCGCGCAACGACTGGAATCCGGCGCCCAAGCTCGGCCAGCACAGCATCGAGGTGCTGCGCGAGGTCGGCTACGACGAAACGGCAATCGCGGCCATGATCGCGAGCGGTGCGGCCGTGGACGGGCGCATCGAGAAGTCGTGAAACCGGGTTCCAGGTTTCAGGTTCCCCGTTTGAACCTTGAACTTGGAACCTTGAGCGGCAAACCCCGCCCGGACGCCTTGATCGCCACCGCCTTCATTCCTCTCACAGTCTCGACCCGCTGCAATACGCAGGGCGCCGGTGCGGTAAACTATGGCCCCGGCCGAACGTTGAGCCCCCGATCGGCGGCAGCGCCGCCCGCACTTTTCGTGTCAGATAGAGGACCCTTTATGCATCGCTCCACACCCCGCGCCACATGTTCGTTTCACGCCATCGTGCTCGCCGCGCTCGTCCTGACGCTACCCGCGGCGGCGCTCGCCCAGAGCGCGGCGAAGCCCGGCACGGACTACCAGCCCAGCGTCGGGCAGGAAGGCAAGGACGTCATCTGGGTGCCCACGCCGCAGGCGCTGGTGGAGCGCATGCTGCAGATGGCCAACACCAAGCCCGACGACTACGTCGTCGACCTCGGCTCGGGCGATGGGCGCACCGTGATCGCAGCGGCGAAAAAGTTCGGCGCGCGCGCTCTGGGCATCGAGTACAACGCGGACATGGTGACGCTCTCCCAGCGCACCGCGGAGAAGGAAGGCGTCGCGGGGCGCGCACAGTTCGTGCGCGGCGATATCTTCGAGTCCGATTTCAGCCAGGCCACCGTGCTCACGCTGTATTTGCTGCCCAACCTCAACATCAAGCTGCGGCCCACCATCCTCAAGATGAAACCAGGCACCCGCGTGGTCTCGCATGCCTTCAGCATGCAGGAGTGGCAGCCGGACCAGACCGAGAGCGTCGAGGGGCGCACCGCCTATCTGTGGATCGTCCCCGCGCCGGTGGAAGGCACCTGGCGCTGGTCCGTCTCGACCGGCGGCCCGCGCGACTACGAGCTCACGCTGCGCCAGTACTTCCAGCACGTCGAGGGCCTGGTCAGGCTCGACGGCAACATGGGACAGGTGCGCGACGTAAAGCTGAACGGCGACGGGATCCGTTTCTCGATCTACGAGCTCACCGGCTCCGCTCCGGTGCGCCGTGATTTCATCGGGCGCATATCCGGCGACACCATGAAGGGCAAGGTGAAGCGGCACGACGGCGGCCCGGACGCGGACTGGACCGCCACCCGGACGCCCTCCGCGGCGGCTCCGGCTGCCGCGGCGGCACGCTGAGCGCGCCGCTCGCCGCAGAACGGCGCAGCGACGGAGCTGCGCCGTTCTGCCGGGGCGCGGCGCTCCGATATAATCGCCGAAGCAGCGGGCGCCTCGCGATCCTCACGCGCGCAGACCGGGGAGTGCAAGCCATGCCGGATCGAACACTCCATGCAGCCATCGTCGGTGGCGGCATCATGGGCGGCGATATCGCCATCATCTTTGCCGCGGGCGGCTGGAACGTTCACGTCATGAGCCCGTCGCCGAAGACGCGCGAGGCGTTGCCGTCGCGGCTCGCAGCCGGGCTCAAGCAGCTGGGCGCGCCCGGGGCCAACGCGGCACTCCTCAAGACCTATCGCGCGCTCGTCGACCTGCCGTGGACGGACATCGGCGTGGTGGTGGAGGCCGCGACCGAGGACCTGCCGCTCAAGCAACGGCTGTTCGGCGAGCTGGATCGGCTCGCCCGGTCCGATGTCATCCTCTCGAGCAACACTTCCACGTTTCCGATCGGCGAGATCGGCAAGGGGCTCAAGACGCGTTCCCGCGTGGCCGGTCTCCACTTTTTCATGCCCGCGCACCTCGTGCCGCTGGTGGAGGTAGTCAGCGCGGAATTCACCGACGCGAGAGTCGCCGAGCGCCTCATCGAGCTCATGCGCGCGCTCGGCAAGGCGCCGATCCACGTGAGCAAGGACGTGCCGGGCTTCGTGGGCAACCGCCTGCAGCACGCGCTCATGCGAGAGGCGCTGTGGCTGGTGGAGAGCGGCGTCACTACCCCGGAAGGGATCGACACGGCGGTGCGCTTCGGTTTCGGATTCCGCTACATCGCGTGCGGGCCGATGCTGCAGAAGGAGATGTCGGGTTGGGACACGAATCTGCTCGCGGGCACCTCGATGTATCCGCACCTCAGTAACGAGCAGGCCCCGCCGCCGTTCATCCGGGAAATGGTCGGGAAGGGCCATATCGGGATGAAAAGCAGGCGCGGACTATGGGACTGGACCGACGAGAAAGTGGCGCGGGAAAAGGCGCGCGTCGAGCGCTGCCTCAAGGCCGGCATGGAAATACTGAAGAGCGACGGTAAAAAATAGCCCCGCCCCGGGGGTTCGCGTCACTCGTACCCCAAACCGGGTTTACTGGGAGAAACCATGAGCAGGATTCCAACTCCGGAACATCTGAGGCTCGCAGACCAGATCCAGGCGGCCAACGCCTTTGCGGATAAGGTCAAGGCGCTGGAAACCAAGATGTCGCCCCGCGCAGCCACGCTGTGTGCGCTTCACTACGAGGCCATCTCGACGATCGCGCGGCTCGCGGAACTCGTGGACCGGGGCAGCAATCCCGTGCTCATCGACAAGGCCATCACCGCCGTGCAGCGCTGGAACGACCTGGTGCGGGAAGCCCGCGTGCTGGTGAAAGCCGGATAGGAGCCCGTATCAAACCAAAAAGTTTGAAACCGCCGATGAACGCAGATGGACGCAGATAAGGACAACCCTATAAACACCCAAAGGGTTTATTGTCCTCCTCGGCGTGTATCGGCGTTTATCTGCGGCTAATATTTTCGGATTTTGTTACCGGCTCTAAAGAATTTGTCGGGGTCATGTCCGACAAACTCTTAGTCCACGCGCGCCCCGGACTCGCGCACGATCTTGCCGAGCCGCGGGATTTCCACACGGAGCATCGCGGTCAGCTCATCGGGCGTGATGCCTCCCGTCTCCAGACCGAGATCGGTGAGCCTTTTTTGCGCCTCGGGGGAACGCAGGATCTTGACGACCTCGGCGTGCAGGCGCGTCACGATTTCCCGCGGCGTTCCTGCGGGAGCGAACAACGCCTGCCAAGAGCTGATGTCGTAGCCCGCGAGCCCCGCCTCCGCCATCGTCGGGACTTCGGGCGCGACGAACGATCGTTTGGCGGTGGTCACGGCCAGTGCCTTGAGCCTTCCCGCCTTGACCGGCGGGTAGGCGGTCGTGATGTTCTCGAAGCTCAGCTGGACGTAGCCTGCAAGCAGGTCCGGAATCATCGGCCCGCTGCCCTTGTACGGGATGTGCTGCATCCTCACTCCCGTCATGGTCTTGAACAGCTCGCCCGAGATGTGCTGCGAGGTGCCGTTGCCCGCCGAGCCGAAGTTGAGCTGATCGGGCCGCGCGCGCCCCAGGGCGATCAGCTCCTTCACCGTCTTCACGGGGAGCGTCGGGTGCACCACGAGCATGTTCGGCAGCGTCGCGAGCAGCGTGATCGGCGCGAAGTCCTTCACCGGGTCGTAGGGAAGCTTGGAATAGAGCGACACGTTGATCGCGTGCGAGCTGACCGTACCGGCGCCGATCGTATGTCCGTCCGGCGCGGCGCGCGCGAGCTCCGCGGCGCCGATCGAACCCGCCTGACCCGGCCGGTTGTCGACGACGACCTGCTGCCCGAGCACGGGCGAGAGGCCCGTCGCGAGCATGCGCCCGAGAATGTCGGTCGTGCCCCCGGGCGCGAAATTCACGATGTAGCGAATCGGCTTCGCCGGCCAGGACTGCGCGTGGGCGGTCGCGGGAATCAACAGCACAGCGGCGACAAGGGCGGTCTTGCGTGTTCGCATGAATGCCTCCTCGTAGCGTGGATGCAACGTCCGGTCCCGGGCCGGTGATCCGCCTGTGCGGGCGCGCCGGGAAAAACCGCCGGCGTAGTGTAGCAGCGCTGAGCCGCAAACAGCAGCCAGGAATGCCTGCAGGCGGCGGGTTTGGTCAGTTGGGCGGGCGCCGGCAAACAATTGGTGGCCAGGGACGATTACAGGTGGCCAGCCAGCTCAGTCGGGAATTAGGGAAATGGTGGGCGGGGACGGCTGCAGACGGCCAGCTAGCTCTGTTGGTCTGAGCCGTCGGAAAAGGAATGGTGGCCAGGGACGACAACACGCCGCGCATTATTTCCAGTGGCTGCGGATGGCCCTCCGATCGGCCGCAGCCTCGTTCCATTCCGCGGCTTGTTGCGGCGCAGGCTAACCTGCTTGCAGGTTAAGCGCCGACAGGCGCGGCCGAAGCCAAATTGAACCGCCGACACAAGGATTTTCAGACTAAGAAGTAGTTTGTGGGAAATTTGGGGTCGTTGATAAATCAGTCACTTGCGACGCTTGCCAACCCCAAATCCAATCCCACACGAGGGAAAATCAATGCAAATCGGCCTGAATTTGGCACAAATTCGCACCCAATCCGCAGCCGAGGACGCCGTGCCATAGGTAGAATGGCTTTCAGTTAACCTATACACAGCCAATAACGCATGAGCGCACGGAAAAGTGGACCCGGCCCCATTTTGGCTTGAGGCCTACGCCTACGACGCGACTCAACCACCTTTACGCATATGTAGATGGGAATCCGCTCTCGCGCGTCGATCCAAGGGGATTGGGCTGGGAGACCGTCATTATTCCCGTAGTAGCTGTTGGCGGTGGATTGTATTGCTACGTAAGGGGGGTACGTAAGTGTGAGGAAATGTACCCAAAGCATAAGGACCGCGAGCATCCAGATTTTGCAAACTTCATTCAGTGCACGACCGGGGTTGCGAAGGTAATCGCGCTAGGCATAGGTATTAGTTCTGATCCAATCGGTGGTGCCGCATCAGCCGCAGGTGAGGCGGTCGGAAAGCAGTTTTGTGAAACTTGCGAGCGCTAGAGTTCGGGAGATTTGTCATGGGTAAGACCAAGCCACATGTTGTCGTGTTCAACCTGGCTCTGGTTGCGATGTTTTGTTTCGGGGTCGCTTTCTTTCCTTACTTTCTGTCGAGCAGCGGCGAGGGAGCTGATCGAGTTGCTGACATGTTCTCCGCAATCGAGGACGCCTACCGTGTGTCACCTAGTATCGCGGTATCGTCTTTTTATATCCCGTTTGTCATTGGCTTATTTTCACTGGCTGCCATCGCGTTTGTTTACGTTCCACGACTCAATGACAAATTACCCGTGATCGTAAAAACCTTGAGCTTTGTTTCTGTTGTCCTCGTTCTTCTGAGCTCCGTCCTAATTCAGAACATCCATGTCTCAGTAATTGCTTTGATCCCGATGGGGTTTGCGCTACTGAGCAGCCGCAAGTTGTCAGGCGATCAGAGATAGGCAACCGCTGACCTCGACAAGGAGACCAACCTGCACTACCGGGGATAAATGGGGCCGGGTCCACATTTCCGGCCTCAGTCTGGAGGTGTATGAGCTTGGTGTGAAGGTCTGCCTCGTTTTGGCAATGAATGGGGCCGGGTCCACATTTCCGGCCTCAGTCTGGAGGTGTATGAGCTTGGGGATAAATGGGGCCGGGTCCACATTTCCGGCCTCAGTCTGGAGGTGTATGAGCTTGGTGTGAAGGTCTGCCTCGTTTTGGAGGCCGAGCCACGCGGCGCAGGGCGGCTTCGATCTGGTCTTTGAAGCGATCACTGCCGAGAGGCCAACCGCGGTTTGCGGCGCCACGTATCTCGGAGAGTTCGTCGGAATCCAGCTCGCTACGGAAAAGCTCCCGATAGGCCCGTTGCCGTTCATCGGCTGTGAATCCGAGCCGCTGGTATTGCTCGTGCGTCGAGAGCAGCCTATCCGGGGCGCCCTCGGCGTGAAAGCGATAGCTCGACCAGCGGTAGTCCGCCGGGTGCGCGACCATCCTCGCACGTACGGGATTGCACTCGATATAGCGGCAGCAGCGCAGGAAGTAAGTCTCCGTATCCACCAGGCTCGCCTTGAACCGCCCCTCCCAGGCGGTGCCGCTGCGCTGATAGACGAAATTGATGTGCTGGACGTAACGCCGCCCGAGATCCCGCATGACAAGCGACATGGTCTCGGGCTGGCCTGAGGTTGTCAGCAAGTGGACGTGATTTGTCATCAGCACGTAGGCGTGAATTGCGCATTCGTGCTTGATCGCAGCCTCGCGCAGACACTCCAGATAGAAAACATAGTCCTCATCGGCGAAGAAGGTCGCCTGGCGGTTATTGCCACGTTGAATGACATGCTGCGGGACGCCTGCAATCCGCAGCCGAGGACGCCGTGCCATAGGTAGAATGGCTTTCAGTTAACCTATACACAGCCAATAACGCATGAGCGCACGGAAAAGTGGACCCGGCCCCATTTTGTTTTGGTGCGCGGCTTCCGCGACATGAAGCAACTCGTGAGCGCGCTCGCCCAGCGCGTGCGAGCCCGCTTCGACGTCCAATCCAAGGTCGCGTAACATGCTCACGCGCATTCTGGCGAAAACAACAAGCTTCGGGCCAGGCGCAAAGCTGAGGATTCGCCCTAATGCGCCTGACAACCCGGAGCCGCCACTACCTCACCGTTCAACACGCTGCGGGACATTGCCCGGAAAAGTGGACCCGGCCCCATTTTGTTTTTTCTACCTCACCGTTCAACACGCTGCGGGACATTGCCCGGAAAAGTGGACCCGGCCCCATTTTGCCCTGGTGCCATAGGTAGAATGGCTTTCAGTTAACCTATACACAGCCAATAACGCATGAGCGCACGGAAAAGTGGACCCGGCCCCATTTTGTTTTAAATGAGCCTTTAAGCAGCGTGCCATCGGCTGCGTGGCACACGCAGATCAGCTGGATGCCCCGCGTGTATTGGGGAAACACCAAAAACAGTAGGACCAACCGAGAGCGGTTGGTCCTAAAGAATGGTGGCCAGGGACGGAATTGAACCGCCGACACAAGGATTTTCAGTCCTCTGCTCTACCAACTGAGCTACCTGGCCACTTGCTGCAAAAAACCGTTGAACCGCCTCACACAAGGATTTTAGCTTCGGCCGGGCTGCCGCCCTTAACTTTAACGTCGAGAGCGACGTGAAAGTTAGCCTTCGCTGAAACAAGCCGCCAACATGGAAGGCTTCGACCGCAACGAACGCGGTCTCCGCCAAAAACCAAACTTGGCGGCGTGTTTTCAGTCCTCTGCTCTACCAACTGAGCTACCTGGCCACTTGTGGAACGCCCGCGAGCTTTCGCCGCACGGGCGGTAACGCTTCCGGAAAGCGCGCTATTTAAGCGTCAATCCCGCGCAGCGTCAAGAGAAACAAATAGACAGGATTCACAAGATTTACAGGATTAGATCAACAACAAGATCAAAAGGGGTTCGGGGTGTTTTTGAATCTTGTTAATCCTGTTAATCCTGTCTATTTTGGTTTTTTACTCTAGCACTGCGCGCCGCGCGCGAGGCAGGGGTAGCACTTCCAGTAGCCGAGCACGACGCATCAAACAAGAAGCCCCGCTCGCGCGGGGCTTCTCCGGATCCCCGCCTCCGCGGGGATGACTCGCGCGAACGCGCTCGTCACATATCCATGCCGCCCATGCCGCCCATGCCGCCACCGCCGTGAGCGTGGGGTTCTTCCTTCGGCAGCTCCGCCACCATGGCGTCGGTAGTGAGGATGAGGCCCGCGACCGAGGAGGCGTTCTGCAGCGCGCAGCGCGCAACCTTGGTCGGGTCGAGCACGCCCATGTTCACAAGATCGCCGTACTCCCCGCTCTGCGCGTTGTAGCCGAAGTTACCCTTGCCTTCCACGACCTTGTTCACCACCACCGAGGGTTCGTCACCCGCATTGGCGGCAATCCAGCGCAGCGGCTCTTCCAGCGCGCGCATCACGATCTTCACCCCCGCTTCCTGGTCGGGGTTCTCCGGCTTCAACTTGCTCTTGAGGGCGTCGCGCACGCGCAGGTAGGCCACCCCGCCCCCGGCAACGATGCCCTCCTCCACCGCGGCGCGCGTGGCGTGCAGCGCATCCTCCACCCGCGCCTTCTTCTCCTTCATCTCGACTTCGGTCGCGGCACCCACCCGGATCAGCGCCACGCCCCCGGCGAGCTTGGCAACCCGCTCCTGCAGCTTCTCGCGATCGTAGTCGCTGGTCGCCTCTTCGATCTGCGCGCGGATGTTTTTCACGCGGCCTTCGATCGCCTTCTTCTCGCCGTTGCCGTCGATGATGGTGGTCTCTTCCTTGCCGATCTCAACGCGCTTAGCCTGGCCGAGGTCTTTCAGGTTCACCTTCTCCAGCGTGAGGCCCACTTCCTCGGCGATTACCGTGCCACCGGTGAGAACCGCGATGTCTTCGAGCATCGCCTTCCTGCGGTCGCCGAAGCCCGGCGCCTTCACCGCGCAGGTCTTGAGGATCCCGCGGATGTTGTTCACCACCAGCGTCGCCAGCGCTTCGCCTTCCACTTCTTCCGCCACGATCAGCAGCGGCCGGCCCGCCTTGGCCACCTGCTCCAGCACCGGCAGCAGGTCGCGGATTCCGGAGACCTTCTTGTCGTGCAGCAGGATGTACGGGTTGTCGAGTACCGACATCTGCTTTTCGGCGGTGTTGATGAAATACGGCGAGAGGTAGCCGCGGTCGAACTGCATGCCCTCGACCACTTCGAGCTCGTTCTGCAGGCTCTTGCCGTCCTCGACCGTGATCACCCCTTCCTTGCCCACCTTGTCCATCGCATCGGCAATGATCTTGCCGATCTGCTCATCGGCATTGGCCGAGATCGCCCCCACCTGCGCGATCTCCTTGCTCGTGGTGCACGGCTTGGAGATCTTCTTCAACTGCTCCACCACCGCATCCACCGCCTTGTCGATGCCGCGCTTCAGATCCATCGGGTTCATGCCCGCGGCCACGAATTTCATGCCCTCGGCCACGATCGACTGCGCCAGCACGGTCGCCGTCGTCGTACCGTCGCCGGCCACGTCCGAGGTCTTGGAGGCCACCTCCTTCAGCATCTGCGCCCCCATGTTCTCGAACTTGTCTTTCAGCTCGATCTCCTTCGCCACCGACACGCCGTCCTTGGTCACCGTGGGCGCACCGAACGAGCGCTCCAGCACCACGTTCCTGCCCTTCGGACCCAGGGTGATCTTCACCGCGTCGGCAAGGATGTTTACCCCGGACACGATCTTGTTGCGGGCGTTTTCGTGGAACTTGACATCTTTCGCTGCCATTCTGAATTCTCCTGTTTCGCGGGATTTACTTGCCTTCGATCACGCCCATGATGTCTTCTTCGCGCATCACGAGCAGCTCGTCGCCTTTGACTTTCACGGTCTGCCCGGAATACTTCCCGAACAGAATCCTGTCTCCTACCTTGATGTCCAGAGGACGCACCTTGCCGTCCTCGAGGATCTTGCCTTTGCCCACCGAAATGACTTCGCCCTGGTCGGGTTTTTCGGCAGCGGTATCGGGAATGACGATCCCGGATGCGGTCTTGCGTTCCTCTTCCAACCGCTTGACGATCACGCGGTCGTGCAGCGGACGTATTTTCATTGTTGAACCTCCTGTGGAATGACTGGGATAACAGTGAGCGACTTGACTGGCACTCATCTCTTTGGAGTGCTAATAATACCTGCAAGATGTTCAAGAGACAACGGGTTAGCCGATGGCATCAGCAATGCATAATAGTGAGCGAGCGCTCACTATCACAAGTGAAATCAGGCTAACCTACCGTCACGATTAGCGGATTCAGCCAGGTCAGCTGTCGAGCTCGAGGGGGGCGCTGGCGGGAACGCCGAAGCGATAAACGGTCTTGCGTTTGCCGTCCAGCCTGGGCGGGATCGGACGGTGCGGGCAGGGCGGGGCACGGCGTCCTCCGGCAGTGAGCGTGGCGTCGTCCGCGTACTCGGCCCAGATGCCCCCACGTACCGGACGGAACAACCACATGAGGTAGCCGCGGCTGGCAGCGAGCTGCAGCAGCTCCTCGGCATCCGGCGCGTCGGCGACCACCACGTGAGTGCCGTTGATGCCGTACGGGAACGAGCCGAACGCCTGCAGGCATTCCAGCGCCTCCGTGGAGGGCGCTCCCGGGCGCATGCAACCCTGATGCTCGGCGCGCGCAACGTCCCATGCGCCGAGCTCCCACGCCGCCTCCATCGCGGCGAGGTCGACCGCGACGAGATCGCTCCAACGGTCGTTCAGCTGCAGTGCCGAGCTCGGCACCGGGGTGTACGACACCGTATCGGCCTGCTCCACGTCGGCCAGCTTCTCCTTGATGAAGCCGTGCCAGTGCAACGTCAGGATCACCGGCGTGTCCGGGCACGGCACTGCTGCGAGGGTGATGCCGAACAGCGGCAGGCCGGCTGCCGCGATCTGCTCCTCGATGCGCTCTAGTATGTGCATGGCCGGATACGCTCCTGGAACGATGCTACACTCGGACACGAACGCCAACGATCATACGAGCAGGATTCATGCCACTCGTCCTGGCACAACGTCGTGGAAAGAGCTGAGGTTGACCGGGCGGGACGTGCGGGGCGAAGTCGGGCGCAACCGGCGCGTGCGGTGCGTGCCCTATGCCACAAATTACCCGAATGAAGAAGTCCGGCTCCTCGCGGCGCACTCGATGGAACTGCGCGTTTTTTTAAAGCCTGCGTGACAAAAATGCAAACTAGCACTCCCCGCGCCCTGCTGCTAAAACGCAGCCTCGCCGCGGTCTGGCACCCGTGCACGCAGATGAAGGAGCACGAATGGTTGCCGCTCGTCCCGGTGGCGCGCGGCGAGGGCTGCTGGCTCTACGATCCGGAAGGGCGCCGATACCTCGACGCCATCAGCTCCTGGTGGGTGAACCTGTTCGGCCACTGCAACCCGCGCATCAACGCCGCGCTGCACGACCAGGCCGGCCGGCTCGAGCACGTGCTGCTCGCCGGATTCAGCCACGAGCCCGTGGTCGAGCTCTCGGAACGGCTCGCGCGCGCGACCGGTGGCGCGCTCGGCCACTGCTTTTACGCGAGCGACGGCGCCTCCGCCGTCGAGATCGCGCTCAAAATGAGCTTCCATTACTGGCGCAACTGCGGCCGCGACGCGAAAAAGCGCTTCGTGAGCCTCGCCGGCAGCTACCACGGCGAGACCCTGGGCGCGCTCGCGGTCACCGACGTGGCGCTGTTCCGGGACACCTACGCGCCGCTGCTCATGGGCGCGAGCCAGGTGCCCAGTCCAGATGGGCGGCGGGCCGATCCCGGCGAGCCGCCGCGCGAGTTCGCGATCCGCTGCGCCGGCGCGCTGGAACGGCACCTCGAGGAGCACCACCGTGTGACCGCCGCGCTCATCGTCGAGCCGCTCGTGCAAGGCGCGACGGGCATGGCGATGTACGACCCAGAATACCTGCGGCGCGCGCGCGCGCTGTGCGACCGCTACGAGGTGCATCTCATCGCCGACGAGATCATGACCGGCTTCGGCCGCACCGGCACTTTTTTCGCCCACGAGCAGGCCGCCATCACGCCCGATTTCCTGTGCCTGTCGAAAGGCATCACCGGCGGCTACCTGCCGCTGTCCCTGGTCATGACGCGCGACGCCGTCTACCAGGCGTTCTACGACGATGCCGTCGCGCGTGGCTTCCTGCATTCGCATTCCTACACCGGCAACCCGCTCGCCTGCCGCGCCGCGCTCGCCACGCTCGACATCTTCGAGCAGGACCGCGTGATCGAGTCGAATCGCGCAAAGAGCGCGCGCATCACCGCGGCCGCGCAGCCGATCGCCGGGCACCCGCGCGTGAAGCATTTGCGCAATTGCGGCATGATCTGGGCGTTCGAGGTGGACACGAACGACCCCGGATTCGCCCGGAAATTCTTTGCGCGGGCGCTGGAGAAAGAGCTCCTGCTGCGTCCGCTCGGCAACACGGTCTATTTCATGCCCCCGTACGTAATCGGCGAGGAAGAGATCGAACTGCTCGCCTCCCGTACCGTGGAGGTCCTCGACGCACTGTCCGCGGGCTGAGCGCGTGACCGGAATCACCTTTCTCGGCGGGGCCGGAGAAGTGACCGGCTCGTGCTACCTGCTCGAGCACGGGACTTCGCGTTTTCTCCTCGATTGCGGGCTGTTCCAGGGCATGGGTGCCGCGCCCAAGAACCGCGCGCGCTTCGCCTATGTCCCGCGCGAGCTCGAATTCGTGCTCCTCACCCACGCCCACATCGATCATTCGGGACTGCTGCCGCGGCTGGTGGCGCACGGCTACGCCGGCCCGGTCTACGCCACCCCCGCGACCTGCTCCCTGCTGGAGGCGATGCTGCCGGACGCCGCCTACATCCAGGAAAAAGAGGCGGAGTGGACGAAGAAGTCGAAAGCGCGCGGGCGCGGCAGCCCGCCGCTCTATACCGTGAAGGACGCCGAGCGTGCGCTCAAGCGCCTCGTCCCCGTGGAATACGACCGCGCGTTCAGCCCCCGTCCCGGAATCCGCTGCAGTTTTCGCGACGCCGGCCACATCCTCGGCTCCGCCATCGTCGAGCTGTGGACCGGACAGGCGGCCGGGCAGCGCAAGTTCGTCTTCTCCGGAGACATCGGCCAGCCGATGCGCCCGCTCGTGCGCGATCCGGCCCCGGTGGAGACCGCCGACGTGCTGCTCGTCGAATCCACCTACGGCAACCGCCTGCACCGCTCCTGGGCCGACACGCTCGCCGAGCTCGAGCACGCGATCACCGACACCTTCACGCGCAAGGGAGGCAACGTGATCGTGCCCGCGTTCGCCGTGGGCCGCACCCAGGACATGATCTACCTGCTCGCCGACCTGCACCGCAAGGGCCGCCTGCCGGACATGGACATCTACGTGGACTCGCCGCTCGCCCTGAAGGCGACGGAGGTCACGCTGCGCCACCTCGAGGTGCTCGACCGCGAGGCAGCGCAGCTGATGGGCTGGCTCAAGGCGAGCCGCGAACAGCCGCGCATCCGCTTCGTCCAGGACCTCGAGGAATCCATTTCGCTGCACCGCATCCGGGGCGGGGCGGTCATCATCTCGGCGAGCGGCATGTGCGAAGCCGGGCGCATCAAGCACCACCTGCGGCATAATCTCGGCAGACCGGAGTGCACGGTCATGATCACGGGTTTTCAGGCGGCGGGTACATTGGGGCGCAGCCTCGTGGACGGAGCGAAACAGGTGCGCATCTTCGGCATACCGGTGCCGGTGCGGGCGGAGATCTACACCATCGGCGGGCTCTCGGCGCACGCCGACCAGGCCGGCCTGCTCGCGTGGCTCGCGCACTTCCGCGCCGCGCCGCGCGCCACCTACGTGGTGCACGGGGAAGAGGGGATCGCGCACGGCTTCGCCGGGGTGATACGCGAGCGCCTGCGCTGGGACAACGTGAGCGTGCCGCGGCGCGGAGAGCGCGTGCAGCTCGAGGGCTGATCACCGTGCCCCGCGCGTTCGTGCAAGCGGTCCTGGTCCTCGCGCTGTGGACCGGCGCGGGCGCCGCGCCGCCGGCGCTCGCGCAGGGCGCGGGCCTGCCCGAGCCTCTGGCGCGCGCGCTCGCGCAAGCCGGCGTTCCGGAGAGCGCCGCCGCGTTCTACGTCCACGAGATCGGCGCAGAGCGGCCGCTGCTCTCGGCCGGGGCCGACCGGGCGCTCAACCCGGCCTCCACCATCAAGCTGCTCACCACCTATTCCGCGCTGGAGCTGCTCGGACCGGCCTACGTCTGGGTCACCGAGGCGCTCGGCACGGCGCCGCTCGCCCAGGACGTGCTCGCCGGCGATCTCGTCCTCAGGGGCTCGGGCGATCCCAAGCTCACGCTGGAGAATTTCTGGCTGTTGCTGCGAAGCCTGCGGGCGCGCGGAGTGCGCGAGATCCGGGGCGATCTCGTGCTCGACCGCAGCTATTTCGCCGCCGAGGAATTCGATCCGGCGCGCTTCGACGACCAGCCTACGCGCCCGTACAACACCGGTCCCGACGCGCTGCTGGTGAACTTCAAGGCGATGCGGCTGCATTTCGTCCCCGATCCGGAGCGGCGTTCGGTGCGCATCATCCCCGAGCCCTTCCTGCCGCAGGTGCAGATCGTCAACAACCTCGCGTTCGATCACGGCCCGTGCGGCGACTGGGTGGGGCGCCTGAAGATCGAGGCGCAGGGCGGGAGCAGCGCGGCGCGCCTCGCGTTCAACGGCAGCTACGCGGGCGCCTGCGGGGAGCGCACGCGCAACTTCAGCGTGCTCGGCCACAGCCAGTACCTGCTCGGGCTGTTCCGCGAGCTGTGGCGCGAGGTCGGCGGAACCTTCAGCGGCACGGTGCGCGACGGGACCGCCGGACCGGGTGCGAAAATGCTGGTGAGCGTGCACTCACCAACGCTTTCGGAGATCGTGCGCGACGTCAACAAATTCAGCAATAACGTGATGGCGCGCCAGCTTTTTCTGACGCTCGGGGCGGTCGGGGCGGGGGCCCCCGCCACTGCGGACAAGTCGAGCCGCGTCATTCGCCAGTGGCTCGCCGGCAAGGGCCTGTCATTCCCGGAGCTCGTGCTGGAGAACGGCTCGGGGCTCTCGCGCGTGGAGCGCATCAGCGCGCGCAATCTGGGGCTGCTGCTCGTGAACGCCTTCCGCAGCGCCGTCATGCCGGAGCTCATCGCCTCGCTGCCGCTCGCGGCGGTGGACGGCACCATGAAAAAGCGCCTCTCCGGGGCGGAGCTCGCCGGCCAGGCGCACATCAAGACCGGCTCGCTCGCCGGGGTGCGCTCCATCGCGGGCTACATGCTCGATGCGCAGGGCAGGCGGGTGGTCGTCGTGTTCATCGTGAACCATCCCAACGCGGGCAACGCCCAGGCCGTGCAGGATGCGTTGCTGAAGTGGGTCTACAACCGCTAGCGCCGCTTCGCGTTCCCAGTTCCGAGTTTCGCGTTCCGGGTAATCCGCGTGGCGGCCGACTACCCACCATTCCCGATTTCCGATTTCCCATTCCCGCGAGCCGCGGGTCACAGCCCCAAATCACGCCACAACGCGTCCACCCGTTTCTTCACTTCCTCGCTCATCGCGATCGGCTCGCCCCACCGGCGGTCGGTCTCGCCCGGCCATTTGCTGGTCGCATCGATCCCCATCTTGGAGCCCAGGCCCGGCTGCGGGCTCGCGAAGTCGAGATAGTCGATCGGGGTGTTCGCGGTAATCAGCGTATCGCGCTGCGGGTCCACGCGCGTGGTGAGCGCCCAGATCACCTCTTTCCAGTCGCGGATGTTGACGTCGTCGTCGGTGACGATAATGAACTTGGTGTACATGAACTGGCGCAGGAAGCTCCAGATGCCGAACATCACGCGCTTGGCGTGACCCGCATACTGCTTCTTCATGCTCACGCACGCGAGCCGGTACGAGCAGCCCTCGGGGGGCAGATAGAAATCCACGATTTCCGGAAACTGGCGCGCAAGCAGCGGCACGAACACTTCGTTCAGCGCCATGCCGAGCACGGCCGGCTCGTCCGGCGGCTTCCCCGTATACGTCGAATGGTAGATCGGGTCGCGGCGCGAGGTGATGCGCTCGATCGTGAATACCGGGAACCGCTCCTGTTCATTGTAGTAGCCGGTGTGGTCGCCGAACGGGCCCTCGAGCGCGGTCTCGCCGGGCTGGATCCAGCCCTCGAGCACGATCTCGGCGCTCGCGGGCACCTGCAGGCCGTGAATCATGCATTTCGTGATCCCGGTCTTGGCCCCGCGCAGCAGCCCGGCGAACTGGTATTCGGAGAGCGCGTCGGGGACCGGGGTGACCGCCCCCAGCATGGTCGCGGGATCGGCGCCCAGCGCCACCGCCACCGGGAAGGGATCGCGCGGGTGCGCGAGGCAGTGGTCGCGGTAATCGAGCGCGCCGCCGCGCTGGGCCAGCCAGCGCATGATCACCTTGTCCCTGGCGATCACCTGCTGGCGGTAGATACCGAGATTCTGGCGGCGCTGGTTGGGGCCGCGCGTGACCGTGAGCCCCCAGGTAATGAGCGGCGCAACATCGTTCGGCCAGCAGGTCTGGATCGGGAGCCGCGCGAGATCCACCTCGCCCTTCTCCCAAACCACTTCCTGGCACGCCGCGCCGGACACCTCGCGCGGCGCCATCGCCAGCACCTGCTTGAGCAGCGGCAGTTTCTGCCACGCGTCCTTCAGCCCCGCGGGCGGCTCGGGCTGCCGCAGATACGCGAGCAGCCGGCCGATCTCGCGCAGCTCCGCGACCGGATCGTGCGCGTCCACCCCCATGCCGAGAGCCACGCGCCCGACCGTGCCGAACAGGTTGCCCAGCACGGGCATCGTGTGGCCTTTGGGCTGCTCGAACAGCAGGGCGGGGCCCGCGCGCTGGAGCACCCGGTCGCAGATCTCGGTCATCTCGAGCCGCGGATCGACCGGCGCGGCGATGCGCTTCAGCTCTCCGCGCGCTTCGAGCAGCGCGATGAATTCGCGCAGGTCACGGTACTTCATGGCATCGCCCGCCGCGACACGGCCGCCTCAGCGCCCGATCCCCAATCGAAAGTACAGGTCGAGCGCCAGGCCCGCAAACACCGCCAGGCCCACCCACCCGTTGTTGAGGAACGCCTTGAAGCAGCGCTCCCGGTCGCGCCCCTTGATCAGCTGGTACTGGTACCCGACGAGCCCCGCCGCCGCGGCGAGGCCCAGGTAGTAGAGCGCGCCCAGCTGCTGCCAGCGGCCGACCACCGCCATGATCGCGAGGAACAGCGCGTGCGCGACCATGACGCCCGCGACGTCGTAGCGCCCGAGCAAGATCGCCGAGGATTTGAGGCCCAGCCGCGCGTCGTCATCGCGGTCCACCATCGCGTACTCGGTGTCGTAGGCGATCGCCCAGAACATGATGGCGATCATCAGCACCCACGCCACCGCGATGAGCTTCCCGTACTGCGCCGCATACGCCATCGGGATCGCGAAGCCAAACGCGATGCCGAGCCAGGCCTGCGGAAACACGAAGAGGCGCTTGAGAAAGGGGTAGATGGCGGTGAGCGCGAGCGCCACCACGGAGAGCAGCGCAGTGAGCCGGTTGATCTGCAGCACCAGCCCGAAGGCGATCACCATCAGCACGGCGGCGAGCGCGAGCGCCTCCGCCGGAGTGACGAGGCGGGCGGCGAGCGGGCGGTGCCTCGTGCGCTCCACCTGCGGGTCGAAGTCGCGGTCGGCGAAGTCGTTGATCACGCAGCCCGCGGAGCGCATCAGGACCACGCCCACGATGAAGATCAGCAGGATGTCCAGGTCGGGAAAACCGTATGCGGCGAGCCACAGCCCCCACAGCGCCGGCCACAGCAGCAATACGATGCCGATCGGCTTGTCGAGCCGCATCAGACGCTCGTACGCGTCGAGCTTTTCGATCAGCGTCACAGTTTCAGGATCCCCGGAAGAAACACCTCGGTCACCAGTATAGGCGATCCGCGCAGGGTGAACAGCGAACGGCGGGCCCATAGCGCGGGCAGCCGAGCGCCGAGCACCGCGCGCGCGCGCGCGTGAAGCTCGTCGCGGGCGTCGAGCTTACGAAACTTGAGCGGATAGCGCCGCACCCTTGGATTCGCGAACAGGGCTGCGCCGAGCGGGCGCGCGCCGAGCCGCGCGAGGCTGCGCCAGGGCCCGCGCAGCTCGCGGCGCCTCAGCACACTGTGGGCGAACACCACCGGTGAAGTCCGGCAGTAGAGGCAGACCTCGCGCACCAGCACCTCGCGCGCGCCGCGCGCGGCGCCGAGAATGCGCTCGTCCCGGTTCGCGCGCCGGGCCCCCTGGAACAACAGCTTCACGTGAAAGGCGGCGCAACGCGCCTGTATCCGCGCCGTGAGCGAGCCGCGGTCCATCAGCCACGGACGGTAGCGCCCGGCGCCGGGAGCAGGGCGTTGTTGCCAGTAGCGGTCGCGCGGAACGGCAGTCACGGACAAGCGGGAGTTATTCTTCGCGTCATTATCGCAGATCGGAAAATCAATTGAGCCACGGAGGCGCCGGGACGCAGAGGAAACTCAAATTGACCGCGAAACCGCCATGAAAGCCCGGGGCACCGGCCGCGCCAGGTCCATCACGCAGCCGACAAAAAAAGACTCTCTCGGCGCCTCCGTGTCTCCGCGGTGAAAACTACACCTTGAGGTACTCGTGCCGCGCACCGAGCCAGCGCGCGAGATGGCGGCGCGCAGCGTCCGGGTGCTCGCGCAGCAGGGGCTCCGCCGCGGCGCGCGCCTGCTCGAGCAGGTCGAGGTCGGCATTGAGGTCGGCGAACCGCAGCAGCGGCACCCCGCTCTGGCGCGCCCCGAGCAGCTCTCCGGGACCGCGCAGGCGCAGGTCGTGGCGCGCGATCTCGAAACCGTCGTGGTGCTCGTAGATGATCTTGAGCCGTTCGCGCGCGGCATCGGTCAGCGGGTGCTGGTAGAGCAGGATGCACGTGGCTGCGTCCGAGCCGCGCCCGACGCGCCCGCGCAGCTGGTGCAGCTGCGCGAGCCCCATGCGCTCGGCGTGCTCGATCACCATGAGCGTCGCGTTCGGCACGTCCACTCCGACCTCGATCACGGTAGTGGCGACCAGCAGCTGGATCGCGCCGCGGCGGAATTCCTCCATCACGCGCGCCTTTTCCTCGCCCTTCAGGCGCCCGTGCACGAGACCGAGCTTCAACTCCGGAAAGGTCGCGGCGAGCGCGGCGTGTGTCTCGCGCGCCGTCTTCAGCTGCAACGCCTCCGACTCTTCGATCAGGGGGCATACCCAGTAGGCCTGGCTGCCGACGACGCACGCGTCGCGGATGCGCCGGATCACTTCGGCGCGGCGCGCCTCGGACACGAGCTTGGTCAGCACCGGCGTGCGCCCCGGCGGAGCCTCGTCGATCGTCGAGACGTCGAGGTCGGCGTAGTAGCTCATCGCGAGCGTGCGCGGTATCGGAGTCGCGCTCATCATGAGCTGGTGGGGCTGCGCGCCCTGACCGGGGCGGGCCCCCTTCATGCGCAGCGCGAGCCGCTGGTGCACGCCGAAGCGATGCTGCTCGTCTATGATCGCCAGCGCGAGGTCCGCAAACGCGACTTCCTCCTCGATCAGCGCATGTGTGCCGACGGCGACGACCGCCGCGCCTTTCGCCACGGCCGCGAGCGCCGCGCGCTTGTCCTTGCGGCTGAGGCCGCCCGAGAACCACGCCACCCCGACCTTGAGGGGAGCGAGCCACGCGGCGAACTTTCGATAGTGCTGCTCGGCGAGGATCTCGGTCGGCGCCATCACGGCAACCTGGCATCCGCTCTCCGCGCATTGCAGCGCCGCCAGCGCAGCGACCACCGTCTTGCCGCTGCCCACGTCGCCCTGGAGCAGCCGCTGCATGGGGCGCGGGCGTGCAAGATCGTGCTCGATCTCGCGCCAGGCCCTGCGTTGCGCCCGCGTGAGCTCGAAGGGCAGGCTTGCGAGCAGCGAGCGCGTGAGATCCGCGCGCGGCGCGAGCGCGCGCGCGCCGGCCGAGAGCCGGCGTTCGCGGTGCACCCGCATCGAGAGCTGCTGCGCGAGCAGCTCGTCGAACTTGACCCTGCGCCACGCAGGGTGCCGGCGCTCCTGCAAATCCTCCCGCGCGAGGTGCGGCGGCGGATTGTGCAGCAAGCCGACGGCCGCCCGAAACGCCGGCAGACCGAGCCCGCCCGGCAGCTCCGGGGGCAGCGTGTCGTCGAGATCGCAGCCGGCAAGCGCGTGCGCGATCAGGCGCCGCAGCGCATCCTGAGCAAGCCCCGCGGTCGTCGGGTAGACCGGCGTCAGCGCGCGCGCGACCGGCGCCCCGCTTTGCACCGCGCGGTAGCGCGGGTGCACCATCTCCGGCCCGTAGAAACCGTTGCGGATCTCCCCGAAAGCGCGCAGGCGGGTTCCCGGAACGAGGCTCTTCAGCTGGCTCGTGTAGAAATTGAAGAAACGCAGCGTGAGCACCGCGCTGCCGTCTTCGATATGACAGATCAGCTGGCGCCGGGGACGGTACTTGACGTCGCACTCCACGACGTTGCCCTCGACCAGCACCGGCTCGCCTGCCGGCGCCTCGTTGAGCGCGTAGAGCCGCGTCTCGTCGTCGTAGCGCAACGGCAGGTGCAGCACGAGGTCGAACTTGGCTGCGATCCCCAGCTTCGCGAGCCTGGCGCGCGTGCCCTCGCTCAGGCCCGCGAGCGAGGACTGAGGATCGGGGGTTGAGGATTGAGGATTGAGGATTGAGGGGGGGCGCTTTTTATCCACATGCCCGGCGTGATCAGGCCGCCGTGTAGTTTGACGCTTCAACTTCATCGCTTCGCGATCACTTCAATGCGTCCGCTGCTCGATCCCGACAACTCAATCCTCAATCCTGGCAGCTCAATCCTGGATCACCATGATCGCGTCGATCTCGACGAGCGCTCCGCGCGGGAGGCTCGCGACGCCGACCGCGGCGCGCGCCGGATACGGTTCCGCGAAGTACTCGGCCATCACCTCGTTCACGCGCGCGAAGTTCGCGAGATCGGTGAGGTAGACGGTGAGCTTGACCATGTCGCCTGTCCCGCCGCCGGCGGCGCTCGCGACGGCCTTCAGGTTCTCGAACACGCGCCGGATCTGCTGCTCGATCCCCGGCACGAGCTGCATCGTCTGCGGGTCGAGCCCGATCTGCCCGGCGAAGTAGACCGTGCCGCCGCAGCGTACCGCCTGGGAGTAGGTGCCGATCGCTTTCGGCGCGGCGTCGGTGTGGATGATCTTCTTGGGCATGCTTCCGCCTCCGTCGGGTTTTTGTCGGGCGCCGTGCGTATGCGCTATGATGATGCGGCCACCGCAAGAATTCAATTGCCGGCCCTCCCGCGCGCCGTCTCCTCATGACCGGAAGCGTGCTGCATAACCTCACCAAGCTGCTCGACGCGGGGCGCGACGACGCGCTCACGCGCTTCGCGCTCGGCAACGAGTATCTCAAGGCAAACGACGCGGCGAATGCCGCCGCGCATCTGCGCGCGGCGGTGCGTCACGACCCGGCATACTCCGCTGCGTGGAAACTCCTCGGGCGCGCACTCGAGCAGGGCGGCGAGCTCGCGGACGCGCTCGAGGCCTACCGCGAAGGCGCGCGCGTGGCCGAAGCCAGGGGCGACAAGCAGGCAGCGAAAGAGATGACGGTGTTCGCCAGGCGCATCGAGAAGCAGCTCGAAGGCCGTGAGCGGTAAGCGGACCCGCGGCTTCCGGGAATTTACCACTGACCGTTCACCGCTCACTGCTCACTGCTTACTGCTTGCGCTCACCCGGCAAGTGCGTCAGGAAGGGAGCTTGAGCACGTACTTGGCGAGAATGTTGCGCTGGATCTCGCTCGAACCGCCGTAGATCGTCGCGGGGCGCGCGTAGTAGAACGGGCTCAGGAAATCCGTTTCCACGCCCGCGATCTCGCGCACGCCGGCGATGACGCCTTCCTCGGCACCGGCCTCGATGAGGAGCTCCGTCAGCTGCTGCCAGGTCTCCATCGCCCAGATCTTGAGCATGGAGACGTCTTCTCCGAGCGGCTCGCCGCGCTTCGCCCGTCCGACGAACCGGCCGTAGAGAGAGGCGAGGTCCTCGAGGTCGAGCTTGAGCGCGATGAAGCGGTCGACGAAACCCGGATCGTCGAGCAGGCCCTTGGCGCGCGCGAGCATTTCCAGGCGCCGCAGTGCGTACTGCGGCCGGCGCGGGCTGCCGATGTTGAGCCGCTCGAAGGAGAGCAGCGCTTTCGCCACCGTCCAGCCCTCGTTCAGCTTTCCGACCAGGTTTTCGCGCGGCACGCGCACGCGGTCGAAAAACACCTCGCAGAACTCCTCGTGGCCGGCGATGTTGCGGATCGGGCGGATCGTGATGCCCGGCGTCTTCAAGTCCGCCAGCAGAAAGCTGATCCCCTGCTGCTTCTTCGCCTGCCGGTCGGTGCGTGCAAGCAGATAGATGTGCGTCGCGTCGTGGGCGAGCGTCGTCCAGATCTTCTGTCCGTTCACGACAAAGTGATCACCCTCGGGCACGGCGGCTGTCTGCAGGCTCGCAAGGTCGGAGCCCGCGTTCGGCTCGGAGTAGCCCTGGCACCAGATGCACTCGCCCGACAGCGTGCGCGGCAGATAGTGGCGCTTCTGCGCCTCGGTACCGAACTGCATGAGGATCGGGCCGACCTGGGTGATGCCCTGGTCGGGTGAGCGGGCAACGCCATATCGCTCCATCTCCTCGAGGTAGATCACCATCTTGCCGGCATCGAGACCCATCCCGCCCTCTGCCCGCGGCCAGTTGGGCGCGATCCACCCCTTCCCGTAGAGTTTGCCCCACCAGCCTTTCATCTCGTCCCAGCGCGCGCGGCGCAGGATATAGCGCAGCTCGCGCGGGTACTCGGCCTCGATGAAGGCCCGCATCTCGCGGCGAAATGCCTCGTCGCTCATCGCGTTCCAGTCCGTCATGCGACGCCCCCGCGTTACGCCGCTGAACAGCGGATTCCGAGACCAGGGATTTTCGATTTACGACTCACGATTCACGCCTTCCAGCGCCGCGTAGCGGCGGCGGTGCGCCGCGCCGCCGCCGAGCCACGCGGCGAGCACGAGCGCGCGCTTGAGATAGAGCCCGGCGTCGTACTCGTCGGTGAAGCCGATCGCCCCGTGCAGCTGGATGGTCTCGCGCGTGATCCTCAGCGCCGCGTCCGAGCAGCGCGACTTCACGCGGCTCGCGAGCGCGGCGCGCGCCGCCGGAGCGGGCTCGCGGTCGAGCGCGGCGAGCGCGTCCTCGAGCACCGCGGAGGCGAGCTCCTTTTGGATGTGGAGATCGACCGCGCGGTGCTGCAGGGCCTGGAAGCTGCCGATGGGCCTGGCGAACTGCACGCGCGTGCGCAGATACTCGAGGCTCATCTCGAGCGCGCGGCTCATGACGCCGTGGAGCTCGGCGCTCGCGATCGCCGCGGCCCGGTCGAGCGCGAGCGCAAGCGCTTCGGCCGCGGCCGCGCCCGAGGCCACCACCTGAGCCGCCGGAGCGAGCGCATCGCGCAGCGTGAGCGTCCCGAAAGAGCGCCCGTCGGCGAGCGGCTCGAGCGCAAGCTCGACACCGGCGGCCCCGCGCGGCAGCCAGAAGATCGCCACGCCCGAGGGCGTGTTCGCCGAAACGAGGAAAGCGTCGGCCTGCGCCGCCCCGGCGACGAAGCGCTTGGCGCCGTTCAGCCGGAAACCGCCTTCGAACGGCCCGGCGCGGCACGCGATCGCGCCCGCGTCGAGCGTCGCCGCCCGCTCCTGCCACGCGAGCGCGGGGAGCACCGTGCCCGCGACCATACGCGGGAGCTGTTCGCGTTTGAGCGCCTCGTTGTCTCCGGCGACGAGCGCGGTCGTCGCCAGCACGCCCGCGGCATTCAGCGGTTCGGGCACGAGCCCGCGCGCGAGCCCCCCGGCCACGATCGCCATCTCCGTGAGACCCAGACCGAGCCCCCCGTAGCGCTCCGGGACCAGAATGCCCAGCCATCCGAGCCCGGCCATCTTCGTCCACGCCGCGCGGTCATGCTCCGCGGGCGAGCCGCGCAGACGGCGCACGCGCGCGATGTCGGTCGCCCGCGCGACGAAGTGCGCGACACTTTCGGCCAGCAGCGCCCGATGCTCCACGCCCGGGTTGGTATGCGTGCCGGAGGCCGCCGCCATCATCCGGTTCCGATCATAAGGCGTGCTGAGCGAGCCACCAGGCGACCGCCGCAATGAAAGCGGAGCACGGGATGGTGAGGATCCAGGCGATGACGAGGCTTCCCGCGATGCCCCAGCGCACCGCAGAGACCGACTGCGCCGCGCCCACGCCCGCGATCGAGCCGGCGATGGTGTGCGTCGTGGAAACGGGAATGCCGAGCCCGGTTGCGAGGAAAAGCGACATCGCCCCGCCGGTCTCCGCGCAGAAGCCGCCCACCGGCTTCAACCGCGTGATGCGCTGGCCCATGGTCTTCACGATGCGCCAGCCGCCGAACGCCGTGCCCAGCGCGATGGTGACGTAACACGACACCACGACCCACATCGGCACCGGCTCCGCGGTCCCCAGCATGCCCGCCGCGATCAGCAGCATCCAGATGATGCCAATGGTCTTCTGCGCGTCGTTGCCGCCGTGGCCCAGGCTGTAGAGCGAGGCTGAAATGATCTGCAGCTGCCGAAACCATTTGTCCACGCGCGCCGGGGTGGAGCGCATGAAGAGCCACGACACCGCGACCATCAGCGTGGCGGCGAGGACCATCCCGAGCAACGGGGCGACCAGGATGAACGCGATTGTCTTGGCAAGACCGCTGCCCACCAGCACCCAGGCCCCGCTTTTCGCCACCGCCGCCCCCACCAGCCCGCCGATCAGCGCGTGCGAGGAGCTGGAGGGGATGCCGTAGTACCAGGTGATCAGGTTCCACGCGATCGCGCCCGAGAGCGCGCCGAAAATCACGTAGTGGTCCACCACCGCGGGGTCGACGATGCCTCGCCCCACGGTGGTCGCGACCTTGAGCTGGAACACGAAGATCGCCGCGAAGTTGAAGAACGCGGCGAGCAGCACCGCCTGGTGCGGTTTGAGCACGCGCGTGGACACGATCGTGGCGATGGAGTTGGCCGCGTCGTGGAACCCGTTCAGGAAGTCGAAAACGAGAGCGACAAAAATCAGGAAGATAACGGCGCCGAGGCCGATGGTGGCGATCTCCATCGCGGCGCGCCCTACGAATGCTCCAGGATGATCCCCTCGAGGATATTCGCCACGTCCTCGCAACGGTCGGTGATCAGCTCCAGCTGCTCATAGATCGAGCGCAGCTTGATCAGCTCCTTCACGTCCGCCTCTTCGCGGAACAGGCGCGACATCGCCGAGCGCATCACGCGGTCCGCGTCGGATTCGAGCCGGTCGATCTCGTCGCAGGTCTTCAACAGGGCCTCCGCCGACTTGGGACTGGCGAGCATCCTGACCGCCGCGTTCACGCGCTCGCATGTCATCTGGCAGATCTGGGTGAGCTGCCGCGCTTCCGGGGTCACGCGGCGGATGTCGTAGAGCACGAGCGACTCGGCGACATCCTGGATGAGGTCGAGGATGTCGTCCATGTTGGTGATGAGCTTGTGGATGTGGTCGCGATCGAGCGGGGTGATGAAGGTCGTATGCAGCTTGGCGATGGTCTCGTGCGTGATCTTGTCGGCGCTGCGCTCGGCCTCGTCGATGCGCCGCGCATGTTCGTCGGGCGAGGAAACGTTTTCCATCAGCCGCACGAGCGCGTGGCTTCCCTCCACAATCTGCGCGGCGTGCGCGTTGAACAGCTCGAAGAACCTGACTTCCCTCGGCATCAATCTATGGAGCATGGCGTTCGGGATCGTGTTGGATGGGGATGCCGGCCGCGGACTGCGGCGAGACCCCATATTGTGCCAGAGGCGGTGCGTTGCACGGCAACCCCGCGCGATACGCGCGCAAAGAAAAAGGCCAGAGTATCCTGGCCTTTTTTCGACAGTCGTGGTGGAGACGAGGAGGATCGAACTCCCGACCTTCGCATTGCGAACGCGACGCTCTCCCAGCTGAGCTACGTCCCCACGTTGCGGCGGACCGTTATTTTATAACGGCTTGGAAACGCGCGACAATCTCGCCTTCGCTGCGGCCCCCGCCGCGCGCTATATAATCTCCGCCCACCCGAACGAAAGGCCGCGCCATGGACATCAAGCCGCCCTACGGCTTTCAGGAGATCGTCCCGCTCACGAAGCAGTACCGTGTGGCGCTGCCCGAAGCGCGCATGGTTCCGCCAGCGTTTCGCCGCACCGCCGTGCTGCCGCTTTCGTACACGGAATTCGTGGTCGCGTGCCGTGATTATCCGATCGCGTTCGTGAGCGGCGACGCCGGCGCGAGTTATGCCGCGATGATGGTGCTGGGACTGGAGCAGGGGGAGAACCTGTTTGTGACGCCCGACGGGACCTGGGACCGCGGCGTGTACCTGCCCGCCTACGTGCGGCGCTACCCGTTCTGCATGACCCGGATCACGGTGAACGGGCGCGAGCAGCAGGAACGCATCGCGTGCGTCGAGAAGAGCGCGCTCGCCGAAGGGGGCGAGGCGCTGCATGACGAGCGGGGCGAGCCCCTGCCGCTGTGGGAGGAGCGCCGCAAGCTCCTCTTCGAGTACGAGGCGGACCTCGCGCGCATCGAGGAGATGTGCCGCACGCTCGCGGCCCTGCAGCTGCTCGAGACGTTCACGGTGCAGGCCGTCCCGAACGAGGGCGCGCCGCTCGCCATGACCGGGGTGTACCGCGTGGCCGAGGACCGGCTCGCCGGCCTTGCGCCCGACAAGCTCAAGGAGCTGCTCGACCAGGGGGTCCTCGCGCGCGTGTACGCGCACCTGATCTCGCTCGCCAACTTCGGCCGCCTGCTCGACCGGCGCGCGGCCGGGGCAAAGCCCGGCTAAGTGCGTGAGTCGCGAGCGGTGAGTGACATGAACCACTCGCCAATCACGCTTTTCCGCTCGGGCGGTAGGCCCAGGCGATGAGCGCGACCCCGGCGAGCACCATCGGCGCCGAGAGCCACTGGCCCATGGTCAGGCCGAGCGCAAGCAACCCCAGGAAGCTGTCGGGCTCGCGCGTATACTCCACGAGAAAGCGCAGCACGCCGTAGCCGGCGAGGAACGCGCCGGAGACTGCGCCGCGCGGCCGGGGTCCCGCCGAGTACCACCACAGCACGGCGAAGAGCACCACGCCTTCGAGGGCGAACTCGTAGAGCTGGGACGGGTGCCGAGGCACGCGGTCCACGTTGGGAAACACCATCGCCCACGGCACCGTCGCGGCCCGGCCCCACAGTTCCGCGTTGATGAAATTGCCGAGCCTGCCCGCGCCCAGCGCGAGCGGCACGAGCGGCGCGATGAAGTCGGTGATCGCCAGCCAGTCCTGCCTGCGGGTCCTTGCGAACCACCATAACGCGGCGAGCACCCCGAGGAGCCCGCCGTGGAAGGACATGCCGCCCTCCCACAGATAGAAGATGCGCCACGGCTCGGCCGCGTACTCGCCGATCTTGTAGAAGAGCACGTAACCCAGGCGTCCGCCGGCGATCGCGCCGAGTATGCCGTAGAACATCGCGTCGTCGAGGTCGCGGGCGGCCCACACCCCCGATTGCGCGGTGCGAATGCGGTAGCGGCCCGCGATCCAGACCAGCGCGAATCCGGCGAGGTACATCAGCCCGTACCAGCGCACCGCGAGCGGGCCGAGCTGGATCGCGACAGGATCGAACTGCGGGTGTACGAGCATTCGAGGCGTCAGGCGCGATGCGTTTGGAGTCTGTCGCCCCCGAGGCCGACAGGCTGCTAGAATGGCGCCCTTCATTATACGCAACACGCTTGCCCGGAGACTTCCATGCCTCTCAACAAACGCTCGCGGATCATCACGGACGGCGTGCAGCGCTCGCCCAACCGCGCGATGCTGCGCGCGGTAGGGTTCAAGGACGCGGATTTCAAGAAGCCGATCATCGGCATCGCCAACGGGTACTCCACCATCACGCCGTGCAATATGGGACTGAACGATCTTGCCGCGCGGGCCGAGACGGCCGCGAAGCGGGCCGGTGCGATGCCGCAGCTCTTCGGCACGATCACCGTATCCGACGGCATCTCGATGGGCACCGAGGGGATGAAGTTCTCTCTGGTCTCGCGCGAGGTGATCGCCGACTCGATCGAGACCGCCGTGCAGGCGCAGAGCATGGACGGCGTGCTCGCGGTCGGCGGCTGCGACAAGAACATGCCCGGCGCCATGATCGCGATCGCGCGCATGAACATCCCCTCGATCTTCGTCTACGGCGGCACCATCAAGCCCGGCCGCTACCAGGGACGCGACCTCACGGTGGTGAGCTCGTTCGAGGCAGTGGGCGAGTACACCGCGGGCAAGATCAGCAAGGAGGAGATGCTCGGGGTCGAGCGCCGCGCGTGTCCGGGCGCCGGCTCGTGCGGCGGCATGTACACCGCGAACACGATGTCCTCCGCGATCGAGGCGATGGGCATGAGCCTGCCGCACTCCTCGACCATGGCCGCGGAAGACAGGGAAAAGCACGACAGCGCGGCGCGCTCCGCAGAGGCGCTCATCGCCGCGATCAAGAAGGATCTCCTGCCGAGGCAGATCATGAACCGGAAGAGCTTCGAGAACGCGATCGCGCTGGTGATGGCGGTCGGCGGATCGACGAACGCCGTGCTGCACCTGCTGGCGATGGCGCACGCCGCGGAAGTGCCTCTCGCCCTGGACGACTTCGAGGCGATCCGGGCCCGCGTGCCGGTGCTCTGCGATCTCAAGCCCTCGGGACGCTACGTTGCCACCGACCTGCACAAGGTAGGGGGAACGCCGCAGGTAATGAAGATGCTGCTCGAGCATGACCTGCTGCACGATGACTGCATCACGATCACCGGAAAAACGATCGGGGACGTGCTGAAAAAGGTGCCCGCGCAGCCGCCCAGGGGCCAGGACGTGATCCGGCCGTGGGAAAAGCCGATGTACGCGCAGGGGCACCTCGCGATCCTCAAGGGCAACCTGGCTCCGGAAGGCGCGGTCGCCAAGATCACGGGACTCAAGCGGCCGAAGATCACCGGCCCCGCGCGGGTGTTCGAGTCCGAGGAAGAGGCGATGGCCGCGATCCTGGAGAAGCGCATCCGCTCCGGCGACGTGTTGATCATCCGCTACGAAGGGCCCAAGGGCGGGCCGGGCATGCGCGAGATGCTCTCGCCCACCTCCGCCCTCGTGGGCGCGGGGCACGCAGAGGACGTCGGTCTCATCACCGACGGGCGCTTTTCCGGCGGCACCTACGGCATGGTCGTGGGGCACGTCGCCCCCGAGGCGGCGGTCGGGGGACCGATCGCGCTCGTCCGGGAAGGCGATTCGATCACCATCGACGCCGAGCGCCGCCTGCTGCAGGTGAACCTGCCCGACGAGGAGCTCGCACGCCGCCGCGCGGCGTGGCAGCCGCGGCCCGCGCGCTACACCCGCGGCATCCTCGCCAAGTATGCGGCGCAGGTTTCGAGCGCTTCCAGGGGTGCGGTAACCGACTGAAGCTCGCTGGCGCGCAGCGCGCCAGCGCCTTGCGTTCACTGACCGCGACACGGGATGGCGACACACGCGAAGCGCGTGCTCCTGGCGCAGGCTTCCGAGGTGCAGGAGCGACTGCTCAAGGAGGCGCTCGCTTCCCAGGGCGTGGCCGTCACCGCGGTGGCTCCCTACGCGCACCTCGAGACCGAGATCGCGCGCGCATCGGCCGCTCGTGCCGACGGTCTGCTCGTGGTGCTCGACCTTGCCGTGCTCGCGCAGCTGTCGAATTCACTCGCGGCATTCGGCCACTGGATGCGCGAAGCTTGCGCGCCGGCGCAGCTTGCGCTCACGTGCGGCAACCTTCTCTCCATCCGCCCCGAGGAAAAGCGCTGGGCGCGCCACCACGGCGCGCTCGATCTGCTGCCCGGTTGCGCGCGCGCCGCATGGCAGAAGCATCTCGTTCCTACGGTGCAGGCGCTGCTCGCCGCGCTCGACGCGGGGCCGCTCGACATGGCGCGGCTCGAGAGCGCGCTTGCCGCGGTGCGCGAGCCGGCCCGTGGAGTGGATGCGGCCGCCGACCTGCGCGCCCGTCTTGCCGGGCTCGAGGGATTCGACGGCCAGGCGGAAGGGGTGATCGCGAAGCTGCGCGGCGGCTCGGGCGTGCCGGTGGCGAATCGGCCGTATCACATGACGACGTATTCCGAATGCTTCCTCGGCTCGGAGGCGGTGGATTGCATCGTGCGCGAGACGGGCCTCTCGCGCAAGGCGGCGGTGGAGGCGGGCCAGGCGCTGCTCGAGGCCGGAGAGATCTACCACGTAGTCCGCGAGCAGCCGTTCCTCGACGGGCGCTTCTTCTACCGTTTTGCGGCTCGCGGCGAGCGGCTCGACGCGCTCGACCTCGCCGCGCTGCTGCAACGCTTTCGCAGCGCGTCCGGGGTGACGATCCAGGACCGGACCTACCACGGCGCGGGGTTTCCGGCCTGTTTCGTCGGCGCAGAGGCCGCGCAGTGGCTGACCCGCGCGGCGCAACTCACGCCCAACGAGGCGATGACGCTCGGGCAGCGGCTGATCGATCTCCACGTCATCCACCACGTCACGAATGCGCACGGCTTCAAGAGCGGGTATTTCTTCTACCGCTTCTACGAGGACGAGCAACATCCCTGAGCGCGTTGTGGATATGCTTGCCATCGCGCACCGGCGGCGGGAAACTCTTCATTGACAGCAGCCGCCCGATCGGACGAGCACACGCGTCCGCGGACAGGGGCGTGCTGAAGCGATCATGACCAACCGCCTCGCGACACAGACCTCGCCCTACCTGCAGCAGCACGCGGACAATCCCGTGGACTGGCAGCCGTGGGACGGGAAGGCGCTCGAGCTCGCGCGTGCCCGCGACAAGCCGATCCTGCTCTCGATCGGGTATTCGGCTTGCCACTGGTGTCACGTCATGGCGCACGAGTCCTTCGAGGACCCGGAAGTCGCCGCCGCGATGAACGAGCATTTCATCAACATCAAGGTGGACCGCGAGGAGCGGCCCGACCTCGACCAGATCTACCAGACCGCGCACCAGATGCTCACGCAGCGAAGCGGCGGCTGGCCGCTCACCATGTTCCTCGCGCCCGACGGCACGCCGTTCTTCGGCGGCACGTACTTCCCCAAGCACCCGCGCTACGGCATGCCGGGGTTCCTCGAGCTGCTGCCGCGCATCGCCGAGGCGTACCGGGACAAGCGCGCCGAGATCGCCAAACAGAACGCGGCGCTGCTCGACGCGCTCTCGCAGACGCTGCCCGCGCCTGCCGCAGAGCGCGCGATGAAGCGCGGCCCGCTCGACGCGGCAGTGCGCGAGCTCGCGCAGGTGTTCGACGACGTCTACGGCGGCATCGGACACGCGCCGAAATTCCCTCATCCGTTCGAGCTCGCCTTCTGCCTGCGGCGCCACGCCGCGGAAGGCGGTGAGCTGAGGCTCGCGATCCCGCGCCTGACCCTCACCCGAATGGCCGAAGGCGGCATCTACGACCAGCTCGGCGGCGGTTTCTGCCGCTACAGCGTGGACCAGTACTGGAGCATTCCACACTTCGAGAAGATGCTCTACGACAACGCCGCGCTGCTCGCGCTCTACAGCGACGCGTGGCTCGCGACCCGGCAGCCGCTCTTCAAGCAGGTGGTCGCGGAGACCGCACAATGGGTGCTGCGCGAGATGCAGTCGCCCGCAGGCGGCTATTACTCGGCGCTCGACGCCGACTCGGAGCACGAGGAAGGCAAGTTCTACGTGTGGGCGCCGCAGGAGGTGAAAGGGCTCGTCTCCGCCGACGAATGCGCCGTCCTCGAGCCGCATTACGGGCTCGACGGGCCACCCAACTTCGAGGGAAAAAGCTGGAACCTGCGCGTGATGAAGCCGCTCGCCTTCGTCGCCAAAAAGCTCGACGTGCCGCTCGCCGAATGCGAGGCACGGCTCGGTTCGGCGCGTGCCAAGCTGCTCGCCGCGCGCGAGAAGCGGGTCCGTCCCGGCCGGGACGAGAAGGCGCTCGCGAGCTGGAACGCGCTCATGGTGAGGGGCATGGCGCGCGCGGCGCGCGTCTTCGACGAGAGCACGTGGCTCGAATCGGCGCGGCGCGCCGCCGACTTCGTGAGGAGCACGATGTGGCGCGACGGGCGGCTCTACGCGACCCATAAGGACGGGGTTGCACATTTGAACGCGTATCTCGACGATCACGCATTCCTGCTGGACGCGCTGCTGGAGTTGATGCAGACGGATTTCCGGCCCGACGACCTGCGCTTCGCCACCGAGCTCGCGGAGCTGCTGCTCGCGCAGTTCGAGGACCGCGAGGCGGGCGGGTTCTTCTTCGTTTCACACGACCACGAGCGGCTCATTCACCGCGCGAAGCCCGGCAACGATGGCCCCACGCCGTCGGGCAACGGCATCGCCGCCGCCGCGCTCGGGCGGCTGGGGCATCTCGTGGGCGAGCCGCGCTACCTCGACGCGACGGAGCGCACGCTGAAGCTGTTCTACCCCGCGCTCGAGCGCCAGCCGAGCGCCTTTGTCACCATCGCGACCGCCCTCGACGAATACCTCGAGCCCCCGCAGATCGTGATCCTGCGCGGCGCCGGAGTAGAGGTGGCCGAATGGCAGCGTGCGCTCGCGCGCACCTACCGTCCGGCGACGATCGTGCTTGCGCCCGCGCGCGGAACGGGCGACCTGCCGGCGGCGCTCGACAAGCCCGCGCCTGCGGACGGCGTCAACGCCTGGGTGTGCCGCGGCGTTACTTGCCTGCCGCCGATCACCAGTCTCCCCGAGCTCGAGCGGGTGCTCGCCGGGGGGTGATGCTCGCATGGGAATGCGCGCCCCGGAGGTCCGAGGTACCGGCGCGTTGAGCCGCAATCGTGCGGATATTCCGCGCCGGCGCGAACCGCGTGTTCCCGTAGTTGGAGAGCCTGATCTGGGTTACAATTCGCCGTTTTTTTAACTTGGAGCCACAAGGAGCCACGCATGAAAGCACTCGTAATTCCGTTCGCCGCCGCCGCGGGCCTGATGCTCGCAACGGGCGTCCATGCCGCCGACGCCAAGGCCGCAGAAGCCCTGGCCAAGGCGAGCGGCTGCATGACCTGCCACACGGCCGAGAAGAAGCTGATCGGGCCGTCATTCAAGGACATCGCGGCGAAGAACCGTGCCTCCAAAGGGGCCGAGGCTCTGCTCATCAAGCACGTGAAGGAAGGCAGCAAGGGCATCTGGGGCGAGATCCCGATGCCACCCAACGCGCATGTCAAGGATCCCGACATCAAGACCCTGGTGCAGTGGATCCTTACGCTCAAGTAAGTCCTGACTGACCCGCAGCCTGTCGGACCTGGCATTCCGACAGGCTGCAAGCAGCAAGACCGCCTGCGGATTCGATGTGGAGCGGGCGCGCAACGTAAATTGACAATGCGAAACACGGCGCGGATAATCAGCCGCACAAGAATATTTATCCCGTTGCAACAACCAGTTACCTGAAGGGGTCCCCCATGCAACGCAGACGAGTTCTCGGCATCGGTTTCGCTCTCACGCTCGCATTTGCGCTCAGTGGCTGCGGAAGGGAAACGCCGCCGCCACCGCCGCCGGCACCGAAGGCCGAGGCGCCAAAGCCGCCACCCGCGGTCACGGTGAAGATCGGTTCGGTCGCGCCGCTCACCGGCCCGCAGTCGCACCTCGGCAAGGACAACGACAACGGCGCGAAGCTGGCCATCGACGAGTTGAACGCCAAGGGCGTCATGATCGGCGGTGCGAAGGTCACGTTCGCGCTGGTGAGCGAGGACGACCAGGCCGATCCCAAGACCGGCACCATCGTCGCGCAGAAGCTCGTTGACGCGAAGGTCGCGGGGGTGATCGGGCACCTCAACTCCGGGACCACGATACCGGCGTCCAAGATTTACCACGATGCCGGGATCGTGCAGATCTCGCCGTCCGCCACCAACCCGAAGTACACCGAGCAGGGCTACAAGAGCGCGTTCCGGGTGATGGCGAACGACGTGCAGCAAGGCAAGGTGCTGGGCGAGTACGCGGTTGCCCGGATGGGCGCGAAGCGCATCGCCATCATCGACGACCGCACCGCCTACGGCCAGGGTCTCGCCGACGAGTTCGAAAAGGCGGCCAAGGCGGCCGGGGCCACGATCGTCGGGCGCGAGTACACCAGCGACAAGGCGACCGACTTCCGCTCCATCCTCACCAGCGTGAAGGGCAAGAAGCCGGACCTGCTCTTCTACGGCGGCATGGACGCCCAGGCCGGCCCGATGGCATCCCAGATGAAGGCCCTCGCGGTGGGCTCGAAGTTCCTCGCCGGCGACGGCGTGCAGAGCCCCGAGTTCATCAAGCTCGCCGGCGCTGCCGCCGAAGGCGTCGTCGCCTCCTCGCCCGGAGTGCCGCTCGACAAGATGCCCGGCGGCAAGGGCTTCACCGAGCGGTTCACCGCGAAGTACGGGCAGGTTCAGATCTACGCGCCGTTCGCCTATGACGCCACCATGACGCTCGTCGAAGCGATGATCAAGGCAAATTCGACCGATCCCGCCAGGTATCTGCCCGAGCTCGCCAAGATGAGCCGGCAGGGCGTAACCGGCCCGATCACCTTCGACGAGAAGGGCGACCTCAGGAACGGCCCGATCACGCTCTACCTGGTGAAAGACGGCAAGTGGAGCACGATCGAAACCGTGGGCGGGCTGGCGGCAGCGCCCGCGGCGGCACCCGCGCCAGAGAAGCCCGCTCCGGCCGCGGAGAAGAAGTAGACATGGCCCGGTGAGCTTCGAGTCCCGGCACACGAACGGCACCTGCGGGTGCCGTTTTTTTCTTCAATGGACATCTTTCTCCAGCAGCTCGTAAACGGCGTCGTGCTCGGCGCGATCTACGCGCTGGTCGCGCTCGGGTACACCATGGTCTACGGCATCCTCGGGCTCATCAACTTCGCCCACGGCGAGGTCGTGATGATCGGCGCCATGGTCGCGCTCACCGTGATCCAGCTGCTGCTCGCGAGCGGTGTACCGCTGCCCGGGCCGGTGGTGGCGGCCATCGGCCTCGCCGCGGCGATCCCGACGTGCATGCTCCTCGGCTTCGCGATCGAGCGCGTCGCCTACCGGCCGCTGCGGGAAGCCCCGCGTCTCGCCGCGCTCATCACCGCGATCGGCATGTCCATCGTGCTGCAGAACGTCGCCATGATCATCTGGGGGCGCCGCTACCATTCGGTGCCATCGCTGCTCCCGGTTACCCCGCACCAGTTCGCCGGAGCCACCATCACCGATCTGCAGATCTTCATCGTTCTGCTCGCGGCGCTCATCATGGCGGGGCTCCTCTACCTCGTGCACCGCACGCGGCTCGGGCGCGCGATGCGCGCGACCTCCCAGAATCCGGAGGTCGCGGGACTGATGGGCGTCAACATCAATACCGTGATCTCGATGACCTTCATCATCGGCTCGGCGCTGGCAGCCGTCGCCGGCTTGATGGTCAGCGCCTACTACGGTGTCGCGCATTACGTGATGGGCTTCATGCTGGGGCTGAAAGCGTTCACCGCGGCGGTGCTCGGCGGCATCGGCAACCTCGGCGGCGCGATGCTCGGGGGGCTGCTGCTGGGTGTGATCGAGAGCCTCGGGGCAGGTTACATCGGGACCCTCACCGGCGGCTTCCTCGGCAGCCATTACCAGGATGTGTTCGCGTTCACGGTGCTGATCCTGGTGCTCGTGTTCCGGCCCTCCGGCCTGCTCGGCGAGCGCGTAACCGAAAGATCGTGAACGGTAAGCAGTGAGCGGTAAGCGGCGAGAACGAAATGCAACACCTGAACCGCTTACCCATTACCGCTTACCGCTTACTCCGCGACGAGCCTGATGATGCTTGAGACGGCACAACGGTGGGCGAGGTTCAAACGCGACCCGCGCGCGGCGTGGGCAGCCTACGTCGCGCTCGCAGTGCTGCTGATCGCGCTGCCGTTCGTGACCGACTGGATGCTGGGCCGCACCTGGGTGCGCATCGTCGCCTTCGCGCTGCTCTACATCATGCTCGCGCTGGGGCTCAATATCGTGGTGGGCTACGCGGGGCTGCTCGACTTGGGCTACGTCGCATTCTTCGCGGTGGGCGCCTATCTATACGCGCTGCTTGCGTCGCCGCACTTCGGCCTGCACCTGCCGTTCTGGCTGCTCATGCCTCTCTGCGCGGCGATCGCGTGCATCTTCGGCGTGCTGCTCGGCGCGCCGACGCTGAGATTGCGGGGGGACTACCTCGCGATCGTGACCCTCGGCTTCGGCGAGATCATCCGGATCTTCCTGAACAACCTCAATGCGCCGGTCAACATCACCAACGGCCCGCAGGGCGTGAACCTGATCGACCCCATCCGCTTGGGCGATTTCTCCCTGGCGCAGCCGCACAGCATCGCGGGCATCGCTGTCCCGTCCGTCTACAACTATTACTACCTGTTCCTCGCGCTCGCGCTCGCGGTGATCTTCGTCTCGATCCGGCTCGAGAACTCGCGCATCGGTCGCGCATGGGTGGCGATCCGGGAGGACGAGGTCGCGGCCGCGGCGATGGGCATCAACACCCGCAACGTGAAGCTGCTCGCGTTCGCCATGGGGGCAAGCTTCGGCGGCATCTCGGGCGGTCTCTTCTCGGGGTTCCAGGGTTTCGTCAGCCCCGAGAGCTTCACCGTCATCGAGTCCATCATGATCCTGTGCATGGTCGTGCTGGGCGGCATGGGGCACATACCCGGCGTTGCCCTGGGCAGCGTGCTGCTGGTCGTGCTGCCCGAGGCGCTGCGCTACCTGGGGCCGCTGCAACAGGCGCTGTTCGGGCGGGTGCTCGCGGACCCGGCGGACCTGCGCCTGCTGGTATTCGGCCTCGCCCTCGTTCTGGTGATGCAGTTGCGTCCATCGGGCCTGTGGCCATCGAAGATCCGCCGCCGTGAGTTCTCCGCGCAAGGCGAGGAGGCGCGCCACGAAAGGGAGTCCGTCTATGACGCCGCGCGCTGAAGCGCCCGCGCTCCTCGAGGCCCGCGCGGTCAGCAAGCGTTTCGGGGGCGTGACGGCGCTCGCGGAGGTCTCGCTGCACGTCGAGCGCGACGAGATTTTCGGCCTGATCGGGCCGAACGGCGCCGGCAAGACCACGTTGTTCAACGTGTTGACCGGCCTGTACCATGCCGACGACGGCGAGTTCTACTTCGACGGCAGCCCGATCGCCGGACTCAAGCCGCACCGCGTGGCCGAATGCGGCATTGCCCGCACATTCCAGAACATCCGCCTGTTTGCCAACATGTCCGCGCTGGAGAACGTCATGGCGGGACGCCACGTGCGCACGCGGTCCGGGGTGATCGGCGCGGTCGTGCGCGATGCGGCCACGCGCGCGGAGGAGGCCGCGATCGAGAGCCGCGCGCATGCGCTGCTCGAGTACGTGGGGATCAGCGACCATGCGCAGGCGCTCGCCAGGGAGCTCGCCTACGGCGACCAGCGCCGGCTCGAGATCGCGCGCGCGCTCGCGACCGACCCCAAGCTGCTCGCCCTGGACGAACCCGCCGCGGGCATGAACGCGACCGAGACCGAAGAACTCAAGCGGCTGCTCGAGCGCATGCGCGGCGACGGCATCACGCTGCTGCTCATCGAGCACGACGTGCGGCTGGTCATGGGGCTCTGTGACCGCGTGGCGGTGCTCGACTACGGAAAGAAGATCGCGGAAGGCCCGCCCGCCGACGTGCAGCGCGACCCCGTCGTCATCGAAGCGTACCTCGGAGGCGCGCTTGCTTGAGGTGAAGGGGCTCAAGGTTTCCTACGGGGGTATCAACGCCGTCAAAGGCATCGACCTCGAGGTCCGCGCAAAAGAGATGGTGACGCTGATCGGGGCGAACGGCGCAGGCAAAACCACCACGCTGAAAGCGCTCGCGGGGCTGCTCAAGCCGGCGGAAGGGCGCGTCCACTATAATGGCAGGGACATCACGGGGCGCCCGGCATTCGAACTCGTACGGCAGGGTTTGGCGCTCGTGCCCGAGGGGCGCGGCGTGTTCGCGCGGCTTACGGTGAAGGAAAACCTGGAGATGGGCGCGTACAGCCGCGGCGACCGCGCGCGTATCGCCACGGATTTCGATCGCGTCTACGCGCTCTTCCCGCGGCTGGCGGAGCGACGCCGCCAGATGGGCGGGACGCTCTCCGGCGGCGAGCAGCAGATGCTCGCGATCGGGCGCGCGCTGATGAGCCGGCCCAATCTGCTCCTGCTCGACGAGCCCAGCATGGGACTCGCCCCGCTCATGGTGCGCAGGATATTCGAAACCGTGCGCGCGATCGCGGCCGAGGGCGTGACTTTGCTCCTGGTCGAGCAGAACGCCAAGGCCGCCCTGGAAACGTGCCACCGCGGCTACGTGATGGAAAGCGGCCTGATCGCGCTCGCCGACACCGCGCCCGAGCTGCTCAACAATCCCCGCGTGCGGCAGGCCTACCTGGGCGAATGAGCGCATGATGCCAAGATTGACCGCGATGCTATCGATCCTGCGCAGGGGGCCGCGGAGCAAGGCCGTGCACGCGTCCCTGATCGGCGCCGCCGCGGTTGCCCTCATCGCCACGCTCGTTTACCTCTACGTCAAGACCGAGGGCCCGGATTTCAAGCGCCAGAACGAGGTGCTCGCGTTGTTAAGGGAGCTGAAGGAGATCGACGCGCGCTGGGACGTGGACATCCTGCGGGCCCGCGCCGAGATTGCGGTGCCGCCGGCCTCGCCTGTCGACCACGCGGCGGCGCTCCCGCGCGTGCGCGAGGAACTGACAGCGGCCGCGCAGGAACTCGATAGCGCGGTGCTCCGGCTCGGGATTGGCGAGCTCGGCAACGCGTTCCAGCGCAAGGCGGAAGTGGTGGACAAGTTCAGGCAGGCGAACGCCGCGGCCAAACAGGCCCTGTTGCAGGTGCTCGCCGCCGACACCGAAATCGCCGGTCTCGTGCGCGGAGCGTGGCAGGACTTCCGGGAGCGCGAGCGCCTCGTCGCCGCGGAGAGCGCGGTGGCCCAGCTGCTGGCGGAGGCCCAGAGATACTATTTCGCCCCGGCCGAGCACAAGCGCAAGAACGTGGAGGCGCTCGCCTCGGACTTGCGCGAGGCGGCCGCCCCGTTTCCGCCCGCGTTGCGCGAGGGCATCCTCAGGCTCGACGCCAGCGTGCAGCAGCTGCTCGGCGCAAAGCCGATCGAGCAGGACCTCTACAACACGCTCTCGTTTCTGACCGCAGGGCCGCGGGTGGGCAGTCTCACCAGCGCGTTCTCGCGCGAGCTCGAGGCCACGCTCACCGCACGCGAGCTCTACGGGGCCTACCTCACCGCGTACGCCGGCGCGCTGCTGGTCCTGCTCGGGTATCTCGCGGCGCGGCTCGTCGCGAGCTACCGGCTGCTCAATGCCGCCAACCTCGCGCTGACGGCGGCCAACGAGGGCCTCGAGCAACGGGTCGCCGAACGCACGGCGGAACTTTCGCAGGCGCTGCAGCAGCTCAAGGACTCGGGGGCGCAGCTCATTCAGACCGAGAAGATGTCCTCGCTGGGACAGATGGTTGCCGGAGTCGCGCACGAGATCAACACGCCCCTCGCCTACGTCAAGAACAGCCTTGCCTCGGTCCGCGGGAAGCTTCCCGAGCTCGTGCAGCTCGTGTCCGAGTCCGAGAAGCTGATCGCCATGCTGCGCGCGAAGGCGAACGATCCCGAGCAGCTTACCCGGCAGTTTGCCCAGATGCGCACGCTCGTCGCGCAGCTCAACGAGCATCGCGTCCTCGAGGAGCTGGGAGAGCTCACGAAGGACGGGCTGTACGGCATCGAGCAAATCTCCGAGCTGGTGGTGAACCTCAGGAACTTCTCGCGCCTGGATCGCAGAAAGGTCGAGTCCCTCAACCTCAACGACGGCATCGGGGCGACGCTGCTGCTCGGCCGGCACGAGCTCAAGAAGCACGCAATCAAGAAGAGCCTGGGCGACATTCCGCCGATCGTCTGCTCGCCCTCCCAGATCAACCAGGTTTTTCTCAACCTCATCAAGAACGCGGCGCAGGCGATCGAGCCCGCCCAAGGCGTGATCACGATCACCACCCGGCGCGATGGCGACGCGCACGTCGCGGTGGAGATCGAGGACAACGGCAAGGGCATCCCCCCCGAGGTGCTTCCAAAGATCTTCGATCCGTTCTATACGACCAAGGACGTGGGGCAGGGCACCGGACTGGGGCTCGCGATCGTCTACAAGATCATCGAGCAGCATGGCGGCCGCATCGGCGTGGCCTCGACCGTGGGAGTTGGCACCAAAGTCACGATGGTGTTACCGTTGACGCCGCCGGAAAACAAGGCCCAGTAAGACCCAAGCGCTTCGCCCGCGGAAAACATGAACGCTCCGACCACCATCGGCAAGTACCAGATCCAGGGCATGCTCGGGCAGGGCGGCATGGGCACGGTCTACAAGGGCTTCGATCCGGCGATCCATCGCGAGGTCGCGGTCAAGACCGTCACCAAATCAGCCCTCGATCCCGCGGACCTCCAGTACGCGCTGACGCGCTTCCGGCACGAGGCGCAGGCCGTGGGCAGGCTCACGCACCCGAACATCGCGGCCATTTACGACTACGGCGAAGATCTCGATCTCGCTTTCATCGTGATCGAGCTCGTCCACGGCAAGTCGCTGTTCCAGCACCTCCAGGCCAAGTCCAGGCTGGAGCCGAAGGAGGTCGGAGACCTCGTCGCCCAGCTGCTCGACGGGCTTGGCTACGCGCACGCGCGCGGCGTGGTCCACCGTGACGTCAAGCCCTCGAACATCCTGGTCACGAACGACGGCAGAGTCAAGATCACCGATTTCGGCATCGCGCGCCTCGATTCGTCCCAGCTCACTCACGTCGGCGAGATCATGGGCTCCCCGGGCTACATGTCCCCGGAGCAGTTCCTCGGCACCGAGATCGACGCTCGCAGCGATATCTACTCGGTGGCCGTGATCGCGTACGAGCTGCTCGCGGGCCGGCGCCCGTTCACCGGCAACGACGCGGAGGTGATGCGGCAGGTATTGAACGAACGCGCGGCCAATCCTTCCGAACACAACCCTGCGATCTCGGCGCAGCTCGACTGGGCGGTGCAAAAAGCGCTCACCAAGGAGCGCGCGCAGCGCTTCCAGCGCGCCGAGGAGTTCGCGGAGGCCTTCGCGAAGGGGATCCAGGCGAGCATACGCCAGAGCATGTCGGTTCCCGGGCCGGTGGACCTCACGGAAGTGACCACGCAGCGGATGGACCCCGACCTGCTCGCCGCGGCGCGCATGATCGCCAGCGCGCGCGAAGAAGAGCGGCCAGCCGCGGTGCCGGACCCCGGCGCCAAGAAGGCGCGCATCCTGTTCGTGGACGATGAGGAGCGCGTGCTGTCCGCGCTGCGTTCGATTTTCAGGACGCAATACCACGTGTTCACCGCGACCAACGGGCCGCAAGCGCTCGCGTTCGTGAAGCGCTTCCACCCGAACGTCGTGGTGAGCGACCAGCGCATGCCGGAGATGACCGGAGTCGATCTGCTGCGCCAGGTGCGGGAAGTCGCGCCGGAGAGCGTGAGCATGTTGATCACCGGCTATTCCGATCTTTCGGCGATCGTCGGTTCGATCAACGAGGGCGAGGTGTTCCGGTTCATCTCCAAACCGTGGAACCAGCAGGAACTGCAGCAGGCCGTCAGCGACGCGGTGGCCGTTTCCCTCGGGCTCGCCGATGCCGCGGCCGTCCCCACGGAAGTGCCCGGCGAACTGAGCGGCTCGATTCTGGTGATGGGCAGGGACGAGACGCTCTACCGCGTGGTGAACGAAATGTTCGGAAAGGGTGGCGCCGTGTTGCGCGCGGATGATGTCGACGGCATGTTCGCCGCGCTTGAATCCCGTGAAATCGCGGTGATTGTCGCGGACATCGAGAAGGGAGCCAGCGAAGCGACTGCCTCGTTCAAGCTGCTCAAGCAGGAGCATCCCGAGATTCTCACCGTGGTGGTGACCGACGCCGCCGATGCCGAGCTGGTGATCGAGCTCATCAACGAGGCCCAGATCTTCCGCTTCATCCACAAGCCCGTGAGCGTACCGCTGCTCCGGCAACACCTGGGCGCGGCTCTGAAGCGCTACGCCGAATACAGGCAATCCCCGCAGCTCGCGCGCCGGCACCGTGTCGCGCCGCCCAAGGTGAAGGACGAATCCCTGGCGGAAAAGGTGGGCGGGCGCGTGCGCTCGCTGAAAGGCTGGTTCGGGCTCGCGGAGAAGTAGCGGGCGCCGCCGCTGGTGCGGAATCGCGCCCGCGCCGACGCGACCGAGCGCTACTCCTCGGCGAGCCAGTCCCTGGCGGCCAGAAACTCGGTATAGAGCTGCGCCTCCGGGCTGCCCGGTTCCGGCCGCCAGTCGTAGCGCCAGGCCACGCGCGGGGGCAGCGACATCAGGATCGATTCCGCGCGCCCGCCCGACTGCAGGCCGAACAGCGTGCCGCGGTCGTAGACCAGATTGAATTCGACGTAGCGGCCCCGGCGGTAGGCCTGGAAGGCGCGCTCGCGCTCCCCGTAGGCGCGGTCCTTTCGGCGCTCGGCGATCGGCACGTACGCGGGCAGGAAGTGCTCGGCCACGCTCCGCGCGAGCGCGAAACACGTCGCGAAATCGGGCTCGTTCAGGTCGTCGAAGAAGACGCCTCCGATTCCGCGCGGCTCGCCCCGGTGCCGCACGAAGAAGTAGTCGTCGCACCATTTCTTGTAGCGCGCATAGCGCTCGGGCCCGAAGGGCGCGAGCGCGTCACGACAGCAGCGGTGAAAATGCCGCGCGTCCTCCGCGAACGGGTAGTACGGCGTGAGATCCATGCCGCCGCCGAACCACCAGACGGCGCCGGCACCGCGGATCGAAGCGACGAGGAAACGCACATTCATGTGCGCGGTGGGCACGTACGGATTTCGCGGATGCAGCACGACCGACACCCCCATCGCCTCGAACGAGCGCCCACCGAGCTCGGGCCGGGCCGCGGTCGCCGAGGGCGGAAGGGTCTGCCCGTGGACGTGGGAGAAATTGACCCCGGCGCGCTCGAACACGTTGCCCTCCTCGAGCACGCGAGTGATGCCGCCCCCGCCCTCGTCGCGCTTCCACTCGTCGCGCAGGAACGGCTTTCCGTCGAGCGCGGACAGGCGCTCGACCAGCGCACCCTGCAGCGCGAGCGCAAACTCCCTGACCGCCCGAAGATCCACCGTCTAGCCGCCGTAGGCGTCGCGCCCGCGCACGTAGCCGCGCTGGGTCTGGGCGGGGTTGCGGTTGACGAGCGCACGGCCCCACATCGGGTGCTTCAGGCTGCGCACCTCGTGCTCGATCTCGAAGAGCCTGGCCCCCGTTTCGGGATCGACGATGTGCTGGAATCGGTACTGGTGCTCGTCGCTTTCCTCGGTCACAAGGCCGCGCTGCGCAAGGAGCCGGTGCGGAGTGGAAAAATCGGCGATGTACACCGCGATGTGATGGCCGTCGTAATCCCGCGGCGGCGCATCGTTCTCCCGAAAAATCACCTGCTGGTCGTGGCCGACGGATACCGTGGCCATCGCGTCGTCGCGCGAGAGCGCAGTCCGCGCTGCAAGCACGTGCTCGTAGAAGCGCGCGATGCCCGGGGCCGTTCCCGGCCTGACCGTGAACTCGACATAGGCCATTCCGAACGTCATGTCACCAAACCGCGGTTGGGGCGCGTAGCAGCGCAACTCGTTGCCCCAGGGGCAGGTGACCGCCACGTGGCCGTTGTTCTCCGAACAGGCGAAGCGGGTGCCCGCGAGCTTCGCGCGCACGCGCCCGAGCCGCGCCGCGAGCGCGGCGAGATCGGGCACTACGACGCCGACATGGCCGCGCAAGACCTGTGCGCCGCGCGTCGGCAGGTGAAACTGCTGGCGCCCGAGGTTCACCCACATGTTCTCGTCCCCGACCGACAGGTACGGGTCGCGCGTGAAGCCCATCCCCACCACGTAGAACAGCGTCGCGAGCCGCTGGTCCGGTATCGTCACGTTCACGTGCTCGAGCGCGACGATGTTGCCGACGTCTTCCCTGGAGCGCTCGAAACTTCGGGCCACGCCGCCTCCTGTCGCGTAACCGGCTACCGGCGCCCGGCGGCGAGGGCGCGATGGCCGATGTCGCCCCGGTACTGCATGCCGTCGAAGCGGATGCCCTGCGCGATCTCGTAGGCGCGGCGCTGGGCCGCGCGCACGTTGGCCCCGAGCGCCGTCACGCACAGCACGCGCCCGCCGCTGGTGACCACGTCCTTGCCGTTCACCGCGGTGCCCGCATGAAACACGTGGTAATCCTCGCCCGCAGCCGGCAGGCCGCTCACCACGTCGCCCTTGCGGGGCGCATCGGGATAGCCGTGCGCCGCGAGCACGATTCCGAGCGCGACCCGCGTGTCCCAATCGGCCTCTACCTCGCCGAGCGTGCCGCCAAGCGCGTGCTCGATCAGCCGCACAAGGTCGCTCTTCAGCCGCAGCAGGATGGGTTGCGTCTCCGGGTCACCCAGGCGGCAGTTGAACTCCAGCACGTTGATCCGTCCCTCGCCTGTGATCATCAGCCCGGCATACAGAAACCCGAGGTAGGGCTGGCCGTCTTTTTCCATGCCGGCAATCGCTGGCTGGATCACTTCGCGCATCACTCTCGCGTGGATGTCCGGCGTGACGACCGGCGCCGGCGAGTAGGCACCCATCCCGCCCGTGTTCGGGCCACGGTCGCCGTCGAGCAGCCGCTTGTGATCCTGGCTGCTCGCGAGCGCCAGCGCGTGCCGGCCGTCCGCGAGCACGATGAAGCTCGCCTCCTCGCCCTCGAGGCATTCCTCGATCACCACCCTGCGGCCCGCCGCGCCCATCTTTCCCTCGGTGAGCATCATGTCCACCGCCGCGTGTGCGCGCTCAAGATCCGTGGCGACCACCACGCCCTTGCCCGCTGCCAGGCCGTCGGCCTTGATCACGACGGGCGCGCCCGTCCGGTCCACGTATTCGTGCGCCGCCGCAGCCTCGCTGAACGCTGCGTAGGCGGCCGTCGGAATGCCGTGGCGCACCATGAAGCGCTTCGCATACTCCTTGGAGCTTTCGAGCTGCGCGGCGGATCGCGTGGGCCCGAATATGCGCAGACCGGCCGCGTGAAATGCGTCCACGATCCCTTCCGCCAGCGGCGCCTCGGGCCCCACGACGGTGAACGCCACCGCCTCCTTGCGCGCGAACTCGACCAGGTCCGGGATGGCGGTGAGCGCGATGTTGGCGACTCCGTCCTCGCGCTCCGTTCCGGCGTTGCCGGGCGCGACGAGGACCCGCGACACGCGCGGCGAGCGCGCGAGTTTCCATGCCAGGGCGTGCTCGCGCCCGCCGGAGCCGATGACGAGCAATTTCATCTATCGCCTGACTCGTGAGTCGGGAGTCGGGAGTCGTGAGCCGCGCGCTCGCTCGGCCAGCAGATGCTACGGTTCACGAGTCACCATTCACGATTCGCGATTCACGATACACGGGCTTCCAGCGCGCTAGTGCCGGAAATGCCGGTAGCCGGTGAACACCATCGCGATCCCGCGTTCGTCAGCGGCGGCGATCACTTCCTCGTCGCGGAGGCTTCCTCCGGGCTGGATGACCGCGACCGCGCCCGCCTGCGCCACGACGTCCACGCCATCACGGAACGGGAAGAACGCGTCCGAGGCCACGACCGAGCCGCGCAGCGCAAGGCCGGCGTTCTCCGCCTTTATGGCGGCGATGCGCGCCGAATCGACGCGGCTCATCTGCCCCGCGCCCACTCCGAGTGTCCGACCGTCGCCGCAGAACACGATCGCGTTGGACTTGACGAACTTCGCCACGCGCCATGCGAAAAGGAGGTCGGAGATCTGGGCTTCGGTGGGCCTTGCCCTGGTCACGAGCTTGAGTTCGCCGGGCCCGACCGTCACCGCGTCGGGGGTCTGCACCAGCAGTCCGCCGCCCACCCGCCTGAGTTCCGTGTCGTTTTCCCCCGGCGCGAGCGCCACCTCGAGTATCCGGATGCTCGCCTTCTGCGCGAGCACGCGCGCCGCTTCCGCATCGAGCGCGGGGGCGATCACCACTTCGACAAACTGCTGGACGAGCGCCTCCGCCGTTCTTCCGTCGAGCTCGCGGTTGAACGCGATGACGCCCCCGAAAGCGGAAGTAGGGTCGGTTGCGTACGCGTTGCGGTACGCCTCGCCCGCGGTGGCGCCGAGTGCCGCCCCGCAGGGGTTGGCATGCTTGACGATGACGCACGCGGGCTGCGTGAAACCCTTGACGCACTCCCATGCCGCGTCGGAATCGGAGATGTTGTTGTAGGACAGCTCCTTGCCCTGGCGTTGCCGGTAGGTAGCGAGTGCGCCCCGCGCCGGGCGAGGATCGCGGTAGAACGCCGCTTCCTGATGGGGATTCTCGCCGTAGCGCAGCGGCTGTACGAGCTCGAACTGCAGGTTGAGCCGCCGCGGAAAGCGCATGCGCCCTCCGGCAGCATCGAGCGCGGTCAGGTAGTTGGCGATCGCCCCGTCGTAGGCCGCCGTGTGCGCAAACGCTTTCTGCGCGAGACGGAACCGCGTCTCGGCTCCGATCGCGCCGTTCGCCGCCGCCATCTCCTTCAATACCGCCTCGTAGTCTGCGGGGTCGGTCACCACCGCCACGTGCTCGTAGTTCTTGGCCGCGCTACGCACCATCGCTGGACCGCCGATGTCGATGTTTTCCACCGCCTCGGGCAGCGTGCATTCGGGGCGGGCCACCGTCGCGCCGAACGGGTACAGATTGACCACGACGAGATCGATGGCGGGGATCGCGGCGCTCTTGAGCGACTTCACGTGCTCCGGGATATCGCGCCGCGCGAGAATGCCGGCATGCACCTTGGGGTGCAGCGTCTTGACCCGCCCGTCGAGCATCTCGGGAAAGCCGGTGTAGTCGGCGACCTCAGCGGTGTCGAGGCCGCCTTCCGCCAGCAGCTTCGCGGTGCCTCCCGTGGAGACCAGCGCAACGCCGAACCGCGAGAGCCCGCGCGCGAATTCGACGATACCGCTTTTCTCCGAGACGCTGATCAGCGCCCGCCTGATGACGGCCATGACGGCAGGATTGGGCTATTAGGATTGAGGATTGAGGGGGGCGCCGTCCGAAACCGAGCCTGCGGGATACTCAATCCCCGATCCTCAGTCCTCAATCCTAGAACTTGATGCCGTGCGCCCTCATTTTCTTGCGCAGGGTGTTGCGGTTGATTCCGAGCATCTCGGCCGCGTGGGTCTGGTTGCCCTGCACCCGGTGCAGCACGGATTCGAGCAGGGGTTTTTCGACGCAATGGATCACCATGCCATAGACGCCGGAGGGCCTCTCCCCGTCCAGGTCCCGGAAATACCCGTCGACCGCCCGGCGCACCATGCGCGCCATTTCCGTTTCGTTCATCATGCTGCAGCTTCCTCGACATAGGTCAGACGTTGCCCGCGGCCCGCAAGCTGCGTGAAGAATTCGTCCACGGCAGCCAGCTGCTCCGCGCTGGATTCGAGTTGATTCATGGCGTGGCGGAACGCCGCCGAGCCGGCCAGGCCCTTCGTATACCATGAGATATGCTTGCGCGCGACGCGCACGCCGGTATGCTCCCCGTAGAACCCGTAGAGATCGTGCAGGTGCGCGACGAGCACCCGGTGGATTTCCTCCACCTCCGGCGGTGGCAGCTGCTCGCCGGTTTCCAGGAAGTGGCCGATCTCGCGGAACATCCAGGGGCGGCCCTGGGCCGCGCGCCCGATCATCACCGCGTCGGCCCCGGTGTAGTGCAGGACCCGCCTCACCTGTTGCGGCGTGTTGATGTCTCCGTTCGCGATGACGGGGATGCCGACGCCGGCTTTGACGGCGGCGATGGTGTCGTATTCGGCCTCACCGGAGAAGCCACAGGCGCGGGTGCGCCCGTGTATCGCGAGCGCCTGGACGCCGGCGTCTTCCGCGATCCTCGCGACGCGCAGGGCATTGCGGTTGTCGCGATCCCATCCGGTGCGGATCTTGAGCGTCACGGGCACATCCACGGCCGCCACGACCGCGTCCAGTATGCGCCCGACCAGCGGCTCGTCCTTGAGCAGCGCCGAGCCGGCCATCACGTTACACACCTTCTTCGCCGGGCAACCCATGTTGATGTCGATGATCTGGGCGCCCTGATCCACGTTGTAGAGCGCCGCGTCCGCCATCATCCGGGGATCCGCGCCCGCGATCTGCACCGAGATCGGCTCGACCTCGCCGTCGTGATTGGCGCGGCGGCGGGTTTTCTCCGACCCCCACAGCAGCGAGTTGCTCGCCACCATCTCGGACACCGCCATGCCCGCGCCCATGGCCTTGCACAGCTGCCGGAACGGGCGGTCCGTGACGCCTGCCATCGGAGCGACGATCAGATTGTTCTTCAGTTGATACGGACCAACGTGCATCGGCCGCGTCGCTCACGCAATTCGTCCACGGGGAAGCGGGTGATTGTAATCGTTGCGCCGGCACAAGAGAAGCAATCGCGCGGTTTTTTTTGACGGGTGTTGCGGCGAGCCGACACGGCGATCGCGGATTTCGCGCGCCGCGGTGAAACCGCTAGGCGAAGTAAGCGCTTATTAAAAAAACTTCGAGCGTTGCTCGCGGCTTAGGTCGTAAGCCGCGACGCGCATTGATGGTGCACCGGTTCGCCTGCGCGGCTAGCCGCGCGCGCCGAACGTCATGCGCCGCACGACAAAGTCCTTGACGGGCGGCGCGGCCGAGAGTAGGCCCATCCCGAGGCCGCGCGCGAAGCGCAGCGGCGCGATATCGTTGGAAAACAGGCGCACCAGCGTATCCGTGAACCACACGCCCCCCCGGCGGTCGAGCCGGCGGCGCGCGGCATATGCGTTGATGAACGCCGCGTCACCGACTCGCAGCGGGTCGCAAGTCCGCAGCATCGCCGCGAGCTCCCACGCATCCCGCAATCCGAGATTGAATCCCTGGCCCGCAACGGGATGCAACGTCTGGGAAGCGTTGCCTACCGCAACCGTGCGTGGCGTGGCGAGACGTTCGGCAACCCTGAGCGTGAGCGGGAACCATGTCCGTGTGCCGACCGCGGTGAACGCGCCCAGACGTTGCCCGAAAGCAAGCTGCAGGCGCCGGAGGAATTCGTCGGCGCCAAGCGCGCACATTTGCTCCGCCCGATCGCCCGAGGTGGTCCAGATCATGGACAGGGCATCGCCCGCAGGAAGCAGAGCCAGGGGGCCCTCCGGTGTAAAGCGCTCGTACGCGACATTGCGGTGCGGGACGCGGCTCTCCACCCGGGCGCTCACCGCGGCCTGACCGTAGTCGCGGGCACGCACTTCCGCCGTTGCCGCCAGGGCGCCGCCCTCGGCTACCACCGCCAGCAGCGCTGTGGCCTGCTCGGTGCCGCGACCGCGCGAGAATGCGACGCGCACGCTGTCATGCTGTCCCTCAAGGCTTGTCACCCGCGCCCCGGTCACGTAGTCGCACCGCCCGTCGATGAGTGCGCGCGCGAGCGCGCCGGCAAGCCGGCCGTAGTCGAGCACGTAGCCCAGCGCCGGGAGCCGCGCCTCCCCGGCGTCCAGCTCGACGCGCCCGAAGCCGCCGTGTTGCGAGACATGGATGCGCAGTATGGGAGTTACCGGCGCGAGCTCGTCCCACACGCCGAGCCGCTCCAGAATGAGCCGGCTGCCGTGCGAGAGCGCGATCGGGCGCGGGTCCGTCCCCGCCGTCCCGGGCGCTTGCGCCTCGAGCACTCCGAGCCTGAGCCCGCTGCCGCGCAGGGCCATCACCAGCGCCGCGCCGACCGGGCCGCCCCCGATCACCAGCACGTGGTGCTCAAGCATCGCGCACGCTCATGATCGCCTCGATCTCGGCGATCGCCTTGGGGGCGTCCCGGGTAAGCACCTCGTTGCCGGCCTCGGTCACCAGCACGTCGTCTTCGATGCGCACCCCATGGCCGGCAAACTGCTCGGGCACCCCGTCGCCCGAGCGGATATAGCAGCCCGGCTCGACCGTCAGGACCATGCCCGGCTCGAGCGCGCGCCACTCGCCGCCCCGCTTGTAGTCTCCCGCGTCATGCACGTCGAGCCCGAGCCAGTGCCCGGTGCGGTGCATGTAGAACTTGCGGTAGGCCTGCGTTTCGATGACCTCGTCGACGCTGCCGGTGAGGAGCTTCAGGTCAATGAAGCCGCGCGCCAGCGTGCGCACCGCCGCGCGGTGCGGCGCGTCCCAGGCATTGCCGGGCATCACTTGCGCGATTGCCGCAGCCTGCGCGCCCAGCACCAGCTCGTAGAGATCACGCTGGATCGCGGTGAACTTGCCGTCCACGGGAAAGGTGCGCGTGAGATCCGAGGCATAGCCGTCGACCTCGCAGCCGGCGTCGATCAGCAGCAGCTCGCCCGCCTTGAGCACCCCGTCGTTCTGGACGTAGTGCAGCACGCACGCGTGCTCGCCGCTCGCGACGATCGGAGTGTACGCGGGCGCCTGCGCCCCGCGGCGCCGAAACTCGTGGAGAAGCTCGGCCTCGATCTCGAATTCCGCGCGGCCCGGGCGCGCAGCGCGCATCGCGCGCTGATGCGCACCGGCCGAGATCACCGCGGCACGCCGCATCAGCGCAACCTCTTCCGGGCCCTTGATCAGCCGCATTTCATCGAGCAGCGCGTGCACGTCGTTCACCTCGTTCGGCGCGGTGACACCGCTGCGCACGCGATCGCGGACCTCATTGACCCAGCCCATCACCCGCGCGTCCCATGCGGCGTCCGCCCCGATACGGCAATAGAGCGCGTCCCGGTTCGCGATCAGGTCCGGCATCAAGGCATCGAGCCGCTCGACGGCATGCGCCTCGTCCATGCCGAAAGCGCCGCGCGCCGCGTCCGGGCCGTAGCGAAACCCGTCCCAGATCTCGCGATCCGGATCCCTGTCCCGGCAGAACAGGATGCTCCTGGGCTCAGCGCCAGCGACGATGACCAGCACCGCTTCCGGCTCGCGGAACCCGGTGAGGTAATAAAAATAGCTGTCGAAGCGGTACGGGTACCGCGAGTCGCGGTTGCGCGTGCGCTCGGGAGCGTTGGGCACGATCGCCACACCGCTCTTCATGCCCGCGGCGAGCCGCGCGCGTCGCGCCCGGTAGACCGCAGTGTCCACGTCGGCTTTCATCGCTCGATAGGATTATAAACGGCGTCGCCGCGTTCACCAGCGGCGCTGATTCACCTGCTCGCTGAAACGTGTATCGAGCGCCGTGCGCAGTTTCAGCAGCGCATCATGGAACGCAAGCGCCCGCCGCACGCGGCCGCCGTCGATGTGCTACCCGTCGCCGGCCTGCGGCCGGAGCAGGCGGTTTGCTTCCGCCAGCCGCTGTGGCGTTCCGACATCGATCCACAACCCGTGGTGCTGCTCTCCGCTCACGCGGCCATCCGCCATCGCCGGGCCGATTAGCGCGATGAGCGGGCACCGGTCGCCGCGATTGACCGCGGCGAACAGCTCGGGCGCATAAACGCCGATGCCGCTGAAAGTCAATCGCTCCTCACCGCCCGCGCTCAGCAGCCCGTCTCGGAGGCAGAAGTCGCCCTCCGGGTGGTGCGGCGGGTTGTCCACCAGCACGAGATGGGCCGCAGCCGCGCTCCGGGCCAGGCGCGCCCCGGCAGCTTTCAGGCGCGCAAAATCGTAATCGCAGCAGATGTCGCCGTTCACCACCACGAACGGCGCGTCCCCGAGCAGCGGCAGCGCGTAGGCGATGCCCCCGGCCGTCTCGAGCGGGGCGGCCTCGCGTGAATAGACGATGCGGGCGCCGAACGCCTGCCCGTCGCCCAGCGCGCGCTCGAGCAATTCGCCCCCGTGCGAGACGTTGATCACCAGGTCGGCGTATCCGCAGCGCGCCAGCTGCGAGACGACACGCGCGATCAACGGGCGGCCGCCGACCTCGAGCAGCGCCTTGGGCACGCGGTCGGTGAGCGGCCGCATGCGTTCGCCGCGTCCTGCAGCAAGGATCATCGCCTTCATGCGCGCTCAGAACGTGTAACCGGCAACGGGGCTGCGGTCCTCGAGCTGGTCGAGGAGCCGCGCGAGCGGCGCCAGTTCCCGATACCGCTGGCACACCGCGCACGCGTAACGCAAGAAACGCGGGGTGTCCTCGAGATAGCCCGGTTTGCCGTCACGGTAATGGATGCGCGCGAAGATGCCGAGCACCTTGAGGTGGCGTTGCAGGCCCATCCACTCGAAGTCACGGTAAAAGGCGCCAAAGTCGCGGTCGACCGGCAGCCCCCTGCGCTTCGCCTTTTCCCAGTAGCGCACGGTCCAGTCGAGGACGCGCGCCTCCTCCCAGCTCACGAACGCGTCGCGGAACAGCGACACCACGTCGTAGCTGATAGGGCCGTACACCGCGTCCTGGAAGTCGATCACGCCGGGGTTGGGGTCGGTCACCATCAGGTTGCGCGGCATGTAGTCGCGATGCACGTACACCGCCGGCTGCGCCAGGCTGCGCGAGACGATCAGCGCCAGCATGTCGGCGAGCGTCCCCTGCTGGGCGTCGGAAAGCGTGACGCCGAGATGCCGCGCGACGTACCACTCCGGGAAAAGACCGCATTCGCGCCGCAGCAGCGTCTCGTCATAGGGCGGGAGCTCGCCCCCGCGGCTGGCAAGCTGCCACTTGATCAGCGCTTCGATCGCGTCGCCGAACAAGGAATCGGCGTTGTCCTCGGTGAGCGCGGAGAGGTAGGTGGTGCTCCCGAGGTCGGTCAGCAGCAGGAACCCGCGCTCGAAGTCCTGTGCGAGCACCCCGGGCGCGTTCACCCCCGCCTCGCGCAGCAGGCGCGCCACGTGCACGAACGCTCGGCAGTCCTCGCGCTCCGGCGGCGCGTCCATCGCGATCCACGTCTGGCCGCCGGAAAATACGCGGAAATAGCGCCGGAAACTCGCGTCGGCAGAAGCAGGCTCGAGCGTCAAAGCGCTCGCCGAAAAGCGCGTCCCGAGCCATTCGCGCAGATGCTCCAGCCGTGTCTCGGATCCTTCCGGCAAGCCGATTGCCTTCAGCGGTGAATTGTGCGATTTTAGCACTTCGCCGCGGTAATCCCCCTGATGAACAAGCCGGAAATAAGGCGTCTCTCGCTCGCTGTTCTGTGCGCACTGCCGCTCGCCGCCGGCGCCGAGCAGGGCCTCAAGCTCCGCGCTCAGCCCGCGTTGATCCCGATCCCGCCTTCGCTCAGGGAGGAGGTGCCGGTGTTCCTCGACGCCGACCGCCTGCAGGGACACGCCGACAAGGAAACCGAGGCAGAGGGAGCCGTGCGGCTGCGCAAGCGCGGCCAGGCCGTGTACGCGGACTGGCTGCGCTACGACAAGCCCGAGGACGAGATCACGGCGCGCGGCAACGTGCGCATCGAGCAGCGGGCAGACGTGATCGAAGGCGCGCGCCTGAGGTTCAACCTCGAGACCGAGCGCGGATTCATGGAAAGCCCGCGCTACACGCTGCACAAGAGCCCGGAGCCCTACCGCGAGCAGCGCGCGTTCGGCTATGCCGATGCGCGCGGCACCGCGGAGCGGCTGCTGTTCGAAGGGCCCAGGCAGTATCGCGCGCAGCGGGCGGAATACACCACCTGCGGACCGGGCGAGGATGCGTGGTATGTGCGCGCGGGCGATCTGCGCATCGACAAGGACCGCGACGTCGGCACCGCGCGCGACGCGAGCATCGTGTTCCAGGGCGTGCCGGTCTTCTACTCGCCGTATCTGTCCTTCTCCCTGCACCAGGAACGCAAGTCGGGGTTCCTGACGCCGCACTACGGAAATACGACGCGCAGCGGCACGGAGCTATCGGTGCCCTACTACTGGAACATTGCGCCCAATCGCGACGCCACCATTACGCCGCGCGTCATGAGCCGCCGCGGGCTGCAGTTGAACAACCATTTCCGTTATCTCGAGCCGAACTACCGCGGAGAGGCACACCTCGAGCTGTTGCCGGACGACAACCTGCGCAACGGGACCGAGCGCCACGCGTTCATCCTTCGGCACCAGCATACGCTGCCGTACGGGTGGTCGGGCTCGCTCAATCTCCAGGGAGTTTCCGACGGCACTTATTTCACCGACCTTGCGAACCAGATCGCCGTCACCTCGCAGGTGCAGCTGCCGCGCGAAGGAACGTTGAGCAAGGGCGGCGCGTGGGGCCGCGCCGGCACCTATGGCTTCAGCGCGCTCGTGCAGCGCTGGCAGACGCTGCAGCCCGATCCGCTGGTGCCGGTGACCCCGCCGTACAAGCGCGTGCCGCAGCTGACGCTCAACGCCACTCACCTCGATGTGCTGCGCTCCGACCTGGATCTACAGGGCCAGTTCGTGGCGTTCGATCATCCCACGCTGGTGAACGGCAGGAGGATGATGATCTATCCGAGCCTGAGCCTGCCGTTGCAGACCGCGTTTGCGCACGTAACGCCCAAGGTCGGATTGCATGCGACGCACTACGACATCGATCCGCACCCGACCGGGTTCACCGACCGCACGCGCGTGCTGCCGACTTTCAGCGCCGACTCGGGTGTCGTATTCGAGAGGCCGACGGCGATCGGCGGCGCGCCGTTTCTGCAGACGCTGGAGCCGCGCGCCTACTATGTCTACATCCCCTTCCGCGACCAGAGCCGCATCCCGGTGTTCGACAGCGGCCAGCACGACATCAACTTCGCGACCATCTATTCCGAGAACCAGTTCGCAGGCATGGACCGCGTCAACGACGCGAACCAGGTGACGCTCGGCGTGACCTCGCGTTTCATCAACGCCGAGACCGGGGCCGAGCGCGTGCGCGTGGGCGTCGCGCAGCGCTACTACTTCGCCTCGCAGCGCGTCACGCTGCCCGGGGTGCCCGCGCGCACCAGCACCAGCTCCGATCTGCTCGCCGCGCTCTCGGGCACGGTGCTCCCGCATCTCACGGCGGAAGCAGGCTGGCAGTACAGCACCAACTTCTCGCAGACGCAGAGGTTCAACATCGGCACGCGCTACCAGCCGGCGCCGGGCAACGTGCTGAACGTGAGCTACCGCGAGACGCTCAACGCCATCCGCCAGACCGACGTGTCCACCCAGTGGCGCTTCGGGCAGGGATGGACGGGGCTCGCGCGCTGGAACTACTCGATCCGCGAGTCGCGCATGCTCGAAGGGTTGGCGGGAGTGGAGTACGACGGAGGATGCTGGGCGCTGCGCGTGGTCGCGCACCGCTTCGCCACCGCCACCAAGGAGTCGTCGACCACGTTTTTCGTGCAGCTCGAACTGAACGGCATCTCGCGGATCGGCTCCAACCCGCTGGATACGCTCCGGCGTAATATCGGAGGTTATGTCCGATTCGACCCCCGCACGCCGCAAGCCGCAGAGCCCCAAGGCCCGTATTATTGACCCGGGCCGCGGGCTCCCGGCGTGACTCGTCATGACGTTTCTGAAACGCGCCCTGCAAACCGCTCTTCTCGCCTTCACCATGCTGCTCGCGGCAGCGGCCCCGCCCGCGTTCGGGCAGAAGCCGCGCTCCATCGTGGTGCTCGACCGCATCGTGGCGGTAGTGAACGACGAGGTGATCACGCGCGTCGATCTCGACGAGCGCATTCGGACTGCGGCCATGCAGCTCAAGCAACAGGGCACCGCTCTCCCGCCGCGCGCGGTGCTCGAGAAACAGATCCTGGAGCGCATGATCACCGATCGCGTGCAACTGCAGTTTGCGCGCGAGACCGGGCTGCGCGTGGACGACCCCGAGCTCGACCGCGCCATCCACCGCATTGCAGAGCAGAACAAGCTCACGGTCCCGCAGCTGCGCGAAGTGCTGGAGAAGGACGGGGTCCAGTTTTCCCGGTTCCGCGAGGACATCCGGGCGGAGATCTCCCTGTCGCGGCTCCGGGAGCGCGAAGTCGAGAACCGGATCACCGTCACCGAAAGCGAGATCGACAATCTCCTCCAGTCCCAGCAGGGACAGGACGCGCGCGGCGACGAATACAATGTGTCGCACATCCTGGTGACGGTCCCCGAGAACGCGAGCCCCGAGCAGATCCAGGCCCGGCGCGCGCGCGCCGAGCAAGCGTACGCGCAGTTGAAGTCGGGCGCGGATTTCCGCCAGGTTGCTGCGAGCTATTCGGAAGCGCCCGACGCGCTGCAGGGCGGCGCGATGGGCTGGCGCGAAGGCGCGCGGCTGCCGGCGCTGTTCTCCGACGCGCTGAGGGTGATCCGTGCCGGAGAGCTAACTCCGATCCTGCGCAGCGCCAACGGGTTCCATATCCTCAGGCTGAATGAACGGCGCGGCAGCGCCTCGCCGGTGATCGTACGCCAGAGCCTGGCGCGTCACATTCTGATCCGGACGAACGAAATCGTTTCCGAGGAAGAGGCACGCAGGCGCTTGCTGGGCCTCAAGGAGCGACTCGACAACCAGGCCAATTTCGCGGAACTCGCCCGCGTGCACTCGGAGGACGCGAGCGCGGCCAAGGGCGGCGACCTGGGGTGGATCTCGCCCGGGGACACCGTACCGGAATTCGAGCGCGCGATGGACGCGTTAAAGCCGGGGCAGATCAGCGCACCGGTCCGGACGCAGTTCGGATGGCACCTGGTGCAGGTGCTCGAGCGGCGCGACGCGGACATGTCGAAGGAGCGCCAGCGGCTCACGGCGCGGATGGCGCTGCGCGCGCGCAAGTCCGACGAATCCTACCAGGAGTGGGTGCGCCAGCTCCGTGACAAGGCCTACATCGAATACCGGCTCGAAGAGCGCTAGCGTGGAGTTTTGAGTGTTGAGTTATGAGTGTTAAGTTACGGATTACGCGCTGCATACTTTTCCGCGGCAACTCGATATTCGACACTCAAAACTCAAAACTCCGCTGATTGCGGTCACCGCCGGCGAACCGGCGGGAATCGGCCCCGATCTTTGCGTGCGCCTCGCGCGCCGGCGCCTGCCGGCGCGTATTGTCGTGGTGGCCGATCGCACATTGCTGACGGAGCGCGCACGCACGCTCGGCCTCGCGCTGCGGATTTCCGATTTCTCCGCGAAAGAGCGCACCGCGCCCGGCTCCGGCGCGCTCATGGTGCGCCACGTTCCGCTCGCGGCACCGGTCGCGCCCGGAGCACCCGACCCCGCGAACAGCCGCTACGTGCTGCGCACGCTCGAGATCGCGGCGGATGGCTGCCTCGACGGAGTTTTCGCCGCGATGGTGACGGCGCCGGTGCAAAAGAGCGTGATCAGCGACTCCGGCATCTTGTTCACCGGCCACACGGAGTTTCTCGCCGCGCATACCGGCACGCCGAATGTCGTCATGATGCTGGTGGGCGGCGATCTGCGGGTTGCGCTCGCCACGACGCACGTCGCGCTGAAGGACGTGTCGCGGACCCTGACGCGCAGAGGGCTGGAGCAGACGCTCACCATCCTGCGCCGCGACCTCGTCGAACGCTTCGCGATCGCGCGGCCGCGCATCGCCGTGGCCGGCTTGAACCCGCACGCGGGCGAAGCGGGCCATCTCGGCCGCGAGGAGATCGAGGTGATCCGTCCGGTGCTGGAAAAACTGCGCGCGCGGGGCCACGAACTCTCAGGGCCGTTGTCGGCGGACACGCTTTACAACCCGCGGCGGCTGAAAAACTACGACTGCGTGCTCGCGATGTACCACGACCAGGGCTTGCCGGTGCTCAAGTACGCGACGTTCGGCTCCGGCGTCAACGTCACGCTCGGGCTACCCATCATCCGAACTTCGGTGGACCACGGCACCGCGCTCGAACTCGCGGGCACGGGCAAGGCCGATGCCGGCAGCCTGATCGAGGCGATCAAGCTCGCAGCCGACCTAGCCGCCCGCCGCGCGCGCGCCGCGCGCTGAAGCGGGAGAGCGGGGCGGGGAGACCGGTGCGCCACCAACCCCGTCGGCGATTCGGCCAGCACTTCCTGACCGACGAGTCGGTCATTGCCGCGATCGTCTCCGCCATCGCGCCGCAACGCCATGATCTCGTCGTGGAGATCGGGCCAGGACTCGGAGCGCTCACCCGGCCACTCGCGCGGCAACTCGACCATCTTCAGGTCGTCGAAATCGACCGCGACATCGTGGCGCGACTGCGCACGATGTTCCCGCCGGAGCGCGTGACCGTGCACGAAGGCGATGCCCTCGAGTTCGATTTTTCCGCGCTCGGCGCGGAGCTGCGCGTCGTCGGCAACCTCCCGTACAACATCTCCACGCCGCTGCTGTTCCACCTCGCCGCGTGCGCTTCCAGGCTGCGCGACATACACGTCATGCTGCAAAAGGAGGTCGTCGAGCGGATGGTGGCGGCGCCTTCGGGCCCGGAATACGGCCGGCTCTCGGTGATGTTGCAGTACCGCTTCCGGATGGAGTGCATCATCGCCGCGCCGCCGTCGGCGTTCCGGCCGGAGCCCAAGGTCGAATCGGCGGTGGTCCGCATGGTTCCGTACGCGCGTTTGCCGCACCCCGCGCGCGACGAGGAACTGTTTGCGCGCGTCGTGGCAGCGGCGTTCATGCACCGCCGCAAGACGTTGCGCAACGCGCTGCGGGAGTATTTCTGCGCCGCCGATTACGGCAGGATCGGGATCGACGCGGGGCTGCGCGCGCAGAATCTCGGCGTCGAGGATTTCGTCCGCCTCGCGGACGAAGTCCTTGCCCGACAGGAAATTCGACAAGAAACCGGCTAAGCCGACTTCTTCTGGATGAACTCGATCTTGTAGCCGTCCGGGTCTTCGACAAAGGCGATCACGGTCGTGCCGTGCTTCATCGGCCCGGCTTCGCGCGTCACCTTGCCCCCGCGGCTGCGCACTTCCTCGCACGCCTTGTAGGCGTCCGCGACCTCCACCGCCACGTGCCCGTAGCCGGTGCCGAGGTCGTACGACTTCGTGTCCCAGTTATGGGTAAGCTCGAGCACCGCCGCCCTGGACTCGTCATCGTAGCCGACGAAGACGTTCGTGAAGCGCCCGGAAGGGTAGTCGGTCCTGCGCAACACCTTCATGCCGAGCACCTTCGTGTAGAAGTCGATCGAGCGTTCGAGCTCCCCGACCCGGATCATGGTATGCAGGATACGCATAGGCACAATGTTGAGTGTTGAATGTTGAGTTTTGAGTTTTGAGCGCCTGGCTGGACGCGGGGGCAACTCAACACTCAAAACCGAACACTCGAAACTCTAGATCGCCACCATCTCGAAATCCTCCTTGCGTGCCCCGCAGTCCGGGCACGTCCAGTTCATCGGCACGTCGTCCCATCTCGTTCCCGGCGCGAGGCCTTCCTCCGGCAGCCCGGCCGCCTCATCGTAGATGAATCCGCAGATCAGGCACATGTACGTCTTGTAGATCTGCGTGTCCGTCGCCGTCATGCATCCGTCCGTTTTGCGCTAAAATCCAATTCTATCGAATCGCTCCCCGCGCGACCATTTCCGCGCGCCGACAACCCCGCGACCTCTTTGCGCATGGCCGAGCTCCCGCCCATCGTTCTTGTCTTCGCCGCAACCGACCCCAGCGGCGGAGCGGGACTGCAGGCCGACATCATGACGCTCTCCAGCATGGGCTGCCATCCGCTGTCGGTCGTCACCGCCGTTACCATCCAGGACACCATGGGCGTGGACGATGTCTCGCCGATCGAAGCGGAGTGGGTGGCCGACCAGGCGCGCTGCGTGCTCGAGGACATGCCGGTCGCGGCGTTCAAGATCGGGCTGCTCGGCAACGTCGAGCAGATCGCGGCGATCGCCGAAGTGGTGTCGGATTACCCCGAGGTGCCGCTGGTGCTCGATCCGGTGCTCGCTTCCGGCCGGGGCGACGAGCTCGTCACCGAGGAGGTCATGAACGGGCTGCGCGAGCTGCTCATTCCGCAAAGCACCATCATCACCCCCAACAGCATCGAGGCGCGGCGGCTCGCGGCCGAGGATGGAGAGGAAGGGGGCCCTCCCGACCTCGCAGAATGCGCGCGCCGTTTGATCGCGTCGGGTTGCGAGTACGTGCTGATCACGGGCACGCACGAGAACACCCCGCAGGTCGTGAATACCCTATACGCGCAGAACGGCGTGCTGCGCAGCGACTCCTGGCAGCGGCTGCCGGGCTCGTATCACGGCTCGGGATGCACGCTCGCCTCCGCGATCGCGGCGACCATTGCCAACGGGCTCGAGATCGGCGACGCGGTAAAGGACGCGCAGGAGTACACCTGGCAGACGTTGAAAGCGGCGTTCCGTCCGGGCATGGGCCAGCACATACCGGATCGCCTGTTTTGGGTGCGCGAGGAAGAGCAGGCCGATGAGCCCGGCGATTAGGGGTCTGTACGCGGTCACGCCCGACGTCGCCGACACCTTCGGGCTCCTCGCCAAGGTCGAAGCAGCGCTGGCAGGAGGCGCAAGCCTGCTGCAGTACAGGAACAAGAGCGCGGGCGCGGCGCTGAAGCTCGTCCAGGCCCGGGCGCTGCTCCCGCTGTGCGGGCAGTACGGCGTGCCGCTCATCATCAACGACGACCTCGAGCTCGCGCTCGCGCTCGATGCGGCAGGCCTGCACCTGGGCGTGGAGGACGGATCGCTGTCACACGCCCGCGGCAAGATCGGCCCCGACCGGATCCTCGGCGCATCGTGTTACGACGCGTTCGACAATGCGGTCGGCGCCGCGCGGGCGGGCGCGAGCTACGTCGCGTTCGGCAGCTTCTTCCCGTCCAGCATCAAGCCCGGCGCCGTGCGCGCGCCCCTTTCACTTCTCGCCAGGGCCAAGCGCGATCTTGCCGTGCCGGTAGTGGCCATCGGTGGCATTACGCTCGATAATGCCGCGCAGCTGATCGCGGCCGGCGCGGACAGCGTAGCGGTGATCTCCGGGGTATTTTCCGCGCCGGACGTCGAAGCGGCCGCCCGGCGCTTCAGCTCGCTTTTTGAAGAACACAGGACATGAAACGCAGCCGCAGACTGTTCCAGCAGGCGCAGCTCGTCATTCCCGCCGGTGTCAATTCGCCGGTGCGGGCGTTTCGCTCCGTGGGCGGCACGCCCCTTTTCATCCAGCGCGGCAAGGGCGCACAGGTGTGGGACGCCGACGGCAACGCCTACGTCGATTACGTCGGCTCCTGGGGCCCGCTCGTCGTCGGCCATGCCCATCCCGATGTGGTGAAAGCCGTGCAGCGGGCGACGGAACGGGGGCTGAGCTTTGGCGCGCCTACCGAACACGAGGTCGAGATGGCCGAGCTGCTGTGCAAGCTCGTGCCCTCGCTCGAACAGGTGCGCCTCGTCAGCTCGGGTACCGAAGCAACCATGAGCGCCATCCGCCTTGCGCGCGGCTACACGGGGCGGAGCAAGATCGTGAAGTTCGAGGGCTGCTACCACGGCCACGCCGATGCGCTGCTGGTGAAGGCGGGCTCGGGCGCGCTGACATTCGGCCAGCCGAGCTCGGCGGGCGTGCCGGAAGAGACGGCCGCCCACACGATCGTGCTCGACTACAACAACGAGATCGCGCTGGAAAAGGCGTTCACACGCGAGGGCCCGGCGATCGCCGCGGTGATCGTGGAACCCGTCGCCGGCAACATGAATCTCGTCGCACCGCGTCCAGGTTTCCTCGAAGCGCTACGCAAGCTCTGCACCCGGCACGGGGCCGTGCTGATTTTCGACGAGGTCATGACCGGTTTCCGCGTTGCACTGGGCGGTGCGCAAGCGCTCTACAGCGTGAAGCCCGACCTCACGACGCTCGGCAAGGTGATCGGCGGGGGCCTGCCGGTCGGGGCATTCGGCGGACGGCGCGAGATCATGGAAAAAGTCGCGCCGCTCGGACCCGTGTACCAGGCGGGCACACTCTCCGGCAACCCCGTCGCCGTCGCCGCCGGACTCGCCACGTTGAAACTGATCCAGGCGCCGGGTTTTTTCGACCGCCTGGCCTCCACCGCGCGCTCACTGTGCCAGCGCCTGGCCGCAGCAGCACAGGATCAGCGCATCGTGTTTTCCGCGCATAGCGTGGGCGGCATGTTCGGCATTTATTTCCGCGAAACGCCGCCCACGAGCTACGCGGAGGTCCTGCAATGCGACAAGGAAGCGTTCAACGGCTTCTTTCACGCCATGCTCGCAAATGGCGTCTACCTCGCGCCATCCGCCTATGAAGCCGGGTTCGTGTCGAGCGCCCATGGCACGGCCGAAGTCGAAAAAACCGTCATGGCGGCGCACAAGGTGTTTGCCACACAGCGTTAGCGCGGACGACTGCCGCGGTCGCGCACATTGCGTGACGGCGCACCGATCGCGCATTGCGTACGCCCGGTATGGATACCGCCCAGACCTATCGTGCAGCCGACGGGACCACGCTCGGCTACCGTATCGCGCGCGCCGCGCGGTCTCCGGCGCCGTTGCTGGTCATGATCCATGGCGTGGCGAGCAACCTCACTCGGTGGTCCGAATTTGTCGAGCACACGAAGCTTCGCGGCAACTGGGACCTGCTGAGGCTCGATTTGCGCGGCCACGGCGATTCTTTCACCCGCAGCGGGCTGCAGATCGCCTCCTGGATCGATGACCTGGGTGCGCTGCTCGATCACGAGCAGCGCAGCTCGGCAGTGTTCGCTGGCCACAGCCTCGGAGCCCAGGTCGCGGTGCAATTTGCGGCGCGCCACCCCTCGCGCGCGCGCGCTCTCATCCTGATCGATCCGGTGTTCCGGCAGGCACTGCGGGGGGGATTGCGGCTCGCGGCCGCGTGCGCACCGTTCGTGCGCACCGTGGCGGCCGCGGTACGGGGACTGAACGCGATCGGCATCCGGCGCAGGCACATCCCGCAGCGCGACCTGCATGCGCTCGACGAGCGCGCGCGCCAACAGTGGCTTTCTGCAAACCGCAGCCGCGAGATGGTCGCGCACTACGGCTCCCTGCTGGAAGACCTCAGGTATTTTCCGCTGGCGAGTTACCTTGCCGATGTGCTCGCGATGATCGAACCGCTGCCGGCGCCCGAATCGCTGGCGATGCCGACTCTTGCCCTGTTATCGTCGGGAATCACCTACACCGAGCCCCGACCCACCCGCGAGCTGCTCTCCCGCCTGCCGCACGGGCGCATCGTCACGGTGGATGCTTATCACTGGCCGCTCACCGAGCGGCCGGACGAGGTGCGCGCGGCCATCGAATCGTGGTGCGTAGAGCTTGCGGCGCAGCCCTCCAGCCGGACAACGCGCTGATCGGCCACTCCGCGACCCGCGTTGCGCCGGCAGCCGCCCCGGCTGCGCCGGTGGGCTCGAGCCCGAAACAAAAAAAGGTGACCTGCGTCACCCTCTCTGCGTTACTCGCACCGGGATGCGCGGATCAGCGCAGCCCCGCGATAAAGTCGGCCACCGCGGCGATCTCCTTGTCCGAGAGCTTCCCGGCGATCATGCGCATCATGCGGCCGGGATCGTTGGCGCGCTCGCCCGCGCGGAATGCTTTCAGCTGTGCGGCCACGTATTCGGCGTGCTGCCCGGCCAGGCGCGGAAACATGGCGGGCACGCCCGCGCCATTCGGCCCGTGGCAGGCGGCACATGCCGTGATGCCCTTCGACAGGTTGCCGCCGCGATAAATCACCTGCCCGAGCTTGACCAGCTCCGCGTCGCGCGCCGCGCGCGCAGCGGGCTTCTTGTTCTCGTAGTAGGCGCCGACGTTACGCATGTCTTCCGCGGTAAGACCGGCAACCATGCCCGCCATGATCGGGTTGCCCCGTTCCGCGGGTTTGCCGCCCTGCGGCTTGAAGTCCATCAGCTGCTTGACCGTGTACTCTGCGTGCTGGCCAGCGAGCACGGGGTTGGCGGGTTGGGGGCTGTTGCCGTCCGCAGCGTGACAGGCAGCACAGAGTTGGGTGGCGATGCGCTCGCCCTTCGCTGGATCGCCTTTCGCGGGCGCCTGCGCAAACGCGCTCGAGGCAGCGAGCATGCCGGCGATCACCTGCACGGACCAGCGGAATTTCATTCGGGCTCCTGATTGTATGCGGCTCATCGCGCGGAGCGCGTATTGTATAGTAAGCGCCTGCTCGCGCGCCAGTTTCGGGCACGATAACAATAACCTATGTCATTTTTCCAGCAACCGGAGTTTCACCGGGCGGTGCACGATACGGGCGACTTGCCGCCCGACAATGCCGCCGAAGTCGCGTTCGCCGGCCGCTCCAACTCCGGCAAGTCGAGCGCCGTCAACGCCATTTTGCAGCGGAAAAATCTGGCCTCGGTCAGCAAGACGCCCGGGCATACCCGTGGTATTCATTTCTATCGCCTCGATGCTCACCGTTATCTCGTCGACCTGCCAGGGTACGGCTACGCGGCTGGGCCGGGCGCCGAGCGCCGCCGCTGGGACGCGCGCATCAGTGCCTATCTCCAGACCCGCCGCTCTTTGCGCGGCCTGGTGCTGGTCTGCGACACGCGCCGTTTGCTGACACCCCTCGACCGGCAGCTGATCGCATGGTTCTCCCCGACGGGCAAGCCCGTCCACGTGCTGCTTACCAAGGCGGACAAGCTCCCGCCGGCACAGGCTCTGCTTGCGCTGACACGCTGCGAGGGCGAGCTTCGGGGTGAGGGTCCGGCGCTCACCGCGCAGCTCTTCTCGGGCCGTACGCGCGTCGGCGTGCCGGCGGCGCGGGAGATCCTCGGAGCCTGGCTGAAATGAGCGGTGGTGAATTTCCTGAGCCGGATCGTCAGGCTTGCCCCCGATGCAAGCGACGGTCGCGGCAGGCAATAAAAAACCCCCGGTTAAAGGGGAGTAAAACCGGGGGCGAAAAGCCTTAACTTGGAATTAAGGCGCCCGCTCAGGGAGGAGAAGCGGGAGACGATAAACATCGTCTACGCCATAGGACGTTTATAATGCGCGATAGTTCCCTGGCCGCTTAGCGAAGAAATGTTATGTTTTTCAAATGGATAGCAGATGACCCGCATTCTGGGTGAGTATCCGCGACGGCGCATGCGCAGGATGCGCCGCGACTCCTTCTCGCGACGCCTGATGCGTGAGTGCAGGCTCACCGTCGACGACCTGATCTACCCCGTATTCGTGATCGAGGGCAAGAACCGCGTGCAGGCGGTGCCCTCGATGCCCGGCATCAAGCGCTACACCATCGACCGGCTGTTGCCGCATGCCGAGCAATGCGCGACGTTGGGCATCCCCGCGCTCGCGATCTTTCCCGTGGTGGCGCCGGAGCAAAAGACACCGGACGGACGGGAGGCGGCCAATCCGAAGGGTCTGATTCCGCGCGCGGTGGCCGCGCTCAAACGGCGTTTCCCCGAACTCGGCGTGATCACGGACGCCGCGCTCGATCCCTATACCACGCACGGGCAGGACGGCGTGCTCGACGCCTCGGGCTACGTACTCAACGACGAGACCATCGCGGTTCTCGAAAGACAGGCGCTTGCCTGCGCTGCCTCCGGCGTGGATGTGGTGGCGCCGTCGGACATGATGGACGGGCGCGTCGGCGCGATTCGCGCCGCGCTCGACAAGCACCGCTACACCGGCACCCGGATACTCGCCTATTCGGCGAAATACGCATCCGGCTTCTACGGGCCGTTTCGCGACGCGGTGGGCTCGGCGAAGAGCCTCGGCCGCGGCAGCAAGCACACCTACCAGATGGACTATGCCAACAGCGACGAGGCGCTCTGGGAAGTCGGCCTCGACCTCAAGGAAGGCGCCGACATGGTGATGATCAAGCCCGGGCTGCCGTATCTGGACATCGTGCGCCGGGTCAAGGACGAATTCAAAGCACCTACCTTTGTCTACCAGGTAAGCGGGGAATACGCGATGCTGAAGGCGGCCGCGGCGCGCGGCTGGCTGGACGAGCGGCCGTGCGTGATGGAGGTGCTCACCGCCTTCAAGCGCGCCGGCGCCGACGGGGTCCTCACCTATTATGCGTTCGACGTCGCCGGCTGGCTGCAGACCGGCGCGTGAGCGCGCGCGAGCGGCGTTCAGGTGTCCGCGAGCAGTTGTTCGACCACCTGCAGCTTGGCGCGTTCGATCACCTTGCCCTCGAGGCTAGTCCTGAGGGGCACACGCAGTTCCCGCGACGAGAGCACGATAATCTCGATCTCGGTTCCCTGGTCATCCACCGTGTATACCGGCACGGTGCGTTGCTCTTCACCCGCATAGAGCCGGCTCTGCGCCGTCCGGTACGGGATCTGGCGGTCGATGAAGTAGAGTTCCACCGCCTTCACGTTGTCGGTAAAAAGCTGGAGCTTGACGTCGGCATACTTGCCCGCGTTGCCGTTCAGCACCGAGCCCGTGAGATAGGGATTGAACTGCGCCAGCTCGCGCATGGCCCGTACCGCGGCCAGGCGCAGCTCGCGCAGGCGGCTGCGGTGGGCCTGCTCGTGATAGAGCTGCCGGTGAAGGCGCAACGCAGCGTCGATCTCTTCGTTGGTGGGCAGCTCACGAGTGTCCGCCATCCCCGCCTGACGCGCCGCCTTGCGCTTGGCGAGCGCATAGTCCTCGATGCCGTCCTCGGCCATCAGGCGCGCGGCAAGGTGCGCGATGCGCACACGCGCATCGTTGCGGCCGGATTCTCGGGGCATGCAAACCTCAGAACAGTTGGTTACGCACCTCGTCGCGGGGGCGCTCCCCGCCCACGACGCCGCCCAAGAGCGTCTCGTGCTCGGGCGGCAGAAATTCCTGGTAGAAGTGGTCCATCAGCCCCCCGGAGCCATCCGCGACACGCAGCCCGGTTTCCGGGTGGACGCGCACCGCTACCACCCCGGGCGGCGGCACGAGCGGCTGCTCGGGCAGGCCCTGGAGCACCGCCCCCATGTAGCCCATCCAGATCGGAAGCGCGGCCTGCGCGCCGGTCTCATTGCGGCCGAGCGTCTTCGGCGTGTCGAACCCGATCCACGCAACCGCGACCAGATTCGAGTTAAAGCCGCAGAACCACGCGTCCACAAAATCGTTGGTGGTGCCGGTCTTGCCCGCGAGATCATCGCGCCCGAGCTTCATCGCGCGCACGGCAGTGCCCATGCGCACGACGTCACGCATGATGCTCGTCATGATGAAGGCGTTGCGCGCGTCGATCACGCGCTCGGCATCCACCCCGGCGACCACGGGTTTGCCCTGGAACAGAACGTTGCCACGGGCATCTTCCACTCTTTCGATGAAGTACGGCGGCACCCGGAATCCCCCGTTCGCGAAGGTTCCGTACGCCACCGCCATCTGTAGCGGCGTGACGTTGCCGGCGCCGAGCGCCATGGTGAGATAGGGCGGGTGCAGCTTGGGCTCGAAGCCAAAGCGCGCGATGTAGTCCTGCGCGTAGAGCGGCGAGATCGCCTGCAGTACGCGCACCGAAACGAGATTCTTGGACTTCACCAGCGCCGTGCGCATGCGCATCGGCCCCTCGAACTTGCCGTCGAAGTTCTTCGGTTCCCACGGCTCCGAGCCGGTCTGCGCGGCAGTGAACAGCAGCGGCGCGTCATTGATCACCGTTGCCGGCGTGAAGCCCTTCTCCAGGGCCGCCGAATAGATGAAGGGCTTGAAGCTGGAGCCGGGCTGTCGCAGCGCCTGGGTGACACGGTTGTACTGGCCGCGCCCGAAATCGAAGCCGCCGACCAGCGCGCGCAGCGCGCCATCGCGCGGATCCATCGCCACGACGGAGGCCTCGACGACCGGCAGCTGCGTGATGTGCCAGCGGCCCTTGTCGTCCTTTTGCACGCGGATGATCGCGCCGCGCCGGATCCGCTGGTTCGGGCTCGCTTTCTCGCCCAACATCCGGGATGCGAAGCGCAGGCCCTCTTCGCCGATCTCGATCCATTCGCCGCCCCGGCGATAGGCCTTCACCCGTTTGGGACCCGCCTCGACCACGACGGCGGCATGGATGTCATCGCTGTCCACCACGTCGTGCAGCGCGTCCTCCAGCGCCTCATCGGTCGGCTTGGCCGGAAGCTCGGCGTACCCCTCGGCGCCACGGTAGCCATGGCGGCGATCGTATTCCTGCACCCCGCGGCGCAATGCGACGTAGGCAGCCCTCTGGTGTGTAGTGAGCAGCGTGGTGTAGACGCGGATGCCCTTGGTATAGGCGTCCTCCCGGTAGCGCTCGTACATCGCCTGCCGCACCATCTCGGCGAAGTGCTCGGCCCTCGCCGTGAATTCGCTCACTTCCTTCCGGATGGCGAGCGTCTGCCGGTCGGCCTCCAGGTATTGCTCCTCGCTGATCGATTGCAGGTCACGCATGCGGCGCAGCACGTATTGCTGCCGCAGTTTCGCGCGCTTCGGGTTGACGACGGGATTGAAGCGCGAGGGCGCTTTCGGCAACCCAGCCAATAACGCCGACTCGCCGAGCGTCAGCTCGTCGAGCCGCTTGCCGAAGTAGACCTGCGCCGCGGCCGCAAAACCATAGGCGCGCTGGCCCAGGAAGATCTGGTTCAGGTACAGCTGCAGGATCTCGTCCTTGTCCAGGCTCGCCTCGATCTTGAACGCCAGCAGCATCTCGTTGAACTTGCGAGTCAGCGTTTTCTCTTTTGTTAAGAAGAAGTTACGGGCCACTTGCATGGTGATCGTGGAGGCGCCCTGGCGCACGCCGCCCGAAATGAAGTTCGAGATCGCGGCACGGGCGACCCCCACGTAGTCCACCCCACGATGTTGGTAGAAACGCTCGTCCTCGGCCGCAAGGATGGCCGCGATCAGCGGCTTCGGCACCTCGTTGATGGTGACGACCGCCCGGCGTTCCTCCCCGAACTCGGCGATCAGTCGGCCCTCCGCGCTATAAACCCGCAGCGGGATCTTGGGCTGGTAGTCGGTGAGGACTTCGAGCGAAGGCAGGGTCGGATAGACCATGGCGGCTGCGAATGCGACCAGCATCAACGCCGCGAGGCCGGCGGATAGCAGCAACAGGAATGGGAACGCCCACCAGCGTATGGACATGGCCTAGAGCCTAAGGTGGGGCATGTTGTAATTCTGCAACAAACGCGAATCCGGCGCAGCCCGGAGTGTGGAACATCGCACAGCGCCGCAACTGCCGAACCAGTAAGCTATATTTCGAGCGGCCCGGTAATTATAAAGCGAGGCCATCCGGAAAGAAAACGGGCCCAAATCGCTTTACATGCAAAATAGTTGTTGCTAGCATTTAAAGTAAACTGTGGGATTATGTCCCCATTGACCTATGATAAAAGGGAAATTTAACATCAATCTCGACGCGATCGAGGGCTGGTTCAAGCGACGTGATCCCCAATTTCAGTAGCAGTTTGATTTAGAGTCCACCCCGTCAAACTGTAGCCGATTCGACCGTTTCCTGGTTCGCCTGTAGGGCAAGCTTCGCGGCGTAGACTGCGGGTGGCACCTTG
>VGID01000002.1 GCA_016868035.1 Betaproteobacteria bacterium | reverse complement strand
GCTCAACGCGCCGCATCTGATGAGGGATGTCTACGACGGAAAACTGTTCAAGGACGGAATCGCCGTGCGCACGAGGATCGAGCCGACAAGGAAAGCCGCCTGAATCTTTTTACACACCTATTGACAAGACCTCCAACGCAACTACCCCGCAACTGAGGGGGCAGAACTGCGCAACTTTGGTGCAACCGAGGCTGAACTGCGCCGGCTCGTCAACCAGGTGGCCGAGGCCCACGGTTTCAGCCCGGAGGACCGAGCCGAGGCGCTAGAGGTTGCCTTGCGCGATCTCGACCGAAACCGGGCGCTGATGTGCTTCCGGGCTCTGGCGGCGAAGTGCAGCGGCACGATTCATTGAGCCGAGGGGTCTAAAGTAGCAAGGAATAGATCATGGCGAAAGGCATCAAGACCGGCGGTCGCACGAAAGGCACGCCGAACAAGATCACCCGCGCATTCCGCGAGGCGGTGCAGGCGGTGTATCACGACATCGGCGGTGATGAAGCCTTTGCGGCTTGGGCGCGGGATAATCCGACGGAGTTCTACCGGATCGCGGCGCGGCTGATTCCGACGGAATTGCGCCACGGGAGTGGCGACTGCGGGCCGTTGACCGTCGAAATCGTGCATTTCGGTCCGACGAACGATGCCTCACGGCCAAGCGTTACATGCGACCCCTGAACTGATAGGCCGCGCGCGTAATGGGGTGCGATCACCGGCCCGAGGCGGCAATCAGATGCAAGTACTCACTTGCTCCTGAGGGGCGCGGTCCGGGGCACGCTATTTCATACTTTTTTCATACCCACCGCACCGGGTATCTCATAACGCGTTGATTTAATGGTGGGTGGTACAGGGTTCGAACCTGTGACCCCTGCCGTGTGAAGACAGTGCTCTACCGCTGAGCTAACCACCCTTGAAAAGGCAAAAATTCTAGCACTCCCCGGCGCCTGCCTACAAATCGGCCCGGCAACCCGGCGGGCAGTCACCCGCGATTTGCTATAGTTCGCGATGGCGTTATGAGGCGCGCGGAGAGGAGGCGGTGATGAGATGCTTCAGCGTTCTGATCTGCTGGTCCGTGGTGCTGGCCGGAGGCGCGGCACAGGCGGCCCTGCCCTATCCAACCAAGGCGGTCCGAATCGTGGTTCCCTTCGCGGCCGGCGGTTCCACCGATCTGCTGGCGCGCAGTATCGCGCAGCGCCTCAACGAAACGTGGAAACAGCCGGTGGTGGTCGAGAACCGGGCCGGTGCCGGCGGCATCGTCGGCGCCGACTTCGTCGCCAAGGCTCCTTCCGACGGCTATACCCTGCTGGTGGGCACCGTCACCACCAATGCCGTGGCGGCCAGCCTCTACCAGAAACTGCCGTTCGATCCGCAGCGGGATTTCGTGCCGGTGACCGAGTTTGCCTTCATACCGCAGCTGCTCTCGGTCCATCCGTCGGTCCCGGTCAGATCCGTGACGGAACTGGTCGCGCTCGCGAGGGTTCGACCGGCGCAGCTCAACTTCGGCACCGCGGGCAACGGCAGCGCTTCGCACATGGCAATGGAGTTGTTCCAGTCCGTTACGAAGGTCCGGATGGTGCACGTGCCATACAAGGGCACCGGCCCGGCGATGATCGATCTGCTCGGCGGCCACATCGCGCTTATGTTCGACGTCATCATGACCTCCCTTCCGCACGTGAAGTCCGGCAAGCTGCGCACGCTCGCCATCAGCAGCCTCCAGCGCTCGCCGACCGTGCCCGACGTGCCGACCGTCGCCGAGTCGGGCTTTCCGGGATTCGAGGCGCTCGTGTGGTTCGGTTTCTTCGCTCCGGCGGGCAGCCCTCCCGACGTGGTCAAGCGCGTGCAGGAGGATACGACCCAGGCGCTCAACGCGCCCAGGATGCGCGAGCTGCTGGCCAGCCAAGGGCTGGTGGTCGTGGGCAGCACCCCGGCCGATTTCGGCAGGAAGGTGGCCGATGAAATCGCGAAATGGCGCAAGGTGATCCAGCAAGCCGGAATCAAGCTCGAACTGTAATGCACCGCCTCGGCATCGACGTCGGCGGCACTTTCACCGATTTCACGCTGCTCGACGAGCGCGACGGCAGCGTGCGCTTTCACAAGGTCGCGTCTACGCCGCACGACCCGTCGGAGGCGATCGCGCGCGGCATCGCCGACCTGCTCGACGCCTACCGCATCGCGCCGCGCGAGCTAGGCCATGTCGGACACGGCACCACCGTCGCCACGAACCTGGTGATCGAGCGCAAGGGCGCCCTTACCGGGCTCATCACCACGAAAGGATTCCGCGACGTGCTGGAGATCGGCCGGCAGATCCGGCCACATCTCTATGATTACCGGGTGACGAGGCCCCCCGCGCTCGCGCGCCGCGAGCACCGGATCGAAGTGGGCGAGCGTGTCAACGCGGCAGGTTCCGTGCTGCTGGCGCTCGATGAGCGCGAAGTCGAGCGCGCAGTGCAGCGGTTCAAGGCAGATGGCGTGAGCTCGGTCGCAATCTGCTTTCTCCATTCGTACTGCAATCCCGATCACGAGCGTCGCGCGCGGGCCGTGGTCCAGCGCCTGATGCCGGAGGCGTACCTCAGCGTATCCAGCGAAGTCCTGCCGGAGTTCCGCGAGTTCGAGCGGCTGTCCACCACCGTGCTCAACGCTGCCGTGGGTCCGCGCATGGAAAGCTATCTTGACCGCTTCCTCGAGCGCGTCAGGGCGCTCGACATCGCGGCCGAGCCGTACACGATTCATTCCAATGGCGGCCTGATGTCGGTGCGCGCGGTGCGCTCGTTTCCGGTGCGCACTTGCCTCTCTGGCCCGGCGGCGGGCGTGGTCGGAGCGGCCGCGGTAGGCGAGGCGGCGGGATTCGGGAACCTCGTGACCTTCGATGTGGGGGGCACGAGCACGGACGTGTCGCTGGTCTGGCGCGGGAAGCCCTTGTTCAGTTCCAGCCAGTCCGTGGCCGGGTACCCGGTGAAGACGCCGATGGTGGACATCCATGTAATCGGAGCGGGTGGCGGCTCGATCGCCTGGACGGATGACGCGGGCGCGCTGAAGGTGGGTCCGAGGAGCGCGGGCGCCGACCCCGGGCCTGCGGCGTACGTGAAGGGCGGGAACGAGCCCACCATCACCGACGCCATGATTTGCTTGCATCGGCTCAATCCGGTTGCGCTGCTCGGCGGCCGGCTGCCCGTGAGCGAGGCGGCCGCGCGCGAGGCGATCCTGGGCAACGTTGCCCGGCCGCTGGGGCTCGCGCTGGAGGCGGCGGCCGAGGGCGTGGTGCGCATCGCGAACGCCAACATGAGCCGTGCCATCCGGGCGGTCTCCACCGAGCGCGGATACGACCTTTCGGAGTTTGCACTGTTTGCCTATGGAGGCGCCGGCCCGCTGCACGCCACCGAGATTGCCGCGGAGTGCGGCATCCCGACGGTGGTCGTGCCCCAGGAGCCGGGCGCGATGTGCGCGCGCGGGATGCTGCTCACCGACGTGAGCTTCGACTTCGTTCGCAGCGAGATCGCGGAACTGACCACCGAGAGCTGGCGCCGGGTGTGCGGCTTGTTCGGCGAGATGGCCGCAGAAGCAGCCCAATGGCTGGAACGGGAACGGGTCGCGCCCGCCGATCGTGTCCTTCACTTCTACGTCGACGCACGCTATCAGGGGCAGAACTTCGAGGTGATCGTGCCGCTTGAGGGTGCGGCGGAGGCCGGCATTGGCGCATTCGTTGCTGCGTTCCATCGGGCGCATGAGCAGGAGTACGGCTACCGCCTGCCGGATCGCGCTATCGAGGTCGTCAACTGCAGGTTGCAGGCGGTCGGACGCGTCCCGAAGGCGCCGCTGCGCGAACTGAACGGTGCCGGCGAGCTGGCAAACGCATGCATCGGTGATCGCGCGATCTACCACGGGGCCGTGCACGGCTGGATCGATACCCGGGTCTACGCCCGGACAAAGCTCGCTGCAGGAGCGCGGCTCGCCGGCCCGGCGCTGATCGAGGAGATGAGCTCCACGACCCTGCTTTCTCCCGGCCAGCGCGCCTGCGTGGACCGCATCGGCAACCTGGTCATCCGGATCGGAAACGGATCCGCACGTCCCGAATATGGATCAGTCAGGTAACTCCGCCGGTATCATCGACCCGATCGCGATGGAGGTGTTCTCCAACCGCCTGCTCTCGATTACCGAGGAAATGAATAACACGCTGGTGCGCTCGTCGTTTTCGACCAACATCAAGGAACGGCGCGACTGTTCGGTGGCGCTTTTCGATGGCAGGGGGCGACTCATCGCGCAGGGCACGCAGATACCGCTTCATCTCGGCTCGCTCGACGGCGGTGTGTCGGCGGTACTCGAGGCCTATCCGATCGCGACCATGCGCGATGGCGACGCGTACATCTGCAACGATCCGTACCTCGCCAACGGCACGCATCTGCCCGACATCACCATCGTCACGCCGGTCTTCGTCGGGGGAAACATCGAGTTTTTCGCCGCGAACATCGGCCATCACGCCGACGTCGGCGGCGTCGTGCCCGGATCGATCGCCGGCGGCTCGCGCTCGATTTTCGAGGAAGGGATCCGCATCCCTGCATTGAAGATCGTGCGTGCAGGAGAGCTTGATGGCGGGCTGCTCAACCTGATCTGCTGCAATACCCGCGATCCGGAAGAGCGCGCGCTCGACCTGAAAGTGCAGATTGCGACCAATCAGCGCGGTGCGGAAGCCGCGCGTGGACTCGCGCGGCAGATGGGCATCGAGTCCGTGCGCAGGTCGATCGAGGACATCGTGGCCTACACGCGGCGGCGTTTTCGAAAGCGCATCGCGGAGCTGAAACGCGGCGAGTACGCATTCACCAATTACCTCGACGACGACGGCATGGGCGGCGAACCGGTTCCGATCACGGTGACGGTGCGCGTCGGGGGTGACGCGCTCGAGGTGGACTTTGCCGGAACCGGCCCGCAGGCGCGCGGCGCCATGAACATCCCCGCGAATGCGCTGCAGGCGAGCGTGTATTACGCGTTGAAGGCCTTGCTCGACCCGGAACTGCTTCCGAACGCGGGAATGTTCGACGCGGTGACCATCCGGGCACCGGAGGGCTCCATCGTCAACCCGCGGCCCGGCGCGGCGGTAGGCGCGCGCTCGATCACGTGCCAGAAAGTGGCCGGCGCGATCTTCGGCGCGTTTCGGGGTGTGCTGTCTCGGGAGCGCGTGATGGCCTCGGGCAACGACGTCGTGCCCGCAATCGTGTATTCGGGCGGGCTCGCGCGCCGGCAGGGGCAGTACGTCTATCTCGAAACGCTGGGAGGAGGAAGCGGCGCGCTTTCCGACCAGGATGGAATGGATGCCGTTCACGTGCACATGACCAACACCTCGAACCTCCCGGTCGAGGCACTCGAAGTCGAATATCCGCTGATGGTGGATGAGTACGCGCTGGTCCAGGATTCGGGCGGAGCGGGCAAGCTGCGCGGCGGGCTGGGGATCGCGCGGCAGATCCGCGCCGTCGTGCCGGGCACGATCTTCTCCGTGCGGTCGGACAGCCACACGGTCGGTGCTCCGGCCGGCGTTTTCGGAGGCCTTGACGGTCGCCGCGCGCGCCTCGTTCGCAATCCCGGACGGCCGGACGAGGAGTTGCTGTACTCCAAGGTCGCGCGGGTCGAGATGAAGGTGGGCGATGCGATGCGCATCGAAACGCCCGGGGGTGGAGGTTACGGCTCCCCCGAAGAGCGTTCTGTTGACGCACTTGCCCGAGACCTCAAGAGCGGAAAGGTTTCGCGCGCGGCCGCCGAACACGAATACGGCAAGGACAAGGTGGCTGCTGCCCTGGCAGCCGGGGTGCAGCGCGAGAAGCCCTAGACGTCGAGTTCTGCGAGGTCACCAACGGTGACCGGTTTCACCGGCGGGCGGATGCGGTAGTAGCCCGCTTCGGCCGGGGAGATGTTGCGCGATTCCGCGATCAGTTCGGTTACCGTGAGCCCGCAGAGCCTGCCCTGGCAGGGCCCCATGCCGCAGCGCGTGAACGCCTTCATCTGGTTCGGTCCCGGGCAGTCCTGCTCGGTCGCGAGGCGCCGGATCTCGCCTGCGGTCACCTCTTCGCAGCGGCACACGACGGTTCGCGGCTCGCTCGGCGCGAGGATCTCCGCGGGTGGACGGTAAAGCGTGTCGAGAAACGCGCGCGCGGCGAGATGACGTTCGCGCTCGCGCAGAAAGGGCTTTGCACGCGCGTCGCGTTCGTGCTTCGAGATGCGCCCGAGGCTGCAAGCCGCGGCGAGCGCGGCGAGCGCGCCGGAGCATTCGGCGGCCCGGGCCCCGGCAATGCCGCCGCCGTCGCCCGCAATCCAGACGCCCGGCACCGAGCATGCGCCCCACGGATCGAGCCGCGGGCGGAAGCAGCGCTGCGACTCGTCCCACAAGTGCTCGCAGCGCAACGAGAGCGCGAGATTTAGGTTCGGCGCCAGGCCCTGATGGAGCAGGACAAGATCGACATCCTGTTCCCGCCTGCGTCCGCGCCAGTCGTAGCGGACGGCCTCGGCGCGCCCCGCGCCGGAGACGGCAAGGCCGCGCACGCCGCGGCGGAAGGGCACGCCGGACGCGCGCAGTTCGCGCAGCATCGCGAGCCCCTTGTTGAGGTAGCCGGGCGCTGCGGCGAAGCGCGGCAGGTGCCGCAGCGCCGCGAAGCGCTGGATCGGCGTCTCGAGCACGGCCGCAGGCCGGATCCCGGCGCGCAAGAGTTGCACGGCCACAAGGAGGAGCAGCGGGCCGCTGCCCGCAAGGACCACGCGCCCGTCGGGCACCAGGGCGGCAGACTTGAGCAGCGTTTGTGCCGCGCCGCAACTCATGACGCCGGGCAGCGTCCACCCGGGGACGGGCACCGGCCGCTCGAGCGCACCGGTCGCGATGAGCACCTGGCGAGCCTGGATACTCGCTGCGCCGGCTGCGTGACGGTAGTACACGCGGCGCTCGTCGTCGATCTGCCACACCGTGGCGCGCGGTAGGTGGCGCGCGCCGCTCGCGCGAAACCGTCCCAGGAGCTCGAGTCCTGCTCCGTAGTCTTCACCGAGCAACGAGAACAAGGCCGGGTGCGAGGCGGCCACGCGCTCGATTTCACGAAAAATCTGCCCGCCGGGCTCCGGCTGCTCGTCGAGCACTTGGGTTGCGAGCCCGAGACCCGCGGCGCTGGCAGCCGCCGCAAGGCCGGCCGGCCCGGCGCCGATGACGACGAGATCGGCGGCACTCACGATCGCACCTTGCGCGCGCCGACCTGGCGGTTGATGCGCATGCCCTCGGCGACCGGAACCATGCAGGCCTGCGTGTTCGGAACGCCGTCGATCTCCATCAGGCAGTCGAAGCAGACGCCCATCATGCAGTAAGGCGCGCGGGGACTGCCGGAGACCGGAGTCGTGCGCGTGATGCCGTCGCCGATCAGCACCGCGGCGGCGGCCGTGAGATCGAACGGCACGCGCACCGGCCGGCCGTCGATCACGACCGTGACCGGCTGTGCGGCGGTCTCAGGCAGCCTTCGGAACATCGAAACGGCGGCTCGCGAAGCGCGCGAGCTCGTCCGGGAGAGCGCCGCGCGCCACCGCTTCCGCGTAGGGGTAGGCGTGGGCTGCCGCGAGCGTGACGCCGCTGTGGCAGCTCGCCAGGAAGGCGCCGGGAAACCGCGCGGACTGCTCGTAGATGGGCAGCCCGTCGGGCGACATCACGCGCAGCGCCGCCCAGCTGCGCACGAGCTGGACCTCGCGCAGGAACGGAAAGGTGCGCACTGCGCGCGCCGCCAGCGCGGAGAGCACTTGCGGCGCGGTCGAATCGTCGTAGCCCGCTTCCTCGAAGGAATCTCCGATGAGCAGAGCACCCTCGGACATCTGCCGGATCTTCTGGGTGAGCGGTATCGCGGGCGCGACGCGCTCGGTGGCGAGGATCTGACCCCGCACGGGACGTAAGGGCGCGTGCAACCCGGCAAGCGGGGCGAGTTCCCGGCTGCCGAGCCCGGCGGCGAGCACGAGCCGCGGGGCGGCGTGCGCCGTGCCACGCGCCTCGATCCGGAAGTCGTGGGGCGCGGCGTGCACCGCGTTCACGCGCGCGTTCGGTTCGTAGCGCGCCCCGTGCCTGAGCAGGCCCGCGTGCAGCGCGCGCAGCAGATACAGCGGGTGAACGGCGCCGTCATAGGGCGTGTACGATGCGCCGACCACCTCCGGGCCAATGAGCGGAACGCGGCGGGCGAGTGCGCCATGGTCGAGGATTTCGTACTCGAATTCCACCGCGCCCGCCTGGCGCCGCAGCACCTCCAGCATTTGCCGGCGCTGCTCGAGCTCGTCCTCGGTGAGGCAGATCGCGAAGCCCCCCCGGCGCTCGTGCGCGCAGTCCACCCCGGTCGTCTCCCTGAGCTCGGCGGCGAGCCCGGGCCAGCGGTCGGAGGAGAGCCGCGTCCAGTGCTGGTACTCGGGCACGCCCGGACCCTTGCTCTGCACCCACACCAGCCCGAAGTTTCCGCGCGCGGCGCGCAGCGCGACGTCGCCCTCGTCGAGCAGCGTGACCTTGAGGCCCTGGCGCGCGAGGCCATAGCCGATCGCGGCGCCGACCAGGCCGCCGCCGATCACGATCGCATCCGATGGTTGCGGTTCGGGCATGAAGCGGGACGCGCGGTGCCGCGTGTGCGCCGGCGCGCCGATTCTGGGAAAATGAAAAAAGGATTTTGCCACAAGGCGCGGATCGCACGACGGGAACATGGCGAAGAAAATAACGGTCATCGGCGCCGGCATCGTCGGCATCGCCACCGCTTGCTACCTCAAGCGCGACGGGCACCAGGTCACCGTGGTGGACATGCGCCCGCCCGGAGAATACTGCTCGTTCGGCAATGCCGGAATACTGAGCCCCGGCTCGTGCGTGCCGCAGTCCATGCCGGGCATCCTCGCCAAGGTCCCGGGCTACCTCGCCGATCCGCTCGGCCCGCTCACCGTGCGCTGGAGGTATCTGCCGAGGGCCCTCCCGTGGCTCGCGCGATTCATCGCGGCGGGGCGCCGTGAGCGCGTCGAACGCGCCGCCGATGCGCTGCGTGCGTTGTTGAGACAGACCTTCGACGCGTACGCGCCGCTGGTGCGCGACGCCGGTTGTGCCGATCTCATACGGCGCACGGGCTACGTCGTCGTGTACGAAACCGGGCGAAGCTACCGGGGAGACGCGCTCGCGTGGAAGCTGCGCCGTGAGCGGGGCATTGCGCTGGAGGAGCTCGACGCGGCAGGCATCGGGCGGCTCGTCCCGGCGCTCGCGAAAATTTACGAGAAGGGCGTCTATCTTCCGGAACAGGGCTACGTCGCGAATCCGGAGCGCCTCACGAAATCGCTCGCGGCGCAGTTCCAGAAGGACGGCGGGACCGTGCTGCAGCGCGAGGTGCTCGACATCGGCTTACGAGATGGCGCCGTGCACGCGCTCGAAACCGGCGGGGGAAGCCTGCCGGTGGAAACGCTCGTCGTGTGCGCGGGCGTGCACTCGGGAGAACTCACGGCAAAGCTCGGGGAACCCGTTCCGATCGAGGCCGAGCGCGGCTATCACGTGACGTTCTCGGACCCGGCGCTCGAGCTGCCGATGCCGGTTTCCGTGGCGGACGCGAAATTTTTCGTGACGCCGATGGAGATGGGGCTGCGGATAGCCGGGCAGGCGGAATTTGCGGGGATCTACGCCGAGCCCGATTATGCGCGCGCCGATGTGCTCGCGCGGCACTTGCAGCGCATGCTGCCGGGTGTTCGCATGGCCGACTCGACGAAGTGGATGGGACGCCGCCCCGCGATGCCGGATTCGCTGCCGGTCATCAGCGCGTCTGCGAAACACCGCAACGTCTACTATGCGTTCGGACACGGGCACGTCGGTCTGTGCGGAGGCGCGCCGACGGGACGGATCATTGCCGACCTCGTTTCGGGCCGGCGCCCTTCGATCGACGTCGCGCCTTTCCGCGTGGATCGTTTCTAGAGTCTTCATCCTCGAGCCGACGAGAACAAGAATATTCCTGGACATCTGCCGCCGGGAATAGCGATTCCCCGCTTCCGGTATATACTTCTCCTCCCTTGGCACATGCCGCCTGATTAAAACGCTGGGCGAAAGACAGCTGAACACCACGACCACTCGATTCATGGTAAGGATATCTGATGACCGTTACGAACAGGCAGTCCGGAACGAATGTGCATGAGATCGCTGAGGGAATCTATCGCATTAACACTCCGGTTATGATCGAAGGTGCAGGCGGGTTCTCGTTCAACCAATACCTCATCGTGGATGATGAACCGTTGCTCTGCCACACCGGTCCGCGCAGGATGTTTCCACTCGTGCGCGAGGCGGTGACAAGCGTCTTGCCGATCGAGAGGCTTCGCTACATTGCATTGTCCCATGTGGAAGCAGACGAGTGCGGTTCGCTCAACGAATGGCTTGATGCCGCTCCGCGGTCTGCGCCGCTGTGCGGCACTGTTGCTGCCATGGTATCGATTGGCGACCTTGCTGATCGGGCGCCCCGCGCGCTCGCCGACGGAGAGCTGCTCCGTCTGGGCAAGCACTCCGTGCGTTGGTTCGACACGCCGCATTTGCCACATGCGTGGGAATGCGGCTTTTTGATGGAAGAACGAACCTCTACGTTGCTATGTGGAGACCTGTTCACGCAGGGAGGTGCTGATCTTCCGCCCGTCACGGAGTCGGACATTCTCGGGCCGAGCGAGGCTTTCCGCCACAAAATGGATTACTTCTCACACACGAAGAACGCGCGTGCGATGCTGGAGAGGCTAGCTTCGACAAACCCGGCAACACTCGCGTGCATGCACGGTAGCGCATGGCGCGGCGATGGGGCAAAGCTGCTGCGTGCTCTTGCTGATGCGCTGTCCGCATGATTCGCGTCGTGCTCGGCGTGGACATGTCGTCCAGCCAAGCGCTCCAGCGGACGATGCCGCTTCGTGGGCCCGTTGCGGAGCGCCGCCGTTAGCGGGTGTCTATGGCGCAAATGGACAACAAAGCCGCGCAACAATTGGCGCAAGATGTCCTTGATGCAGTGGTCTTTCGGGCACGAGATATCTGGCGTGACCGCCTTACCGCGGTTTATGCATTGGGAAGTCTGGCGCACGGTGGCTTTAGCGCCCATGTAAGTGACGTCGATGTAGGGGTGGTCCTGAGCGACCCGCTCGCGACGCGGGACGCGGACTCCGTGGCCAGTCTGTCTTCCTCGATCGCGGGGAGTCGGGCGCCATTTGCCGATCGCCTTTCCGTGTTCTGGGGCTCCGTCGCGACACTTTCCGGCGCGGCTGCAGGCGGCCGCTTTCCGCCACTCGACCGTCTCGACCTCAAGCAGTTCGGCCGCCTGCTTGCGGGGCGCTATGTTCGCAGCGAGCTGCCTTTGCCTACGCGCAAGGAGCTGGTTCTTGCGGGCTCGGAGTTTGCGCTGTGGCGATTGGCCACGGACGAAGTTACCTCCAAATTGAAGGATCCGCGAGCATTGGCACGCTCGGATCCAAAGACCCTGACCAAGCTCGTTCTCTATCCCGTGCGCTTCCTGTTTACAGCACGAACGGGTGAGGTCGGCCGCAACGAAGCCGCCGTAGACCACTACGTTTCGAGTGCGAAAGGCGTGCGGGCGAAGCTGGCGCGCATGGCGCTGGAATGGCGCGATGCGCCTCCCGGCTTATCCGACAAGACCGCAATAGAAGCGATTGCGCGCGGCGTCATCCCGTTATACCGGGATTTTCTGTCCGACCATGAGCGCCGCCTGAGAGAATATGAGAGGAACGATCTGGCGGACGCTTTTCATCAATGGGAGCAGAGACTTCAGACGTGAGCACATCCAGGCGGCCAACCGTGCACTGCATCCGATGCACTGACGCGAGGGGCCGAGCGCAGCGTTGAGCCGCTTGATCTTCGAATTTCTGGATGTCCCTGGCGGTGAAAGGTTCAGCCTTTAGCCGCGTTCAGCGGCGAGCCGCACGGCGTTCCCCGTGTTGGCGGACTCGAGGATCGCCTCCATCACCGCTACGCCATGCAGCTCGTCGCCGCCGGCCACCGCGAGCGGGCGGCCGACGCTCGCCGCCTCGGCGAAGTGCTCGAGCTCGGCGCGCTCGGTGCTGACCGCGGGGAAGATCACGACCTCCGGGCGCTGGTTCACCCGCGGGTGCTGCGGGTCGTAATAGCACACCCTCATTTGCCAGGCGGTGAGGTGCTCGACGTCACCCACCTCGACCCAGCCCTTGGAGCCGAACACCTGCATGCGCCAGGTCTCCGCGGTGGCGATCACCGTGGCGAGATAGCCGGTCGCGCCGTTCATGAAGCGCACCAGCATGGAAGTCGTGTCGTCGATGCCGTGGCCGAGCACGCGCCGGAAGCTCTGCGCGCGCACCTCCTCGACCTCGCCGGCGAGGTAGAGGTAGGCATCGAGCAGATGCACGCCGCGCCCGGTCAAGCCGCCGGCGGGGCCCTCGTCGCGCACCTGCCGCCAGTGATCCTTGGGATAGCGGTACACGCTCGGGCCGCAGAAGTTTCCTTCCAGATGCAGCAGCTTGCCGAGCCGGTCGTCTTCCAGCATGCGCTTGATTTCCCGCAGCGCCGGCTGGAACCGCCAATTGAAGCCCACCGCGAGCGTGACCTTGTTCTGCAGGCACGCGCGCACGGCGGCCCGCGCGCTCTCAAGCGTGAGCGTGAAGGGCTTCTCGGTGAATACGTGCTTGCCGGCGCTCGCGGCAGCGATGATCTGCTCGGCGTGCTGCGTGTGGGGCGTTGCGAGCAGCACGGCGTCGATCTTCGGATCCGCGAGCACGCTTTCGAACGAGCCGTGCAGGGGAAAGCCTTTTTCCGCGGCATAGGCCGCGGCTTTCTCCGGCGTGCGGGTGACGCCCGCGACGATGTGGATCCTGTCGCTCTTGCCGTGCACGGCTCCGACGAGGTTGCGCCCCCAGTTGCCGAGTCCGACGATCGCTGCCCGTATCATGACAAGTCACGAGTCACGCGTCTTCAGCAACGGCGCCGGACCAGGGCGACATGACGTCGGTCGCGCCGAAGCGCTCGCCGGTGCCGGCATCGTGCAGTACCGCGCTCGGGCAGGCAAAGTTGGTCGGATAGACCACGAGCTCGGTGAGCTGGGTCGCGAACTTCTTGGCGACCGCGTCTCGGATCGCGATCGGCAGGCGCGGGTCCACGCCCACGAAATCTCCGCCGCTCGCGTCGATGCGCGGACGGTGGAACGCATCCTCCAGGTACAGGCCGTGGTCGATGAGGAAGGACGCGATCTGCATCACCGCGGGGAAGATCTTGCGCCCGCCGGAAGCGCCGATCGCGAACCACGGCTTGCCGTCGCGGCGCGCGATCACCGGGCACATGTTCGTGAGGGGGCGCTTGCCGGGGCCGAGCGAGTTCGGGGAGCCGGGGCGCGGATCGAACCACATGATGCCGTTGTTCATGAGGATACCGGTCGAGGGCAGCACGAGCTTCGAGCCGAATACCGACAGCAGCGTCTGCGTGAGCGCCACCATGTTGCCGTCCCGATCGATCACGTTGAGATGCGTGGTGCACGCGAGGTCGCGCGCGTCGGGCGTCTCGCCCATGGCCGCGAGCCGCTCGGCATATGCGTCGCGCAGCACCTCGGCGTAGGCGATGAACGCGTCGGCATGCGGCCCGTTGCGCTGGAACCGCACCGGGCGCAATCCGTCCAGTGCGCGCATGAGGCTCGGGCCCGCCGTGAGCCCTGGGGCTGCCGCGATGCGCGCGCCGCGATAGTCGGTCTCGGCCGGCTCCACGATCCGCGCCCGGTAGCGGCGCAGGTCCTCGGGCCCGAGGATCGCGCCCAGCGCTTGCGCGTCGGTGACGATATCGGCGGCGAGCCCGCCCTCGTAGAAATCGCGCCGCCCGGCCTGCGCGAGCCGCGTCAGCGTCTCGGCCAGCCGCGGGAGCTTGAGGCGTTCCGGAGCCGCGCCCGCGGGGGTGGCCGGCGCGAAACCCTGCGGCAGCCACACCTCGCGTGTGGATCGGTAGCGCGCCAGCTCCCGCGCGTTTGTCGCCACCTTGAGCGTGAGGAACCAGTCCGCTGCAATGCCCTTCTCGGCGAGCTCGATCGCGGGCCGGATCAGCTCGGACCACTTGAGCGTTCCGAACTGTTCGAGCGCAAGGCCGAGCCCGTCCACCTGTCCGGGCACCGCGAAGGAAAGCGGCCCGTGCACGTTGCGGTCGTCTTTCACGGCCGGCCAGGTGAAAAGGTCGGTCGTGACACCGCCGGTCAGTGGATAGTCGGCCGGCACCAGCGCGCGCGGGGAGACCGGGCCGAAATCCACCACGGAAACGCGGTCCTCGCGGGCGGAATAGACGAGCATGAAACCGACGCCCCCGAGCCCGCTGTACCAGGGCTCGACCGCGGCGAGCGCGAAACTCGTCGCGACCGCGGCGTCCACTGCATTGCCTCCGGCGGCGAGCACGCGCGCTCCCGCCTCGCCGGCGACGCGGTTCTGCGTCGCGACGATGCCGCGGCGCGAACGGGCGAGAGGCTTGCGCACGAACCAGTTCTGGGTGAGGTGCTCGGGCATGGTGAAGAAATGTCGGGCCGGATCAGGCAATCAAGCGGCAAGCGGCCGCGATCTCGCTTCGCTGGTGCCGGCTGAAGGCAGCGGTCACGCGCCCTGCAGCAGCTTCCACGCGAGCAGGCGCGTGCCGAACGCAAAGTCGCCGATCGCCATCGCCTCGTCCGGGTTGTGGCTGCCGTGGCTGTTGCGCACGAAGATCATCGCGGAGCGGAAACCTGCGTGAGCGAAATCCTGGGCATCGTGGCCGGCGCCGCTCGGGATTTCCATCGCCCGGATGCCCAGGTCCTGGCAGCCCGACAGGAGAGTCCGGCGGAATTCGGGATCCATGGCCGCGGGACGATGCAGGGAGAAGGACCCGAGATCGAAGCGCACGCGCCGGCGCTGCCCGATCTCGAGCGCGAGCCGCTCCGCGGCCACGCGCACCTGCTGCAGTATTGCATCGTCCTGGCTGCGGAAATCGAGAACGAAGTTCGCCTCTCCGGGCACCTTGGTGAGGGCATGGACTTTCGCGTCGGTGTAGAGCTTGCCCACCGTGAACACGAGATCGCCGCCGTCCTCCCGCACGCGCTCCCATTCGAGGTCGAGCTCGCGCACGAGCTCCACGACGGCCATCACGGCGTCGCTGCGGTACTCATGCGGTACCGCGCCCGAATGCGTGTAGCTGCCGATGCACTGGCAGGAGCGCGCGCGCGTCGCGCCGCGAATGCCGGTGACCACGCCCACCGGAAACCCGCGCGCTTCCAGTACCGGACCCTGCTCGATGTGCAGCTCCAGGTAACCGCAGTAGCGCGCGGGATCGAGATAGGGCTTGCCCCGGCCCACCGCGTCGGGGTCGAACCCGGCTTTCCGCATCTGCTCGCGCAGGCTCGTTCCGGTGCGGCTCTGTACCGCGGAATCGAGCTCGGCCGTGGGCAGCAGGCCCAGCGCGGCGCGGCTGCCGATGTGCCCATCGTGCGCTCCCCCGTACCACGAGGAAGCTTCCTCGGCGCGTATGCCCATGACGGTCACATCGAACTGGGGAGCGAGGCCCGCTTTCCGGAAGGCGGCGAGCGCAGTGAGCCCGGCCACCACGCCCGCGAAGCCGTCGAAGTTGCCGCCGAGCGGAACCGAATCCACGTGCGAGCCGGTGATCCACCCCGGGGCGCTGCGGTCGCGCCCTGGCATGGTGAGATACACATTGCCGAATGGGTCGTGCTTGATTTCGAGCCCCAGCTCGCCTCCGGCGCGCGCGACGGCATCCACCGCCGTCTGCTCGCCTGTGCCGTAGGGCTCCCGGCTCACGCCGACGGTGTCGGCCGTGCGCTTGCGCACGTCCTCGAACAGCGCTTCGGCGAATGGCATGGCGGCTTCGACGGCTGCAGCAACAGCGGGCTTTGCGGACTGCGGGGATGGGCGTGCCATACGGGGAAACTCGGGACGGACGTTATAATCAGGAGAAATCATAACGTAAAAGGCGCGCATTGTGACCCATGTTCGCGGGAGACGATAGACGGGAGAGAAGAGGCGCGCGGAGGCAGAAGGAAGAGCCAGGATTGAGGATCGAGGATTGAGGATTGAGAAGAAACGCGAAGCCGCAAGGCAGAAGGAGCCGCGGATCACGGCTCACGAATCACGACTCACGACTCACGCATTTAATCAGATGCGGCACATTGTGTGCCTTACCTTCGATTTCGACGCGATCTCGGGATTCATCGCGCGCGGCCAGATTTCGCCCTCGTGGATCTCGCGGGGGGAGTTCGGACCGCGGGCGGGCGCCCCGCGGCTGCTCGGCCTGCTCAAGGATCACGGCATCCGCAGCACCTGGTTCATCCCGGGCCACACCATCGAGACCTTTCCCGCGGCGTGCGAGCAGGTGTGCGCGGCCGGGCACGAGATCGCACACCACGGCTGGACCCACCGCCCGCCGGCGAGCCTCACGCGCGAGGAGGAGGAGCGCGAGCTCGTGCGCGGAAACGAGGCGATCCGGAAGCTCACCGGGCGTGCCGCGCGCGGCTACCGCTCGCCGTCCTGGGATCTCAGCCCGCATTCGGTCGAGCTGATGCTCGAGCACGGCTTTTCCTACGACAGCAGCCTGATGGGCGACGATTACACGCCGTATTACGCGCGGCAGGGCGACGCGATCGAGCTCGAGGCGCCCGCACGCTTCGGCCCGGAGACGGCGCTCGTGGAAATGCCGATCCACTGGGCCACCGATGACGCGCCGCACTTCGAGTTTGTGCGCACCGAAACCACCGTTCGCCAGGGGCTGATGAACGCAAGCGCGGTGCTGGAGAACTGGGTGGACGAGTTCCTCTACATGCGAAAGGCCGTGGAATGGGGCGTGCTCACCTATACCTTCCACCCGTTCGTCATCGGGCGCGGCCACCGCATGATGATGCTCGAGCGGCTGGTCCGCGCGTGCGCCGACAACGGCGCCGTGTTCCTGACCATGGAAGAGGCGGTGCGCGAGTTCCAGCAGCGCGCAAGAGCGGGAAATAGGAAATAGGGAATAGGAAATGGTAAGAGCGCGGGCACCCGTTATACGGTTTTTACTATTTCCCATTCCCCATTCCCCATTCCCGAGCAGCTGACATGATCCGCACCCGCTTCGCCCCCAGCCCCACCGGCTACCTGCACATTGGCGGCGCGCGCACCGCGCTCTTCTGCTGGGCCTACGCGAAAAAGCACGGCGGCACGTTCATCCTGCGCGTGGAGGACACCGACCGCACACGCTCGACGGCCGAGTCGGTCAACGCGATCCTCGACGGCATGGGCTGGCTCGGCCTCGATTACGACGGGCCGTACTTCCAGATGGACCGGCTCGACCGTTACCGCGCTGTCGCCGAGCAGCTGATCGGGGACGGCCACGCCTATCACTGCTATGCGACGAAAGAGGAGCTCGACGAGCTGCGCGAGCGGCAGCGCGCGCGCGGCGAAAAGCCGCGCTACGACGGGCGCTGGCGGCCGGAAAACGCGCAGCGCATGGGCTTGAAGCCCCCGCCCGACGCGCGCCCCGTCGTGCGCTTCCGCAACCCGGACACGGACATCGTCGGGTTCAGCGACCTCGTGAAGGGGCCGATCACGGTTTCCAACGAGGAACTCGACGATCTCGTGCTGCTGCGGGCGGACGGCATCCCGACCTACAACTTCGGCGTGGTCGTGGACGATATCGACATGACGATCACGCATGTCATCCGCGGCGACGACCATGTCAACAACACGCCGCGGCAGATCAACATCTACCGCGCGCTCTGCGCCGCGCTGCCCAAATTCGCGCATGTGCCGATGATCCTGGGGACGGACGGCGAGCGGCTCTCCAAGCGCCACGGTGCGGTGAGCGTGATGCAGTACCGCGAGGAGGGCTTCCTGCCGGACGCGCTCGTGAACTACCTCGCGCGGCTCGGCTGGTCGCACGGCGACGAGGAGATGTTCTCGACGGAACGGCTCGTCGAGTGGTTCGACCTCGGGCACATCAGCAAATCGCCCGCGCGCTTCGACCCGGAGAAGCTGCGCTGGCTGAACGCGCAGTACCTCAAGAGCGCCGACGACGGGCGTCTCGGCGGGCTCATGGAACCTTTCCTCGTGCGCGCCGGCTGCGACGTGCTGCACGGACCGCCTCCCGCGAAGGTCGCAGCGCTGCTCAAGGAGCGCGCCGCGACGGTGGAGGAGCTTGCCGACGCTGCGGTCTATTTCTATCGTGCGCTCGAGCCCGCCGCGGAGCTCAAGGAGAAACACTACGCGCGCGAAGCACGCACGGCGCTGAAGGACCTGTGCGAGCGGCTCGGTTCGATCGAGTGGGAGCGCGAGCGCATCAACGAGACGCTCAAGGCGGTGGTCGCGGCACACAAGCTGAAATTCCCGAAGCTCGCGATGCCGCTGCGCGTGATGGTGACGGGGACCGCCGAGACGCCCTCGGTGGACGCCGTGCTCGAAGTGCTCGGGCGCGACGAAGTGCTCGCCCGCATGGAAAAACAGCTGCAAGCCTTTCCCGAATAACCCATTTTCTTTACAGGCCGGGGAGGGCGCCGGTATAATGCGCGCTCTCTCGTGGGGGTATAGCTCAGCTGGGAGAGCGCTTGCATGGCATGCAAGAGGTCACCGGTTCGATCCCGGTTACCTCCACCAATAAGAGCGATGAGCGGTAAGCGGTGAGCGGTGAGTGATGGGCGGACAACTCCGCTTCCGTGATCATCGCCTTACGATTCACGATTTGCGATTTACGATTCACGAAGCTTGAGTTTGTCCTCTCGTCCCCATCGTCTAGAGGCCTAGGACATCGCCCTTTCACGGCGGTAACCGGGGTTCGAATCCCCGTGGGGACGCCATACCGGTCGCTGCCGCGACCGGGAAATGCGTGAGTGGTGAGTTGTGAGCGGACCAAGCCGATTTGGGGTCGTTAACCTCTGCTCGCGTGTTGAGTCTACTCACTGCTCACGATTCACGACTCACGCCTTTTGGCGTTTGAAGAGACGCGGGACGGGCACAATCCCCCGTGGGGACCCCAAACCAGAACCGGTGACCGGTGACTCGTCACCCGTGACCGGCGCACGCAGACCTGCGTGAGCCGGGGCCCGGCAATCAGTCCACTTTCGCGTCGGATGCCTTGACCACTCTCGCCCACTGCGCAATCTCGGCCTTCATGAAGCGACTGAAGTCCTGAGGCGAACCTGCGGCAATGTGCAGGCCTTCATGTCTAAGGCGCGCACTGACCTCGGGCGTCGCAAGTAGTCTGGCGACTTCGGCGTTCATCTTCTGCACGATGGCTTTGGGCGTATGGGTGGGCGCGACGATCCCGTAGGACGCGCCCGACTCGAATCCCGGCAGCGCTGTCTCCGAGATCGTGGGCACGTCCGGCAGCAGCGGCGATCTCTCCTTGCTCGTGATGCCCAGCGCGCGCACGCGGCCGGTCTTGATGTGTGGCAGCGACGGTGGAATGCTCGCGAAATACATCGTCACCCGACCGCCGATCACGTCGATCAGGGCCGGTCCCCCGCCTTTGTAAGGCACGTGAATCATCCTGATCCCGGCGAGTTGCTGAAACTCCTCCGCGGCAAGATGCGTGGAGCTGCCGTTCCCGCCCGAGGCGAAAGTCAGGACTCCCGGCTTGGTTTTTGCGAGCGCGATGAGTTCCTTTACCGATCCGGCAGGTGTCGAGGGATGCACGACCAGCGCGAATGGAGAGGTCGCGATCAGTATCACGGGCTCGAAGTCCCGGATGGGGTCGAAGGGCACCTGCTTGTAGAGGCTCACCGCGATGGCGTTCGTGCTGTTGAACAGGAAGATCGTGTAGCCGTCCGGGTTCGAGCGCGCCGCGATTTCAGCCGCGATATTTCCGCCCGCACCGGGCCGGTTGTCGACGATGATTTGCTGGCCCCAGGATTCCGTGAGCTTTCCGCCGACCAGGCGCGCGATCATGTCGTTGCCCCCGCCGGGCGCGAACGGGACGATGAACCGGATCGGCCGGTCCGGATACGACTGGGAGCCGGCAGCGCCGGGCAACGCCATCGCCGCCGCCAGGACCAGGGAAAAGAAATGCGCGTAGAACGTTGTGCAGCGATGTCGATTCAAATGCGCCTCCGTACGGTTTGGCGCCCGCGCGCCTGCGTTCCTAGCCGGAATTCGTCAGCTGGCGGACCATCTCGTCCATGTGCTCCCGGGTCATTTTGCCGAGTTCTTCGCGGCTGAGGTAGTAGATGGGATGGGGCAGCTCGATGCAGGCGTGGCCTGGCATGCCTTTTCCCTTGTACTGGACTTCCAATGCGTTCCTGAACGCGGAGGTAATGACGACGGTCGTCGGAATCCCGCGCTTTTCCAGCTCGACGGAGGTGTGCACACTGCACACCGTGCAGGACCCTCACCCGCCCAGCGCACAGATGACGACGTCGCATTTGCGGGCCATCTCCTCGATCGTTTCGAGTGGAGCGGGCTTCGAATAGTGGATGCCGCGGAAGTTCAGCAGCTCCTTGACCCCGTGGCGCCGCTTGAGGTCCTCCGCAGCCGCCTCGAGGATGATGTCGGCCTGCTCCTTGGTGTTGTCATAGAGCCCGACGATCTTTCCCGCAAGGCTGGATGGCCGATTGGCCGGGGAAAGCGATTTCGTTGCGCCGACCGACGGGTCGTAAAAAGCACTCATTGGTTTCGTCCTCTCGTCATCGTGATCATCCAGCGCGCCCACGATCAGACCTCGTAGGCGACCGAAACTCCGCGCGTGGTCTCGTTCCAGCCGTGGAGCACGGCGGTGGTCGCCCCCGGCCGCCCGCCCGCCACGATCAGGAACAGCCGGCTCGGCTCCTGGATCGCTGGCACGAAGCAGTTGTCATCGTTCGGGTCGACCTTGGTGACGTAGCGGTTCAGCCGCTCGATCCGCCACAGCCCCCCCTGCTTGAGCTGACCGACGTGCCGGCCGGCTTTCTCGCGCAGCAGCTTGTGGACGTCGGCCTTGGTATAGCCGGCCTTCGCGAAGTTGTCGGCGATGTCGGGAGCGAGCGCCACCACCATGTCGGTCGCGCGCCAGGCGTTCATGCCGCCCATGTTGCCCATGCAATCCGTGGTAGCGACGTGGAGGCGCTCGGGGTCGTCATTCGCGTCGTCGTGAGTGAGCTGCGGGTTCTCGCACTGCACGACGGTGACGACGTTCTCCCCTGCCTTGAATCCGCGATCCACCGAGAGCGGCTCCCACGGGCTGTCCTCCTCGTTCTCGCGGATGCAGAACGTATAGCGTGAGGGCTGTCCGAAGCAGCTGAACGACGCGCTCGGATAGCCGCCGCCGACGTTGTAGAGTATGAGCCGCACGGCGCGTCCGATCGTCGCGTTCGGGCGATGTCCCGGGCTGAAGCAGCCGCGGCCGCCGTTGATGCCGATTTTCCTGCCGTAGGGCCCGTTCACGATGACCAGGGGCGAGACGCCGTGTATCGTCGTCTGCACGCCGTGCATGTTGAGCTTCTCGTCGAGGATCGCCCGCATGGCCCCGATGATGACGGGCATGTACTGCGGCAACGCGCCGGCCATGACGGCGTGCTCGGCGACTCGACGCACCGTGAGGCGCTCGAAATTCGGCGGCACAAGTCCAAGCTCTTCGTCGGAATCGCACCGGGTGCCCCGGAGCATCGCCGCAATGAGTTCCTCCGTCGGCGGGACAATCGGCAGCCCGTCGGACCACGGCTTCGTGTAGAAATACTCGATGGCGTCGTAGACGGTTCCGCCCAAGTCGGCCTTCGGCATGTGCACCCTCTCATCTTTCGCGCCACCCATCCTAGCCTGCTGACGATATGCGCTCAATACATACCCTGGCATAGTGCTATGCTAACAGCTCATAGCACGGGAGAACTCGTTGAACATTCATCAGCTCCAGGCCGTCTGCAACATCGCGCGCCATCGCTACAACATCTCCGCCGCGGCCGAAACGCTCGAGCGCTCGCAATCGGGCCTCAGCCGGCAGGTGAAGGAGCTCGAGCTCGAGCTGGGAGTTCAGATTTTCCTGCGCACCCGGAACAAAGTCATCGGGCTCACGCCTCATGGCGAGCGGATCCTGCGCACTGCGCAGAGGATTCTTCAGGACCTTCGCACGCTGGAGCAGATCGGGGAAGAAGAAGTCGCGGAAGAGGGCGGAGAATTGCGCGTCGCAACCACGCACGTGCACGCGCGGTACCTGCTCCCGGGAACCGTCAAGGCGTTCGCGCGGCGCTTTCCCCGCGTCGCCCTGACGCTGCAGCAAAGCGATCCCGTCCAGTGCCGTGACCTGATTGCCGCGGGGGAGGCGGACGTGGGCATCATCACGATGGTGCAGAAAGTCGCGGACCCCATCGTCACGATTCCCGCCTATCGATTGCCGCGCTGCGTAATCGTGCCGCTCGGCCACCCGCTCGTGCGCGAGCAGCGCCCGACGTTGCAGATTCTGGCCGAATATCCGCTCATCGCCTATCCGGCAACGTTCAGCGGGCGCTCCATCGTCGAGCGGGCGTTCGCACGTGCCGGGCTCAAACCACGCATCGTCTGCAGCGCCACGGATGCCGATGTGTGCAAGGCGTACGTGGAGGTCGGGATGGGCATCGCGGTGCTGGCGAAGGTTGCCTTCGATTCGTCCGCTGATCACCGGCTCGCGGCCATCGACGCGGGACACCTCTTTCTTCCGGGCATCCTCAATCTCGTTCTGCGCAAGCACGGCTATCTCACCCGGCCGCTGGAATCGTTCCTGGCGCAGTTTGCCCCGCACATCGACCGCGAGCTGATCCTCAATGCCATCGACGGCGCCGATATCGAGCGCGCGCGGCTCGCCGAGCGTGCCCCCGTTGCCGCTGTAAGCCGCGTGTGACCGGGTGATCAGCTGGTCCCCGTATGGGTGAGCGCCGCAGTTCGACGCGGCTCGCGGTCCGGCAGCTCGACCCTGCGCTGCTCGGGCTCGTGGAACCAGCGCTCGAGGTTGACGAGGAACTCCTTCTGCGCGATCCGCGCGTCGTGCTCGCCGCGCAGCCATTGCTGTTGCAGCTTGTGGACGTAGATGAAAACGACAAATGGCGAACGTTGCCGCGCAGGCGATCACCGGCGCCGTGTATTCCGCAAGGCCAACGGCACCTCCCGGTGCGGCCACCGTGGGAAATTGCCCGGACTCGAGCCGCCCCATCGCCGCGAAGCGCATCGGATGCGCTTTGGCCGCCGCGGCGCGATGCGCCCGGCCGGGAAATCCGCGCCGCCCCTCCCCGCAAGGGAGGTTAATAGGGTCAGTGCAACCCTCCGCGGCGTGGGCTCCTTCCCGCAATTAGCATCTCTGCTTTAGTTTTCGCATCTACTGGTCCGTTTTCCCGGGGAGATGTGACAGATCCGCTTTGGATCGCCGTCTACTGACCAATGCGGTGAAGTGGATGGTTCGCACAGCGGAATATCCGATCACTACTTGCGGAAACAAGACTGAGTTCCGACGCGCGAGGCCAGCTACTTTGCAAGACCGAGTTCCCCAAGGACTTCCTTATGCTCCTTGTATTCGGCGGAGAGGAAATCCTGCAGCGCGCGGCCGGTGAGGAGATGCGCTTCCCAAAAGTTCTTCTCGAGTTCCATTTTCCAGGCATCGCTCTTCGCCAAACGAGAGGCCAGGTCCTCCCAGTATGCCGTCTGCGCGGGCTGCAATCCCTTCGGGCCGACGAAGGCTCGCCAGTTCGAATTGACCGCGGCAATTTTCTGCTCGGTCCACGTCGGCACCTGCGCGAGTGCTCCTCCCATGCGCTTGGGCGCCGAGATCGCGACGATTCTGGTCCGGCCCTGTTGGAAATGGGGGAGCGCCGGCGATACGGACGAGGCGACGAGATCGATGTGGCCGCCGAGAAGCGCGGTCATTGACTCCGCGTTGGATTTGAATGAAACGACTTTCAGTCGTTTCACGTCCACGCCCGTCGCTCTCGCGGCCAGCAGCAGTGCAACATGATTTGCTCCGCCGCGCGTCGTAAGGCCCACGCTCAAGCTGTCCGGCTGCTGGGCGAGGCGCTGCATGAGCTCGGTGCCCGTCTTGAGTGGTGCATCCGCGCGCATGCTGAACACGGTGTATTCATCCAGCAGCAGGGCGATCGGCGTGAAATCACCGTAATGCTGCTGCGTGATACCCATCACGTGATTCGCTATCAGCGTCGGATTTCCGAGCTCCACGTAGTGGCCGTCCCCCGTGTACTGGTTGAGGTAGGAACGGGCGACCGTCTGATTGCCGCCGGCTTTGTTCACTACGTTCACCGGTGTGGAAACGAGTTTTTCGTCCTGCATGATGCGCTGGATAGTGCGGGCGAGCCTGTCCGTGTTGCCGCCAGGTCCCGATGCGGCAATAAGCTCGACCGGCTTGTTCGGGCGCCACGACTGAGCTTGTGCCTGCCCGAGCGCGAGACAAACCACGACGAGCGCCATACCCAGTTGGTAAACACGGTGTAACCGTCCCTGCATGGTTGCTCCTCCTGTTCAAGACTGGATGAACGAGGCGCGTGGTATTGCCGGCTACAGGCTTCCGACCAATCCGAAGAGGCCGCGCTTGCGGATGCCGCGCCGCATCAGCTCGACGTCAATCACCTGATGGTCGTCAATGTCGAGGTTGACCTGATTGCCGAACATGCCGATGTACCAGGTCTGGGTCTTGCCGTCCTTGGCCTGGAAAATAAAGTCCTGCACGTCGAACCGCGCCACGAGGTTGAGCAGCAGCTGCTCCTTCATAGCCTCCACCCCCTCGGAGATTCCTTCGCCCTGCACTAGAACTTTCCACGCATCGGCCTTCTGGTAGGCTTCGACCTGCCGGAACACATAGGCCTGGCTTTCGGTCCAGTCCTCATGGCCTTTCTGGCCCGCTTCCGCAACGACCTCGAGTCCCTCGTCCCGCGCCATCCGGATGAGCTTGCATTTATCGGCGAGCGACATCACGACCTGCGCGCTTGACACCTCTACGGCATCCGCCCCGAGCCGCTTCGCGTTCCGGTAGAACTCCTGGGAAACGCCTTGCATGAAGGCAGCCTCTGTAACGTCGCCCGCGAAGAAGACGCGAATGCCGGCGTTCTTCAGCGCCTTCACCTTGCGCTGCACGAGCCGCTCGCTCTGAAGGCGGTAGGCGCCGATCCCGATCTTGACGAGATCGATGTATTCGCCTCCCGCGTCGATGAGATCGGCGACGCGCCCCATCCCCATGCCCCGGTCGGCGACGACCGTAAGCCCCTCCTTCCTGGGTTTGGAGGAGCGCGGCGCCACGTGCACGAAGGAAAACGCCATCTTTTTTAAATGCAAGTCCTCGCTCATCTTGAAATGTCCTTTTTACTTTGACGCGATTGCCGTGATCGTTGACGCAGACGGGTCGCGGAAGCTGTCAGAATTCCTCGCGTGGATAGACGGGCGGGATGGGATCGACCCTGTCCAGCTCGTCTCCGATTTCTTTTTCAATCCGGTCCATGAGCAGCAGGAGGCTGGAGAGCCGGAGCGCGACCGTGTTCAGGTCTGCGTCCGGGATATTGAGCTCGACGACCTTCGCCAGATTGCGGACGTCCTCTTTGCTGAGTTCCATTACTTTGCTCCTGCCATTTGTCTCGCCGCCTTGCCGAGGGCCGGGCCGACCGTCTTTTCGAGCTCGGGGTGACGCCGGTGCCATTCGGTGGCTTGCTCGTAGGCATGAGCCACTCGATACATCGTCGTCTCGTCGAACGGCCTCGCTGCGATCTGGATCGACATCGGAACATGCTCGGCGGTAAATCCGGACGGCACCGATATCGCGGGTACGTTGGCAATGCTGAACGGGTAGGTGCAGATGCGCCGCGACTTGAACATCCGTGCCGCCACGTCCGCGTTGGTATCGATCTTCTCGACAGAGTCCTCGAGCTTGAGCGGCGGCACGAAGTTCATCAGCGCGATCAACGCGTCGTATTTCCTGAATGCAGCCAGCACTTCATTACGCACCAGCGCGCGGCCGCGCATTGCGCGCGCGTAAATCGTAGCGGGCACCAGGGCCGCCGCCGCGATGCGGGTCCGGGTGCCGACGTCGAACTTGGCCCAGTGTTTTCTCAGCCACTTGCGCACGAACACGGACGCGACGTCGCAATCCGACGTGAGGAACTGCAGCGGCACCGCGTATTTCGCTTTCGAGAGCGAGACTTCTTCCACTGTCGCACCCAGAGACTTCAGCACCTCGAGCGCCTCCCGCAGCATCCTGGCGACCTCCGGGTGCAGCTCCTGGCCCACCGACATCTCCGTTACCAAGCCGAGCTTCATCCCGCTCAGCTCCTCCGTGAATTGCTTGCCGTAGTCGGGAACAGGTCGGGTGCTCGACAGTGGATCCTTCGGGTCGTGTCCCGCAATGGTCTGCAGCACCAGGGCGTTGTCGGCAACGGTGCGAGTCAGAGGGCCGATGGTGTCCTGGGTCCAGGCGTACATGATGCCGCCGTAACGGCTAACTCTGCCGAAGGTCGGACGAGTGCCCACGACGCCGTTGGCCCACGCGGGGCCGCGGATGGAGCCGCCGGTATCCTCTCCCAATGAGACGGACACCAGGCCGGCGGCGACACTGACGCCCGAGCCCGTGGAGGAGTGCGATGGCTCGTACGCGATGTTCCACGGGTTCTTGGGTTCTCCGAAATGGAAATTTACGGAGCTTCCCTTGCCGAATTCGTGCAGGTTGTTCTTGCCGAGCAGGATGGCACCAGCCTGGAGAAGCCTGTCCACCGCGGTCGCCGTCATGCCCTCGCCAAAATCGGGCTGAATGATGGACGCCATGGTTGTCGGTATCTCGCCCGTAGTGATCTGATCCTTGGCGCCGAACGGGATCCCGTGCAGCGAACCGCGATAATTGCCCTTGGCAATCTCGGCCTCAGCGTGCTTGGCGTCCCTGCGAGCCGCGTCGGCGCATACCGTAATCCACGAATGGAGGACTCCGTCCCACTTCTCGATGCGGCCGAGATACGCATCGACCAGTTGAACGGGCGAGATTTCCTTTTTCTTGATGAGCGCCGCCTGCTCGGCGATGCTCATATAAGCGAGCTTTTCCTCAATCACAAAATTCTCCTGGCGAGGTTACCGGGTGCTGATGCAGCAGTCACAGGGTAAAGACATCAGCACAACGGGACTGCATGTCATCTCGAGCTTCGCGAATTACCCCGTCATCCCTTCCACAGATCGCTGTGGTACACGTAGGACTCGGTGTTCACCCAGCTTCTTCTCAGCTCGACCGGCTTGTCGTGGTAGGTGAAAGCGACGCGATCGATCACCAGGACCGGCGTGTTTGTGCGTAGCCCGAGCGGTTTTGCATATTCCGCCGGCACCGGGCCGGCGCTGAGCTGCTCGCTGATTCGGATGACGCTGATGTCGAATCGGCCCTGGTACAGGGCGTAGATCGTGCTTTCCCTGTTGACGTAGATCGCTTCCGTCAATCCGGGAACGTACGCCTGTGGAATCAATATCTCGTCGATGAAAATCGGGTCACCTGCGAGCCGCACGAGATTCCGCACGCTGACGAGCTTCGAATCCGTCTCGACCTCAAGCCGGTCGCACGCTTCATCGCTACCTCGTATTACTCGGTACGAGAGCAGCTCGGCCGCCGGCGGCTCCTTGGTCCCATCGCGTCCGATCAGATGAAAAAAATGATAGAGGGTGCGATCCGGAGAGTGGGTCGCGACGAAGGTTCCGCGCCCCTGACGGCGGACCAGAATCCGGTCGGACACGAGCTCATCCAGCGCTCGCCGGATGGTCCCTTTTGAGACGCCGAACCGCTTCGCGAGCTCCGTCTCGCTCGGAATGAGGTCGCCCGGCTTCCATTTCCTGTCCGCCAGCCCGCGCGTAATCTCGTCCTGGATTTCCTCATAGAGAGGATGTGAGTGGGGCGTTCCCGCGATAAGTGTCGTCGACATAACCTGCCTTCGTGAGATCCAACGAGCTGATCCGAAAGGGCGTCGTCGTAGCCGTCACGTTGGCGCGACACCATCCCACCCCGGTTGACAGCCAAGTCGGCCCATCTGTAGTATAACTCTTCTAGAAGACCTAGAACAGCGGGCTGACGTGCTTGGTCGGCTTATGCCCGCCAGGGGTCTACCCGAGCATCAGAAATACCTTGTCACACGTTGTCGCCCCACAATGCCAGCCCGAAGCCTGAACGTTTCGCAACAACTCATTGCTTCCCACCTCGTGTTCGGCCGCCTCGTCCCCGGTGAAGAGGTCGGACTCAGGATGGACCAGGCTCTCCTGCAGGATGCGCTTGGCACGATTGTGATGCTGGCACTCGAGGCGATGGGGCTCGACCGAGTGAAGACCGAAGTCGCCGTGCAATATGTCGATCACAATTTGCTGCAAACGGACTACAAGAACGCCGACGATCACGTCTTCTTGATGAGCGCGGCACAACGGTTTGGCATCTGGTATAGCCGACCTGGCAACGGCATCAGCCATCCGGTTCACATGGAGCGCTTCGGAAGACCCGGCAAGTCCCTGGTTGGATCGGACAGCCATACGTGTGCGGCGGGTTCTTTGGGAATGTTGGCCATTGGCGCCGGAAGCCTGGATGTGGCGACAGTCCTGGCTGGCGAACCGCTACACGTCCGCATGCCGGAGGTCTGGGGAATAAAGCTTACGGGCCGGCTTCCGGAGTGGGTGAGCGCCAAGGACATGATACTGGAACTGCTTCAACGTCATTCAGTAGATGGCGGATTGGGACGGATGATCGAATATTACGGTCCGGGCGTGGCGACCCTGAGCGCCATGGATCGGCACGTAATCGCGAACATGGGGGCAGAGCTCGGTGCCACCACCACCGTGTTCCCGTCGGATCATCAGACGCGCGATTTTCTGCATCGAGAAGGGCGAGGCGAGGACTGGATGGAACTCGCGCCGGATCCCGATTGCTCCTACGATCACCACGACGAGATCAACCTCTCGAAGCTCGAGCCGCTCATCGCGAAGCCTTCCAGTCCGGACAACGTGGTCAAAGTCAGGGACGTCGCGGGGCAACCTCTTTGTCAAGCCTACATAGGTTCCTCCGCGAATCCCGGATACCGCGACTTCGCCATGGCCGCGCTAATGGTGCGGGGAAAGCAGGTGGATCCGGAGGTGTCCTTCGATATCAACCCGACGTCGCGTGAAACTCTGGAAAACCTCGTGCGGGAGGGTTTTTTGGGAGACCTGATTCATGCAGGGGCCCGCATCCATCAGACCGGATGTAACGGGTGCAACGGAATGGGTCAGGCGCCGGCTACGGGACGGAACAGCTTGCGGACGACTCCGCGGAATTTTCCCGGTCGTTCGGGAAACAAGGAGGACAGCGTATTCTTGTGTAGCCCGGAGACGGCTACGGCGTCGGCGCTGTCAGGGAAGATCACCGATCCACGCGACGCGGGAGTGCCGTACCCAAAAGTGCGGCTTCCGAGAAATCCTATCGTGCTCGGGAATTCCATCCCGCCGCCACCGCCTCCGGGCGAGGCGCTCAAGGTAAAGCTCGTCAAGGGACCGAACATCAGTTCGCTGCCGACGATAGCTCCGTTGGCGGATCTGCTCGAGGTGCCCGTGCTCCTGAAATTGGGCGATGATGTCTCGACGGATACCATCAGCCCAGCTGGCGCCCGCGCCCTGCCGTTTCGCAGCAATGTCCAGAGAATTGCCGACTTCTCCTTTGACACGGTCGACGATACGTATCCGGAGCGGGCGAGGGCCACGCGCGGGGCTGGCGGGCACGCAATTGTGGCGGGCATGAATTATGGCCAAGGATCGAGCCGTGAACACGCCACTCTTGCGCCCGGGTTCCTGGGACTCCGGCTCGTGCTGTCCAAATCATTTGCCCGGATACATGCGCAGAATCTGCCGAATGCCGGAATTCTGCCGCTGACGTTTGTCAATTCATCGGATTTCGAGGCAATTCAGCAGAACGATGTCTTGATCATCCGCGGGCTGCGCGAGGCGGTAGCAGCTGGCAACCGGCTGATCGTCGAAATAAAAGGCAAACGACGCATTGAGGCGCGGCATCCCCTAACAGCTAGGCAGGTTGATATCCTGCTGTGTGGCGGACTGATCAGTTGGCTGCGTAGCCGGGAAGGTGCGTCCGTTGCCCGCGAGGGGACATCCGGTTGACGGGTTTCGCGCCTTTGCACCCTCTGTTCGAAAATCAACGCTGCGAGGACGCGAAATGCGAATAGCGGATCATTGGTCCAAGGCCCAACGTCTCGAGGCCACCCGCCTCGCCAAGCTGAGCAAGCACGATGATTTCGAAATCGTCATATGGAGCTGTATCCATGGCGGCGCGCATCTTGCGAACGTCGCGCTTCACAAGCTCGGAGTCACCGAGGAGGCATTCGATCTGATTCACTCAAACATACCGGAGCTGAACCGGCACGTGCCGCCGGAGGTGGCCGACATGCTGGCGACGCTGAAATCGATCGAGGACCTTGGCCCGCGTTTCGTGCGGGGCATCGAGCCGGTCGACGCCAAGGCAGTGGAGTCGTGCCTCATGGCGTATCGCAAGGTCAAGGCATTCGCGGAAAAGCTGGTCAATGGATAGGGGGTCGAGCGTGCGGATCGCTGATCATGTAACGAAGGCGCGGCGTATCGAGGAGACGATGGTCAAAAGACTCGATCGGGACCGGGACTACGAGGTCTTCGTCGAGGCCTGCATGCTGGCCGGCACGCATCTGCTTAACGCGGTGCTGCACAAGTTCTCGGTCACGAGAGAAGATTCGGATCTGCTGCATTCGGACAAGCCGCCGCTCGAGGTCCCGATCGGGGTCGAGCTTCAACCGCTTTTTGCCGCGATGAAGTTCATCGAGGATCTTCGCCCCGGTTACCTCCGCGGCATGAAGCCCTGGAGCGCGGAGGACGGGACGAAATGCCTGGAGAGCTTCCGGCGCGTGAAGACATTCGCTGAAAAGGCGCTTGCATAGGAAGGCAGGATGGGAACGTTTATCGGATACGTCGAACCAACCCGCCCGTTGATCGACTGGCGGCTCCTGCAACAGATGCGGTGGAAGCGGACCCGCGACGCGATGACCCGGGAAGGCATGGATGCGATCCTGACCAATGTCGTCGACAACGTCATCTACCTTACGGGCTGGCCGCGGTTCCGGACCAGCGTCTACCCTGGGTCGTACGGCACGCTGTTCCTCAGGGAAGCCAAGGAGCCGGTGATACTCTGCTCGGAGGGGGACGCGCACGGATTGCTCAAGGACCAGTTTTACCCGGACATACGCGTCATGCCGCCGTCGCAAGCCTACTGGCCCGAGCCGCTGAAAAAAATACTCGGCGACTACGGGCTGGGCAAGGCCAAAGTGGGTCTCGATAACCGGATGCAGGCTTCTCTGTACAACGCCATCATCAAGACGATTCCCGATGCGAACTTCGTCAACGTGACGCCGCTGCTGAACAAGGTCCGGGCGGTGAAGAACGCGGAGGAAGTCAAGGCCTACGAGCATACGGTGAGCCTCGTTGAAAGCGGGATCAACGCCGCGATTCGCGCTGCTAAAGATAGCTGGGGCAAATACTCCGAAATCGAGATTGCCGCGCTGGGGCAGTACGAGCTCTTGCGGCGCGGCTGCAACTCAACCGATATCTGGTGCGTGTCCGGAGAGCGGGCTGCGCCGGTTCGCCGCTACAGCACGCACAAGATCGTGCGAGCTGGTGAGCTCGCGGTAATCGACGGCCCCGGGTCGTTCAACGGATTCCGGTCCGAATTTGCCAGGACCGTGTGGACGGGCGGAGAGCCAACGCAGCAACAGAAACTAATATATCAAACCGCCTACCGGTCGCTGGAAGCTGCCAAGGCGATCATGAAGCCCGGTACCCGGACCTCGGATCTCGAGCGCGCATGTCTGAAAGTCGTGCGAGACGCCGGGCTGGAGGAGCATTACGGTGGCTATCCATATACCGGGCACGGGATCGGCCTTCGGGCGGAAGCCTTCAATGTGACCGCGCGCTATCCGGAAATGGATACCGTGCTCGAGGAAGGGATGATCTTCAACCTCGAGCCGGGAATCTGGCAGGAGGACGTGGGGGGCGTGCGGATCGAAGACACGTATTTGATTACGGCAACCGGTTACAGAGTACTGAGCCGGGCACCGTATGAAGACGTCCTTATGGGGTGAGCGGTTCAGCCATGTCAAGACTGGAGGCGATCATGATCATCGTCCAGCAACGTTTCACTTCACTCCTTTTTTCCCTTGTACTCGGAGCGATGGCCGGCAGCGCAGCGGCTCAATCCCAGTCAGGTGCGGCAGACGATCGGTATCCCACGAAACCGGTGAGAATGATCGTGCCAAATCCCGCAGGGGGCGGCGTGGACATCATCGCCCGTTTGGTCGGCAACAAACTCTCGCAGCAGCTCGGCCAGTCGATCGTCGTGGAAAACCGACCGGGAGCCGGCGGAACCATCGGATTGGGAGTTCTCGCGCAATCTCCTGCCGATGGTTACACGCTTGGCATGGGGGTGACCGCCACGCTCGCCATTGCGCCCTCACTGTATCGCCGCTTGCCATACGATCCGCTCAAGGATTTCGAGCCCATTACGTTGATCGCCACGCTTCCACTCATCCTTGTCGTACATCCTTCGCTACCCGTGAAGTCCGTCAGAGATCTTGTCAGGCTGGCCAAGTCTCGGCCCGGGCAGATTGACTATTCCTCCGGCGGGAACGGCACGCCGCCGCACCTGGCTGCCGAGCTCTTCAAGACCCAGGCCGGCGTGAAGTTTACGCACGTTCCGTACAAGGGCGGCCCCCCGGCGGTCAATGCCGCGGTGAGCGGAGAAATTTCCCTGATGTTTGCCAACGCTTTGCCTGCTTTGCCGCACATCAAGGCCGGCCGATTACGAGCGCTGGCAGTGACTTCCAGCAAGCGGGCGAGCGCGTTTCCGGAGATTCCTACCATCGCAGAAGCGGGGGTTTCCAGGTATGACGCCGTGCAGTGGTACGGGGTAATAGCACCCGCAGCGGTGCCGCGCGTCATTATTGATCGGCTTAATCGGGAAATCCGGGAAGTCATTAAGATCACGGAAGTCCGGGCGCCGCTGCTCGCGGAAGGAGCAGAGTTCTCCGATACCACCCCACAGCAATTTCGCCAGTTCATCGCAGCGGAAATGGCGAAATGGGGAAATGTGGTTCAGGCTTCGGGCGCACGAATCGACTGAGCACTCTAAGTGCCCGCTGAGTCCTCGCGCCCGGAATCGGCGTGTCTCACGATGGAGGAATCGCACCATGAAGCCGAGAATGTGTGGGTCAACATTATGTATGTTCCTGGTCTCCGCCTGGCTGGCGATGTTCGGTTATTCAGGTCTCGCCGGCGCGGCACAGGATCGAAGTGCACGCGAAGCGGGTGAGCGCCCTCAGAAACCTAGCGTTGTATACCCGACAAGACCGGTACGGATTATCGTCCCGCAGACGCCGGGGAGCAGCGTTGACTTTTTCGCACGCGTAGTAGCCGAAAGACTGAACGAGCATTGGGGTGTGCCCGTAGTCGTCGACAATCGGCCCGGCGCGGGTGGAGCCCTCTCAATGGAGCTTGCCAGCAATGCGACCGCGGATGGCTACACGCTGACTCTGACAACGGAGGGCGCCTTGGCCATCATTCCCCATCTTCATCGAAATGTTCGCTACGATCCGTTGAAGGATTTCATGCCGGTGACGCGGGTCGCGTCGGCTCCTTATGTGCTGATCGTCAACCCGTCTGTACCTGCGCGGTCAGTGAAAGACCTGATCGCGCTGGCAAAGGCGAAGCCCGGAGAGATCAATTTTGCCTCCGGTGGGAACGGTTCGGGTACGCATCTCTCTGGGGAATTGTTCAAGCTCATGGCGCGAATCAACATCGTCCACGTACCCTACAAGGGCGCATCCCTGGGAATGACCGATGTCATGACGGGACAGGTCCAGATGATGTTTACAGGGGTTCCGACCGCGTTAGCGCAGGTTCGGGCCGGGAGGCTGAGGGCGCTGGCCGTCACGACCACCACGCGCGTGGAGGTTCTGCCCGACGTGCCGCCAGTGGTTGAGAGCGGACTCGAAGGATACGCGGTGTCTCCTTGGTGGGGAGTGCTGGCGCCGACCGGAACGCCCGGCGGCGTCATTAAGGCGCTTTATGGCGATTTGGCCAAAGTATTGAAGCACGACGCGCTGAAGCGGCATTTCGCCGCGCAAGGCGCGGAGCCCATTGGCGACACACCAGCCCAGTTTGCAAGAGTTCTCAAGGACGAATACGAAAAGTGGGGGCAAGTGGTTAAAGACGCGGGTGTGCGAATTCTTCAATAGCCACGATGCTGGTAGGCGGTAGAGGGAGCGAGGAGGGTCCCACTGGAACCATTGAACCACGATCATTACATGGGACTGGCACTGGAGCGCGCGAGGTCTCAAGTAAAAGCCGACGCGCGTCCTATCCACTGCTTGGTGGTTCAGGAAGACGGCAGAGTAGTCGGTCAGGCAGGGAATACCGTGGCCCGAGACCGGGATCCCACCGCACACGCGGAAGTCAACGCGATACGCAACGCGTGTGCTGCGTTGAAAACGGTCGACCTCTCGGGCTGTACCTTGTACACGCCGATGGAGCCTTGCCCGATGTGCCTTTCGACGATCCTGGAGGCGAAAATTTCGCGGATCGTGCTGGGCGCACGGCACAGGCGCGTGGGACGCAGGGATCTGGGAGCGTACTCAATGGAGTCATTGCTACAGATGATGGGCCGGGAATTGGAGATCGTGCTCGGCATCTATGAGGCAGAGTGTGAAGAGTTACGGCTTGCCTGGAAGCGCTTGTCCGGAGAACCATAGGCCCTTCGCAAGCTTCCCCGTGGGGACGCCAGTTCTAAACCAGTGACTCGTGACTGGTGACTGGCCGCAGGTCGCTGCGGATAGCGGAGGCCACGCGCAACGGGCGCGCATCGGGTGCGGCGCGAGTTTCCGATGGAAGTCGCGTCGAGCGCAGGCGGCGGTGACCGGCTCTCGCCGTGCCAGTGCCGCGCCCTCCGCGCGGCGTCGCCGCTTTCCTGCTGCCGGTGCCGGGGCGCCTTCCGGCTCCAAACCGCGTCTGCTCTCGCCCCGGATCCGCGCCACGTCCCTGATCCGGACCCATGCGTCACCGGTGGTGCTGCGAGACCCGCTCGCCTGATTGTCATTCGGCAGGGCCGCCCATAGAATGACCCATCACCCGCTCGAAAACCCCGCCATGACGTTCGAGACCATCCTCTACGAGGAAGAAGGGCCGGTCGGCTGGCTCACCCTGAACCGACCCCAGGACGGCAACATGTTCACGCCGGCGATGTGCCACGAGATCCGCGACTGCATCAACGCGGTGCGGCGCGAGACGCGCACGCGCGTGCTGGTGATCACCGGTGCCGGGGACCGGTTTTTCTGCATCGGCGGGCGCAAGGAAGGCATGGAGGACACGGCGCTCTATGCCGGGGTGCTGCCGACGCTGGAGATCTACGAGAGCATCGAACGCCTGCAGAAGCCGGTGATCGCGTCGGTCAACGGCTACGCGGTCGGGGGCGGGCAGGTCCTGCAGGTGATGTGCGATCTCACGATCGCGAAGGAGAGCGCGGTGTTCCGGCAGGTCGGGCCGATGATGGGCAGTTTCGACGCGGGCTACGGCACCTGGTACCTCGAGGACCTCGTCGGCAAGAAGAAGGCGAAGGAGATGTGGTTCGCCAACCCGAGGCTCACCGCGCGCGAGGCGCTCGCGATCGGTCTCATCAACAAGGTGGTGCCCGACGACCAGTTGAGGGAGGAGACGCGCAAGATGGCGCTCGAGATCTGCGAGCGCGGCGCGTTCGCGCTCGCGGCGCTCAAGGCCGCGTTCGCCGCGCGCCACGGCGGGGTGTCCGGCCTGGCGCGGGTGTCGCACGACCTGCTGCTCCGTTTATACCTCGACACCGACGAGTCGAAAGAGCTGGGAGAGGCATTCGGCGCCAAGCGCAAGCCCGATCCAGGCAAGTTCGGGCATTGATGGGGCCGCCTTGAGCACGCTGCTCACGCTGCACGATCCGCAGACCGCGCGCCGTTATTACGAGGCCGGGTACTGGGGCGAGGATACCCTCTACGCGCTCCTCGCCGGGCATGCCCGGATCCGCCCGGATGCGTACGCACTGCGTGACAGCCGGCGCCGCCTCACCTGGTCCGCGCTGCGGGCGTGGGTCGATGCGGCTGCCCTCGATTTGCACCAGGCGGGGCTCAAGCGCGGGCAGCGCGTGTCGGTCTGGTTGCCCAATCGCGTCGAAGCGGTCGTCGTCCTGCTCGCGTGCTCGCGCAACGGCTACGTGTGCAACCCGTCGCTGCACCAGAACTACACCGTGGCGGAGATCGTGACGCTGCTCGAGCGCATCCAGACCGCGGCGCTGTTCGCGCAGCCGGGCTACGGGGCGGATGCCGATCGCGCCGATGTCTTTGCCGCGGCGAAGGCGCTGCCGGCGATGAGGCGCCTCTACTGCCTCGACGCGCGGGGAGCGCCCGCCGCGCCGGCGCCCGGGACCGTCGCCTTCCCCGCACCGGGCGCGGCGCCGGACCCGCAGGCACTGCCGGAAGCCTTCCGCAATCCCGACAAGATCTGCTCTCTCGCGTTCACTTCCGGCACGACGGGCACCCCCAAGGGCGTGATGCACTCGGACAACACGCTGCTTGCGAACGGCCGGGCGATGGTGCGGGACTGGCGCCACGACGAGCGGACGGTGCTCTACAGCATGAGCCCGCTCTCGCACCACATCGCGACCGTGGCGATCGGGCAGAGTCTCGCCGGGGGATTCGAGCTGGTGGTGAACGATCTGCCGGCCGGCAGCAAGCCGCTCGACTGGATCCTCGAGACCGGCGCGAGCTACGTGATGGGCGTGCCCACCCACGGCATCGACCTCCTCGCGGACATGAGACGGCGCGGCATCGAAAAGCCCGGCCGGCTGAGCGTCTTCTACATGGCGGGATCCGTGATTCCACCGGAAACCGCCAGGGCGTTCCTGGAGATGGGGATCAAGCCGCAAAACGTCTACGGCATGACGGAGAACGGCTCGCATCAGTACACGCTGCCCGACGACGACATGGAGGCGATCACCACGACGTGCGGCAAGGCGTGCCACGGCTACGAGACGCGACTGTGGGATCCGGAGAACCCCGACGTCGAGGCGGCGCCGGGCGAGATCGGCGAGATCGGAACGCGTGGGGCGCTGCTGATGCTGGGCTACTTCGACAACCAGGCCGCGACCGAGGCTTCGTTCAATCGCAGCGGCTGGTTCATGAGCGGGGACCTGGGGCGCGTCGATGCGAACGGCAATCTGCAGATCGTCGGGCGCAAGAAGGATCTCATCATCCGCGGCGGGCACAACATCTATCCCGCGCGCATCGAGAACCTGACGATGAAGCATCCGGCGGTGCTGAAGGCCGCAGTCTATCCGGTCGCCGACGCACGGCTCGGCGAGCGCGTCTGCCTCGCCGTGATCGCGCGCGACGGCGCGAGCACGGACCCCGATACGCTGCTCGCGCATCTCGCGGCCGCCGGGCTCTCCAGGCACGACATGCCGGAATATTTCGTGCGCCTCGATGCCTTCCCGCTCACGGCCAGCGGCAAGATCCTCAAGCGCGAGCTGGTGGAATGGACGAGGTCCGGCAGGATCCAGCCCGTGGCGGTGCGCTGGGCAGGCGGGAAGGCGGGACGCGGTCAATGAGGCGAAAATGGCGATCGAGCTGACGCGGGTCGAGGAATTCGCGCTGATCACGCTGAACCGGCCGCGGGCGCTGAACGCGCTCTCATTCGCGCTGATCCGGGACCTCGGGCGCGCCCTCGAAGAGGTCGCGGCGGGAGATGCCCGTGCGCTGATCATCACCGGCGCCGGCCCGAAGGCGTTCTGCGCGGGGGCCGATGTCAAGGAGCTGACGGGCCGCCCGATGACGGCGCATAGGGAAGGCGCCGAGCTCGGCCAGGCGACGTTCGCGAAGCTCGATCGCCTGCCGGTGCCGTCGGTGGCGGTCATCAACGGATACGCCTTCGGCGGCGGTCTGGAGCTTGCTCTCGCCTGCACCTTCCGCATCGCCACGCGCAACGCGAAGTTGGGGCTGCCCGAGATCAGGCTCGGCCTCATTCCGGGCTACGGCGGCACGCAGCGGCTGCCCCGCGTCATCGGCGAGGCGCGCGCGCTGGAGCTGATCATGACGGGGCGCGCGGTGGACGCCGAGGAAGCGCTCCGCATCGGGCTCTTGAACCGGCTGGTGGACGCCGACGCGGTCGCGCAGGGCGTCGCGTTCGCGCGCGAGTTTGCGGGACACAGCCGCCCCGTGCTGAGACTTGCGCGCGACGCGGTGACGCGGGCGCTCGACATGCCGCTCGCGCAGGGCCTCAAGGCGGAGGCCGACCTCTCGACGCTCGCGTTCCAGACGAAAGACGCGGCCGAGGGGATGGCGGCGTTCATGGAGAAGCGCAAGCCGCATTTCAAGGATGAATAGGTGGCATGGGCCAGCATCGTCACGGCGATCTTCGGCGAAGCCACGCCGTTTCGGGGCAGCGGGACGATCTGCCTTCACTGCGGGCTGGGTTTCGCGCCCTAGGATCCGATGAACGTATTCGCCAGGCTTGATTCGAGTGCCCCACTCTCCGGCGACGAGCGCATGCTCCTCGAGAGCGTGCGGAAACTCGCGCGGGAGCAGATTGCACCACGCGCCGGGCACTACGACCGGACGGGCGAGTTCCCGGAACACAACATCGGTCAGATCAACAAGTTGGGATTGAACGCGCTGTTCATCCCCGAGGCGTACGGCGGCGCGCCGCTCTCGTATGCGGCCTATCTCGCGTGCGTGCGCGAAATCAGCAAGGCCTGCGCCTCCACCGGCGTCATCTGGGCGACCAACTTCCACGCGACGAGGCCGGTCGTCGATTTCGGGACCGAGGACCAGAAAAGGCGGCTCCTGCCGGTGATCGCGCGCGGCGGGCTGGCGTCGCTCGTGATCACGGAGCCCACGGCGGGATCGGACGCGACCGGCATGAGGACCACGTTCCGGCCCGAGGGCGACGCGATCGTGGTGAACGGCACCAAGACCTTCATCACCAATGGCGCCCATGCGGACCTCTACCTCGTCTTCGGCAAGTGGAGCGAGCTGGGCGAGGGCAAGGCGGCGATCTCGGCGCTCGTGATCGAGAAGGGCGCCGCAGGGCTCGAGGTGGTGCGCGAAGAGGACAAGATGGGCTTGCGCGCGTCCAGTACCGCGGCGCTTGCGTTCGACGACTGCCGCGTCGCGCGCGCGAATCTCCTCGGCGCTCCCGGCGAGGGCCTGAAGATCCTGCTCGCCTCGCTGAACCGCTCGCGCCCGAGCATCGCGGCGCACGCGCTGGGCATCGCGCGTGCCGCCTTCGAGGACGCAGTTGCCTACGTCAACGAGCGCCGCCAGTCGGGGCGGCGCATCGTCGAGTTCCAGGGCATCCAGTTCATGCTCGCGGACATGGCGGCCGAGCTCGCGCAGTGCGAGGCGTGGCTGTGGTATGTTGCCCGGCTGGTGGATTCCGGGGCGACGGACTTCGCGGTCGAGGCGTCCATCCTCAAGCTGCGCGCCTCGGATCTCGCGATGCGCATCGCCACTGACGCGGTCCAGCTGCACGGCGGCTACGGCTATTGCAAGGAGTACCGCGTCGAGCGGCTGATGCGCGACGCCAAGATCACGCAGATCTGGGAGGGCACGAACCAGATCCACCGCCAGCTGATCGGGCGCAGCTTCACGAACCGGTGAACGGGGAACCGTGTTTTGGCTGCGTGACCATGTGCACTGTGAGAAGGGGAACGTCATGAATCGAGTCCTGCATCGCGTCACCACGACATTGCTTGCGGCGTTGCTCGCCTGGCCGGGGATCGGCGCAGCGCAGAGCTTCCCCTCGCGCGCGATCCGCATCATCGTGCCTTATTCGCCGGGCGGATCCACCGACGTCGTTTTCCGGCTGCTCGCACCGCGGCTGTCCGAGGAGCTCGGCCAGCCGGTGGTGGTCGAAAACCGCCCGGGCGCGTCCTCGACGATCGGGCTCGACCTTGCGGCGAAGTCCCCGCCCGACGGCCACACGTGGGGCGTGGCGAACATCGCCTACGGCGCCAACCCGAGCCTGATCAGGAAGATGCCGTTCAACTCGAAGAAGGACCTCGTGCCGGTGAGCCAGGTGACGATCGTCACCATGGTCCTCTCCCTGCATCCCTCGGTGCCGGCGCGCTCGGTGAAGCAACTGGTCGCGCTTGCCAAGCGCAGGCCCGAGGAGATCAATTTCGGGTCCGCGGGCTACGGCAGCGCGAACCATCTCGCGACCGCCCGGTTCATGCATCTCACGGGCACCAAGCTCGTCCATGTTCCCTACAAGGGCGGCGGGCCGGCCGTGGTGTCGCTGGTGAGCGGCGAGACCTCGATGCTCTTCGCGACGATCCCGTCCGCGATCCACCACATCCAGGCGGGCAGGCTGAGGGCGCTGGCGGTGAGCCGGGCGGCACGCAGTTCCGCGCTCCCCGACATTCCGACCGTCGCCGAGGCGGGCGTTCCCGGCTACGAGGCGATCGAGTGGAACGGGGTCATGGTCCCGGCCGGCACCTCGCAGGCCGTCATCCAGCGCATACACGAGTCGCTGTCCAGGGTGCTTGCGGTTCCCGACGTGAAGGAGCGGATCGTGGGGATGGGCGCGGAGGCGGTGGGAAGTAACCCGGCGGAGTTCTCCGCCTTCATTCGCAACGAGCTCACCGTCTGGGCGAAAGTGGTGAGGGGTCTGGGAATCACCGTCGAGTGATGGCAGCAGAGATCAAAACGGTCGGCGTCGCGGGCGTCGGCACGATGGGGGCGGGGATCGCCATCGTCGCCGCGCGCGCGGGCTTCAGGACGGTCGTCTACGATACGCGGCAGGATGCCCTCGACCGGGCGCGCAGGCAGACCGAGGGGTTCCTGGCGAAATCCGTCGAGAGAAAGAAGCTCACGCAGCCGCAGGTGGACAGGATCCTGGGCGATCTCTCCGGCACGACCCGCATCGGCGAGCTCGCGGCATGCGACATCGTGATCGAGGCGGTGTTCGAGGACTTGAAGGTGAAGCACGCGCTGCTCGGGGAGCTGAACCGGATCTGTCCCCCGCACGCGCTGTTCGCGTCGAACACGTCCACGCTGTCGATCACCGAGATCGCCGCCGGCTCCGGGCGCGACGAGCGCGTCGTCGGCATGCATTTCTGCCTGCCGGCGCAGCTCATGAAGCTGGTGGAGATGTCGCCGGGCATCCGCACGAGCGAGGACGCGTTCCGGGCGGCGTGGGAGTTCTGCCGCGCGCTGGGGCAGGTCCCGGTCCGGACCCAGGACAGCCCGGGCTTCATCCTCAATTACTTCCTGGTGCCCTTCAACAACGACGCGATCCGGCTGGTGGAGGCGGGCGTGGCGGCGCCGGCCGACATCGACCGCGCGGTGAAAAGCGGCCTCGGCTACCCGATGGGACCGCTCGAGCTGCTCGATCTCGTCGGGCTCGACACGCACCTGCTGGTTGCCGAGGCGCTCTACGCGTCCACCCGCGAACCGCGCGCGGCGGTGCCGGCGCTGGTGAGGCGCATGATCGCGGCAGGCCACCTCGGGCGCAAGACGGGACGGGGGTTCTACTCCTACCAGGGCAGCGCGATGTTCGGGGGCTGACCATGGGCTACACCGTATTACGCGCCGGCGCGAGCCGCTCCTTCCCGCAGGACCACGCGCTGCTTGCGGGCGCGGCGCAGGACGGCGAGGTCGTCGTGATCATCGGCGCCGATGCCGGCGCCGCGTTCCGGAAACTGGCGCGGGCGGAAACGAGGACGGCGGTGCTGATCGAGCTCGGGACCGAATGCCTGGGGGTGCACACCGGCGAATTCCGGGGCGAGGAAGGCTCCAATGTGCTGGGTTTCGCCCGCTTCCGGCTCGGTGATGCCGATCCCTCGAATCTGGTGGAGCTGGTGCGCCAGCCGCGCACCGGCGAGGCGGCGGTTGCCGCCGCAAGAAAGGTGCTGGAGGGCGCCGGGCTGCAGGTCGCGGTATGCGGCGACTTCGCCGGGCGCATCATCGACCGGCTCGTGCGGCCCTACTACAACGCGGCGCTCCGGCGGCTCGACGAGGGGCTCGCGACCGCCGGCGATCTCGACACCACGCTCAGGCTCGGCCTGGGCTACCCGGAGGGCCCCATCGCGCTGCTAGAGCGCGCCGGGCTTGCCCGTCACTTCGAGGTCACGCAGGCGCTCTACGAGGCTTACGGCGATCCCGCGTACGCGCCCGCCCGCCGGGCGCGCGTCGCCAAGCAGAAACAATGACGCCCATGCAACCGCTTGCGGGCATCCGTGTGCTCGATTTCACCACGCTGCTGCCGGGGCCGCTCGCGACGCTGATCCTGGCCGAAGCCGGCGCCGAAGTGATCAAGATCGAGCGTCCCGGCCGCGGTGACGAGATGCGCTCGTATGTGCCCAAGTTCGGCGAGGACAGCGTCAACTTCGCGTTGCTGAACCGCGGCAAACGCAGTATCACGATCGATCTCAAGGCGCCGGGCGCGGTGGACAGGCTCAAGCCCCTCATCGAGAGCGCGGACGTGGTGGTGGAGCAGTTCCGGCCCGGCGTCATGGACCGGATGGGCCTGGGCTACGAGGCGCTGAAGGACGTCAACCCGCGCCTGGTGTACTGCGCGATCACGGGCTACGGCCAGCACGGGCCGCGGGCGCGGGACGCCGCGCACGACCTCAACTATGTCGCGCAATCCGGCATGCTGTCGCTCGCGGCGGGCGCGGACGGCGCGCCGGTGCCCCCGGCGGCGCTGGTCGCCGACATCGGCGGCGGCACCTACCCTGCGGTGATCAATATCCTGCTTGCCCTGCGCAACCGCGAACGCACCGGGGAGGGCTGCCGGCTCGACATCGCGATGACCGAGAACCTCTTCACGTTCCAGTACTGGGCGCTCGGCAACGCGCTCGCAGCGGGCGCGTGGCCCAGGCCCGGCGGTGATCTCGTCACCGGCGGCAGCCCGCGCTACAACGTCTATCGCACCCGGGACGACAGGTTCCTCGCCGCCGCCCCGCTCGAGCAGAAGTTCTGGGAGAATTTCTGCGACGCGATCGGCCTTGCCCTCGCGCTGCGCGACGATGCGAGGGATCCGGCCGCGACAAAGCGCGCCGTGGCGGAGATCATCCGCTCGAAAACTGCCGCGGAGTGGAGCAGCCGCCTCGAGGACCGCGACGCCTGCTGCTCGGTGATGGCAAGCCTGGAAGAGGCGCTGGGCGACGCGCATTTCGCCGCGCGCGGCGTGTTCGCGCGCAAGCTCGTGGCCGGCGCCAGCGCGATCGCAGCGCTGCCGGTGCCGGTGGCCGGTTTGTTCCGTTCGCCGGAGAGCGAGGCGGGATATCCCGCGCTCGGCGAAGCGAATTCCCTGTTGAAGTAGGGCGAGGGGCGAGCCGGTGCGCGCGCTGGTCGTGAGCGAGCATGGCCCGATCGAAAACGTGGCGCTCGCCGATGTTCCGGCTCCGCATCCGGGCCCCGGCGAGGTGCTGATCGACGTGCGCGCCGCGAGCGTCAACTTTCCCGACATCCTCGTGATCAACGGCACCTATCAGAAGCTGCCTGCGCGGCCTTTCGTGCCCGGCAAGGACCTCTCCGGGGTCGTCGCCGCGGTGGGCGAGGGCGTGACGTTGGTGAAGGCCGGCGAGCGCGTGATGGCGCAGACCGAGCACGGCGCATACGCCGAGCGCTGCGTCGTGCCCGAGCAGAACTGCTTCGCAATGCCGGCGCGCATGAGCTTCGAGGAAGGCGCCGCGATGGGACTCGTCTACCTCACCGCGCATTTCGCGCTGGTGGAGCGCGCGGGATGCAAGGCCGGGGAGACCGTGCTCGTCACGGGCGCCGCCGGCGGCGTCGGGCTCGCCGCGGTGCAGGTGGCAAAAGCGCTCGGTGCGGGAGTGGTCGCAGCGGTGAGCTCGGCGGAGAAGGCCGCGGTCGCGAAGGCTTCCGGCGCCGATCACGTCGTGCGCACGGACGTCCCCGACCTGCGCGAGGCGTTGCGCCGGGAGGTATTCGACGCCGTCGGCAGGCGCGGCGTGGACATCGTGGTCGATCCCGTCGGCGGCGACGTATTCGACGCGAGTCTGCGCGCGGTCGCGTGGTGCGGGCGCGTCGTCATCGTCGGCTTCGCCGCGGGACGCATCCCGGAAGTCAAGGCCGGGCTCATCCTCGTCAAGAACATCTCGGTGATCGGGCTGCAGATCAGCGATTACCGTGACCGCGAGCCCGCAAAGGTGCGCCGCGCGCAGGCCGAGCTCTGCGCCTTCTACGAGCAGGGCAAGGTGCAGCCGCGCGTGATGGCGCGGTTCCCGTTGCGCGAGCACGGCGCCGCGCTTGCAGCCGTGCGCGACCGCAAGGCGCTGGGCAAGGTGGTGCTCGTGATGCAGGACTGATTCCGTACTGCGGACTGGGTGCGGGAATGCGTTGACACTCGCGAGAGGGCCAACTATAAAGAAGCCTGCCGCGTCGCTATTGGGATCCATTCCACGATCTGGAGTGCTTCGACGATGTCCCGCATCGGCCTGCTGGTCCCCTCGTCCAACACCACGGTGGAGGTGGAGTTCTACCGCGCGCTGCCGCCGGGCGTGACTCTCCACACGGCGCGCCTCTACCTCACGCAGATCACGCCCGAGGCCATCCTCGGCATGGTCCGGGACATGGAAGCGCAGGCGAGGCTGCTCGCGTCCGCCGACGTGGATGTCATCGTGCTCGGCGCCACCGCCCCGAGTTTCCTCAAGGGCCTGGGCTATGACCGCGAGCTGATCGGCAGGCTGGAGGCCGCGAGCGGCAAGCGCGCCACCACCACCTCCACGGCGCTGATCGAGGCGATCCGCCACTTCGGCGCAAGGCGCGTCGCACTGGGCTCGGCCTACGACGAGAAGGTCAACGCGATCGCCAGATCGTTCATCGAGGCAAGCGGCGTGACCGTGCTCGACGCGCAGGGACTGGGCTATGTGGACAACCTCAAGGTTGGGCGACTTGCCGCCGACACGGCCTACGAGCTCGCGCGCAAGGTGGACCGGCCCGACGCCGACGCGATCGTGCTCGCCTGCACCAACTGGAGGACGATGGACGTGCTCGATCGCATCGAGCGCGATACCGGCAAGCCCGTCGTTTCGACCACCCAGGCGAGCGTCTGGGCGGCGCTTCGAATGATCGGGGCGCCGGATGTCACCGGGTACGGCCGGCTGCTGCGCGAGGTCGCGGCCGCCGGCCGGCAGGTTCAAACCGCTTAGGGGAAGGAGAGCGATCATGTACGGATGGCGCGGGCGCATCGGCCTGCTGGTGCCCTCGATCAACACCACCATGGAAACGGAGTTCTGGCGGATCGCGCCCGAGGGGGTGTCGGTGCACACGGCACGCATCTCGGGCGGGCGCCACGGCACGCCGGAGGAGCTGCGCAGCATGGAGAACGCGAGCAAGGCCGCGGCGCGCGATGTGGCCATGGTCGAGCCCGACGTCGTGGCCTACGGCTGCACGAGCGGCAGCTTCTTCGAGGGACCCGAGTGGAACGCCCGGATCTGCGAGCAGTTGACCGAGATCACGCGGGCGCCGACGGTGACCACCGCCGGCGCGATGGCGGCCTGCCTGCTCGCCGGGGGCCACCGCAAGGTCGACGTGGTGACCCCGTATGTCGAGCTCACCAACGAGCGCCTGAAGCAGTTCCTGCGCGCCCACGGCATCGAAGTCTCCCGGCTCGGCACCTTCGACATGCTCGACATGTTCGATCACGCGAAGATCCAGTCTGAGGAGATCTACCAGAAGGTGAAGGAAACCAGCGGCGCCGACACCGAAGCGGTTTTCGTGGCCTGTACCCAGCTGCGCGCGCTCGAGGTGATCGACCTGCTGGAGCGGGACCTCGGCAAGCCTGTCTATTCGGCGGTGCAGGCGACCGCGTGGCAGGCGTACGCGGAGATGGGCGTGGACCCGCGCATCACCGATTGCGGCAGCCTGCTGCGCAAGCTCTCGGAGCCGGGCGCGCTCCGGCCGCGTGCGAAGCGCCTGCGCCGATCGGCCTGAGCGCGGAGCGCAGGCGAGGACGACCAACAGCCTGCGCCGATCGCGGGGAAAGGCGCGAAACCGGGTCGCCCGGTTCTTCGCGTCCTGCGCGTCCTCGACGCGAAGGGTTCCCGCGGTAAGCTCGTTTGCATTCGTCTGCGGATTCCACATCCCGACCAATACGTGACTGCTGAATCGGAAACGTTCGACGTCGTCGTCGTGGGCGGCGGCGGCGCGGGGCTCGCCGCCGCCGCCGAGGCCGCGCGTCTCGGGCGCAGCGTGGTGCTGCTCGAGAAGAACCCGGAACCCGGCGGCTCGACCTCGTGGTCCGTGGGTTCGATCACGGTGACCAACAGCCTGCACCAGAAAAAGGCGGGAATCCAGGACACGCCGCAGGAGCACTTCGAGGACATGGAAAAGCACGCGGGGCGGCTTGCGCCGCGCGACAATCCCGTGCTGCGCCGCATCCTGGTCGAGAACACGACGGACATGCTCGAGTGGCTGATGCGGCTCGGCGTCGTGTTCGTGGGGCCGATGCCCGAGCCGCCGCACCGCCACGATCGCATGCACAACGTGGTGCCCAACTCGCGCTCGTTCGCCTATCATCTCGCTCGCCACTGCCGCCGGCTGGGCGTGGACATGCGCCTCGGCACGACCGCGCAGCGGCTGGTGACGGAGGGCGGGCGCGTGGTCGGGGTGGAAGCGAACGCCGGCGGCGCAGCGCGCGGATTCCAGGCGCGCGGCGGCGTGGTGCTGGCGAGCGGCGATTACAGCGCCAGTTACGACCTCAAGGCGGAGTTCGCCTCGCCGCAGCTCGCCGCGGTGGACGCGGTCAATGTATCCGCGACCGGAGACGGCCACCGCATGGCCCGGGAGCTCGGAGCGGTGGTGGTGAACGGCGACATCATCCGCGGGCCGATCATGCGCTTCATTCCGCCCACGAGAGAGAATTTCCTGCGGCGGCTGCCGCCATGGCGGCCGCTCGCCGTGTCCATGGCCTGGTGTTACGAGCGCTTGCCCCAGTGGCTGCTGCGCCCGTTCCTGATGAGCTTTCTCACCACCGCGCTCGGCCCCTCGCCCGAGATCTACAAGGAGGGCGCGATCCTGGTCAACCGGCGCGGCGAGCGCTTCACCGACGAGCTGGGCACTCCCAACCTCGATACGGCAGCGCAGCCGGAGCGCATCGCGTGGATCGTCTTCGATCGCGAGGTCGCCGGGAAATTCTCGGCGTGGCCGCATTACGTCTCCACCGCGCCCGGTGTGTCGTATGCCTATCTCGCCGACTACCGGCGCAATCGCGCCGACATCTACCACGAGGCGCGGACGGTCGATGGGCTCGCGGCGAGCATGGGCGTGCCCGGCGAGGCGTTCGCTCGCGCCGTGTCCGCCTACAACGCGGGGGCGCGCGGCTCGCGGCCGGCCCTGGATGCCGCGCCGTTCTACGCGCTGGGTCCGGTGAAGAGCTACGTCGTGTTCACCGACGGCGGCCTCAAGGTCGATCCCGGGTTGCGCGTGCTGCGCGGCGACGGCAGCGTGATCCCGGGGCTCTACGCCGCGGGCTCGGCGGGGCAGGGAGGGCTGCTGCTCGAGGGCCACGGCCATCACCTGGGATGGGCCTTCATTTCGGGGCGCATCGCCGGACGCAATGCGGCGTTCGCAGGGGCGCGCGGCCATACGTAGGGTGGAGCGCATGATCTTCATGTCGCAGAGCGGCCTGGCGGATCCGGCGCGCGCGCCCGAGTGGGATGCGTGGTACGTCGAGCACCTGCGCATCATGCTGACGGTCGCGGGCATTCATTCGGCCCAGCGGTTCAAGACGGAGGATCCGGGGCATCCGCCCTCGCTCGCGATGTACACCCTCGACGGGGCCGGGGTCTTCGACGACCCGTATTACCGCAGCGTGCGCGGGCTGGGCGAGTGGCAGCCGCTCATCGACCGCCACTACTACCGGCGCAACCTCTTCTCCGGGCTGGACCGGGCGCCCGAAGTCGGCCCCGGCGCCTGCCTCGTCGTCGCGGACCGCGAGCGCGAGGATGCCTCGCTCTCCGGGCTGACCCTGACGTGGCTCGTCTGCGTCGGCATCGACCGCTCCACGCGCGTGCGCGGGATCGCGGTGCTGGGCGAGGCGGCTGCGGCGCGCGTCGAGCGCCATGCCGTTGCGGTCTACCGCCCGGCGACGCGGTACATGACCCCCCGTGTCGCGGGCTGAGGGGCAAGAGCGTCTCGCGCTCGTCGCGGGCGCGAGCGGCGTCGTCGGGCGCCGGCTCGCGCAACATCTCGCCGCGCGCGGCTGGCCCGTGCTCGCGCTCAGCCGCAAGCCGCCGGCCGACGTCGCCGCGAAGCACCTCGCCGTGGATCTTCTCGACGCGACAGAAGCGAGCGCCCGGCTTGCAGGCGCGACCGGGATCACGCATGTCTTCTATGCCGTGCGGCACGATCACGCCGAGAACGCGCCCGAGCCGGAACCGGCCAACGCCCGGATGCTGCGCAACCTGCTCGACGCGCTCGAGCCGCGCGCACCGCGGCTCGCGCACGTCAATCTGGTGCACGGATCGAAGTACTACGGCCACCACGTGGGCCCGATTGCGCTGCCCGCGGTCGAGGACGGACCGCGCGGGCCGGCGCAGGTCTTCTATTTCGCGCAGGAGGATCTCGTCCGGCGCCGCGCGGCGGGCGCGCGCTGGAGCTGGTCGATCGCCCGCCCGCACATCCTGTGCGACGAGCAAACGCCGCACCCGCGCTCGATCGCGCTCGTGATCGCGGTGCTGGCGGCGGTCCAGCGCGAGCTCGGCGAGCCGCTGTTCTTTCCCGGCAGCGAGAAGAGCTTCCAGTCGCGCACGCAGTTCACCGACCCCTGGCTGCTCGCGCACGCGCTCGAGTGGATGGCGACCGATCCGCGCTGCGGGAACCACGCGTTCAACGTGGTGAACGGCGATCATCCGCGCTGGAGCGAGCTGTGGCCGGCGCTGGCCGCGCATCTCGGCGTGACGCCCGGGCAGGCGCGCGCGATCTGGCTCGCCGATTACGTGCGGGACAAGGCCCCCTTGTGGGACCGCGTCGTCGCGCGGCACGGGCTGCGGCCCGCGCCGCTCTCGCGCGTCGCGCTGTGGGCGTACGGCGACTATGTGTTCGCACCGGAGTGGGACATAATATCGTCGGTGGACAAGGCACGCCGTTTCGGATTCTCCGAGCGTGTCGACACGCGCGAGATGTTTGCCCGGCTGTTTGCAGCCTACCGCGGACAGCGGATCATTCCATAGAAGGAGGGAGGAGCGAAATGAGGGCCGTCATTGCAAGGGCGCTGTTTGCCGCCGGGGCGCTCGCGGCGGCTTTCCTCGCCGTGCCGCAGCCGGTAGCGCTTGGCGCCTATCCCGAGAAGGCGATCCGCTGGATCGTGCCGTGGCCGCCGGGCGGCGGGGCGGACACTCTCTCGCGCATTCTGAGTCCGTATCTGTCGGACGCCCTCAAGCAGACGATCGTGATCGACAACCGCGGCGGGGCGGCGGGCAACATCGGCGCCGAGCTTGCGGCGAAGGCCCCGGCGGACGGCTACACGATTCTCTTCGCGTTCTCCGGCACCCACGCCATCAACCCCCATATCTACAAACGGGTGCCGTTCACGGAAAAGGATTTCGCGCCGATCATCTGGCTCTCTTCGGTGCCCCAGGTGGTGGTGGTGCATCCCTCGCTGCCGGTGCACAGCGTGAAGGAGCTCATCGCGCTCGCAAGAAAGCGCCCCGGCGAGCTTACCTACGGCTCCAGCGGCAGCGGCGCGTTCAACCATCTCACGGCGGCGATGTTCACCACCGTGACCGGCACCCAGATCACGCACGTGCCGTACAAGGGCGGGGGCCCGGCCGCGGTGGCGCTCGTCGCGGGCGAGATCACGATGATCCTCGGAGAGCCGGCATCCGTCATCGGATTCGTGAAGGCAGGCAAGGTGCGGGCGCTCGCCGTGACCAGCGCCAAGCGCGCGCTCGGCATGCCGGAGCTGCCCACGATGCAGGAAGCGGGCATCGCCGGCTTCGAGGCGACGTCGTGGAACGGCATGCTCGCCCCGGCCGGAACGCCGGCCGAGGCCATCAAGCGCCTCAACGCGGAATTCAACCGCATGATCGCCGAACCCGAGGTGAAGAAGCGCATGCTCGGGAGCGGATTCGAGCCGGTAGGCGGGGCGCCGGAGGCCTTCGGCGCCCACATCCGCTCCGAGATCGCCAAGTGGGGACCCGTGGTCAAGGCGGCCGGCGTCAAGGTGGATTGAGGAGGACCGGTGGGCGGCAAGCCGATGGGGCTGCTGGTCGCGGGCTTCGACTACGGCGCCGTTGCCCGCGACGAATTCAACGACTGGTACGATACCGAGCACATTCCGGAGCGCGAGCGCGTTCCCGGCTTCGTCAACTGCGAGCGCTGGGTGGGCGCGGGCGAGCCCACGGTCTCGATCGCCACGTACGATCTCGCGTCGCTGGAAGTCCTGCGCTCGCCCGAATACCGCGCCATCGCCGGGGAGAACCTCTCGCCGTGGTCGAAGCGGATGACGTCCCGGTGCCGGCGCATCTGCCGTTTCGAGGCCGAGCAGATCCGGCCCGGCGACGCTCGCGCGCCCGCGTCGGGCGCGAACGGCCTCCTGCTGCTCGCGCTGAACGTCGCTCCGGAGGCGGAGGCCGAATTCAACGCCTGGAACGACGAGGAGCACGTCCCCAACCTCTCTCGCGTGCCGGGATGCCTGTGCGCCCGGCGCTTCCGCGTGCAACGGGCCGTGAGCGACGGCAATCACCGCTATCTCGCGCTCTATCACCTCGCGTCGCCGGAGGTGCAGGAGTCGGCGGCGTGGAAAGCGGCGATCGAGACGCCCTGGACCCACCGCATCCGGCCGCAGACGCGGGACCGCCTGCGGCTCGTGCTGCGCCGCTACGCCAGAAACCCGTAGTCCAGGGGTCGAGGTCGGGGGGCGCCGCCTGCGTTCCGCCCGTAGTGGCCCCGGGCGGCCCGGGGTAGCGTGTCCGAGGCCGGCGCCGCTTACCGCGCGGGGAACGCGGAGACAAGCGCCCCGGCGGCGTCCGGCTCTTGCTCGAGACCTTGCACGCACCGCGCGAGGCGGTCCGCTTGCTCCGGCGTTGCGTCGAGGCCGAACGCAAGGCAGCCGCTCAGCTTCGACCGTGCTTCGGCTTCGCTCATGGGCTCCTGCGGGCTGCCCTTGATCGTGTCGCTCGCAACCTCCAGCTGGCGCCCGTCCTTCAGGGTGAGCTTCACGCGCGCGGGCTCGATGGCGGTCGCATCGATCGCCGGATCGGCGATCACCCGCGTGATGCGCGTGAGCGCGGCGATGCGCGCATCCGTGATGCCGGGCCGCCGGTACGATTTGAGGTCCACGCGCCCGTCGGCGAATGCGCGCGCGAAACTGTAGGCCGCGTTGAACTGGGCGTGCACGATCTCGTCGCGCGCGGGATCGTACGGCTCGCCTACCGTGATCCAGTTGACCTGTCCCATCCGGATCTCGATCCCGGAGACCTCCTCGGGGCGTATCCCCTGCCGATGGAGCCGGATGCCCAGCCCGATCGCGGTGTGATTGCAGCGGCAGCACGGGTAGGGTTTGAAGCTGTATTCCAGCACCCGCCATTCGCTGCCCAGACCGTCGGTGAGCAATTCCGGCCGCACCTCGCCGCGCTCGTAGAGCGCGAAGAGGCCTGCGGTTCCCTCCAGCGTGCGGCGCGTTCCGGTGAGCCCGTCGGCCGCGAGGAACGCGCCCAGCACCGCGGCGCGCGCCGCAAAGCCCGCGCCGAGCCGCTTCGACAGCACCCCGTCGCGCATGCTCTGCGCGGAGCCGCTTGCCTGGTGATAGGCCATGCCGAGCGCGTTGGCGAGACGGCCGGCGTCGAGCGCCATGAGCCTGCCCGCTGCGATGCTCGCGGCGAGCGTGCCGAAGACCATGGTCGGATGCCAGCCTTTGCCCAGGCTGTTGAAGCACGCAAGCCCCAGGCGCGCGTGCAGTTCGGCGCCGATGGCGAAAGCAAGGATGAATTCGCGCCCGGAAACCGGCCCTGCGTCCTCGGCGGTCGCGAGCAGGGCCGGAAGCACCACGCAGCTCGTGTGCACCCGGGCGGGATCGTGCTGGTCGTCGAAATCGAGCGCATGCGCCGCGGCGGCGTTCGCGAGCGCAGCGGTGGGCGGGGAATACCGGCGCTTCCCGATCAGCCCGGTTGCAGAACCCGCCGTTTCCCAACGGGAAAGCCTCGCATTCAGTTCCGCGATGCCCGGCGCGCGCGCGCCGCCCGCAATGACGCCCAGCGTGTCCAGCACGAGCGCCTTGACCGTGTTCACCACCGGCCCGGGCAGCATGTCGTAGCGCCAGTGGGCGAGGCTTTCGCACAGCCGCAGGCTGTAGCCATCTTCCGGCGCCGTGGCCGGGTGCGTGAGGGGAAGGACGGTTGCCATTCCGAATGCTCCGTGCGCGACGAATCATCCCGCGTGAATCACTGTCGGCCGCCCGGTGCAAATCCGACCTTCGCGACCGCGACCACATTATATAGAACCGGTAGCGGGAATCGGTACACGACGGCCGGCGCACCTGCGTGCGGACAAGCGGGGGGAAACACGCGCGCGCCGTCGGTCTCGAGGGATCCGTGTTCGGGCGCGCGGCAGACCCGTGCAGCCACGCACGCGCGCGGCTTCGAGTCCACGATGTGACACGCGAGGCTCCTCGCGAGCACCTCGAGCGAACGGATCGGCGCGCAGAGGCGCGGTTGCCGAAGCACGCAACGATCCCGCGAGGGTTGAAACCGCCGGGCGACGCCGATACGATCGGCTCTCAACGAAACGTTGCGGTTTGCGGACGCGGCTTCCACAGCGAACGCCCCTGGTTCCCGGCGCACGGAAGCAGAACGCGGTAAAAGGAGGAATGAAAACGATGGGCACGGTGTGCGTCGGCATCGACACGGGAGGGACCTTCACCGATCTGGTCGCGGTCGAGATCGGTCGCGGCCGCTATCACTACCACAAGGTTCCGACCACGACGGACGATCCCGCGCGCGGCATCCTCGACGGAGTTGCGGAGCTGCTCGACGCGAACGGGCTTGCGCGCAGTGACGTCGGCTTCCTGGTGCTGGGCACGACGCTGGCGACCAACGCGGTGCTGGAGGGCAAGTGGGCGCGGGCCGGCCTGATCACGACGGAAGGGTTCCGCGACGTGCTGGAGCTTGCGCGCCAGCGGCGTCCCCACTATTTCAATCTCGACATCCCCAAGCCGATGCCGCCGGCGCCGCGCGACTGCCGGCTGGAGGTCGGCGGGCGCATCGCGCACGACGGCTCCGAAGTGGCCCCGCTCGCGGAGGACGGCGTGCGCCGCGCGGTGGAGGTGCTGAAATCGAAGAAGGTCGAGGCAGTCGCGATCTGCTTCCTGCACGCGTACGCGAACGCCGCGCATGAGCAGCAGGCTCGCGCCCTGGTGAAGAAGCACTGGCCCGAAGTGTATCTGTGCACCTCCGGCGAGGTGCTGGCCGAGTTTCGCGAGTTCGAGCGCTTCGCCACGGCCGCGGTCAACGCGAGCCTGATGCCGGTGATGGACAGCTATCTCGAGCGCTTCGAGCGCGGCATCGAACGGCTGGGCATTCGCCGGACGCCGCGCGTGATGCAGTCGAACGGGGGTGCCGTCTCGCCCGGCGCGGTGCGCAGGCTCCCCGTCAACACGTTCTTCTCGGGCCCTGCGGGCGGCGTGATCGGGTCGGTGGGCCTGGGCAAGCAACTGAGGCTTCCCGACCTGATCACTTTCGACATGGGCGGCACTTCGACGGACGTGTGCCTCGTCCGGGGCGGGGACCCGGCCAAGAAAAGCGAGCGCCAGATCGGCGGGTTTCCGGTGCGCACCCGCACTCTCGACATCCATACCATCGGCGCCGGCGGCGGCTCCATAGCCTGGGTCGATGCCGGCGGGCTGCTCAAGGTCGGCCCGCAGAGCGCGGGCGCGTACCCGGGCCCCGCCGCGTACGGGCGCGGCGGCACGGAGCCGACGGTGACCGATGCCAACGTCGTGCTTGGCCGCCTGAACCCGAGGACGCTGCTGGGCGGGCGCATGGCGGTGCACCCCGACCGGGCGCGCGCGGCGATCGCGGGGCTGGCGGGCAAGCTCGGCGTCGATGCGGTGAAGGCGGCCGCGGGCGTGATCGAGATCATCAACGTGAACATGATGGGCGCCGTGCGCGTGATTTCGGTCGAGCAGGGCGAGGATCCACGCGAGTTCACGCTGGTCGCGTTCGGGGGCGCGGGCCCGCTGCATGCGGCCGACGTCGCACGCAACATGGGCATGCGGCGGGTGCTGGTGCCCCCGCGGCCCGGGCTGCTGTCGGCCATCGGCCTGTTGCACGCGGACGTGCGCGGCGACTTCAGCCTCACGCGCCTGCTGCGCGCGGAAGCCGCAAGCCTCGAGGCACTGAATGCCGGCCTGGATGAGCTCAAGCAGCGCGCGGGCGCTTGGCTCGACGGCGAGGGGGAGACGCAGGTGGGCCACGAGTGGTACGCCGATCTGCGCTATTTCGGGCAGAATTCCGAGCTGATCCTTGCGCTGAACGGCGGCCGTCTCACGGGGCCGGCGCTCGCAAAGCTGGTCGAAAACTTTCATCGCCGGCACAGGACCCATTACGGGTACGAGATGCGCGGCCAGCCGGTGGAGGTCGTGAACGTGCGGCTCGTGGTGACCGCGAGGCGCCGCACCCCGCCGCCGGAGCGCGCCCAGCTCACGCGCGGCGACCCGAGGCGGGCGCTGCTGGAAAAGCGCAGGGTCTGGTTTTCCGGAGACGGGTTCGTGACGGTGCCGGTGTACGACCGCGAGCGGCTGCCGGCCGATTGCCGCGTCGCGGGACCGGCCGTCATCGAGCAGATGGACACGACCACCGTGGTGCCGCCGGGCGCGCGCGTCACGAACGACCGGCTCGGCTATCTGCACATGGAGCTCGCGCGGACCGCCGCGAGCGGGAGGACGGCATGAGGCGCGTGGATCCGGTCAAGGCCGAGGTCGTCGCGCGTTTCCTGCTCGCGACCGCCGAGGAGATGGGCGCAACCCTGATGCGCACCGCTTTCTCCCCGAACATCAAGGAGCGCGCGGACTGCTCGACCGCGATCTTCGACCGCGCCGGGCAGGTGATCGCGCTCGCCCAGCGCGTGCCGATCCATCTGGGCTCGATGGTCGGCGCGGTGGACGAGATCCTCAAGCGCTATCCGGAGTCCGAAATCCGTCCGGGCGACATGTTCATCGCCAACGACCCCTACAACGGCGGCGGCACCCATCTACCCGACATCAACGTGATCGCGCCGGTGTTCATGGGCCGCAGAATCGTCGCCTACGTCGCGAACATCGCGCACCATGCGGACGTCGGCGGCATGGTTCCGGGGTCGGAGGCGGCGGTGTGCCAGTCGATCTACCAGGAAGGCATCCGCATCCCGCCGGTGCGCATCCTGCTCCGGGGCAAGCTCAACCGCGACGTGAGCGAAGTGCTGCTGCTCAACTCGCGCACGCCCGAGGAAAGAAGCGGAGACCTGCAGGCGCAGTTCGCGGCGAATACCGTGGGCACGCGCGGCGTGCTCCAGCTCTTCCGCCGCTACGGCGTGAAGGAGACCGAAGCGAACATCGCCGCCTATCTCGACTTCACGGAGAGGCGGTTCCGCGCGGCGATCGGGCGGCTGCCGAGGGGCACCTTCGAGGCCGAGGATTTTCTCGACGGCAACACCGAGGGAAGCGTCGCGCGGATCGGCCTCAGGCTCACGGTGGGAACCGGCCGCCTCGATTTCGATTTCACGGGCTCCGATCCGCAGCTGCTCTCCGCGCGCAACATCCCGTACCGCGCGCTGCTCGCGACGATCTACACGGTGGCGAAGACGCTGCTCGACCCGGAGGTGCCGGCCAACGCGGGCTACTATCGCACGCTGCACGTGAGCGCACCGCCGGGCAGCGTGGTGGGGCCGGTGCCGCCGGCGGCGATCGGCTGCCGCTCGATATCGGCGAGCGTGCTGGGCGACGTGATCGCGCAGGCGCTCTCGCAGGCGATGCCCGACAAGGCGCTCGCGGGGTGCGGGCCGCATCATCTCTACGTGCTGTCGGGTACCGATCCGCGCACGGGTTCGTACTTCGTCAACTATGAGACCCTTGCGGGCGGCTACGGCGCGCGCGCGGGCCGCGACGGCGTGGACGGCGTGCGCGTGCACGCCTCCGGCTCGTCCAACCTTCCGGTGGAAGCGCTCGAGCACGTGTATCCCTTTCGCATCGAGCGCTATGCGCTACGGGAAGGCTCGGGCGGGGCGGGCCGGTACCGCGGCGGAGCGGGGGTGATCCGTGACTACCGCGTGCTGGCGGACGACATCGTTGTGAGCCTGTCTTCCGAGCGCCAGCACGTTGCGGCGAAAGGCATGGCGGGCGGCAAGGATGGCGCAACGGGCGCGTTCGTGCTGAACCCCGGCATGCCCGGGGAGCGCAGGCTGCAGTCGGCCGCGGCCGACGTCCGGCTGCCGCGCGGCTCGGTGCTGCGCATCATGACGCCCGCAGGCGGCGGTTACGGGCCGCCCGAGGAGCGCGATCGAGAGGCGCAGGAACGCGACCTGAGCGAGGGACGCGTGTAGAACCGGTGCCGCGCCGCGCGCGCGGGTCCACGGCGGCGTAGGCCGCGTACGTTGTGACGCTTGGCCGGTTGAGCGACAATCACCGGGCAAGACGCAAACCTAAGACTACCGTCATGGAGGAGGGGCAATGATGATCGTCAAAGTTTGGGGGATCGCGGGAGCGTTGGTGGGCAGCCTGCTCGCGGGCGCGTTGAGCGCGGCCGAATACCCGACCCGTCCCGTTCGTTACGTCGTGGCGTTCCCGCCGGGCGGGATCAACGACATCATGGCGCGCATCGTGGGCCAGAAGCTCAACGAGTCGTGGGGCCAGCCGGTGGTCGTGGACAACCGGCCGGGCGCGGGCGGGAATCTGGCGGCGGGCCTGGTGTCGAGGGCGACCGCCGATGGCTACACGTTCATGAACATCAGCACCGCGCACACCATTTCGCAGACGCTCTACTCCAAGCTCGACTACAGCCTGGAGCGCGATCTGACACCGGTCGTCGTGCTCGGCAACTCGCCCCTCATCATGGTCGTGCACGGCGGCATCCCTCCCAGGAACGTCGCGGAGCTCATCGACTGGGCGAAGAAGAACCGCCTCATCTACGCTTCCGGCGGCATCGGAGTCATCAGCCACCTTTCCATGGAGATGTTCAAGGTCGCGACCAGGATCGACGCGACGCACGTGCCGTACAAGGGCGCGGGCCCCGCGGTCCCCGAGCTCATCTCGGGGCACGCGCACATCATGGTCAACGCGATTCCGGAGCTGCTCCCGCACACGAAGGGGGGCAAGCTGCGCGTGATCGGCTCCCTGACGGAGCAGCGCCATCCGTTCATTCCCGACGTGCCCACGCTCACCGAGCAGGGCTACAAGGAGTTCGTGATGGGCAACTGGACCGGCATCGTTGCGCCGGCCAAGACGCCGAAGCCGATCGTCAACAAGATCGCCTCCGACGTGACCCGCATCGTGCGCTCGCCCGAGATCAGCAAGCGCCTGGTCGAGATGGGCGTGGATCCGCTCGGTGGAACGCCGGAGGAATTCGGTGCGCGGATCCGCTCCGAGATCGCGCGATTCGGCAAGGCGGTGAAGGAATCCGGCGCCAAGGCGGAGTGAGCGCCCGGGGGCGTGCGCGGTTGGAACAGACTAGAACCTTTCTCACCGAGAGTTCGTCAATGCCAATCACTGCCGGAGCCGGCTTGGGCGCTCGCGCCAGTTGAGCGCGCATGTATTCTTTGTCCAATTCCTTGACCGTGTGCCAGTCCAGCCGCAGTTCCTTGGCCACGTCCCGGATGCTGGAACTGCGGCAGCGCTGGCCCACGTAGTGGGCGAAGCGCTTGGTATAGAACGGGTTGTCGGCGAGAAACCCCAGGCGCTCGCGTTTCACCGTACCACAGACCCGGCAATCGACGCGCCTGACCTCGAACTCGACATACACCCGCGAGTCCCCGCACGGCAGATCGCGCGCACGGCGCACCGTGCGGTCGTACCAAGCGCAATGCGCTCGGCCGCAGGCCCCACAGAGAGTTTTTTTGAGCGCCGCACGAGCGTAACCACTCGTGCTTGCGGATCACCGAAGACGCCGCGCACCATGACCCGAGTGCGAAATCCGGCGACACGATACGCGTCGCTAACGTTGGAAATGGAGCCGGGTTCACATTTTCTTCACATGGACTTGCCCCATCCTGTAACGTATTCTCACTGCGCTGGCCGATCGGGCAGCTCGACTCCTCGCTGCTCGACCTCGTGGATCCAGCGCTCGAGGTTGACAAGATACTCCTTCTGCGCGATGCGCGCGGCGTACTCGCCGCGTACCCATTCCTGCTGCAGCTTGTGGACGTAGACGTACACGACGAGGGTGAAGGTCACCACGTAGGCGATGAGCAGGTTGGTGTCTCCCGCGAGCCCGACGCCGCCGCCCAGTGCGGCCACCGCAGCCGCGCCGCCGCACCAGTTCCCGAGCTTGGGAGGGTTGTGTCCGGCGTTCGCGTAGTACGTGAGCAGGGGATCGTTCTGCAGCGTGTATAGATATTTCGTTTCCTTCACCGTTCGCTCCTCGGCGGCAACCGGCGAGTAGTTTCGCCTGCCTTCCACGCCTCGTAAAGACGCCCGCTGTTCCCGGGCGGTGGTTCTCCGATTGGTATACTCGGGTCTTCGAGGGGTCTTTTGCAGCCGGGGAGCGAGTTCGTCGAAGGGGAGAATGATGGCCGATCCACCAGCTAGCCATCCGGCGGGCGCGGCAGCGCGCCCGCCCTGGATCCTCTTCGTCATCATCTTTTCGCAGTTCGCCGGCACCTCGCTGTGGTTCGCCGGCAACGCGGTGCTCGGGGACCTGCAGCAGCAGTGGGGGCTCGCGGATGACGCGCTGGGCTACGTCACCTCCGCCGTCCAGCTCGGGTTCATCACGGGGACGCTGACCTTCGCGTTCTTCGCGATCTCCGACCGGTTCTCGCCGCGCAAGGTTTTCTTCGCGTGCTCGTTGCTCGGCGCGCTCGCGAACCTCGGCATCTACCTGCTTCCGGACGGCTTCGGCTCGCTGCTGGCGTTCCGTTTCCTGACCGGATTTTTTCTTGCGGGCGTCTACCCGGTCGGAATGAAGATCGCGTCGGGCTGGTACCAGCGCGACCTCGGCAATGCGATCGGCTTCCTGGCGGGCGCACTGGTGCTGGGCACCGCGTTCCCGCATCTGCTGAAAGGCATGGGGCAGACCTTCCCGTGGGAGGGGGTCACGATGTCGGTCTCCGGCATCGCCGTGTTGGGAGGCGTTTCGATGCTGCTGCTCGTGCCCGACGGCCCGCACCTGACGAAAGGCACGAAATTCGATCCCGCCGCGCTGGCCGTGATCTTCCGCTCACGGCTGTTTCGCGCCTCTGCGTTCGGCTATTTCGGCCACATGTGGGAGCTCTACGCCTTCTGGGCGTTCGTCCCGGTGGTGCTTGCCGCGCATCTCGCCCAGGGCGCGGGGGATGCCCTGAACATTCCGTTCTGGGCGTTCTGCGTCATCGCCGCGGGCTTCTTCGGCTGCGCCGGGGGCGGATTGGTCTCGTTGCGAACCGGTAGCGCGCCGGTTGCGTTCGCGCAGCTGCTCTCCTCGGGCGTGTGCTGCGCGATCTCGCCGCTCCTGTTCTTCGCGCCCACGCCTGTCTTTCTCGCGTTCCTCGTGTTCTGGGGGATCGTCGTGGTCGGGGACTCGCCGCAGTTCTCCACCCTGAATGCGCAGAATGCCCCGAAGGCGCTCGTCGGATCGGCGCTCACCATCGCGAACTGCATCGGCTTCGCGATTTCCATCGTCAGTATCCAGTTGCTCAATGAGCTTGCGGCGATCGTGCCTCCCGCGTACCTGTTCGTGCCGCTCGCGATCGGCCCGGTGCTGGGACTCATTTACCTGATGCCGCTCCTGCGCCCGCTCGAGGCGCAGCGGAGTTGACCGCGCGTGGCGCCGGCGTCGTAAGGGAGCAAAGGCCCGGCTCAACCAGACTCGATCACTCTTCGGCCCCGACGTAGGTTCCTGGCAGCCGGTAGCGTAGCCTGCGCTGCCTTGAATGGATATACTGAAAAATCCTGCTGAAGCATTCCACGAAGCTGTTAAAAGCTTGTATTCGATTTGCCTCCGGTCAGCGATTGGGCAGCAATGGGACGAGTCGGGGTTATCGGCTGCGGGTTGATGGGGACGGCGTGTGCGCGGCGTCTCGCGCAGGCACGTTTCGACGTGCTTGCGTACGACGTCGATTCGGAGAAAGTTGCCGCCGTCGCGGTCGTCGGCGCGCAGCCGGCCGCGTCGATCGCGGAAGTCGCCCGGGCTTGCGACACGATGGTGCTCGCGGTCTTCACGACCGACCAGGTCGAGCAGGTGGTCGAAGGCGCGGGCGGCGTGCTCGAGGCGCTCGCGGATACGCAGGGTACTCGCGTCCTGATCTGCACGAGCACCTGCGATCCGGACCGCCTCGCCGCGCTTGCCGCCCGCGTGGGCCCCCGTGGCACCCTGCTCCTCGAAGTTCCGATCTCCGGAACGAGCCGGCAAGTGGCCGCAGGCGAGGGCGTAGGGCTCGTCGGCGGCGACCGCACGTTGATGGAGCGGACCGCGCAGGTGCTCGATGCCATTTGCCCGCGCCGCTACTATCTGGGCAGCGTGGGAAGCGGCTCGCGCGCGAAGCTCGCCGTGAATCTGATCCTCGGCCTCAACCGTGCCGCGGTTGCCGAAGGGCTCGTTTTTGCGGAACGGCTCGGACTCGACCGATCGGCATTCCTGGAGGTGGCGCGCGGATCGGCGGCATATTCCCAGGCGATGGACATCAAGGGCCCGCTCATGGCGCGCAGGGAATATCGGGAGCCGCAGAGCCGTGTTGATCAGAGTCTCAAGGATTTCCGGCTCATGCTCGAGCAGGCTCGCGCGGCGCGCCAGGAACTTCCTTTCGCGACCGTGTACGCGGAGCTGCTTGAGGACTGCATGCGGCAGGGCGAAGGGCCATGGGATAATGCAGCCATAGCCGAAGCGATCGCCCGGCGCAGTGGATCATGAGCGCGCTGTTTCCGCCCTGCACGCGTGCCTTGCGGCGGAGAACAATAGTTACGTCATAAATAGATTTCCGGTTCGGTAGCGCAGCAGTTTCGCATGCGTTGAGCGATCGTAATCGGATCAAGAAGGAGGGTTACTGTGCGCCTGAGACTCGTTGCCATCGCGGCTTTTTTCGCGGCTGTTTCCCTGCATGGGGCGGCATGGGCACAGTCTTATCCGGCAAAACCCATCCGGTTCATCGTTCCGTTTCCGGCGGGCGGCGGGGCCGACATATTCGCCCGTCTCATAGGCCGCAAGCTTGGCGAGAACATGGGCCAGACGTTCGTGGTGGACAATCGCGCCGGCGCATCCGGCATCATCGGATCCGAGGTCGTGGCCCGCTCCGCGCCGGACGGATATACCTTGCTGATGGGTACGACCGGCACCCACACGACGAATCCCGCGGTGTTCTCCAAGCTGCCGTACGATTCGCTCAAGGATTTCGCTGCCATCTCGCTCGTCGGAGAATCGCCCTTCGTCCTGCTCGTCCATCCCTCGTTGCCCGTAGCGAACCTCAAGGAGTTGATCGCGTTTGCCAAGGCACGGCCCGGACAGCTCACCTATGCCTCTTCCGGAACAGGCAGCTCCTCGCACCTCGGTTTCGAGCTGTTCAACCTGATGGCGGGCATCAAGGGCGTACACGTGCCATACAAAGGCTTGCCGCCCGCGACGCTCGATACGATCTCCGGCTACGTGACGATGACATGGAATTCGATTACCGCCTCCGCGCCCTTTATCCGGAACAGGCAACTTCGCGCGCTCGGCATCGGTTCCGTCAAGCGTTCCGCGCTGATGCCCGAAATACCGACCGTTTCCGAAGCAGGCCTGAAGGGGTTCGAGCTGGGATCGTGGTACGGGATCTTCGGTCCGGCCGGGACGCCGGCTGAAGTCGTGCGTCGAATACAGAACGAAGTGGTGAAGGCCGTCCGCGATCCAGGCATGAAGGATCAATTCGCCGCCCTGGGCGCGGAGCCGGTCGGCAGCACCAGTGAAGAGTTCGCGGCAGTACTGCAGCGCGACCTCGTCAAATGGGCGAAGGTCGCGCGGCAGGCGAACGTGAAGGCGGACTAGTTTCTTAGTTGCCGCGACGCTACTTCAAGCGAAGGCGATTCACTCTTGATTCGCTGACCCTTATTCCCAAGCCCGGCTCGCGCGGCCGGGAGACCGTCCCGCGCTCGATGGTAAGCGGTGCATCCGTAAGGTCCTCCGCAAGGTAGTGATTGGTGATATTCAGCCCCCAGTCCAGGTTGGGCGCTACGCATCCGAGCTGCACAATCGCTGCCGCGGCGATACTCGATTCGGCGACCTTGCCCGCCAGGTTGATTCGAAGGCCAAGCGCACCGCACACCGACATTGCCTGCACGGTGGGGGAAATTCCCCCCATCTTGATCGTCTTGATATTGGCGCCTTGAATCGCGCCGCTGCGATGCAGCGACAGCAGGCTCGCCAGGCTACCGATGGACTCGTCCCCATTGAGCGGGATGGGGCTCACCCTGGCAAGCTCCGCCATGCCGTCGGCGTCATCGCTATGCAAGGGTTGCTCCATGAACAGCAGATTCGCTTCCTGTGCACGCTCGGCGAAAAGGCGCGCATGGGCGAACGTCATGCCCATGTTGGCGTCCGCGCAGAGCGCCACCCCGTCGCCGAGATGGCGTCGAATCTCGATTGCCGCACGCGCTTCTTCGAGGGGGTGCTTGATGCCAATCTTGAGTTTGAAGAAAGACCAACCCTCGTCCAGCTTGCCCTTGGCCTCCGCGATATCATCCTCGACCTTCGGGTTGCCCAGCAGATACATGGGCTGCAACGTCTCGCGCAGGCTACCTCCGAACAGATCGGCAAGAGAGACGCCCAGGTGATGCCCCACCAGGTCGTTGATCGCCATGTCGACCGCGCACTTTGCCCCGGTGTTGTGGAGCAATGCATGGGCGCAGCGCTGCGCCAGCTCCGCGCGCCGTAGCGCATCCTGTCCCGTCACCAGAGGGGCGAGATGATCGTTTACTGCCGCGACCATGCCCGGCAGCACGTCGCCGGTCATGAGCGGGGCGGAAGCCGCCTCGCCCCAGCCCGTGAGGCCGTTTTCGGACGCGACTCTCACGAGGAGGTTATATGCGCGGTCGATGCGCTCCCCGGCCATTACTACGGGTTTCCTGAGGGGCAGCGCGACGGGTATGGCCTCGATGCGCGCGATTCTCAGGGACGCTGCGTCACTCTGGGCGCGCGGCCCGGCCGTGCGGTGCGCGAGAGTTTCGTCCATCTTGTCTCCGTTAGTCGCGTTTCTGCCCCGCGACCGAGTCTGGATTCTACCTCTGACGACAAGCCGTGCATGGGCGTTCCGTCGCTGCGTCGGGCGCCCTGCCATGGGGAGCTACGGGTCGGGCCACCGACCGACGAGGAAGGGATGCACGGATCGCGGAGGCGGCGCGATCCGCACACAATCCCCATAACGACGCCGGATGCTACATTCGCTAGCTGGCGTTGCCGATGATCGGGCCGATCTCCGCCTCGGAGAATGCGCGTAACGTCTCGCTGCGTATGTTGCCGAGAGAACCGGCCTTGAGCAACGCGGATGTGACCGCTTCATCCTTTCCATCCATGACGATGACCAGGTCGTAATGGCCGAGGGTCCAGTAGATCGCCTTGACCTTGACGCCGAGCTTGTTGGCCATCTCCTTGAAGGCTTCCGCCCGCTTTGGCGAATCCTTGATGTTGCGGATGCCCTGGTCGGTGAAGCTCAGAAGACTGATGAATGTGGACATGATTTTCTCCTTCAGGGTCTGGGTTGCATTGCGGTCCGGCAGACGGGTGTTTTCGGCTGCCTTCACCGTCCCGGTCGAGTCTCATGCCTGCGTTCGACTCTCCACCGATGCTGCAGCACGGGCATCGGACCGGCCGGTAGACGGCGGCCCGCCCGTAGCGCCTCGGTCCGCCGATTGTAGAGCGCGGAGGCCGACGGCGCACGCTGCGCGAAAATATCGGTGCCACATCGCGCCCGGGCCTCCGGGCCGGTGCGGCAGATGGTAGGCTAGAACCTATTTCATAGGTTCTAGTGTCCCCGATCGCCGCCCATCCCGGGTGATGCGAACAGGAAGGAGAGACTGCGATGATCCCTGGGTTCCAGCGTTCCGCGTCCGCGTTACTGGCCGTCCTGTCGTTTTGCGCGCTGCCCGCCCCCGCGCAGGAATTCCCGGCGAAGGCCGTGCGCTTCGTGGTGCCGTTCCCGCCCGGCGGCACGGTGGACACGCTCGCGCGCACGGTGGCCCCGGCGATGAGCAAGGCGCTCGGCCAGAGCGTCGTCATCGAGAACCGGCCCGGCGCCAACACCGTGATCGGCGGCGAGCTGGTCGCGCGCGCGCCCGCCGACGGGCACACGCTGCTCTTCATGGCCCCGAGCTTCACCGTCAATCCGTTCGTTCAGGCGAAGCTGCCGTTCGATCCCCTGAAGGACTTCTCCGGGGTCACGCGCATCGCGTATAACCCGCTCATCATCTGCGTGCACCCGTCGCTGCCCGTGAAGACGGTCAAGGAGCTCGTCGCGCTCGCGCGTGCGCGCCCGGGCGAGCTGACGTGGGGCGTCGCAAGCGTGATCGGCGGCGGGCGCCTCGCGGGCGAGATGTTCAAGGACGCCGCAAAAATTGATATCATCGTGGTGCCCTACGGCGGGGGCGCCCCGGCGATGACGGCGGTGCTCGGCGGGCACACGAGCATGCTGGTCGGAAACGTCCTCGACTGCTCGCCGCACATCCCCTCCGGCAAGATGCGCGCGATCGCCGTAACCTCCGCAACGCGCACCGAGGCGCTGCCCAACGTCCCCACTATCGCCGAGTCGGGGTACCCCGGATTCGACGCGATCAACTGGTTCGGCGCGGTCGCGCGCGCGGGCGCGCCGCGGGGCGCGATCGACCGGCTGAGCGCCGAGTTCGCGCGCGCGCTGCAGCTCCCGGAGGTAAAAGAGCCGCTGGGCCGGCTGGGCCTCACACCGGCGGCGATGACCCCGGCGGAGTTCGATGCCTACATCCGGCGCGAGATGGACGTGAACGGAAAGATACTGAAGAAATTGAACCTCAAGATCGACTAGAGGGCGCGCCGGGTAGAATCAGGGGATTATCCGCTGACAAGCCCGGAACACTCGGCCATGCACATAGACCGCGACATCAAGCTCGATTTCAGGGACGTGCTGATCCGCCCGAAGCGCTCGGCGCTGCCCTCGCGCGCGGAGGTGGACATCCACCGCGAGTTCACGTTCAAGCACTCGCAGCGCAAGTATCGCGGCATACCGATCATCGCCGCGAACATGGACACCGTGGGCACCTTCGAGATGGCGCTCGCGCTCGCGCCCTACGGCCTTTCGGTCGCGCTGCACAAGCACTACGGTGAGAAAGAGCTCGCCGGTTTCTTCCGGTCCCTGAAGGTGAAGTCGAACGCGTTCTATTCGATGGGCATCACGAAGGCCGACCGGGAAAAGTTCGAGCGCGTAATCGGGCGCGTGGGCGAGGCGATCGAATACGTATGCATAGACGTCGCCAACGGATACACGGAAGGCTTCGTGAAGTTCGTCGAGAATTTCCGGGAGGCCTACCCGAAAATGACCATCATGGCCGGCAACGTCGTCACCGGCGAGATGACCGAGGAGCTGATCCTGTGCGGCGCCGACATCGTCAAGGTCGGCATCGGCCCGGGCTCGGTCTGCACCACGCGCGACATGACCGGCGTCGGCTACCCGCAGCTCTCGGCGGTGATCGAGTGCGCGGACGCCGCGCACGGGCTCGAGGGCCGAATCTGCGCCGACGGCGGCTGCGCCACGCCGGGCGATCTCGCGAAGGCCTTCGGCGGCGGGGCGGATTTCGTGATGCTGGGCGGGATGCTCGCCGGCCACGACGAATGCGCCGGCAAGATCGTGAAACGCGCCGGCAGGCAATACAAGCCTTTCTACGGCATGAGTTCGCGCGCGGCGATGGAGAAGTACGCGGGCGGTGTCGCCCAGTACCGCGCGTCCGAGGGCAAGGAGATCCTCGTCGAATATCGCGGCCCGGTCGCCAACACCGTGCAGGAAATCCTGGGTGGCGTGCGCTCCGCGTGCACCTACGTTGGCGCGCGCAAGCTGAAGGAACTCACCAAGCGGACGACGTTCGTGCGCGTGAGGGGGCCGGGGAACGGCGTTCCCGCCGAGGGCTAGGGCGCGGCCGACCGGCCGGCGGACCGTCATCTCATGAACACCGGGTTCCGCGGCATCGTCCTGCTCGTGTTTCTCGCCGCGTCGAGCGCGGCGTGGGCGCAGGCGAAGCCCGGCGAGAAGCCGCGCGCGGACTGCGTGCCGGTGGGGGGCTGGGTCCTTCCCGGCGGAGCGCGGCTCCCGGGCGCCGAAGTCGTCGCGCGCGCGGCAAAGCGCTCGGTGGTGCTGCTCGGCGAGCGCCACGAGAGCGCCGAGCATCACCGCTGGCAGCTGCAGATGCTCGCGGCGTTGCACGCGATCCGGCCCGAGATGGCGATCGGCTTCGAGATGTTTCCGCGCCGGGTGCAAAAAGCGCTCGACCGCTGGGTGGCGGGGGAACTCTCCGAGGCGGAGTTTCTCGGGGCCTCCGACTGGCGCAACGTCTGGCGCATGGATCCGAACCTCTATCTTCCCCTGTTTCATTTCGCGCGCATGAACCGGATCCCGATGGTGGCGCTCAACATCGACGATCGGCTGCGCCGCGAGGCCGCCGCCAGGGGTTTCGACGCGGTGCCGGAGGGCGAACGCGAGGGCGTGACGCGCCCCGCCGCGCCGAGCACGGCCTACCTCGACTACCTGCTTCCGGTCTACCGGGAGCACGAGCGCGAGGGCAGCAAGAAGCCCGAAGCCGGCCGCGATGATCCGGACTTCCGGCGCTTCGTCGAGAGCCAGCAGCTGTGGGACCGTGCGATGGCGCAACGATTGCACGCGGCGCTCGCCCGCCCGGGCCGGCCGCTCGTCGTCGGCATCATGGGCGGAGGCCACATCGTGCACGGCTACGGTGTCCCGCACCAGCTCAAGGACCTCGGTGTCACGGACGTCGCCACGTTGCTGCCCTGGGACCGGGACAGGGAGTGCCGGGAGCTCGTGGCCGGGATCGCCGACGCGGTATTCGGCGTCGCGGCGCCCGTTTCCCCCGCGCGGCCGCGCCAGCGGCTCGGCATCCGCATCGAGCTCGCACAGGACAGCGTGCGCATCGTCGAGGTGCAGAAGGGCAGCATCGCCGAGGCGGCCGGCATCCGCGACGGTGACGTGATCACGGAGATCGCGGGGCTCGCGGTGAAGCGCATGACCGACGTTTCCGACGCGGTGCAGCGCCAGGCGCCCGGCACGTGGCTGCCGTTGAAGGTGAGGCGCCAGGACGCCACGGTGGAGATCACGGCGAAATTTCCGGCGCTGGCGCCGTGAACAACGGTGAATGGTGAATAGTGAATGGTGAATGGGAAATGGATTGGTGTGCACAGGGGTTAATAGCCTATCGCCCATCACTCATCACCCGTCACTCATCACCGGAATGATCGGCGTGTATCGGCGTTTATCTGCGGTTGCCGATTTTTATTGCCGGCTTTCAATATCGGCCGTGGTGCTGCTCCATGCCGCGGGTGCGGGCGCCGCCGCAGTCGAATACGACATCACCGTGCGCATCGACCCGGTGGCGCGCAGCATCGAAGGGCGCAGCGTCATCACCGCGAGCGCCCGCGGTCCGCTGACGCTCGCGCTCGCCCGCCGCTTCGAGGTGACGCGGGTGCTCGCGGACGGCACGCCTCTCGGTGCAGGCAGCGCGGAGGCGGGCGCGTTGCGCACCTGGCGCCTTGCCGGCGGGCGCGGCGCATCACGCCGGATCGAAATCGATTGGCGCGGCACGCTCGCGCCGCTCGAGGCGTCGCTCGATCACCGGCAGGTGCTTCTCGCCGGCGATCCGGTGAGCGGAGCCGAGGGAACCTTCCTGCCCGATTCGAGCGGCTGGTATCCGCGCGTCTCCGGCGCGCTGGCGCGTTACCGGGTCGCGCTCGAGCTGCCGCAGGGGAGCCGCGGGCTGGTCGCGGGACGGCTCGTGGAGGAGTCCGAGTCGGAGGGGCGCTACCGCGCGCGCTTCGAGTTTCCGTTCCCCGCCGAGGGCATCGACCTCATGGCGGGGCCCTACCGCGTCGAGTCGAGGACGATGCGCGGCGCGGGCGGCAGGCCGATTGCGCTTCGCACCTATTTCCACCCGCAGGTGGCGGAGCTGGCGAGCGCGTACCTCGATTCGGTGGCCGGCTACATCGAGCTCTACGAATCCTGGATCGGCGAGTACCCGTTCACCGAGTTCAGCGTGGTCTCGAGCCCGACGCCAACGGGTTTCGGGATGCCCACCCTGACTTATCTCGGCGTCGAGGTGCTGCGGTTGCCGTTCATCCGCGCGACCTCGCTCGGGCACGAAGTGCTGCACAACTGGTGGGGCAACGGCGTCTATCCCGATTACGCGCGCGGCAACTGGTCCGAGGGGCTGACCACGTTCATGGCCGATTACGCGTACCAGGAGCGCGAGGGCGCCGACGCCGCGCGCGAAATGCGGCTTGCATGGCTGCGCGATTTCGCCGCGCTGCCGCCCGCGCAGGACGCGCCGCTCGCCGCATTCACTTCGCGCACGCACGGCGCCTCGCAAATCGTGGGCTACAACAAGGCGGCGATGGTGTTCCTGATGCTGCGCGACCTCATCGGGCGCGAAGCCTTCGACCGCGGCATCCGGGAGTTCTGGCGCGAGCAGCGTTTCCGCGTCGCCTCGTGGGCGGATCTGCGGCGCGCATTGGAGGTCGCGTCGGGACAGAACCTGCGCGTCTTCTTCGAGCAATGGCTCAAACGGACCGGCGCGCCGTCCGTGCGCATCGCCGAGGCGGCGCACGCGCGCTCGGGCGCCGGTTTCCGCGTGACAGTGACGCTCGCGCAGCCGGAGCCCGCGTACCGCCTGCGCGTGCCGATCGCGGTGCGCACCGAGGCGGGCGAGGAGATCCGGGAGCTCGATCTCGAGCGCGGGCGCCAGAGGTTCACGCTCGAGGTGCGCTCCCGGCCGCTGGAAGTGGCGCTCGATCCGAAGCTGCGGCTCTTCCGGCGCCTCGCGCCCGATGAGGCGCCGCCGATTCTGCGCGAGGTCATGGTGGACCGGACGACAGTGACGGTGCTGCTGCCGCAGGAGGGAGAGGCGCGCGCCGCAGCCAAGGCGCTCGCTGCGAGGCTCCACGACCACACGCCGAAAACGGTCTCGTCCTCCGACCGGCTCCCGGCGGCGCCCGCGCTGGTGATCGGACTGCACGACGACGTGGACGCGTGGCTCGAGCGGCACGGATTGCCGGCGCGCCCCGGCGCCGTGCGCGGCAAGGGCTCGGCGCAGGCGTGGACGGCGAGCCGCCCCGACGGCGCGACGATTGCGGCCGTTTCGGCGCGGGATGGAGCCTCGCTCGCGGCGCTCGTGCGGCCGCTGCCGCATTACGGCCGCCAGAGCTACGTTATCTTCGAGGGCGCCAAGGCGATCGAGCGCGGCACGTGGCCGGCGCGCGTGCAGGCAGTGAAACTCGACTGAAAAGCGCGCGCGGCGGGACGCCGCGGTCGAAGAACAGAAGGGCTTTGCGGATCGTGTTTTCGGCGGCGGCGCCGCTTCAGGCGCGCGCGGCTTTCCTGCGCCGCCAGCGCGCCGCTACCGAGATGCGCCATCCCATCGCCACCGAGGCGTAGGCGATCAGCGCGCCGAACACCGAGAACAGGATCGTGCCGACGACGAGCGCCGGGCCGAGGTCGTGGACCCACGCGATGAACTGCATGAACCAGCCGATGTCCTCGACCAGGCCCTCGGAAAATGCATAGGTCTTTGGACGGTCGCCGAGCAGGAGCCCGCCGACCACGTAGGCGGCGTAGTACACCGGGCCGAACGTAAGGGGCGTGTTGACGAACGTGGCGAGGCACGCCACCGGGATATTCACGCGCAACACCATCGCGACCAGCGCCGCGAACGGTATCTGTCCTACCGGTATGATGAAGGCGAAGAAGACGCCGATCGCCGCGCCGGCGGCCACCGTGCGCCGGCGCATGCGCCACAACTCCGGGTGCGAAAGCCAGGGCTCGAACCGGCTGAGTACGCGATTGCTGGCAAGCGCTTGAGGCGATGCAGGCATGAAGCGCGCGACGTGGCGCTTCATGCCGGTTTCGCGCTCCCTGCCCGCACCTTCCTGCCCAACATCCGGGGTCTCCTCATGAGGCTCATCACGCTGTATCGCGTGTTCCGGTCGTGTCGTTGCAGCCTTATCCAGCGGATCCGGCTGCCGATACCCCTGCTGCGCGAGAATCATACCAGAGCTTTTTTCCTTTGCGCTGGCTACTTCCCGGTTTCTGTTTGAAATACAGGCTGGAGACGCCACCTGCCCGCCCTCGTGCCGCGCGCCCGGGTCTCGGTCCGGCGCAACGCCGCCGGTGCGAGGCGCAGGGCCGGCCCGGCGCCCCTCAGGTGGTCCCGCTTGCGTCCGCGCGGGAGGTTTATACCGCTTGTAATTGATTAAAAAGACTTTTTGTTGCCGTGAGCTGCCGCGTGGTCGGGCGGCTCCGGTGCAGACGCACAGCCTCTTCGCGCAGCCGACGGGTACCTGCAGTATCGCGCGCGCGGACGAGACCGGCGTACGCGCGCTTTGCGGCTACGCGGAGCGACCCATGCCGGGTTCGGTCCGGAACGCAGCGCGCAGCACACGCTCGGCCTGCGTCCCGGTTCCGCGCAGTCCGCCTCGGGCGAGCCTCGCGCCGCCCACGACATTCCGCCCGCGCTCGGTATGGGGCCGGCGCCCGCATTTCGTGGCAACCGCCCCGGCCCGCCGGCGGTTTTCTTTGCGGTAGATCAATTCGGCGCCGTCCCGGAGCGTCTATGTTCGGGGCGGAGCCACCTGATGAGCGTGTTCAAAACGGTTGCCGCACGGCGCCCTCTGGGCGGTCCGAGGTAGGCACTTGAGGATTCTGCGTCATTTCCGCGGGCTCGCGGCAAAGACCTACGCGGCCTTCCTGATCGCGGCGGCGGTGCCCGTCACGGCGGCCGGCCTGATCGGCATCTACTACTCCCTCGACGCGTTGAAGCAGGAGACGCTGCGCCACCTGGACCATGAGGTGACGAGCCGCGCAACGGGGATCGCACGCCTGCTCGACCAGGTTACGCGCGAGATCATCTACCTCGCGAGCTCGCCGCTGCTCCACGACCTGGCCAACAACCTCGCCGGCGGCGGCGGCGTGGCGCCTGCCGCGCGCCAGCGACTCGAGCGCGACTACGCGACTTTTGCCCGCTCCTACCATCATGCGTACCAGGTTCGTGTTCTGGATGAATCGGGGATGGAGGTGGTGCGCGTGGATCGCCGCGACGACCGCATCTACGTCGTGCCGGAGCACGAGCTGCAGAACAAGGCGGGGCGCTACTACTTCAACGAGGGCTTCAGCCACGAGCCGGGGCAGGTCTACGTTTCGCGGCTCGACCTGAATATCGAGCACGGCAAGGTCGAGATTCCGGAGCGTCCCGTGATCCGCTTCGCGACGCCGATCGCCGACCGCAAGGGCCACAAGCGCGGCCTGCTCGTGATCAACGTGCACGCTGAAGTCATCCTCGAGCAGATCCAGGAGATGGCCGGAGTGCGCGGCGGCATCGCATACCTCTTTGACCACTCCGGCTTCTACCTCTCGCGCGGCGCGCGGGAAGCGGGCTCGGGCACGCTCACGATGGAATCAGCCGAAGCGCTGGTGCCGCTTCTGTCCCGGCCGCTGCTCGCCCGGATCCTGCAGGGGACGCACGGCGCCGAGGTGATCGGCGACTGGATCGTCGCGTTTGCGCCGATCGTGGTCGGCACCACGCTCTCCGAGCGCACCGACAGTGCGATGGACTGGGCGGTTGCTTCCACCTATCCGCGTGCGCGCCTGTTCGAAGCGGTGTTCAATCTCTACCTGCTCTACGGCGTGCTCGGGCTTTGCCTTACGGCCACCGCGCTCGGCGGCTACGCCCTGTCGCGCCACCTGCTGCGGCCGCTCACGCTGCTCAAGAACGAGACCGAGGAGATCGCGCGCGGCAACTTTTCCAACCGCGTCGAGATCCGGGGGGGCGACGAGATCACCGAACTCGGGGCCCGCTTCAATTCGATGGCAGCACAGCTCGAGCGCTTCTATCAGGGGCTCGCGGACCAGAAGGAGCGCCTCGAGGCCGAGGTCGGCGCGCGGACCGCCGCGCTCGAGCGCGAGCGCAGGAATCTCGCGATGGTGATCGAGAGCACGGCGGATGGCATCCTCGCGCTCGGCCCGGACGGCGCGATCGAGCTGGCGAACAGCGCGGCCGAGCGGCTGCTCGGGGGCGGCGCAGCCCTCGTCGGCAGGCGCTTTTCGGAGTTCTGGGAGGCCTGGGGTGCGTTCGCGGCCGGGGCGGGGGCCCGGCTCCGGGGGGCGCAGCCGCTCGAATTCGTGCATGCGGGACACACGCTGTCCGCGAGCGTTGCCGCGGTCGCCCCCAGGGGCAGCCCCGAGGGGTTCATCGTCGTGGTGCGCGACGTGAGCGAGGAGCGCAGGCTGCAGGAGCACCGGCGGGAGCTCGACCGTCACATGTTCCAGATGGAAAAAATGACCACGATGGGCGAGCTGGCGATGGGGCTCGCGCACGAAATCGGCAATCCGCTCGCCGGGATGAAGGCGGTGGTGCAGATGCTGCTGGAGCAGGACACGCTTCCGGCCGACCAGCGCTCCGCTCTCGAGCGCATCCACGGCGAGGTGAACCGGCTCGCGGAGTTCCTGCGCACGTTCCACGGGTTCGCCGCGCCCCAGGAGATGCATCCGGTCGCGTGCCGGCTCGAGTCGGCGCTGGAGGACGTGCTGCTCTGGACGCGCAAGGAAGCGACCTCGCGCGGGGTGGTCATCCGCTACGCGCCGTGCGGCGAACGGGTGCCCGCGCTCTGGGCCGACCCGGGCCAGCTGAAGCAGGTGCTGCTGAACCTCGTGATCAACGCCGTGCAGGCGATGCCCGAAGGAGGGCGCATCGAGATCGGCATGTGCGCGGGCATCGGGCACAGCGAGGACCTCGAGGGCGAGCTCCCGCGGATGCGCGTGTGCGTGCGCGATACCGGGCCGGGCATCGAGCCGGAAGTGCTGCCACGCATTTTCGAGCCGTTCTTCACGACGCGGCGGCTCGGCTCCGGGCTCGGGCTCGCGGTGGTGAAGAAGATTGCCGTGATGCACGGGGCGGACATCTACGTGAAGAGCAAGCCGGGGAAGGGCACCACCTTCGAGCTCGTCTGGCCGATCGCGCCGCTGGATGCCCGCGAGCTGCGGCAGTTGCGCGAGGCGGCGGGCACCACGCGCCTGGCGGAGGCGGCGCATGGCTGAACGGATACTCGTTGTCGAGGACGACGCCACGATCCGGGTCACGCTGGCCGAAGTGCTCGGAAAGCAGGGCTATGAAGTCGACGCAGTCGCGGACGGGCGCGCGGGCCTGGCGCGTTTCGGCGCGCAGAATTACGGCCTCGTGCTGCTCGACCTGCACCTGCCCGACGTGCACGGGCTCGAAGTGCTCAAGGCCATGCGCGAGTCGGACGAGCAGGCGCTCGTGCTGGTGATGACCGCCTATCCCGAGGTGCGCACCGCGGTCGAGTGCGTGAAGGCGGGCGCCTACGATTATCTCAACAAGCCATTCGAGCTCGACGACCTGAAGGAGGTCGTGCGGCGCGCGCTCGAGACCCGGGGGCTGCGGCTCGAGGTGGAGCGGCTGCGCATCAGCGCGGCGCGGGCGGGCCCGCTCGAAGGCATGGTCGGCGCGGGCCCGGCTTTCCTCGCGATGGTGGACGTGACGCGGCGCATCGCCGGCGCCGCGCGCATGCCGGTGCTCGTGCGCGGCGAATCCGGAACCGGGAAGGAGCGCATCGCGCAGGCGATCCACGCCCTCAGCACCCGCGCCAGGGGGCCCTGGGTGACACTCAACTGCTCGGCGCTCGCGGAAGGGCTGCTCGAGTCGGAGATGTTCGGGCACGAGCGCGGGGCGTTCACCGACGCGAAGCAGGCGAAGCGGGGCCTGCTCGAGCTCGCCGACGGGGGCACGCTGTTCCTCGACGAGATTGGCGATCTCGCGCCCGCGCTGCAGCCGAAGCTCCTGCGGGTGATCGAAACCCAGCTCTTCCGGCGGGTCGGCGGCCAGAAGGAGATCCAGGTCGACGTGCGCTTCGTCGCGGCAACCAACCGCGACCTCGATGCGATGGTGAAGGCGGGCAGCTTCCGGGAAGACCTGTACTACCGGTTGGCCGTCGGCATGATCGACGTCCCGCCGCTGCGCGAGCGGCGGGAGGACATCCTTCCGCTCGCGCAATGCTTTCTCGCCCAGGCTGCGCGGGTGATGGGCATGGGCAATCCGGAGCTCGGCGCCGGATCGGCGCCGCTGCTCGAGGACTATCGCTGGCCGGGCAACGTGCGCGAGCTGCGCAACGTCATGGAGCGCGCGCTGATCCTTTCCGGCAGTGCTCCGATCCTTCCCGTCCACCTGCCGCGCGAGATCGCGGGGGCCGGCAGCAGCGGCCGGGCCCCGCAACGTGGTCCGTCCGTCGCAGCCGATCTCGTCTCGCTCGAAGAGGCCGAAAAACAGCACATCCGTTTCGTGCTCGAATCCTGTCGCGGCAACAAGACGCAGGCCGCGAGGCTGCTCGGGATCACGCGGCTCACCCTGCGGACCAAGATCAACGAGTACGGCTGGACCGAGTTCCTCGACCGCACGGGCAACGCGGCTTAGTGGTAACGCGTTGACCGCGGCGGTCAGTTTCTGACCACCCGGCGGTGCCGCGGTATGCACCGGCGCGCGGGAAAGAGCCGTCATTCATGGGCGCGCCCGCGCGCCCGTTGCGCTGGCATGGTTAGTGCAAGGCTCCCCGCATCAAGAACAGGCGCCGGCGGACTCGCGGCGCCATACACGGAGGACGGACATCTTGCCTCAGGCCAAGACGGCGGGCGCGGACGCGGCGCTCGTGGATGCGTTGAAGGGCACCTGGAAAGGCATCCTGAAGATATCGGTGCTGCTCGTCGCGACTTACCTTGCGGCGCAGGGGCTCGCCTCGGTGTTGAACCCCGCCGACTACCGCGCGCTGCCCGTGCTCGGCAACCGCACCGCGGTATGGATCGTCGCCGAGCTGCACCTCATGTTCGCCGCCTTCGTGCTGGGCGTGCCGATCTTCGCGTTCATCACCGAGATTGTCGGCGTCGTCACGAAGGAGCGCCGCTACGACGATCTCGCGCGCGAGTTCACGAAGCTCCTCGCGATGGCCTACACGTTGACGGCGGCGCTCGGCTGCCTGCTGCTCGTGCTGCTGCTCGTGCTCTATCCGAAGTTCACGGGCTATCTCAGCAAGCTCTTCAAGCCGACCTGGGCCCTCTACGTCGCGTTGATCTTCACCGAGGTGCTCTTCGCCTACCTCTACTGGTTCACCTGGGACATCCTGCAGGGCGCGCGCAAGCGCTGGCACCTCCTGCTGGGGGCGCTCGTGAACATCGTCGGCACGGCGCTGCTCTTCGTCGCCGACATCTGGGTGACCTTCATGATGAGCCCCGCCGGCCTCGACGAGATGGGAAACCTCACGAGCCTCTGGGCGGCGATCAACAATCACACCTGGATGCCGATCAACGTGCACCGGCTGCTCGCGAACGTCGCTTTCGGCGGGGCGATCGTCGCCGCCTACGCGGCGGTGCGCTTTCTCGCCGCGACGAGCGCCGAGGAGCGCGCGCGTTTCGACTGGATGGGCTACGTCGGCTCGTTCATCGCGATCGCCGCGTTCATCCCGCTGCCCTTCGCCGGCTACTGGCTCGGGCGCGAGATCTACCAGTTCAGCGAGCAGATGGGCGTCTCGATGATGGGCGGGGGCTTCTCCTGGCTGTGGATCCTGCAGGCGATGCTGATCGGCTCGCTCTTCTTCGGGGCGAACTTCTACCTCTGGCTCGGCATGGGGCGCATCCCGGGCGCCGAGCGCTACGTCCGGTTCCAGGGGCCGATGATGCTCGTGCTGACCCTCGGATTCATCGTGTGGGCGACGCCGCGCTCGATCATCGCCACCGGGGCGGAGATGACCGCGATGGGCGGCTCCCACCACCCGTTCCTGGGGTTGTTCGGCGTCATGGCGGCCAAGAACACGGCGGTGAATCTCATGATCCTCACCACCTTCCTCGCCTTCATGCTCTACCGGAGGGCGAACCGGGTGCCCGTCGTGCCGTGGGCGGCCACGGCCAAGGCCGTGCAGGCAGCGGCGATCGCCGTGGCCGGCGCGGTCGTCCTCTATTACGGCGTCTACAGCTATTACGTGCCGTCGAACGTGCGCATCGGTTTCTCCGTATACCAGGTGCTCGCGGTGCTCGCCGCGATGACGGTGTTCGTCGCGATCGACATCCCGATGCTGAGGGGCGCGCGCGAGATCGGCGCCATCCGCTGGGGCGATATCCCGGCGCGCGCCCAGTACGGGCTGTTTTTTCTCGCGATCGCGTTCACCTGGCTGATGGGCCTCATGGGCTACATCCGGTCGGGGATCCGCCAGTACTGGCACGTCTACGGGCGCGTGATGGACGAGAGCGCCCATGCCTACACCATGACCCACGGCCACGCCACGCTGATCGTGTCCTTCATCGTGCTCGTATTCTTCGCGCTGGTGGCGATGGTGTTCTGGATGGCCGCGCGCCACGGGTCGGCGCGCGCGGGGGCATAGCATGGCGGGGACCTTCGCGCGCATCGTGTTGTTCGTTTTCGTCGTGGTGGGGATCTTTTCGTACGTCGGCCAGCTCGTGCCGCAATTCGAAGAGCACCCGCCGGCGAAGAAGGTGATCGGCACGGCGACCCCGGGCGAGGAACTCGCGGCGATCGGAGAAGAGCTCGCGCGCGGCAAGGGCGGTTGCCTCGTCTGCCACAAGGTGACCGAGCGCGGCAACGACCGGGGCCCGGATCTGCGCCAGAGCACGGCGAAGGCGGCAACGCGCAAGCCGGGGATGAGCGCGGAAGCCTACCTCGTCGAGTCGCTCGTGGACCCCGACGCTTACGTCGTGCCCGATTACCCGAAGATGATGCCCTCGGCGCTGAAGCCGCCCGCCAACCTCACCATGGCGGAAGTGAAGGCGGTGGTTGCCTACCTGCAGGTGCTGGGCGGCTCCGAGGTGACGGTCAAGGTGGCGCAGGAAGATCTCGCCGCAGCGAAGCCCGGCGGCCCGGTGCACCGGGGCAAGACGTTGCTGGCGCAGCACGGCTGCCTCGCCTGCCACAAGGTGGAAGGCGAAGGCGGCGAGCTCGGGCCGGACATCACCCGCTCGGCCGCCGCCCGCGAGCCTGCCGAGCTGCTGCGCAAGATCATCGAGCCCGGGATCTGGACGACGCCCGGCTACCAGGCGGGCATCATGCCCGCCGAGCTCGGACGCGCGGTCCCCGAGGGCGACCGTCACGAGATGGTGGCCTATCTCGCGGGGCTCGCCGGCAAGTCGTACTCGGCCACCGGCGCGGCCTCGCCCTTCTCGCACGAGGGCATGCGGCTCGGCCTCATCGTGCTCGTGTTCAACCTCGGCATGCTCGTTGCCGTCGCCACGGCGTCGCGCCGCCGGCGCCGCGGGGAGGCGCCCTGATGCAGCGATTCGCGTTCTCCATCACCGTGCTGATCTGGGCCGCGGTCTACGCCGGCCTGAAGCTCCTCGTCTCGCCCCCGGTGCCCACCAGCGTCGTCACCATGTACATGGTGCTCACCGTCATCGGGACGCTGATCTTCGTGGCGGCGAACGAGGCGCGATTTGCCCATTTCGTCGCGCCGATCCGGTCCGTGTTCACGGGAGAGGCGCCGCGCGCCGTGCAGGTCGTGGTGCTCGTCGCAATTCCGGCCGCGGTCGCGTGGGTCACCTACCAGCGCGTCGTGCCCTCGGCAGATGCGCCGTTCGAGGCGCGCGTGGTGCACCCGGAGCCGCCGGCGAGCTTCCCGCTGCACGGCAAGCGGATGGAGGTCGCCGGGCTCGCAAATCCGCTGCGCTCAACCGGGCCGGAGCTTCGCAAGCGGATCGCCGAGGGCAAGACGGTCTACTTCCGCAATTGCTTCTTCTGCCACGGCGACACGCTCGCGGGCGACGGTCATTTCGCGGGCGCGTTCCTGCCGATCCCCGGCAACTTCCGCGACGTCGGCACGATATCCATGCTGCAGGAATCGTACGTGTTCTGGCGCGTGGCGACCGGCGGGCGCGGGCTGCCGAAGGGGGCGACGCCCTGGAATTCCGCGATGCCGGTGTGGCAGAACTTTCTCACCGAGGACGAGATGTGGAAGGTAATCCTCTATATCTACGACGCTTCCGGGTCCACGCCGCGCACCTGGGATGAGGCGGTTTCGCATGCGAAGCACTGAACGCCGGAGCCGGCGCCACTATCTCGCGGCGACGCTCGCCGCGTGCGCTGCGCTCGCCGCGGGCGTGTTCGCGGCGCCGCCGCGGCCCGAGGTGAAGATGGAGCCGGTGAAGCCGGCGCCGGTGGCCGCGGACCCGGCGGCCGGCAAGGCGCTCTACGAGCGGCACTGCGCGCAATGCCACGGCGAGCAAGGCAAGGGCGACGGGCCGGCGGCGGATCTCGTCTATCCGCGCCCGCGCGATTTCACGCTCGCGCTCTATAAGGTGCGCAGCACCCCCACCGGGCAGCTTCCCACCGACCAGGATCTCTACCGGGCGATCAGCGAGGGGCTGCCCGGCACCTCGATGCCGCCGTGGAAGAAATACCTCTCCGAGGCCGAGCGCTGGCAACTCGTGCACCAGGTGAAAACCTTCGACGTGCTCGACCTCTTCAGGGACGAGCCGCAGAAGGCGCGCATCGCGGTGGGCTCGCCGCCGAGAATCACGCCCGAGCTGCTCGCACGCGGCAAGGACCTCTACGAGTCGAAGAAATGCGGGCAGTGCCACGGCCAGTACGGGCGCGGCGACGGCACCTCCGCCGACCAGATGAAGGACGACTGGGGCTTCCCGATCCGGCCGGTGAACTTCACCAAGGGCTGGCGCTTCCGCGCGGGAGACCGCGTGGAGGACATCTACCGCACCTTCACCACGGGCTTCAACGGCACGCCGATGCCCTCGTTTGTGGACGCGATCCCGGCCGCGGAGGACCGCTGGGCGCTTGCGGCCTACGTGAAAAGCCTCGTGCGCTCGCAGAAGACCGGACACGTCCTCAAGGCGCGCTTTCACGCCGGCGCGATTCCCGCAGACCCGTGGGCGGCCGCGTGGGAGAAGGCCGGGTATGTGGACTTCCTCCTCGCCGGGCAGATCATCATCGAGCCGCGCTGGTTCACGCCCGCGCACGATGTCATCACGGCGCGCGCCCTCTACAACGGGCGCGAGATCGCGATTCTCGTCGAATGGGACGATGGCACGCACAATCGCGGAGGCGCAAAGCCCGCCGACGAGGTGGAGCTGCAGTTCCCCGCGCGCCCCGACACCGGGGACGAGCGGCCCTATTTCGTGCTCGGCGACCGCAAGAATCCGGTCGAGCTGTGGCGATGGAACGCCGGAAAGGGCCTCACGCGCCTCATCGCCGAGGGGGCGGACCGGTTGCGCGAGGAGCGGGACGGCGGGATCGCCGCGGAAGGGACCTACCGCGACGGGCAATACCGCGTGATCTTCCGGCGCGCGCTCGTCCCGGAATCAAAAGACGCTCTCCGCTTCGAGCCGGGCAGGTTCGTTCCGGTCGCCTTCCACCTGCGCGATGGCGACGCGGGCGAGGAGGGACTCAAGATGGCGGTCTCGGCGTGGTACTACGTAATTGCCGAGCTGCCCACGCCGGTTACCGCTTATCTGTGGCCGCTCGTGCTCGGGCTCGCGACCGTGGGCGGCGAGATCTGGCTGCTGCGACAGCTGCGCCGCAGGAAAGGGGTGGCCGCGTGAGCGAGGAACAGGGGCCCCCTCTTGGGGGATGTGACCGTGAACGCGGCCGGGCCGCCGACGGGGAGATTGATCATGAACACATTGGTTTAGAGGCGGCGCGCGTGAGCGAGGAACAGGGGCCCCCTCTTGGGGGATGTGACCGTGAACGCGGCCGGGCCGCCGACGGGGAGATTGATCATGAACACATTGGTTCAGAGGCGGCGCGCGTGAGCGAGGAACAGGGGCCCCCTTTTGGGGGATGTGACCGTGAACGCGGCCGGGCCGCCGACGGGGAGATTGATCATGAACACATTGGTTCAGAGGCGGCGCGGGTGAACGGCATGTTCACGCCAACGAGGGCATGGGCGGCCGCGCTCGCCGTGCTCGTCACCTTTGCGCTCGCGCCGGTCACGCTCTTCGCGCACGGCAAGTCCGCGAAGGGCGGCGACTTCAACCGGCTCGTCGTCAACGAGCCCGCCCCGGGCTTCACGCTCACCGACCAGCGAGGCCGGCGCGCCACGCTCGCGGATTTCCGCGGGCGCGTCGTCGTGATGACGTTCCTCTACACGCAGTGCACCGACGTATGCCCCTTGCTCCTCACCGTGATGAAGGGCGTCGAGGACCAGCTCGCGGACGCCGAGCGCGCCCACGTGCGCTTCGTGGGCATCACGGTGGACCCGGCGCGCGACACGCCGGAGCGGCTCGCAATCTACGCCAGGGAGCGCGGCCTCGATCCCGCGCGCTGGAGCGTGCTCACCGGCAACCTGAAGGAAGCAGCGCGGGTCGCCGAAGACTACGGCATCGTCGTCCGTCCGGCCCCGCGCGGGGACTTCGTCCACAACAGCGTCTATATCGTGATCGACCGCGACGGCATGAACCGGGTCGAGTTCCACGGCACGGGCACCCCCGTGAAGCAAATCACGCGCTCCGTGCGCGCCATTCTGAAGGAACGACCCCGCTAGCGAAGGGAGGACCCATGTACCGCTCGATCTACGTCCCGCTCGACAACTCCGCGCACTCGCTGCGCGGCGCAGAGATGGCCATCGCGCATGCCAGGCACACCGGCGCGCAGCTGACCGGCAGCCACGTCTACGCCGCGAAGCTGCACGACCGGCGCTTCCGGCAGATGGAAGCCGGCCTGCCCGAGCCCTATCTCAGGGAAGAGAAGCTCGTCGAGCAGCGCGACATCCACGACGACCTCATCACCCGCGGGCTGCAGCTCATCTCGGATTCCTATCTCGACGTGTTCGAGCGGATGTGCGCAGACGCCGGGCTCGGCTGCGCGCGCGTCGCGCTCGAGGGCAAGAACTGGCAGGGGCTCGTCGAGGACATCGGCGCGGGAGACTACGACCTCGTGGTGATGGGCGCGCTCGGGCTCGGCGCCGTCGAATGCTCGCAGCTCGGCAGCGTGTGCGAGCGCGTGGCCCGCCGCATCGACCGCGACCTCGTCGTCGTGCGCGACGCGAACGGCGGCGGCGACGGCCCCATCGCGGTGGCGCTCGACGGCAGCCCCCGGTCCTACGGCGGCCTGAAGACCGCGCTGGGGCTCGCGCGGCTCTACGGCCGTCCGGTCGAAGCGGTCGCCGCGTTCGATCCGCAGTTCCATTACGTTGCGTTCAACAGCATCGCGGGAGTGCTCTCGCCTCAGGCGGCGAGCGTGTTCCGGTTCAAGGAGCAGGAGCGGCTGCACGAGGAGATCATCGATTCGGGCATCGCGCGCATCTACCAGGGCCACCTCGATGTCGCTGCCCGGGTCGCGGCGGAGGAGGGGGTGACCCTCACCACGCGGCTGCTCGCGGGGAAGCCCCTCGAGCAGGTGCTGCGTTACGCCCGCGAGGCGAAACCGTGGCTGCTGGTGCTCGGCCGCACCGGCGTCCACTCCGGGGACGGGATGGATCTCGGCAGCCTCACCGAGAACCTGCTGCGGCTCGCGCCGTGCAACCTGCTGCTGTCGGCACGGGAGTGGCAGCCTGCGTTCGACACGATTGCCGAGACGACGATGTCGTGGACTGTGGAGGCCGAAGCGCGGATGGGGCGGGTGCCGGAGTTCGTGCAGGGTCTCGCGCGCAAGGCGATCCTGCGCTTTGCCGCGGAGCGAGGGCACACGATGGTCACCTCCGACGTGATCGATGCGTGCCTGGGCTCGCTGATGCCGGGCGCGGGGAGCGGCGCCAAGTGCCCGTTTACGAACAAGCGCGGGCGGGAGACGGCGCCGGCCGGCGAGGCGATCCGCTGGGAGGCCGACGCTCTCGCGCGGCTGGAGCGCATCGGCCAGGAGACCGTGCGCAACCACGCGCGGTTGCGCATCGAGAAGATGGCGCGCGGCCTCAAGATGCCCGCCGTCACCGCGGAGCTGGTGGACGCGGCGCAGCAGACGGTCGCGGCCCAGCTCGGCTGACAGCGATGCCGGCCGCCGCCGCACAAATCGTTTCGTGGAACCTCACGCAGGTGTGCAACCTCGCGTGCGGCCACTGCTATCTGGACGCGGTCGCCCGCCGGCGCGAGGCTCCCGGTGAGCTTTCCACCAGCGCGGCGCTCGAGGTGCTGCGCCAGGTGAGCGAGGTGGCGCCGGGCGCGATGCTGGTGCTGACGGGCGGCGAGCCGCTGCTGCGGCGCGATCTCACCCAACTGGTGGAACGGGCGGCGGCGCTGGGGCTCATGCCGGTGATCGGCACCAACGGAGTCGCGCTCGATGCGAGGCACGCATCGGCGCTGAAGGCCGCGGGGGCCGCGGGAGTCGGGATCAGCGTGGATTCGGCCTCGGCCGCGTTCCACGACCGGCTGCGCGGGGTCGCGGGTGCGTGGGAGCGCGCGCTTGCCGGTGCGCGCGCAGCGCGTGCGGTCGGCCTGGCCGTGCAGCTACAGGCAACGCTGTTCGCGGAGAACCGCGGCGAACTCGAGGCGCTCTCCGACCTCGCGCAAGACGTGGGGGCGATGGCGCTCAATTTCTTCTTCCTCGTGTGCACCGGGCGCGGCGTGACGCAGACGGATCTCCCGCCAGCAGCCTACGAAGAGGCGCTGCTCGCGATCGTGCGGCTGCAGGCTGCGCGGCCCGGCATGATGGTGCGCGCGCGCTGCGCGCCGTACCTGCGCCGCCTGCTCGGCCTGCACGCGGGCGAGGGCGCCGGCGGCTACGCGGGCTGGTCGAGCGCGTGCCTTGCGGGACGAAGTTATTTCCGCATCACGCCGCAAGGCAGGGTGACGCCGTGCCCGTACATCCCGGAGCCGGCGGGCGACCTGCTCTCGACGCCGCTGCGCGAGATCTGGGAGACAGGCCGCTCATTCGCGCGGCTGCGCGGCGAGCTGCCGGGCGGGAAATGCGGCGGGTGCGACTATCGTGTCAGCTGCGGCGGCTGCCGCGCGCGGGCGCTCGCGCAGCACGGCGATCTGCTGGCCGAGGACTCCAAGTGCCGCTATCAGGCCGCGCCGGGCGTCCGGCCGGAGGTGTGGCAAGCGCAGATCCCGGCCCAGGCCGTTTCATGGGAGCCGGAAGCCGAAGCGCTGCTCGCGCGCATCCCCGCTTTCGTGCGTGCGCGCGTGCGCGAGCGACTGGAGCAGGCGGCGGGGCGTGAGGCCGTCACGTCCATCACGGTGGAGTTCATGCGCGCCCACCGCCCGCCGATGCCGTTTGCAGCATCGCGGGGTATTCCTCGGGGATGATGGTCAGGCACCGGCTGCCGCGCGCAGCGGGTGCGTGTCGCTGAGTGCGCTGCCAGGACGCACGCGCTCCGCGACTTCGAGCGCGGAGTCGATGCAGGCGGCGGTCGAAACACCCCCGAGGTAATTTCCCGTTATGAACAAGCCCGGGCAGCGCGCTTCCAGCGCCCGGATCGCCTCCACGCGCGCGGCGTGTCCGAGCGCCGGCTGCGGCAGCCCGCTACGCCAGTAATGCACCCGCGCGAACGCCGGTTGCCGGCGTGCCCCGAGCAGCGCTGCCGCCTCCGCGTGACAGGTCGCGATCAGTTCTTCGGGCGGCAGCAATGCGAGCGCGGGCTGGCGCGCGCCCCCGACATACGCGGTGAGCAGTGCGTGCCCGTCCGGAGCGCGGCCGGGAAAGACGGTGGAGGAGAAGATGATCCCGAGCACGGAGCGCCGCTCCGCCCCCGGCATGAGCACCCCGAGTCCGTCGAGCGGATGCGATACGGCCCGCGCTTCGTAGCCGAGGTAAGCAAGCGCCAGCGGGGGATGCTCGATCTGCGCGAGGGCGTGAGCGGCATCGGCATCGAGGCTGGCGACCGCTCGCGCGGCCGCGTACGCGGGCAATGCGAGCACGATGTTTTCCGCGACGAGCGTCGCCGGAGCGTCGCGATGGCGCACTTTCAGCCGGAATCCGCCGCGGCGCAACGGCTCGATTTGCTCGAGTCGCGTGTCAAGAGCCACGCGGCCAGAGAGCGAATCGGCGAGCGCCGCCGGGAGCGCTTCCATGCCGCCGCGAAACGAGAACAGGCTGCGCCGCCGCGGGTCGAACGCGCCCTGGCTTTTGCGGCGCGCGGTCGCGATCCCGCGGATCACCGAGCCGTGCTCGCGCTCGAGCCGCTTTAATTGCGGAAACATCGCGGAGATGCTCAGCCGCTCCGCATCGCCCGCGTAGAGGCCGCCGACCAGGGGATCGAACAGGTAGTCGCAGATCTCGCGCCCGAAGCGGCGGCGCGCGAACTGCGCGACCGACTCGTCGTCGTGCCGCGGCGCGACGAACGGCTCGGCGAGCAGGCGCAGCCGTCCCGCCAGGGAGAAATACCCCGAGGCGAAGAAGCGCAGCGGATCCAGCGCGAGCGCGCGGGCCTCCCCATCGCGCACGAGATAGCGGCGGCGCACGCGATCGGAGCGGGCCGCCCGCTCGTCGCGCAGCCCGAGCGCGGCGATGAGGTCTTCCGCGCCGGCGGCCGGGGAGATCATCGCGTTCGGACCGTGCTCGAGCAGAAAACCCCCGCAGCGCTCCGTGCGGATCCGCCCGCCGGCCGCCCCGCGGCGCTCCAGCACCAGCACGTCGCGCCCGCGGCGCGCAAGGGCGTAGGCTGCCGTCAGGCCCGAGATTCCGGCCCCGACGATCACCACCTCCGCGTGGTTTTTCATGGATTCATCGGTTGTTCGTGCAGCGGTCCGGACAGGCTCTAGCAAGAGCTGTGCCCTCCGCGCGGCACGCCCCGGGCACGGGCTGGAGGCGGGCAAAGCGGCGCCGTGCTCCGCCTCGCCGCGATCATATTCCGATCACCCCGGTCAGATTTTGACCAACGCTCAGGTGCCGCGAGCGCTGCGGATCGCCGTGCTTGCGGGGGGAATCCCGTGCGCGTGGCCGCGATTTCTCATGGCACGCCTGTTGCTTGGAAGTTCGACGAATGGAAGCGGTGTTCATGCTCCCTTCAAGTTCCTGCGTTTCATAAGGAGGCAGCTCATGATTCGAAAGACGGTTTGCGTGGGGATCGCGGCGCTGTTCGCGGCCCCGTCATTTGCCTACGAGGTCGCCACCGTGTCCGGCGGGGGCCAGATCGCGGGCAAGGTCAGCTTCAAGGGCGCGGTGCCCGAGCCCAGGCGCATCCAGATCACCAAGGACAACAAGGTCTGCGGCACGGGCACGCGGGAAGTCGTCGACGTGGCCGTCAAGGGCGGCAACCTGAGAAACGCGGTGGTCTACCTCGCCAAGGTGGACAAGGGCAAGCCATGGGGCGAGGCGGAGAAGCCGCTTCTTGACCAGAAGGGCTGCACCTTCGTCCCCGGCGTGCTCATCGTGCGCAAGGATGCCGAACTCACCATCCGCAACTCCGACCCCGTGCTTCACAACATCCACACCTACGAGATGATCGGAACGGTGCGCCGGACGATGTTCAACGTCGGCCAGCCGGACAAGGGCGACATGCGCCAGCCGATCAAGATGCGCCGCTCGAATGTGGTGAAGATCGAGTGCGACGCCCATGACTTCATGCACGCCTGGGCCTTCGCGGCCGACAACCCGTACCTGGCGGTGACGCGGGACGACGGCTCGTTCGCGATCGACAACGTGCCCCCGGGCGAGTACGAGCTCAAGGCCTGGCACCCGATCCTGGGCGAGCGCAGCGCCAAGGTGACCGTCAAGGGCGGCGACACCGTGAGCGCCGCGTTTGAATTCTCGCGCTGATGCGGCAGGCGGCGGGGGCCGAGATCGCTTGACCTGGATCAAGAGCGATTCCAACCCCCAGGATAACCTTAATCGCATTGCTTCATTGATCAGGAAAGCCAGGCGATGATACAGACAGCACAAAAGACGCTGCTCCGCGCGCTCGCGGCCGCGGGGCTGATTGCGGGCGCCGCGGCGCTCCTCGCCCCGCAGGGCGATTCGCACGCCCAGTCCGGAAAGGCGCCCGATCTCGCGCCGCTGCCGGAGGCCAAGTTTGACAAGCGGCGCGCCGAGCTCGGGCGTTACCTCTTTTTCGACGCGCGGCTCTCCGGAGATGCCGCGATTTCGTGCGCCACCTGCCACAAGCCCGAGAACGGGTGGGCCGACGGCCAGCCGCTGTCGAAGGCGTACCCGGGATCGGAGTACTTCCGCAACGCGCCCACCGTCGTCAACGCCGTGTTCCGCGACCGCTTCATGTGGGACGGCCGGCTCGACGGCACCGATCTCGGCACGCTGGTGCGCGACAAGGTGACCGAGGGCCACTTCATGCAGTCCGACGGGCGCATCATCCAGCAGCGCCTGAAGCAGGTGCCCGAGTACGTGGCGATGTGGACCGAGATCTTCGGCAAGGGCTCCGACCCCTACGGGCCGGCGATGTTCGGCATCGTCGGCGATTTCGTGCGGACCCTCACCTCGCGCAACGCGCCGATCGACCGCTTCCTGAAGGGCGACCAGGGCGCGATCGGCGCCGAGGCGAAGGAAGGCCACGTTTTGTACAAGGGCAAGGCCGGCTGCATCGCCTGCCACAACGGGCCGCTCGCCTCGGACGGCAGGTTCCACCGCACCGGCGTTCCCGAGAACCCGGAGGTGTGGAACGACCCGCTGCGCGCGATCACGATGCTGCGCCATTACTCGACGCAGGGCATGCCGAACTACATGAACGCGCGCACCGACGTCGGGCTCTACGCGATCACCAAGGACGATCGGCACCGCGGGATGTTCCTCACGCCGAGCCTGCGCGAGCTCAAGTACACCGCGCCGTACATGCACAACGGTGTTTTCGCGACGCTCGCGGAGGTCGTGGATTTCTATGACAAGGGCGGCGGCAAGGGAAGCGTGCTGAAAGGCCTCGGTCTGACCGCCGCCGAGAAGAAGGCGCTCGTCGCGTTCCTCGAGACCATGAGCGGCGAGCCCGTCAAGGTCGACGTCCCGAAATCGCCCCCGTACAAGCCGCGCAACCTCGGCAAGAACTAGGAGCGCAACACATGAAAGGCACTGTGCTAAGACTGAGCCTCGCCGCCTCGGCGATCGGCGCGGCGTTGCTCGCGCTGGCCGTCGCGCCCGCGACCGACGCCACCGCGCAGGACGCGAAGGCGGCGAAGGCGGCCGCCAAGGCCGCGCAGCCGAAGGCCGCGCAACCGAAGACGTTTCCACCGCTCGGCCCGCTTCCGCCCGTGCCCGTGCCGGCGGACAACCCGATGTCGCCGGAAAAGGTCGAGCTCGGAAAGATGCTGTTCTGGGACACGCGCCTCTCGGGCGACAAGAGCACGCCGTGCGTGGTGTGCCACGAGCCGGGCATGGGCTGGGGCGATGCCGCCGAGATCTCGCGCGGCTACCCGGGCACCCGGCACTGGCGCAATTCGCAGACGATCCTGAACAGCGCCTATTACAACAAGCTGTTCTGGGAAGGCAACGTGACGAGCCTCGAAGCGCAGGCGCCGGCCGCAGCCGAGGGGGCGGTCGCCGGCAACGGCGACACGGCGATGATGGAGATGCGCCTGCGGTTCGTTCCCGACTACGTCGAGCGCTTCCGCAAGGTGTTCGGCACCGATTGGCCGCGCATCACCCACGCGTGGCAGGCGATTGCGGCGTTCCAGCGCACCATCGTTTCCGACGCGCGGCAGGTGCCCTTCGACCGCTACATGATGGGCGACAAGGAGGCGTTGAATGACTCGCAGCTGCGCGGCATGGCGCTCTACAACGGCAAGGCGGGCTGCCTGCAGTGCCACAACGGGCCGCTCGGGTCCGACCAGCGCTTCCATGCGCTCGGCGTCCCCCCGAACGAGCAGTTCAACAGCGATCCGTTGCTGCAGATCACGCACCGCTGGCAGCAGTACCAGAAGGGCGTGACCGAGGACACGTACCGCAACGCGCTGATCGACATGGGGCAGTACTACAACACCAAGAATCCGAAGGACATCGGCAAGTTCCGCACGCCGAGCGTGCGCGAGCTCAAGTACACCGCGCCCTACATGCACAACGGCGTGTTCTACACGCTGGACGAGGTGGTGGACTTCTACAACAAGGGCGGGGGCAATGCCCCGAACAAGAGCCCGCTGATCAGGCCGCTCGGCCTCTCCGATCAGGAGCGGAAGGATCTGGTCGGGTTCCTCGAGGCGCTGAGCTCGGACAAGCCGCTGCTGATGGATGCGCCGAAGCTTCCCCCGTACGCCGTGATGAAGTAAGGAGAACGAGATGAGTCAGCAAACCATGAAACCGCACGAGCACGGCGAGGACCGGGAAGGCGGGGTCTGCATGAACCGCCGCAGTTTCCTGCTCGCAGGGGGGGCGACGGTCACCGTGGTCGCGCTCGGCGCCATCCCCGGCCTCACCGCCGCCCAGGGCAAGCCGCAGTTCGCGTTGAGGGCGAGCTATCCGCGCCAGAAAGTCGGCACGCTCTCGGCGCTCGCGACGGGCAAGCCGGTCAATTTCACCTACCCGTATCCGCAGGTGCAGAACATGCTGGTCAAGATGGGCGTGCCGGGCGGCGGCGGGGTGGGGCCGGGCTCGGACGTCGTCGCGTTCAACCTGATCTGCCCGCACCAGGGCGGACCGCTGCACGGCACCTACAAGCCGGAGCACCAGATTCTGGGCGCGTGCCCGCTACATCTGACGACGTTCGACCTCACGCGGCACGGCATGGTCATCTCCGGGCACGCGACCGAGAGCCTGCCGCAGATCGTGCTCGAGACGCAGGGCAACGACATCTTGGCCGTCGGGGTGATGGGACTCATCTACGGGTTCAGCCGCAACGTCGTGAACCCGCGCGCGGCCTGAACGGATACCGGGAGAAAGATCATGGCTGAGAAGGATTTTGGAAGCACGTTTGCGATTTATGCGAAGGACCATGTGCCGCTGCCCCCGCGCAGCGCCGAGGTGCTGACCACCGCGTGCGACTACTGCACCGTCGCGTGCGGCTACAAGGTCTACCGCTGGCCGGTCGGGTCCGAGGGCGGCATGCGCGCCGCGGAAAACGCGCTCAAGACCGATTTCCCGTACCAGGGCGTGCTGCGCCCGTGGGTGAGCCCGAGCCAGCACAACATCGTGCGCCACAGGGGCAAGCCGCACCACGTCGTGGTGCTGCCCGATTTCGAGACCAAGGTCGTGAACACGAACGGCGCGCACTCGATCCGCGGCGGCACGCTGGCGCAGAAATGCTACAACCCGGAGAACCGCACCTCCGAGCGCCTGCTCTACCCGATGATACGCGTGCGCGGAACGCTCATGCCGGCGTCGTGGGAGCTCGCGACCGAGGTGATGGCCGACATCTCGAAGTACATCCTGAAGCAGTACGGCGAGCACGCGTGGGGCATCAAGATGTACTCGTACCAGTACTTCGAGAACACCTACGCGATCACCAAGCTCGGCATGAGCACGATCGGCACGCCGGCGATCGCGCCGCACGACAAGTGCTCGAACACCAACGACGCCGCGGGCCTCGATGACGCGGGAATCGACTCGTTCGCCGCCTCCTACGAGGACTGGGGGATGTGCGACGTCGCGTTCATGTCCGGGGTGGATCCGTACGAGACCAAGACCGCGCTGTTCACCGAGTGGATCATGAAGGGGGCGAACCCCGGCAAGAAGCTGATCTTCGTGACGCCGCACAAGACCGCCGGCGTCGCCTACGGGGTGAAGAACGGCGGGCTGTGGCTGCCGATCATCCCCGGCACCGACACGCTGCTGCACAACGCTCTCGCGCGCATCATCATCGAGAACAAGTGGCAGGACCAGGCGTTCCTCGACCGGTGGGTCGCGAACCGCTGGGAGGTGGACTCGGGCTACGGCCGGGGCACGCGCAACACCGGCTGGCAGTGGCGCACCACGTGGGGCACCTGGCAGAGCGACTGGCCCGACTACCAGAAGTTCATCCTCGGGCGCGACGAGCACAGGGTCGAAAATGCCGCGAAGATCACGGGGCTCAGGGCGGAGGACATCCGCCGCTGCGCGGAGATGATCGCGAAGCCGCTGCCGGACGGCCAGCATCCGAAGACCTCGTTCATGCTGGAGAAGGGCAACTACTGGTCCAACAACTACATGAACACGACCTCGTTCTCCGCGCTGGCGCTGATCTGCGGCGCGGGCAACCGGGCCGGGCGCGTCATCTCGCGCGGCGGCGGGCATCAGCGCGGCATGATGAGCGCCGGCGGCGGATCGGGTTGGCTCAATCCGGAGAAGTACCCCGGGCGGCGCAAGAAGAGCTTCAACCTCGACCGCTGGATGATCGACGGCAAGCTCAAGTTCGCGTGGGTGTTCGGCACGACGTGGTTCGCCGCGATGCTGGCTTCGCAGGAGCTGGCCGATGCGGCCTACCGCATGACGCGCGGCAACCCGAACCAGATCTCGAACCTCGACCGCAAGGCGATCTTCGAGGTGCTAAAGAAGCGGGTGGACTCGGGTGGCATGATCTTCGTGGATTCCGACATCTACCCCGTGGAGCCGATCGGCACGCAAATCGCCGACATCGTGCTGCCGGCGGCGACGTGGGGCGAGGAGGACTTCACGCGCTGCAACTCCGAGCGCCGGCTGCGGCTGTACGCGAAGTTCTACGATCCGCCCGGCGAGGCGAAGCCCGACTGGTGGGCGGTGGCGAAGTTCGCGCAGAAGATGGGCTTTGCCGGCTACGACTGGAAGGACTCGAACGAGATATTCGAGGAGGCGGCGCGCTTAGGCCGCGGCGGCGTGCTCAACTACCAGCCGCTCGTCGTCAAGGCGAGGGCCGAAAAGCAGCGTGGCCACGAGTTGCTGCGCACCTACGGCACCGATGGCATCCAGACGCCGATCCGCATACGCGACGGCAAGCTCGTCGGCACGCCGCGCCTGCACGACCCGGCCAACGACTGGGGCGAGATCGAGGGCCAGGAAGTGCACCGCCAATGGCTGTACGCGTTCAATACCCACAGCGGCAAGGCGGTGCTGCTCAAGAGCCCGTGGAACTTTCCCGGCTGGATCCAGTTTTACGACGCGATCAAGCCGCGCTCCGAGAAGGGCGAGATCTGGATCACGAACGGGCGCGTGAACGAGACCTGGCAGTCGGGGTTCGACGACCTGAGAAAGCCCTACCTCGCGCAGCGCTGGCCGTACCCGTTCATCGTGGTCCACCCGAACGACGCCAGAAAGCGCGGCGTCGAGGGCGGCGACTTCGTGCAGGTGCACAACGACACGGTGTACGTGCAGACCGGCGAGCCGACCGGGGTGAAGGACGAGGACCTCAACTTCAACACGCTGCTCAAGAACGGGCACATCAAGACGACCGAGGGGCAGTTCGTCGCGGTGGCGGTCGTGTCCGAGGAGATCCGCGAGGGGGTTGCGATGGCGAATTTCAACTACCCCAGCGCGCCGGCGAACGCGGTGTGCCACGCGGTGCCCGACCCGATGACCAACAACTACCGCTACAAGCTGGGCCGCGGCGTGCTCACCAAGCTCGGAGAGTCGCCGTACAAGCGCTCCTTCACCAGCATGACGCTGAAGCCGAGGCACATCATCTAACCGGCTCGCGCTTCTTTTCGCGCATCGTGCCCCCGCTCCGACCCGGCGCCGGGGCGCGTTTTTTTTCGCGCGCGGCGCACCCCCCTGGCGTTGCAGGCACTCGGCACATGAGCTAGAGTCGGACGCGCAGCCCGGCTGGTCGCGTCCCGGCGGGCGACGTGCGACAGAAAAGAGCAGGAGCAAACGATGAGCGAGAAAATACTCTTGGTGGTGCCGGAAGCCCCGGCGCCCGAGACGGCCGGCGCCGCGGCGCAACGCCGGCTCGCGGCGGGCGGGCTGCGTCTCGGCATCCTCGACAACAGCAAGGGCAACGCGGACCACCTGCTGCGCTTCATCGCGGAGGGTATCCAGTCCGCGCTCCCCGTTGCCTCGGTGGTGTCGCTGCGCAAGGGCAGTGTGAGCCTGCCGGCGCCCGCCGATATCCTCGATCGCCTTGCCACGGAGGCTGATTTCGTCGTCAGCGCGATGGCCGACTGAGGCTCCTGCACGTCGTGGAGTGTCCACGACATGGCGGAACTCAGAAAACGCGGCCTCGTGACCGCGGTCGTCTGCTCGGATCCGTTTCTCGCGCTCGGGAAGAACCAGGCGCGCGTGTTCGGCGTGCCGGACCTGCCGCTCGTCGTGATCCCGCATCCGCTGGGCGGGCTCGCGCTGGAAGCGGTGAAGGAACGCGCGGCGGTGGCGACTCCCCGGCTGATCGAGCTGGTGAAGGAGCGTCGCGCATGACCGGGATTGCGGAACTCCTCGAGGCCCCGGGCGCAGCGATCGAAGCCGAGGACGACTTCGACGCAGTGAATGCGCTCGTGCGCGAGCGCGGCTGGGGCGATGGCCTGCCGATCGTGCCTCCGACCGCCGAGCGGGTGCGCGGGATGCTCGCCTACTGCGACCGCCCGTTGGACGAGCCGGTGGCGAAGATCGCCCCGCGCTACGGCGAGGCGACGCCGCTGCGGCTGGCGGCCAACGCCGTGATGGCGGGCTGCGAGCCGCGGTATTTTCCGCTGCTCCAACTCGCAATCGAGGCGATGTGCGAGGAGCCGTTCAACCTCTACGCGGTGCAGGCGACCACGCACCTGTGTGCACCTCTCGTCATCGTCAACGGGCCCGTTGCGCGCGAGCTCGACATCAACTCGGGGCACAACGCGTTCGGGCCGGGACACCGGGCCAACGCGACGATCGGACGCGCGATCCGGCTTGCGCTGCTCAATATCGGCGGTGCGACTCCGGGCTCGGGCGACATGTCCACCTTTGGCGCCCCGTCCAAGTATTCCTATCTCGCCGCGGAGAACGAGGCGGAAAGCCCGTGGGAGCCGCTGCACGTCGAGCGCGGCTTTCCCGCGGAGACGAGCACGGTCACCGTGGTGGGCGCGGAATGCCCGCACAACGTCAACGATCACGAGAGTCTCAGCGCCGAGGGCATACTGACCACGATCGCCGGTACCATGGGGATCGCCGGGGCGAACGACGTGTTTTACACCGCGCAGCCGGTGGTCGTGATGGCGCCGGAGCATGCCGCCACGGTGGCAAGCGGGGGATTTTCCAAGACGGACGCGAAGCGCTTCCTGCAGGAGCACGCGAATCTGCCCGTTGGGAAGTTCTCGAAGGAGAACATCGAGCGCCGCCTGCGCGTCACCTGGAAGGAGCGCTACGCGAATGCGGGCATGGACGCGCTCGTCTACACGGTGCAGAAGCCGGAGGACATCATCCTCGTCGTGATCGGTGGCGCCGGCAAGCACTCGGCCTACATCCCGACCTTCGGCGCCACGCGCTCCGTCACCCACGCGCTGAAGCGGCGCGACGGGCAGCACGCGCGCTCCATGGAAGATTTCCGGCGCCCGTAGCGGAGCGTTACGCCGCAAACGGCTTCACGAGAGACGCGTCGTCGTCGCGCGGGCGCGGGGGATTTGCGACGGCGTGCGCGGAGATGGACGCGCCGGGAGCGGGCCTGAGCAGCGCCTTCAGCGCCGGCACCTCCTCGACGCCGGGATCCAGCCAGAACTCGTAGTTGCGCGGCGCCAGGATCACCGGCATGCGGTCGTGGATGTGGCGCACGCTCTCGGCGGCGTCGGTCACGATGATGGTGCACGACTCGATCGCGTCGTCGCCCCGGTGCCAGCGGTCCCACAAGCCCGCGAAGCAGAAATCGGCTCCGTCCTTCAGGCTCAGCCACCATTTTTGCTTTCCCTTCGGCAGCTTCTGCCACTCGTACCAGCCGTCGGCCGGGATCAGGCAGCGGCGTTTGCGGAACGGCACGCGGTAGCTCGGCTTTTTTTCGACGGTCTCGGCCATCGCGTTTATGGTGCTGTAGCGGATCGTCGATTCCTTCGACCAGTACGGCAGCAGGCCCCATTTGAGCCGGACGAGGTCCGCGCCGCGCTCCGGATCGAGCCGGATGACGGGAATTTCGGTCCCGGGGCTGGTGTTGTAGCGGGGCGGAAGGTCGGGCCAGCGGTACTCAATCAGTTTTGCGAGCGCGCGCTCGGCCGCCTCCAGCCGCGACTTCGTAATGGTGTAGCGTCCGCACATGGAGAATCCGGTAAGCGGTAAGTGGTAAGCGGAGAGGGGGGCGTCGGTCTCCGGCGCTTACCGCCCACTGCTTACTGCTCACGCCTCCTGAGTTCTGATCGGCGTGTATCCGCATTTATCTACGGCTGATGATGTTCTCTGATTTTTGAGATATGTTCTAGTGTAACCGCGCCGGCGCCGCCGGCGGGAATCCTCACAGGAGGCGTGCATGGAAGGCAACTCGGGGCAGGTCGTGGTCACCGACATCAAGATTCCCTTCTGGTCCATGGTCGTGCTGATGGTCAAGTGGGCGCTCGCGGCGATCCCGGCGATCGTCATCCTGATCGTCATCGGTTCCGTTACGTCCGCGGTGCTGGGCCTGATGTTCGGCGGCATGTTCGACTGGCAGTGGGGCCCGCGCCGGATGATGTAGGTACGAGGCGCACCGATGGGGACGCACGGGATTCTGGTATCGTTAGGCCCTTTCGGATAGAGCGAGGAAAGTAGATGGGCGGTTACGATGTCGTGATCCGTAACGGTACGGTCGCCACCGCGTCCGATGTCATGCAGTGCGACGTCGGCATCGCCGGGGGCAAAGTGGTGGCGCTCGCGCGCGAGCTCGGCAAGGGCGCGATCGAGGTCGACGCTGCGCGCAAGCTCGTCCTGCCGGGCGGGGTGGATGCGCACGTCCATCTCGACCAGCCGATGCCGGGTGGCGTGCAGATGGCGGACGATTTCGAGAGCGGGACGCGATCGGCCGCGTGCGGGGGCACCACCACCGTGATTCCGTTCGCCGCGCAGGAGAAGGGCCAGTCGCTGATGGCCGCGGTGGAGGACTACCACCGCCGCGCGAGCGGGAAGGCGGTCGTGGATTACGCCTTTCACCTGATCGTGAGCGACCCCACCGAGACCGTGCTGCGCGAGGAGCTGCCCGAGCTCTTCCGGCAGGGCTGCACCTCGTTCAAGGTCTACATGACCTACGACCGCGTGCGGCTCAACGACCGCCAGATGCTCGACGTGCTGGCGCTCGCGCGCCGCGAAGGCGCGCTCACCATGGTGCACGCGGAGAACTCGGATTCCATCGGCTGGCTCACGGAGCTGCTCGAGCGCGCCGGCAAGACGGCGCCCAAATACCACGCGGCCTCGCACCCGCCGGCGATCGAGCGCGAGGCGACGCACCGGGCGATCATGCTCTCGGAGCTCGTGGACGTGCCGATATTGATCGTGCACGTATCGGGCCCGGAGGCGATCGAGCAGATCCGCTGGGCGCGCGCGCGGGGCATGAGGATCTACGCGGAGACCTGTCCGCAATATCTCTTTCTAACCGCCGGGGACCTCGAGGGCGAGGGCTTCGAGGGCGCCAAGTGCGTGTGCAGCCCGCCTCCGCGCGACAAGGCCAGCCAGGAGGCGGTGTGGGACGGGCTCGCCGACGGGTTGTTCAATATCGTGTCCTCGGACCACGCCCCGTTTCGCTACGAGGATCCGAAGGGCAAGAAGCTCGGCGGCAGGGACGTCGCCTTCCGCTACATTCCGAACGGCATCCCGGGGGTGGAGACGCGCATGCCGCTGCTCTACTCGGCGGGCGTGGGCGGCGGGCGCATCAGCCTCAACCGCTTCGTCGCGCTCACGGCGACCGACCCGGCCAAGATGTACGGGCTCTACCCGCGCAAGGGCACGATCGCCATCGGCGCCGACGCGGACATCGCGGTGTGGGACCCAAACAAGGAAGTGACGATAACCAATTCCGTGCTGCATCACAACGTGGATTACACGCCCTACGAGGGCATCAAAGTGAAGGGATGGCCCGTAACCACGCTCTCGCGGGGCGAGGTCGTATGGGACAATGGCCGTGTGACCGGCAAGCCGGGGCGCGGCCGCTTCCTGAAGTGCGAGCTACCGGATCCCGCACGGCCGAAACCGGCCCGCACAGTCAGCCGGTAACGACAACCGGCAGGAGGTGTGAAATGAACGCTAAGGCACGCGGCGTCGTTCAGGCGGTTTCCATCTTTGCCATTCTTGCCGGGTTCCCGGCGCACGCCCAGGCCTATCCGACGAAGCCGGTGCGCGTCGTCGTCGGGTTCTCGCCGGGCGGCTCGGCGGACATCCTCGCACGGGTCGTAGGGCAGAAGCTCACGGAGGATCTCGGCCGGCAGTTCATCGTCGATAATCGCGCAGGCGCGGGCGGCACGATCGGGGCGGGCATCGTCGCCAAGTCTGCCGCCGACGGCTACACGCTGTTCATCGCCTCCTCGAGCCACGCGATCAACGCCACCTATTACAAGAATCTCCCGTACGACACCGTCCGGGACTTCTCCGGCGTGGCCACGATGGCGATCGTTCCGTACGTGCTGATCGTGCATCCGGCGGCCGGGATGAAGTCCGTGAAGGATACGATCGAGCGTGCGAAGTCGGCCCCGGGCAAGCTGAGCTTCGCCTCATCGGGCAGCGGCACGGCCACGCACCTCACCGGCGAGCTGTTCAAGACCATGGCGGGCATCGAGATCCTGCACGTGCCGTTCAAGGGCCCGGCGGACGGGCTCGCGGAGGTGCTCGGCCGCAGGGTCGACATGACCTTCGTTCCCGTCAACTCGGCCAAGCCGTTCACCGACGACGGGCGGCTGCTCGCGGTCGCGGTCACCACGACCCAGCGTTCGATGGCGTTCCCCAACGTTCCGACGATCGCGGAGACGGGGCTCCCCGGTTTCGAGTTCACTCCGTGGTTCGGAATCATCGCTCCGGCCGGCACTCCGCGGCCGATCATCAACAGGCTCAACCAGCACATCGCTCGCGCGCTTGAAAATCCCGACGTGAAGACGCGGCTCACGAGCCAGGGCGCGCAGCCCCTGATCACGAAGCCCGCGGATTTCGACGCACTGATCAAGAGCGAGGTCGCGAAGCTCGGCAAGCTTCTGAAGGCATCGGGCGTCGGGGGGTAGAATGCCCCGTTGGATGTGCAGCGGGGTGCGACGCCCGGCGCGCATGCACGGGCTGGGACGGCATGAACAAGAAAGGAGGAGGCCATGATCGAATACACACCGATCGTCAGGGCAGCGCTTTGCGCCGCGCTGCTGGTTCCGTTTGCGGGAGCGGCGCACGCGCAGGAATATCCCGGCCGGCCGCTGCGCATGGTCGTGCCGTTCGCGCCGGGCGGCGCGGCCGACATCCTCGCGCGCGTGATCGCCCACCGCCTGACCGAGAGCTGGGGCCAGCAGGCGATCGTGGACAACCGCACCGGCGCGGGCGGGATCGTGGGCTCCGAGGTCGTCGCGAAGGCGGCGCCCGACGGGCACACGCTGCTGGTGACGTCCTCGTCGCACGCGATCAACGCGAGCCTCTACGCAAAGCTCCCGTACGACACGTTGAAGGATTTCACCTCGATCGCGCCGGTCGCGGCGATCTCGAACGTGCTCATCGTGAATGCCAACGTGCCGGCGAAGACCGTCTCCGAGCTGGTGCAGCTCGCGAAGTCGAAGCCGGGGCAGCTCAAGTTCGGCTCCGCGGGCGCCGGCAGCACCCTGCACCTCGCGGCGGAGCTCTTCAAGCTGACGGCCGGGGTGGACATGCTCCACGTACCGTACAAGGGGAACGCTCCCGCCATCACCGATCTGCTCGGGGGCAGCATCGATCTCATGTTTCCTCCGGTCATCAACGTCGTGCCGCTCCAGCAGGACAAGCGCATCCGGGTCCTCGCGGTGTGCACGCCCAAGCGCTCGCCGGCGCTGCCCGACGTCCCGACGCTCGCCGAGCTCGGGATCAAGGGTTATGCGTTCGAGTCGTGGTGGGGGATGTTCGGCCCCGCCAGGCTGCCGAAGGGCCTCACCGTCAAGCTCAACGCCGAAGTGCGGCGGATCCTGAGCCTGCCGGAAGTAAGAGAGGTCCTGGGCAAGCAGGGTGCCGAGCCCCTGGCGATGAGCGCGGACGAATTCACCGCCTTCGTGAAAGCGGAAACCGAGAAAATGGGCAGGCTCGTCAAGGCCTCCGGCGCGCGGATCGATTAGTCGCCGGCGCGGCGCAACAAGGAAGGAAAGGAACGGGTTCATGCCACGGGATTTTCGCGGCTACAGCGGGCGTCCTCCCGAAATACGGTGGCCGGACGCAGCCAGGGTCGCGGTTTCCATCGTGATCAACTACGAGGAGGGCGCGGAATTCACGGTTTCCGGCGGCGACCCGCGGAACGAATCCCACCACGAGATCTCCGAGGAGTTCGTGCAGCGCCCGGACCCGTGCATGGAGAGCCACTACGAGTACGGCACCCGCGCGGGCTACTGGCGGATCATGGAGGTGCTCGACGGCTTCGGCGCCCGGGCGACGCTGAGCTCGTGCGGGCGCGCGGTGGAGGTGTCGCCGTGGCTCGCGAAGGACGCGAGCGATCGCGGGCACGAGGTCTCCGCGCACGGCTACCGCTGGGAGTCGCACCAGGGCCTCACGGAGCAGGAGGAGCGCGAGCGCATCGCGCGCACGGTGCGCGCGATCGAGGCGGCTACCGGCAAGCGGCCGGTCGGCTGGCACACGCGCTCGGCCGCCTCGGAGAACACTCGCCGCCTGCTGGTCGAGGAGGGAGGGTTCCTCTACGACAGCGACGCCTACAACGACGATTTGCCTTATTTTCTCGACGTGGCGGGTCGGCGGCACCTCGTGATGCCGTACAGCTTCGATACCAACGACATGCAGTTCCACCGAACGCACCGCTACGTCACGGGCGAGGATTTCGCGACCTACGTGAACGATGCCTACGACTGGCTGTGGCGGGAAGGGAAGGCGGGACCGCGGATGCTGTCCATCGGGCTGCACCTGCGCATCATCGGGCGGCCGGGGCGCATCGCGGCGCTCGAGGCCGTGCTTAACCACATCGCGAAGCGGGGCGGCGCGTGGATCGCGCGCCGCGACGAGATCGCGCGCTACTGGATCGAGCGCAGCGGCTGAGGCCGCACGGCGCGCGGTCACTCCGGTCGGTTCGGCTCCGAAAAAAACCGGATCAGTTCCGGATCCACGTTCACGACTTCCTTCGGGCCGGGGCGCGCGTAGCTTCCGCGAGTCGGTTTCTTCGGGCCGAGCCGGACCAGCAGCTCGGCGAGCTGCACGCCGCACGCGGTCCCGTCGAGCGCCGGGACGCCCAGCTTCTCCTGCAAGGGCCCGTGCCGTCCCGCAATCGCGGCGCCCGCGAGCACGATCACTTCCGCACCGTTTCCGGCAACGAGCGCGTTGGCGAGCTCGGCCACTCCCTGGTCGATCCGCTCCATCTCGTTGTAATGCCGCGGCTCGATGTCCACCGCGCGCACGCCCGCGAGCCTGCGCTCGAGTCCGTAGCCTGCGATGAGCTCCTCGTAGAGCGGGATCGTGCGCGTGCCGAGCGTCACCACGCCGAACCGGGTGCCCAGCGTGCAGGCGATGAGGCAGGCCGCTTCGGTCATGCCCACGACCGGGATCGAGAGCAGCTCGCGCAGCGCGCCAAGCCCGGTGTCGAGCGATACCGCGATCATCACGGCGTCGCAGCGGCCTGAGTGCTTTGCGGCGAGCTCGACAGCGGCGTGCGTCGCGATGGCGCCTTCCGAGCGGGTGCTGATGACGCGCGCCCCGAAGGTCCCGGTCACCGGCACGATCTCGGTTCCCGGGCTCGCCGCGGCGCGCGCGGCTTTCGCCACGCGTTCCGTGATGTTCGTGCTCGTGTTGGCGTTGATGACCAGTAGTCTCACGATCTTTCCTCTCCTTCCGTAAGGGTCGTCCTCGTCATGCTCGTGGCTTCGGCGGGTGGCGCGCGTGCCAGTGCCGGGCAATGTCGAGGCGCCGGCAGATCCAGACCTTGTCGTGCTTCTGCACATGATCGAGGAAACGCTGCAGGGCGGCGAAGCGTCCCGGCCGGCCCGCCAGCCGGCAGTGCAGCCCGACCGACATCATCTTGGGCCGGTCCGCGCCTTCCGCGTAGAGCACGTCGAAGGTGTCGCGCAGATACGCGTAGAACTGGTCGCCCGAGTTGAAGCCCTGGTACATGTTGAAGCGCATGTCGTTCGCCTCGAGTGTGTAGGGCACGACGAGGTGCTGCTTGCCGCTCACTTCGACCCAGTAGGGGAGATCGTCGGCGTACGAATCGGCGTCGTAGAGAAAGCCCCCGTGCTCGACGACGAGGCGCCGGGTATTCGGGCTGTCGCGTCCGGTGTACCAGCCGAGCGGCGCGGCGCCGGTCATGCGCCTGATGATCGCCACCGCCTCGCGCATGTGCTTGCGCTCGGTCTCCTCGTCCATCTGCTGGTAGCTCACCCAGCGCAGGCCGTGGCACGCGATCTCGTGCTTTGCCTCGATCATCGCGGCAACCGCCTCGGGATTGCGCTCGAGCGCCATCGACACGCCCAGCACCGTGATCGGAATGCGGCGGCTCTCGAACAGGCGCATGAGCCGCCAGAAGCCGGCGCGACTTCCGTATTCGTAGATGGACTCCACCGTCATGTGCCGCATCGGGAACGTGGGGCTGCCGATGATCTCGTTCAAGAAGCCTTCGGAATGCTCGTCCCCGTGCAGCACGCAGTGCTCCCCGCCCTCCTCGTAATTGAGCACGATCTGCAGGGCGAGCCGGGACTCTCCCGGCCACTGGGCATGCGGCGGGTTGCGGCCGTAGCCGACGAGGTCGCGCGGATAGGCGTTCATGAAAATGCTCCCGGTGAAACCATGAGACTGGACATGAGGAATACGCGGGTTAATTCGCGCTGCGGTAGGCGGCGCGCGCCGCGTCCACCGCCGCGCCGCGCGGCAGCATCACGCCCTCGCCGGCGAGCACGGCTTCCAGCGCGCCGAGCGTGACGAGCACCGCGTCCCTGCGTGCGTTGTATCCCATGGCGCCGATGCGCCAGATGCGGCCGTGCAGCGGCCCGAACGAAGTACCGATCTCAATGTGGAAGTCCTCGAGCAGCGCGCGGCGAACCTTGTCTCCGTCCACGCCCTCCGGAATGCACACGCCGGTCACGTTGGCCATCTTGTGCCGCGGGTCGCCGAAGGGTTTGAGGCCCATCGCGGTGATCCCCGCGACCATCGCGCGCGAGGCCGCGTCGTGCCGCGCGAACGCGTGCGCGAGGCCTTCCTTCAGGAGGATGCGCGCGCACTCGCGCGCGCCGTAGAGCATCGTGGTTGCCTCGGTGTGGTGGTTGAGCGCCTTCTCCGACCAGTAATCCATGATGCCGGCGAGGTCGAAGTAGTTGGACCGGATGACCGGACCTTCGCCATCCATGGTGTCCGCGTTCCGCAGGCCCTGCTCGGTATGGCGCCGGCGCACGATTCGGCTCTCGGCGCGCGCGTTGAGCGTGAGCGGGGCGATGCCCGACGGGCCGCCGAGGCATTTCTGCAGCCCCGCGCTGACGATGTCGAGGTGCCATCGGTCCACCGGGAGGTCCATGCCGCCGAGCGTCGCGGTGGCGTCAACATAGAGCAGGGCATCGTGGGCGCGGCAGATCGCCCCGAGGCCGTCCAGCGGCTGCGCCATGGTCGTCGAAGTGTCCCCGTGGCTCACCGCGACGAGCATCGGCCGGAACGCCTTCACCTCCCTTTCCAGCCGCTCGGCGTCGAACACCGAGCCCCATTCGATCTCGACGCCGCGCACCTCCGCGCCGCAGCGGCGTGCGATCTCGACCTTCAGATGGCCGAAGCGCCCGAAGACGGGCACGAGGACGCGGTCGCCCGGCTCGATCAACGATACGAGCGCGGCCTCGATCCCGGAACGGGAGGTGCCGTCGACGAGGAGCGTCCATGGATTCCGGGTCTGGAACACCTCCCGGTAGAGTCCGGAAGTCTGCCGCATGTAATCGCGGAACTGCGGATCGAACTGCCCGAGCAGCGGCGCGCTCATCGCGCGCAGCACGCGCGGGTCCGCGTTGACGGGCCCCGGTCCCATCAGCAGCCCCGGGGACGGGTTGAGGTCGTCGAATTCATCAGGCGAGCTTCGCATGAGTTCCTTGTGCTTCCAGCAGGTCGAAGAGGGAGAGCGCAACGACCTCCGTCGCCTTGTAGAGGTCGTCGAGCTTGAGCCGCTCGTCCGCGCGGTGGCCGTTCGCTTCCTCGAGCGTGCGGGGACCGGCGCCGTAGAGCACGGTGGGCACCCCGGTTTCGCTGTAGTGGCGCGCGTCCGTATAAAGCGGCACGCCGTGCGGTTTGGCCTCGATGCCCAGGACCTCCCGCGCGTTGCGTGCGATCGCGCTGACCATGTGCTCCTGGCCCGGGCGCCGGACGAAGGGCCGGGCGAGAAGGATGCGGCGCGAGTTGACCCGGATGCCCGGCATCTTGCGCACCGATTCCCGCACCAGCGCGGTGATGGCGCGCTCCGCGTCCGCCGGGTTCTCGTCCGGGATGATCCGGCGATCGAGCCGGAACACGACGCGGTCGGGAACGACGTTGGTGTTGATGCCTCCCGAGATCAGGCCGACCACCAGCGTCGGGCTGCCGATGCCCGGCACCGACGACTGCGTGGCGGTGAGCGCCTTGCGGTAGGCGTAGAGATCGGAGAGGATCGCCACCGCTGCTTCCAGCGCATCGTGTCCTTTTTCCGGGTCGGCGGCGTGCCCGGACTTGCCGGTGACCTCGACCTCGAGGTGCAGGCAGCCGTTGTGGGCGGTCGTGACCCCGTAAGCGAAGCCCGCGCAGATCGCGAAATCCGGCTTCGTGATTCTCTCTTCGATCAGCCGCTTCGGCCCGATCGCGCCGCCGGCTTCCTCGTCGTAGGTGAAATGCAGCTCGACACAGCCCCTGAGACGCGCCCCGCTCTGCCGCAGCGCAAGCAGCGCGTAGGCGTAGGTGGCGAAATCGGACTTGGAGACCGCGACGCCACGCCCGTACATGTGCCCGTCCCGCACCTCTGCGCCGTAGGGATCCGTGCTCCAGCCCAGTCCCGGGGGCACCACGTCGCCGTGCGCGTTGCACGCGATGACCGGACCTTCCCCGAAGCGCTCGCGCACGACGAGGTTGGTGGCGCTTACCATGCCGTTCTCGCGCACGAGCGCTTCCGGGACCGGGTAGCGCTCGACCTTGAAGCCGAGCTGCTCGAGCAGGGCGGCGGTCTTCTCGGCGTGCGGATGGCAGTCGCCCGGCGGGTTGTCCGAAGGGATCCTGACGAGAGCGGCGAGGAAACGCGCCTGCTCCTCGCGCCGGCTCGCGAGGAAGCGCCGGATTCCATCCCGCGCGCGCGCGGAATCTTCAGCTCTTGCCGCCATGAGGACGGAAATTCTCGATGAACCGCAGGAACACGCGCGTACCGGTCTCGACGTCCGCCTGCGTCACGGCTTCGGCCGGGTGATGGCTGATGCCGCGCTCGCAGCGCACGAACAGCATGCCGATGTCGGTAAGCTCCGCCATCGCCATGCCGTCGTGCCCGGCCCCGCTGGGGAGCTTGCGTACCGGCAGGGCTTCCGCCTCGATCGCGGCGCCGAGCTGCTCCATGAGCCACGGCGCGCAGGCAGCCGTCTTCCCCTCGTGCATCGGCGTGATCGTCGCTTTGACCTTCCTGCGCGCGGCGATGTCCTGGATCGCGGACTCAATGCTCCGCACCGCCTCCCTGCGCTCGGCATCGCGGGGAGAGCGCACATCCACCGAGAAGCGCGCCGCGCCCGGAATCACGTTGGTCGCGCCGGGGCGCGCTTCGATCTGCCCCACCGTGCCGACCAGCTCCGGCGTCGCGCGGCAGATGCGCTCGACCTCGAGAACGCACTCCGAAGCCGCGGCGAGCGCGTCCCGGCGCAGGTTCATGGGAACGGTGCCCGCGTGCCCCGCCATGCCCGCGATCTCGACGGCGAGCCGCGTCGCGCCGTTGATCGCGGTGACCACGCCGACCGGCAGGCCTTCGTCCTCCAGCACCGGGCCCTGCTCGATGTGGAGCTCGGCGTAGGCGAGCACGCCCCCGCGGCGGCGCGCTGCAGTCGGGATGGCGGCCGGGTCGAGGCCCGCGCGGCGCAGGGCGTGCGCCATGCTCACGCCGTCGCGGTCGGTGATTTCCAGTACTTCCGGCTGGAACGTGCCGGCGACGGCGCGGCTGCCGAGCAGCGTCGAGCCGAACCGCACGCCTTCCTCGTCCGCAAATCCGATGACCTCGACGGCGAACGGCAGCCTCGTTCCGCGGCCGCGCAGGTCGGCGACGCACTCGATCGCCGCGACGACCCCGAGCATCCCGTCGTACTTGCCGGCGTCGCGCACGGTGTCGAGGTGCGAGCCCAGCATCAGGCACGGCAGCCCGGGACGCTCGCCCTCGAGCCGGCCGCAGATATTGCCGATCGCGTCGACGCGCGCCGACATCCCGGCCGCGGCCATCCATTGCCCGACGAGCTCGCTCGCCGCACGGTGTTGCGGGCTGAGGAAGGTGCGCGTAAGGCGTCCTTCCTCCTCCGTGAGCGCGGCGAGCGCCTCGCAGCGCTCCAGAATGCGGGCCGGGGAGAGCGTCGTGCGGCTCACGTGCGCTTCTTCTCCCCGGCGCCGGCGGCCGCGGCGCTTCGCGCCCGTTGCCGCCCGGGGCCGTTCACGATGTGCGCGAAGACCTCCCTCAGGTCCGTGGACGCCTTTTCCGCGCCCAGGTTGAGCCGCTCGCCGATGTGCGCGAGATGCGCATCCATCGCCCGCACGGCCTGCTCTTCGCCGCCGCCCCTGATCACCTTGATGAGCTGCGCGTGCTCGTCGTAGGAACAGATGTTGCTCCCGGGAACCTCGTACTGGCTGATGATGAGGGAGGTCTGGGAGATGAGGCCGCGGACGAAGTGGGCAAGCGGCGCGTTGTTGGCGACGAGTGCGAGCAGCATGTGGAATTCCCCGGACAGCCGGATCCCGGTCCCGCGGTCGCCGCGCTCGAAACTCGCGCGTTCCTCGGCGACGAGATCCTGGAGTTCCGTGATCTGCTCGCGGGTGATCATCCGGGTCGCCTGCCGCACGATCGCAAGCTCGGCGACGCGCCGCGCCTCGAGGATCTGGCGGGCGTCCTCCGCCGACGGCGTCGCCACCATCGCGCCGTGATGGTGGCGCACGCTGATCACGCCTTCGTGGGCGAGCCGCAGCAGCGTCTTGCGGATCACCGTGCGGCTCACGCCGAAGATCTCGCCGAGCGCTTCTTCGGAGAGCTTGGTTCCCGGGGGCAGGCGCTGCTCCAGGATCGCGTCGAACACGTGCCCGTAGATCCTGTCGGCGCGTTTCAACTGGTCCAGCCGCGGCCTTAGCCGCGGCTTGCTCGCCGGGGAGGGTATGGCAGGCATGGACATGTTTTCTCCGGAGAGCGGCCTCGTGTCGTTCGTCGGCGGCCGGCTCCCGCGCATGATCGCGGCCCCCTGCAGGCAGGACATCGAACCGACGGACGAACCGATGATATCAAGACAACGGCCAAACTGGATACAATTTGATAGGACTTTGTGTGCCTAGTGCTTGAATCTGTTGGCCAAATCGAGACGGGCGTAGGCACGCACGGGGCGCCGCATTTTAAGAATATAAAGGTTAATCAATAAGATAGGATGTATTGGTCGCGTTGGATCCAGATCGCGGTCTCGCCTTGGCGCCGCGAATCTCGTATACAACGATGTCGCATGGATGTATACAATATGTTCCACGCGATTGCCGGTTCTGCAGCCACGAGAACGCCGCCGCCTCGCGCACCACGCGTTTTTTTCCAACCGGCTCCTGATGGAGGACATCCATGAAACGTCTTAGCCGCATCGCAATGTCGCTGGTCTTTGTCCTGTCTGCGGGGGCGCTGCAGGCCCAGGCCGACTACCCGGTCCGGCCGGTCCGCATGATCCTGCCGTTCGCGCCGGGCGGCGCGTCCGATTTCGTCGCGCGCATCATGCAGCCTCGGCTTTCGGAGCTTCTCGGGCAGACGGTGGTCGTGGAGAACCGCCCCGGGGCGGCGGGCAACATCGGCGTGGAGGCGGCCGCGCGGGCGACGCCCGACGGTCACACGCTCTTTCTCGGCAACGTCGGAGCGATGGCGATCAATCCCTACATCTATTTGAAATTTCCCTTCAAGCCGCTGGAGGACTTCATCGCGGTGACGAATGTTGCCGAGGTGCCCGGCGTGCTGGTCATCCATCCTTCGGTGCCGGCGAAGAGCGTGAAGGAGCTCGTCGCGCACTTGAAGGCCAATCCGAACAAGCTCAACTACGGCTCGGCGGGGCCGAGCAGCATCAACCGGCTCGAGTCCGAGATCTTCATGAAGCTCACGGGCACCCAGATGGTCCACGTTCCGTACAAGGGAGGGGCGGGCCCGATGGTCACGGGATTGGTTGCCGGGGAAGTTCAGGCCGCCTTCGTGACGTTCTCCACCGCGGTGGGCTTCGTCAAGGGCGGAAGGCTGCGCGCGCTCGGTGTCGTATCGCCGTCGAGGGTGGATGCACTGCCCGACGTTCCGACCATGCCGGAACTGGGCTTCAAGGACATGACCGTCGGCTCGTGGCAGGGAATCTTCGTGCCCAAGGGCACGCCGCAGAAGGTCGTTGCGAAGGTCTTTGCGGCGACCACCAAGACCCTCGAGCATCCGGACGTGGTGAAGCGGCTGACGGAAGGCGGGCAGCGCGTGATGGTGAGCCGCTCGCCCGAAGAGTTCAGGAAGTTCGTCAAGTCCGAGAACGACCGCTTCGCGGTCGTGGTGAAAGAACTGGGCATCACGGGCGACTGACGCCATCGCGCGCCTGAGGGAGGCCTGCTCAGGCGCCGCGATCGAGCGGCTTACGCAGACGCCTCGGTAAAGAACCAGCTCAACGTTCCGCGCGGGCGGATGCGCGCGGCCGGATAGGCATCTTGCGCGGACTCGCGCCGCGCGGTGGCCGCTTCGAACGTTTCCCGCTTGTCGGCCCCGGCGACGAGGATGAGCGCGCGCCGCGCGTGGTTGAAGACCGGCAGCGTGAGCGTCAGGCGCGCCACGGCAGGCTCGCCCCGCGCGGATACCGGCATCACCCAGCGTTTCTTTTCCTCGAGCGCCGCGTCGCCCGGGAAGAGCGATGCCGTGTGGCCATCCGCGCCCATGCCGAGAATGACGAGATCGAAGGCGGGGAATTCGTCTTTTCCCGTGCCGCTTCCGAAGAACGCATGCAGCGCAGCCTCCCACGCGGCCGCAGCCTGCGCGGGTGTGCCGGATTCGACGGGAGTGTGGTGGAAGTTTTCCGCGGGAATCGGAACGCGGTCGAGCAGCTCGCGGCGCGCCAGCCCGTAATTGCTCTCCGGGTGGCCGGAAGGAACGCAGCGCTCGTCGCCCCAGAAAAGATGTACGTGCGTCCACGGTACCGCCTCGAGCCACGGTAACCGGCGCAGCGCGCCATAGAGCAGGACAGGGGTGCGCCCGCCAGCGAGCGCCGCGCAAAAACGCCCACGCTCCGCTACCGCTGCGCCCGCCGCTTCCGCAAAATAAGCGGCGGCTGCCTCACCCAGCTCGGCTGCCGTCGCGTAGCGGCGGATTTCGGTGGTCACGTCGACGCGAGCTCCGCCGCGCGCCGGGCGGCGCCGAAGAGCGCCGTCTTCGGCTCGAGGACGACTTTCACCGGCATGCGCCCGAGCAAATCGGAGTGGCGCCCCTTGGCGAGGAAGCCGCGCAGGAAGAGGCCCGCGCGCAGGCGCGAAAGGATCTTCGGCGCGATGCCGCCGGCGACGTAGACGCCGCCGGTGGCGAGCACCTTGAGCGCGAGGTTGCCGGCTTCCGATCCGTAGGCGCGCACGAAGAGGTCGAGTGCGGCCGACGCCGTCGCATCGGCGCCGGCGAGCGCGGCATCCGCGATCGCGGCCGACGGATCGCCGGCCTTCATGCGCGCGGCAAGTCCGGGCGCGCGCTTTCCGCGGCCCGATTCGACCAGGAACTCGTATATGGCGTGCAGGCCCGGTCCCGACACGACCCGCTCCCAGCTGACGTGACCGTGCCGGGCGGCGAGGTGCCGGAGCAGTTCGATCTCCACTTCGTCGCCCGGCGCGAAGTCCGCGTGCCCGCCTTCGGAGGCGAGCGCGATCTGGCGCCCGCCTGCGTGTACCAGCACCGCCTCGCCGAGCCCCGTTCCGGCCGCGATCACTGCGATGGTTCCCGCCGACGGCGTGCCTTCGTTGAGCGTTGCCAGGGCATCCGGCGGCAGTTCCGCGATGCCGTAGGCCGTGGCGACGAGATCGTTGATCAACTCCACGCGCTTGGTGCCGAGCGCCCGCGCGAGCCCCGCCTGCTCGACGACCCACGGCAGGTTGGGCGTCTCGGTGCGCCCGTTCACGACGGGCCCGGCGATCGCCACCGAGGCGGCGCCCACGCGCGCATCCCCGAGAAACGCCTGCACGACGGAGCACGCATCCGCGTGATCGGCGCTCGCGAGCGTGGCTTCATTCAATATGCGGCGGCGCGCGCCGTCCTGCTCGAAGAGCCAGAGGTTCGACTTGGTGCCGCCGAGATCGGCCGCGAGCAGTATCATCATCTCAGCCTTTCTGTCCCGGCTCCGGCGCGCCCCAGTGCCGCCCGTCGGCCGCGAGCAGGGCATCCGCGGACTTCGGTCCCCACGAGCCGGCGGCATAGGTTTCCATCACGCAGCGCGCGCACTTCTCTCCGTCCTCCCAGGTATGGAGCACGTCGGTGACGAGCGCCCAGCACGCTTGCATGCCGTCGGTGCGCACGAACAGCGTCTGGTCGCCGAGCATGCAGTCGAGCAGCAGCCGCTCGTAGGCTTCCGGGGACTCGCCGCCGAACGCACTTCGATAATCGACGAATGGTCGATGCGGTAGATCTGCCGCTCGCGCAGCACCGACTGCAGGCGCCGGTCGAGATCGCGCGCGCTCTCGAGGTCGCGCCCGAAGGGCTTCTCGACGACGACGCGGTTCCATGTCGTGGCATCCCAGTCCTCGCGCGTGAGCTTCGCGCCGCCGAGGCCTTCGACGACGGTCGCATGCAGGTCCGGGGGCAGCGCCAGGTAATAGAGGTGGCGGCCGCCGGTGCCGTGCGCCTCGTCCATCGCGGCGACCTTGCCGGCGATGTCGCGGTACAGGGCCGCATCGTCGAGCGCGCCGCCCATGTAGGCGCAAGCGTCGAGGAGCGTTTTCGCGGCCCCTTCGTCTGCGCCGGCGTCGGCCGCCGCCTCCCGCACGCGCTCGCGAAACGCCTTCTCCGCCGCCCGTCCCGCCTCGCGCCCGACTCCCAGTACGTAGTACTGCTCGGGGAGCAGTCCGCGCGCGGCAAGCCGAAAGAGGCTCGGCAGCAGCTTGCGCTGCGCGAGATCGCCGGTCGCGCCGAAGATCACGACCCCGCAGGGTTGCGGCCGTTGGTCATCGCGCGCCGGATGGTTCGCGCTGTTGCCCATGTCCTAGCTCCCGCGCTTCACCGCGTGCCCGCCGAACTGCTGGCGCATGGCCGCGAGCAGCTTGTCGCCGAAAGCATCCTTCGCCTGAGACCGGAAGCGGTTCTGAAGCGCAAGCGTGATCACGGGCAGCGGGCAGCCGAGCTCGACGGCTTCGTGCGCCATCCAGCGTCCTTCTCCGGAATCCGCCACGTAGGGTGCGATGCCCGCCAGGTCGCGGTTACGGGCGAGCGCGCGGGCGGCGAGGTCGAGCAGCCACGAGCGCACGACGCTGCCGTGCCGCCACGGCTCGGCGATGGCGGCGAGGTCGAGCCCGAACTCCTTTTTCCTGCCCATCAGCTCGAAGCCCTCGGCGTAGGCCTGCATGAGCCCGTATTCGATGCCGTTGTGCACCATCTTGACGAAGTGGCCCGCCCCGGCCGGGCCGACATGCGCTCAACCGCGGTCCGGCGCCGGCGCGAGGGTCTCCAGCACCGGGCGGATCCGCGTCACGGCGGCGGCATCCCCGCCCGCCATCAGGCGCGAATCCGTGCAGGGCAGGCACATCCAGTCGAGCGATCCATCGAGCCCGACGAGAGCGAGCGTGTTCGCGTCGCCGATCACGCCGTAGTCGCCGATTTTCTTGTATGCCATTGCCTGCCTGGGATCACGCGTGCCGGCGCACGCGGCGCGGCTCGACCATCACGCCGGGGGCTATTTGGCTGGCTTGCGTTGCTGGTGGTGAGCCAGACCCAGGTCCTCGATCAGCTGCTTGTAGATGACCGCCTGCTTTTCCCAGATCTTCGCAAGCTCGGCCCCGGATTCGAACACCGGCTCCAGTTGCTGGCGCTCGAGCAGGCGCCGCACCTCGGGATCATCCACCGCGGTGCGCGCGGCTTGCTCGAGGGCCTTGACTGCCGCGCCGGGGATTCCCTTCGGTGCCACCAGCGAGAAACGTGAGAACAGCTCGACGTCGAACCCGAGCTCGCGCAGGGTCGGCACGTTCGGCTGGAACGGGCTGCGCTTCGCGTTCAGTGTTGCGAGTGAGCGGATCTGCGGGTGCGTGTTGTCGGTCACCACGAGCTCCGTTTCGTTGCCGAGGACGGCGGCAATCGCTTGCGGGCTGCCTTGGTATGGCACCGGGACGACCCGGATGTTGGCTGCCCGCGATACGAGTTCCATCGCGAAATGCGGGTTGCCGCCGATGGCGGGGATCGCGTACGAGTACTTTCCCGGGTTGGCGCGTGCGTCGCGTATGACGTCGTCGACCGACTTCCAGCGGGAGTCGAGCTTTACCGCGATCATGGTGAAATTGATGGCGACCGTCGCGATCGGCGCAAAATCGCGGTGGTCGACGGGGAGCCCCATCATCAGTGGGCGCGCAAGCAGCGTCGCCGATGGAACCAGCATGAGGGTATGGCCGTCCGGCGTGCCGCGCGCAACCTTCTGCATCGCGATTGCGCCGCCGGCGCCCGGGCTGGGCACGGGGATCATGTGCACGCCGAGCTCCGGGGACATGCGGCTGATGAGGATCCGGTTCACGGTGTCGAATATGCCGCCGGCAGGAAACCCGACCAGAATCTGGATCGGGCGGTCGGCGAAGGGCCTTTTCTGGGCGTAGGCGGAACCGGTCAGCGCGCACGCGCCCAATGCGGCAATGGCGACGAAAAACTTGAGCTTCGAATTTCGCATATCCGCACCTCCTGCGTTTTCCGTCGTCCTTGGGCCGCGCGTTGCCGCCGCACTTATTGTCCGCCGCCCCTGGCCTGCTCCTCAGTGACCGGGAGGAACCTCGGCTCCGTGCCGGGCGGCGGTGTGTACGGTATGCCTCCGCGCTTGAGTATGGCGGCGGTGCCGCCGTATTCCTGCGCCTTGCGCCGCTGGTCTGCCTTCGCACGCGCATCAGTCGCTTCCGGATCGAGGAGCTTACGCAGTTTTTGCTCGAGCGTCGCCCGGATGTCGGATGCCCGCCGATCTTCGCCGAGATCGCGCCTCTCATCCGGGTCGCGGCGCAGATCGTAGAGCTGCATTGGCATCCCGACATGGTAGATCAACTTCATGTTGCCATCCCGCAACATGTACCCCGCGTTCTTCGAGCCGAGTCCATGATACTCGGAGAATCCGGTGCGGGAATCTTCGCGGCCGCGCATGGCGGGCCACAACGAAATGCCTTTGTGCTGCCCAATGCCACCCGCGACCCCCATTACCTCAAGGATCGTCGGGAACAGATCGACGTGCGACGCGATTTGTGCGACGCGCGTGCCCGAGGGAACGCCGGGCCCGGACACGATCAGCGGAACCCCCGCGGAGCGTTCATAGAGGTTGAATTTGCCGAGGATGTAATGGTTTCCGAAGCAGTCGCCGTGGTCGCTCGAATAGATGACCAGCGTTCGCTCGAGCAGGCCCGCCTCCTCGGCGGCAGCCAGAACCTTTCCGATCTGATCGTCGAGGTGCGTGATCAGTGCGAAGTATGCAGCGGCAATCCGTTTTAGCGTGATCTCGTCCAGGGCAGTTTTCTGCCCGAGGATCCGGCGCAAGTGCTCCACGGCGGGGTGTGCCGGCCGTTCGCCGGGCCGGTAGGCGACCGGCGCCGGCACGTGCTCGAGCGGATAGAGATCGAGCAGGTGTTGCGAAACCCGGAACGGCGGATGGGCGCTCACGTGGTTCACGCACAAAGCCCACGGTTTGCCCGGGTTTCGCCGTCGCGCCTTGAGCCAGTCGACCGCGTGAGCGGTGATCTTGCGGTCATATTGCTGGTAGGACGTTTCCCCCGCGCCGAGCTCGTCGACGTACATCTCCCAGTTACCCGCGCGCACCGGCTCCTCGCCGCTTCCCCGCAGCAGCCCGAGCAGCCCCCCGATCCCGCCCACAATGTGCATTGGCAGGATCTCCTCCGAGAAACCGTTGTCGTCCTCGGTCCGCCGGTAATGCAGCTTCCCGATCGCCGTGACCTCGTGGCCGGCCTCGCGCAGCCGGTGCATCCACGTTGGAATGCGTCCATCGTAGGCGGTCGAGTTTTCCCAGTAACCCGTCTGGTGCGGATAGAGGCCCGTCGCGATGCTCGCGCGTGCGGGACAGCAGATTGGGCTCGCGCAGTAGGCGTTGTCGAATACCGTTCCGCGCTGCGCCAGGCGGTCGAGGGTCGGCGTCCTCGCCACGGGGTGCCCGTAGCACCCGGCGACGTGCCTCGCGTGGTTTTCGCTGAGAAAGAAGATCAGGTTGGGGCGATCGGCCATGCTGCGCTTCATTTTTTCGTGACGCTCGCGCCGCGTGAATGAGCGTGCGCGCAAACTATCCGGCGCCCGAAACGAAGCGTCGGGGAAGGCACCTCGGCAATTATGACATGAAGGGCGGCCGCACCGCGCATCTGGTGTAGACTGCGCTTGGACGTTGCGCCGCCCGGTGGCGAGTTGGCGGCACGCCAGCAGCGATGCATGCATGGATGACGCGCTGGACGGGAGCTGGGTTCAATGAAAATCTCGAGTCTCGAGACGTTCGTCGTGAACGTGCCCTACACGCACGATGAGGTGAGCTCGCGCATACGCCGGAGCGGTGTTACGTCGGTGATCGTGAAGCTCGTCGCCGACAACGGTCTCTTCGGCTGGGGCGAGAGCTGCGGCAATATCGCCAACGCCATATCGGTCGAAGAGGCTGTCCGTTACGCCGCGCCATTCCTCGTGGGCAGGGATCCATGGGAGCGGGAGCAGGCGGCGCACGATTACTACAAGCGCGGGACATGGGACCGGCGGATGCACACGGCCAACTTCGCGTTCGCGGGGATCGACATGGCGCTTTGGGATCTCTGTGGAAAGGAAGCGCAGCAGCCGGTATACAGGCTGCTTGGCGGTGCCCGGCGCGAGCACGTGGACTACTTCTACTACTTGGAACGGGGAACACCGGAAGAGGTGGAGCGCCAGTGCAGGGACGCGGTGCGGCGCGGCTACTCGGTTTTCTATCTCAAGACCGGAATCGACCGTCGGCAGGAAGAGGCGATGCTCGAGGCGGCGCGCGCCGTGATCGGCCCCGAGCGAAAGCTCCGCATCGACTGCAACGAGGCGTGGACAGTCAACGAAGCGATCCGGACGCTCAATGACTGGGACCGGCGGTTCCAGATCGATTTCTGCGAAGCGCCGGTCCCGCATGACCTTCCGGAGAGCATGCTCGAAATCCGGAACCGGGTCCCCTGCGCCATCGCCGCAAACGAGGCGCTCGGCCGCGAGGTGGACGTGTTGCGCATCATACGCAGCCGTTGCGCCGACGTCCTCTGCTTCGGCCCGTACTGGGTGGGGACGCTGCGGCGGTTCATGACCATGAGCCATCTCGCGCATCTCGAAGGGCTCGCCGTTTGCAAGCATACCCATGGCGAGCTCGGGGTGGCGGCCGCGGCCGGGCAACACCTGATGCTGTGCGTGCCGAACGCGGTCGCCGGCAACCAGCAGACCGAGTCCATGATGGCGGGCGACATTCTCACGGAGCCTCTTGCGATCCGGGACGGTCCGCTCTGGGGCCGCATCGAGCGGCCTGGTCTGGGGGTCGAAGTCGACGAGACGAAGCTCATGTCCGCTCGTGAAGCGTTCCGCCGGGACGGGCAATTCGTCCCGTATCGCGTCTAGCCCGTTATCGGGATTTCGTCGCGTGCGGATTACGGGGCACCGCAACAGAAGAAACGTTTCGGAACCGTGTATTCGGTCACATCGTTCCTGTCGTATCGCTTGACATTTCCGCAAGATGCTATATTTTTGAGAGAAAGTACCTGTATCCATCGTCCTTGGGGGAAGGCCATAGTGCGAAACGGTTCAGGAGTCGTGCGCCTCTTTGCCGCCGCTCTGCTCGCGATCTGGTGCGCAGCGGCAGTCGCCGCCGATCCGCTGGTGATTTTCCTGCTGCGCATGCTGCGCGACCAGGTCATCTCCTCGGCAATCGAATCCGGCGTCGAAGCGGCCAGGCGGGAGTCGAAAGCCGTTGGCATTCCCCCGGTCGCCGCGCCGCGCACGGCGCCGCCCGCGGCGACGGAAGGCCAGTGGCTGAGGGGCCTCGTGGACGAGAGCTTCGTGCACTTGAGCGCGCAGCAGCGCGAGGAACTGCACGCGAGCCTGATGCGCATTCTCAACGACCCGAAGCACGCAGCGGCGCGCGCCACCATCATCACGGAGTTCACGCGGCAGGCGATCGCGATGCGCGACGCGCACCGGCAGTTGAGCAGGCTGTCTGCGCAGGAGATGCAGGCGATCGCGACGGAAGCGCGGCGCGAGTACGAGCAGCTTCCCGCGGAGCAGCGCCAGCAGATGCTGCAGGTCCTGCAGCACGGCATCCCGGGCATGCCCCGGGCGCTCAACGACGTCATGCTCGCGGAATTCAGCGCCGCGGCTCCGCGGCGCTAGCCGATCCGGGATTCTTTCACCCGCTTCTTTTCCCGCGGTAACAGCCGGCCGCGAATGCGCGTGGAGGTCTGTCCACGGGCGCGACCGTTGAAGACAGCAAAAAAAAACGCGGCGGGGTTACCGCCGCGTCAGCAGGCCGCATTGGCGCGGCCTGTAAACCGGGGGGAGGAGGGGACCCCGGTTTGAAGGAGCCGTTGTGCGCTTAGTGCTTGAGGCTGGGCTTCAGGAACAGCGTGCCGAGCGCCACGATCTTGTTCCGGACCCACAGCATCGCATCGGCGATTGCCTCGGCCTGTTGCAGCGCCCTGATTGCGTTCTGGCGGTCGGCCTCGGGCATCTGCGCCTTGCGTATGCGCGCGTAAATGTCTGAATTACGACCTGTTTCTTTAGCTTTTCTCATCTCTACACTCCTGTGTGTGTCGATCGCGGAATTCGATGCTTCGTATAGAATCATCCGCTATCTGACTGACTTTGCGTGTAAGTATAGACCAAGATGAGATCGGATTGTTGCATTGCAATAGCTGATATATAATCATTCAAAGGATTAGATAATCTAAACTATAATCTCATGACAAGCCGGCTACCACCGCTGAATGCTCTCAAGGCGTTTGAGACCGTCGCGCGGTATCTGAGCGTGAAGAAGGCGGCGGCAGAGCTGAACGTGACGCCGGCCGCGATCAGTCACCAGATCAAGGCGCTCGAGGAACATCTGGGCGTGCAGCTGTTTCACCGCCAGCACCGCGCGCTGCAGCTTACCGACGCCGCGCGTGCCTGCCTGCCCAGGCTCCGCGAGGGATTCGAGAGCATCGCGCACGCAGTGGAGCGGCTGCGCGCTCACCGGGGCACCGGCGTGCTCACGGTGAGTTCGGCGCCATCCTTTGCGGCGCGCTGGCTGATGCCGCGCCTGCACCGTTTTCTCGACGCGCATCCGGAGACCGACGTACGCGTCTCGGCGCGCTTGCGCCAGGTGAGCGAGGCGGGGCGCGGCGCGGTCGCCGAGCGCACCACGCTCGACGCGTGGCTCGCAGATTCCGACGTGGCGATCCTGTACGGCCGCGGCAACTACCCGGGATATCGCGTGGACAAGCTGCTCTCGCTCAGCGTTACGCCGATCTGCAGCCCGAAGCTGGTGACGCAGCCGAAGCACCCGCTCACTACGCCCGCAAACCTGAAGCACCAGCTCCTGCTGCACGACGATACCGGAGATCTGTACGACGGTGTTTCGTTCTGGGAGGTGTGGATCACGGCCGCGGGTCTCGAGGACGTGGAAGTCACCCGCGGTTCCCATTTCAGCCATGCCGTGCTCGCATTCGAGGCCGCGGCGGAAGGCCATGGCGTCGTTGCATCGATACCGGTGCTCGCCGAGGCCGACCTGCACGCGACGCGACTCATCACGCCGTTCGCGCTGCGCGTGCCCCTCGAATCCGCCTATTACCTGGTGAGCAGCGGCGGCGCGGCGACGCGCCCCGCCGTTGCCGCGTTCCGCGAATGGCTGCTCGCGGAAGCCGCCCGAGACTCGGATGCGGCGTGACTGGTACTGCGTGACTGATAAGGCGTGACTGGTACTGCGTGACTGATAGGGCGTGACTGGTACTGCGTGACTGATAAGGCGTGACTGGTACTGCGTGACTGATAAGGCGTGACTGGTACTGCGTGACTGATAGGGCGTGACTGGTACTGCGTGACTGATAGGGCGTGAGTAGATGTAAACCCATGGATCGGTCGCCCGTTATAGATGACATGGCTGGCGAGCAATCGCATCGAGACCTGATTGCATGGCAGGAAGCCATGAATCTCGTGGAGGCGGTTTATCGCGTGACTTCGATCTTTCCGAAGGAGGAAGCGTTCGGCCTCATAGCCCAGATGCGACGCGCCGCAATTTCCATTCCGTCAAACATCGCTGAAGGCGCTGCGAGGAACTCTTCCCGCGAATTCTTTCAATATCTTGGAGTGGCGACAGCATCAATGGCAGAGTTGGAGACCCAACTGGAGCTTGCCGAACGCCTGAAAATCTTAGCAAAGGATACCGACATCCTGGTCCGCGTCCGTCGGGTCGGCCGTCTTGTGAACTCTTTACGCAACTCATTCAGGCGGGGTAGCTCCTCGCTCTGAGCGCGAATTACGCAGTACCAGTCACGCAGTACCAGTCACGCGGTACCAGTCACGCGGTACCAGTCACGCTCCATCAGTCACGGTTTTCGAAATCAAGCAGGCTTGGCTACCGGCCTCACGATCTGCCGGTCGTTGATCGGCAGGTTGATGAGCGCGGCGAGCACCCCCATGGCGATGGTGAGCAGCCACATCAGGTTGTACGAACCCGTCGAGTCGAAGAGATACGCCGCGATCCACACGCCGAGGAAGCTGCCGACCTGGTGGAACAGGAAAGCGATGCCGCCCAGCGTGGAGAGATACTTGACGCCGAAGATATGGGCAATCAGCCCGTTGGTCACGGGCACGGTGCCGAGCCAGAGAAAGCCGATCGTCGCGCCGAATAAGTACACCGACAGCGGCGTCACCGGCAGCGCGATAAAAATCGTGATCGCGACCGCGCGCGTGAAGTAGAGCACAGAGAGCACGTACTTCTTGGTGCGGCGGTTTCCGAGCCAGCCCCAGAAATAGCTGCCGAAGATGTTGAACAGGCCGATCAGCGCGAGCGCCGCCATGCCGGTTTCGGGCGTCATGCGCTGGTCAATGAGGTAGGCCGGGAAGTGCACCGAGATGAACATGAGCTGGAACCCGCATACGAGGTAGCCCGAGCACAGCAGCACGTAGCCGCTGTGCCCCAACGCCTCGCGCAGCGCTTCCGGTATGGATTGCCTGTGAAATTGCGCGGCCTGCGCCTGCTTGTCCTCCACCAACGCGGCCGACAGCGGCAGGATCAGGAGCACCGTGACCGCGAGAATTAGCAGTGCCTGCTGCCAACCGATGAGATTGATCAGGGTCTGGCCGTAGGGCAGCATGATGAACTGGCCAAACGAGCCCGCGGTCCCGGCCACGCCCAGCGCCATCGTGCGTTTCTCCGGCGGGTAGGCGCGCCCGATCGCGCCGTAGACGATGGAGAACCCGCTGCACGCGACGCCGATCCCGACGAGCAGGCCGGCGCTGAGCGTGAATTCCCAGCCCGTCGTGGAAAACGACATCAGGGCGAGCCCCAGCGCGTAGATGAGGGTACCCGCGATCAGCACGCGCGGCGGCCCGTACTTGTCCGCGATCATTCCCGCGAACGGCGTCGCGAGACCGTAGAGCAGGTTCTGGATCGCGATGGCGAACGCGAACGTCTGCCGCGTCCAGTCGAGATCGACCGTCATCGGCTGCAGATAAAGGCCGAAGTTGTGGCGTACCCCGAGCGAGAGCGTGAGGATCGCTCCGCTGCAGACGAGCACCACAAGCGGCGTGCGCCAGTTGGATCGCATCATGTTCGGAAAAAGGAAAAACCAGCCCGCATTCTAGCCGAATGGGCGCGCATCATAGGCCGCGCGTCCACAGTGCGGATTGCAGTTGACGCTCGAACGCGTGCCGAAGGAAAATAAACGCCCCTGCCGCACGCTTGTCATCGCGTAATGCGTCTGCCGCGTTGAGGCAGGATCTCTCCGAAACGGGTCACTAGCTCAACTGGTAGAGCAGCGGACTCTTAATCCGTTGGTTCGGGGTTCGAGTCCCCGGTGGCCTACCAAGATTTCGTCGGGTGCTGCGCCACCCGACGAAATCTTACATTCAAACGGAATATAACCCCTATACATCCACGGGCCACGACGACTTGCTGTGGCAGACGGAATGTGTCGGCTCGAGCGGACTGCCGGGCCGCCGTTCACCGAGCGCCAGGTCTCCGAAGGCACGCCTGCTGTACAATTAATAAAGCCGGGGAGCGGAGACCGGCCCCGGATTTATTCAGGGTGTAGCGCAGCCTGGTAGCGCACCTGCCTTGGGCGCAGGAGGTCGTGAGTTCGAATCTCACCACCCTGACCACTTCCCGTTGATGGGTAATGAGTGATGGGTGATGCGCAGGAACGCTCATCGCCGATGGTGGTCCACCCATTACCCATTACCGGGTAAGTATCAGCGTTCGCAGAACACCCATGTATCAGCGTTCGCAGAACAGTTGCAGTAAGGTTTTGGTTTTTTGTGGAGGGTGGGTCATGGCTAAAAACTCCATATTGAGCGAGCGCGTCGCAGG
>VGID01000001.1 GCA_016868035.1 Betaproteobacteria bacterium | reverse complement strand
CCTATCCTCTCCGCCGCCTTGGCGTCATCCCCTGAGGCAAGAGCCGGATGCGGGAAAGCCGCACGTCCGGATCTGTGGAGGGGGTGATCAGCAATGGCCATTCCTACTCCGACTCGTCACGGGGTTTGATCGCTCCGTCTCGAGCGCGCCAGGCCATTATGCGCGAGCGGCCAGCGCTTCTTAAGCGCGTGCGGCGCGCGTTGGCACCGCGCTTCGAGGGCGGAGACGCGCCCGAATGCTATAATCACGCCACCTTTTACCACCGCTTCGTTGCAATTCGTGCGGACGCTCATCTGCGGTTCGATCGCCTACGACACCATCATGGTGTTCCGCGATCGGTTCAAGAACCACATCCTGCCCGACAAGCTGCACATCCTGAACGTCGCGTTTCTGGTCCCGGACCTGAGGCGCGAGTTCGGCGGTTGCGCGGGCAACATCGCCTACACGCTGCAGATGCTGGGCGCGGACCCGCGCATCATGGCCACGGTCGGCGACGACTTCCTGCCGTACGATCAGCGACTCGAAAAGCTGAAGCTCTCGCGGCAGAACATCTCGAAGATACCCGACACGTTCACCGCGCAGGCCTTCATTACCACCGATCTCGACGACAACCAGATCACCGCCTTTCATCCCGGCGCAATGAATCGCTCGCACGAGAACCACGTGGGCGAGGCCGACGGGATCCGGCTGGGGATCATCGCGCCGGACGGCCGGGACGGCATGCTGCAGCACGCGCGCGAGTTCCACGCCGCCGGCATTCCGTTCGTGTTCGACCCGGGGCAGGGCCTGCCGATGTTCAGCGGCGAGGAGCTCTCCGAATTCGTGAGGATGGCGAGCTACGTTACCGTGAACGACTACGAGGGGCAGCTGCTCGAGCAGCGCACGGGCGCGAAGCTCGAGGAGCTCGCCAGATCGGTCAAGGCGCTGGTCGTCACGCTGGGCGCGCGCGGCTCCCTGGTGCTTGCCGACGGTGAGCGCATCGAAATCCCGTGCGCGAAGCCGCAGCGCCTGGTGGATCCGACCGGCTGCGGTGATGCTTACCGTGCGGGGCTGCTCTACGGCATCGGCGCCGGGCTCGACTGGCCCACGACAGGCCGGCTGGCCTCGGTGTTGGGGGCGATCAAGATCGGCGAGCGCGGCGGGCAGAATCACCGCTTCACCCGCGACGAGATCGCGCAGCGCTACAAGGAGAACTTCGGCAGCACACTGTGGTAAAAAGGGCCGGTATGAGCCTGCGCGCGCCCGTTCTTTTCTGCGCGACCCTCGCGCTCGGCGCCTGCGCCCCGGGCGCGCCGTGGGAGGCCGACGCGGGTGCGCGGCGCGCTCCGCAGGAGCGCGAGAAAAACGTCTACCCGGGAGTGGTGGAGAGCGTGCGCGAGGTGGAGATCGACAGTGCGCGTACCGGAGTCGCCCCGGCCGCCGGCGCGGTCCTCGGCGGCGTGGTCGGAGGCGAAATCGGGCGCGGGCGGGGGGCCGCCGCGGGCGCGGTGGTCGGAACGGTCGCGGGTGCGGTCGCCGGCGAAGCAGCTGCGCGCGCCGGAAAGGAGCCTGGCATCGAGATCACCGTGCGGCTCGATCACGGACCCGTCGTCGCGATCACCCAGCCCCCGGACGAGACGTTCAAGCCGGGGGAGCGCGTGCGCGTACTCTCCGACGGGGTGCGGGCCCGGGTCATGCGCTGAAACCGCCGCCGCGCGGGCGGCTCACTGCTCGGCGGCGGTTCCTTCGAGCTCGCCGCAATCGCACTGGAAAAGGCGGCGGTCGGCAAGGCGCAACGCGCTCAGAGCGCGTCCCCATACGCAGCCGCTGTCCAGTCCCACCACGTCTTCGCGCTGGAGCAGACCGAGCGCGGCCCAGTGGCCGAAGATGACGGTGGTTCCGCGGCTTTCGCGCGCGGGCACGTCGTACCACGGCATGTAACCCGGCGGCATCCGCTCGAGCCCGAGCTTGTGGCTGAATTCGAGCGTGCCGTCCGCCGTGGTGAGCCGCATGCGCGTCATTGCGTTGACGATGATGCGCAGCCGGTCGATGCCGGCGAGCCGATCGTGCCAGCGCACCGGCTCGTTGCCGTACATCTGGCGCAAAAACTCGCGGTACCCCGGACCGCGCAGCGCCTGCTCCACCTCCCGCGCGAGAGCGAGCGCCTGCCCGACACTCCATTGCGGGAGCAGACCGGCATGCACTATCGCGTAGCCCTCGCCGGCGTGCATCATGGAGCGTCCACGCAGCCAGTCGAGCAGCTCCTCGCGGTCGTCCGCGGCGAGTATGTCGCCGAAGGTATCCACCGCGTGGGGCCTGCGTATGCCTTCCGCGACGGCGAGCAGGCTGAGGTCGTGGTTGCCGAGCACCGTCACCGCGCGCGCGCCGAGCCTCTTCACGAACCGCACTGTAGCGAGCGACTGCGGGCCACGGTTGACGAGGTCGCCGACGAACCACAGCAGATCGCGACGCTCGTCGTAGCCGCAGCGCTCGAGCAGCCGCATCAGCTGGTCGTAGCAGCCCTGGACGTCTCCGATTGCGTAGGTCGCCATTACGAGTGAATGGTGAATGGTAAATGGTGAATGGCGAAGAGCCGGTGGCGGGGGCGCGCCATAAAACGGAAAAGGCGCAGCACCAGCTGCGCCCCCATTTCCCATTTCCTGTTTTCTATTTCCCGGTCACTTGACCAGACCGACCATGTAATCGACCGCTGCCCTCACGTCGGCGTCGGCGAGCGAGAGATTGCCGCCCTTGGGCGGCATCGCATTCTTGCCCTTGATGGATGCGGCGTAGAGCGCGTCTATGCCGCCTTTCAGGCGCGCCGCCCACGCCGGCCTGTCGCCGGTCTTGGGCGCCCCGGCAACGCCGGCGCCGTGGCACGCGACGCAAGCCGACTCGTACACCGCCTTGCCCTTGCCGGAGTCGGCTTTCGCGACGACCGCCGGTGCGGGAGCAGGAGCGGTGGCGGGTGCCGGTGTCGCAGCCGGGGCCGCGGGCGCCGCCTTGCCGCCTTTTTCCTCCTTGGCCGGCGCCGCGCCGGCCACGACAACCTCCGCGACCGGCTTCAGCCGCTTCGCGATGGCTTCCTCCGACATCCCGGGATGATCCGTCCCGAAGCTGCCCACGTTCGTCACGAGCTGGGTGAGCATCACGACGATCGTGATCGGCACGACGAATGCGAGCACGATCACCATGATCAGCCGTTTCGGCGTCTTGCTCGGCGAGGAATGTTCTGGAATGTGGTGTTCGGCCATCGAGTTTCCTGCGCGCGGATTGCACGAAAGGCGCACATTATAACGGGTCGCAGTGATGCGGTAAAACGCACGACGCGGAGCGCGGGACGCTCGCGAGCGCATGTTAAAATGTGCGCCACGCGCCCGTAGCTCAGTGGATAGAGTGTTGGCCTCCGAAGCCAAAGGTCGTGGGTTCAAGTCCCGCCGGGCGCGCCAGGATCTCCCGCCGCCAACTCTCGCGCTTCTCCCCGCTCTTGCGGAGTTTGCGCGCGCGGCAGCCGCCCGCGCGCGTTGATACAATCCGCCAGGGGAGGGGAAGTGGCCGATGGGCAAGCGCGAACATCGCGGGTCTTGAATGCTGCGATGCGTTGAAGAAGCGGAGCGCGTGAAAGCGGCACGCCTGTTCGTTCTCGCGCTTGCGCTGGTGGTCGCCGCGGGCTGCGGCGAGAAAGTCCCGCGCCTGCAGCGGCTCGCCGCGACGGATGTGATCGTCGCGTTTGGTGACAGCCTGACCTACGGCACCGGCGCCGCCGAGCACGAGAGCTATCCCGCAGTGCTTGCGCAGCTGATCGGCCGGCAGGTCGTGCGCGCCGGCGTTCCGGGAGAGGTCACGGCGCAGGGCCTGCGCCGGCTGCCGCAGGTGCTCGAGGAGCATCACCCCCGGCTCGTGATCGTGTGCCTCGGCGGCAACGACATGCTGCGCAAGGTGGGCGACGCCGAAATCCGGTCGAATCTGCGCGCCATCATCAAGACCTTGAAGGACCGGGGCATCGCGGTGGCGCTCGTGGGCGTGCCGAGGCCCGCACTCATCACCAGCGCCGCCGACTTCTACTCCGAGCTCGCCAGGGAGTTCTCCATTCCCTACGAAGGCAAGGTGCTGACCGGCGTGCTCTACTCGCCGGACATGAAGGCCGACCCCATCCATCCGAACGCCAAGGGCTACCGCAAGATGGCGGAGGCGGTCGCTGAGCTGCTGCGCGCGGCGGGAGCGCTGTGAGCGAAGCGCGGTCCCAGCTCTCGCCGGTGCAGATCACCGCGCTGATGTGCACGGCGGAGGTGCTCTGCATGATGGGCTTTGCTGCGTACACCACTCTGCTGCCCGTGCTGCAGGCGGAGTGGGAGCTGTCCAACTCCGAGGCCGGGCTCATCAGCGGCATCTACTTCGCGGGCTACGTTGCCGCGGTGCCCGTACTGACCAGCCTCACCGACCGCATGGATTCGCGCGGCGTCTACGTTGGCTCGGCGTTGATCTCGTCCCTCGCCGCCGCCGGCTTCGCTCTCGCCGCGGACGGTGTCGCGCCCGCGCTGTTGTTCCAGTTCCTGATCGGCGCCGGGCTCGGCGGCACCTATATGCCGGGAATGAAGATGCTCGCCGACCAGCTCGAAGGCAACGCCCAGTCGCGCGCGGTCGCCTTCTATGCCGCGAGCTTCGGGATCGGCGCGAGCGCGTCCATCTTCCTCTGCGGATTGATCGGTTCAGCCTGGGGCTGGCGCTGGGCGTTTGCGGCGGCTGCGCTCGGGCCCGTGCTCGCCGCGCTCCTCGTTGTGCTGCGCATACCGCCCGGCCGCACGCGCACCGCCGGCGTTCCCGCTCCCGCGCTGCTCGACTTCCGGCCCGCGCTGAAAAACCGCTCGACGGTTACCTACATCGTCGGCTACTCGCTGCACAACTACGAGCTAGCAGGACAGCGCACCTGGATGGTTGCGTTTCTCGTCTTTACCGCGACATTGCAGCCCGAGCACGCGCCGATGCTGGTGAGCGCGGCCACCCTCGCCGCCATGGTCAACCTTGTAGGCCCGGTGATGAGCGTGTCGGGCAACGAACTCGCGATCCGCTTCGGCCGCACGCGGGTGATCTTCGGTTTCATGACCGCCTCGGGCCTCGTCGCCTGCGTGCTGGGCTACACCGCGGCGCTGCCGTGGGCCGTGGTATTCCTGCTCATGGCGCTGCACTACGGGCTCATGATGGGAGACTCGGCAGCGCTCACGACCGGCGTGGTGGCGGCCGCACCGGCCGAGCTGCGCGGCGCGACGATGGCGGTCTACTCGCTGATCGGCTTTAGCGCGGCGGTGCTCGGGCCGCTCATATTCGGCGTGGTGCTCGATCTCGCCGGGGGCAACCACAGCCTCATGGCGTGGGGACTCGCGTTCGCGAGCATCGGCATCTTCGGGGCCCTCGCGCCCGTTGCCCGGTGGGCGTATCTCCGCCGAGCCCGGTGAATCATCCGGGGCGGTCTTTCCCGGAGGCGCGCAGGGCGCGCGAAACGGCGTGGCGCTTGATGCGGACGATGGCGCCCGCCGGATCAAGGTCCTTCGGGCACACGGTCTGGCAGTTGAAGACCGTGTGGCACCGGAACACTCCCTGTTCGCTTGCAACCTGCGCCAGCCGTTCCTCGGTCGCCTCGTCGCGCGAATCATCGATGAACCGCAGCGCCCGCATGAGCGCGTGCGGGCCGAGATATTTCGGATTGTCGCGAGCGGTCGGACAGGCGGCGTAGCACGCCCCGCAGAGGATGCAGTCGATGAGGCCGTCGAGGAGCTGACGTTGCTCCGGTGTCTGCGGATTTTCCCCGCCGGACGGCGGCCGGGTTGAGATCAGATAGGGCTGGATCCGGCGCCACTGATCCATGAATCCGGTCATGTCGACCACCAGGTCGCGAAGCACCGGGAGGTGGGCGAGAGGCCGGACTTCCACCAGCCCGTGCCGCACCACGTCGGCGATCTGGGTCTGGCAGGCAAGCCGGTATCGCCCGTTGATGTGCATGGCGCAGCTGCCGCACAGCGCGGTGCGGCACGACGAGCGATACGCGAGCGAGTGATCCACGTTCTCGAAAATGTAGGCCAAGCCGTCGAGGACGGGCATTCCTTTTTCGGCCGGGACCTCGAACGTGTCGAAGCGCGGCGCCTTGTCGCAAGCGGGGTCAAACCGGAAGACGCGAAACCGGATCACGGACTAATACCTTCTTTCCTGGGGCGACCACTTGGTTATGGTGACCGGCTTGCCGCGGAATTCGGGGCCCTCCGGCCGGAAGTATGCAAGCGTGTGCTTGAGCCACGAGGCATCATCCCGCTCCGGATAGTCGGTCCGGTAGTGTGATCCCCTGCTTTCCTTCCGAATCCGCGCGCCCGCAGCGACCACTTCGGCGAGCAGCAGGGTCCCCCTCAGCTCGAGGCTCCAGATCAGATCGTAGTTGAAGCGGCGTCCCCCGTAGATCGGACGCATCCGCGTATAGCGTTCCTGGAGATCGCGGATCCCTTCCACCGTCCGCGCGAGGGCTCCGTCCTCCCGGTATACCGTCACGCTCTCGTCCATCAGAAGGTTCATCCGCCTGCGTAGCGCGGTGGGGTCTTCCGTGCCGGACCCCGCGACGAGCTTGGCCAGGTTCTCCTCCGCGCTACGCACCGCGTCCGCGGCTCCAGCGGCAGGGGGCGCGCCCCTTGCGCGGCCGAGATATTCCACGATGGCGCGTCCGGTGCGCCGTCCGAAAACGAGGGTGTCGAGCAGCGAGTTTCCGCCCAGGCGGTTTGCGCCGTGCACGCTCACGCACGCGCATTCTCCGGCCGCATACAGTCCGTCCACCTCGGTTTCGCCGTCCGCATTCACGTCGATTCCGCCCATCGTGTAGTGCGCGCCGGGCGCCACCGGGATCATCTCCCGGATCGGATCGATCTTTCGAAACTCCTGGCAGACCTCGATGATGCCCGGAAACATGGTTTGCAGCTTCTCTTCGCCGAGGTGACGCACGTCGAGGTGCACGTAGCGCTCTCCGCCGATGCCGCGCCCGCTGTTGATCTCGGTCTGGACGGCGCGGGCGACGATGTCCCTGGGCGCGCGCTCCATCACGGCGTTCGACACGTAACGCTCCATGAACCGCTCCCCGGCGCCGTTGAAGAGATAGGCCCCCTGGCCGCGCAGTCCTTCCGTGATGGTCGTGCCATGGCCAACCAGCGTCGTGGGGTGGAACTGGAAGAATTCCATGTCCTTGAGCGGCACGCCGGCGAGATAGGCGAGCGCCGTACCGAACCCGGTCGAAGTCAGGGAGTTGCTGGTGTGGCTGAAAAGGCGGCCGCACCCGCCGGTGGCGAGCAGGAGCACGCGGGCCTCGATGGCGTGTATGGCCCCGTTCGCGACTTCGTAGGCGACCGCGCCGAAACAACGCCCGTCGCGGACCACGAGCGAGACGACCAGAAACTCGTCGTAGAAGCGCACCTCGCTCCTGACGCACTGCTCGTACAGCGTCTGCAGCAGGTAGAGGCCGGTCTTGTCGGCGCCGTAGCAGGTGCGCGGAAACGACTGGCCCCCGAAGGGGCGCTGCGCGATCGAGCCGTCGTCGAAACGCGACCACGGGCAGCCCCAACGCTCCATTTCGTACACGATCTCGACGCCGTCGCGCGTCATGATCTCGACGGCGTCCTGGTCGGCGAGGTAGTCGCTGCCCTTCACGGTGTCAAACGCGTGCACCTCCGGGCTGTCGGAACGGCTGTCCGGATGGTTCCCGAGAGCGGCGTTTAGTCCCCCCTGGGCCATGCACGAATGCGAGCGCAGCGGAAAGAGCTTGGAGATCACCGCAACGTCGACACCGGCCCGCCGCGCCTCGAGCGCCGCCCTCAGGCCCGCGAGGCCCCCGCCGACGATCACGATGTCATGCTTGATCACGTCCTGCTCCCGGTTGCCGGCCCAGCCCGCTAGGCGAGAACCCGCGCGAAGAAGACCCACCCGGTGAATGCCATCACCGAGACCGCGCCGCCGACGACAAGCCGGAACAGCTGTCGCTGCTGCCGCGTCAGGCCCGCGAACTCGATGATCATGACGCGCACGCCGTTGAACATGTGATAGGCGACGATCACGACGATCGCGCTTTCGAGAAAGAGGAAGAAGGGGCTGCGCAGGCCGCCCATCGCCGCGTCAAATCCGCCGGCCCCGCCCAGCGACGTTCCCAGCACCGCGAGGTGGGCGAGGAGATAGAACGCAAGCAGTATTCCGGTCACCCTGTGCAGGGCCCACGCCAGCACGCCGGGGCTCAGGTTGAGCCGTACCTCGTCGATCATTCCCCGGACCCACGCGACCATTGCCGGTATTCCTCAGTCCGACGTCATGAGCGAAGCCCGGTCAGGGCATGGAGCACGACGAATCCATAGATAACAATCGCGAGCCCGAGCGCCCACACGGTCACCCTGACCGCGCGCGTGCCGGATGCGGAGGACACGTGATCGAGCGCGATGCCCCGCAAACCGTTGAACGCGTGGAACACCACGAGAACGACGAAAACCGCGTAGAACGCCTGCATCGTGGTGCTCTCGCGGAGGCGCTCCGCGACGCCGGAAGCATCGATTTCCCCCTCGCGCAGGAAGTGCAGCATGACGACGTGCACGATGACGAAGTACGCGAGGAACAGGCCGCTCACGCGCTGCAGCAGCCACGGCCAGAAGCCGCGCCTTCCGGCCGCGGCATCCGCCCGCGCTGCGTCGCCCGCGGTGTTCATGTCCCTGTCATGCCAGGTGCGGCGCCCGGAATCGGCAGCAGCGGCGCCGGGCTACCGCTGTGGAACGATCGGAATGATCTGTGGCGAGGCAGAGGGAGACGAAACGCCGGCCTTCCGATAGATATCGGCCCGCCGAGTCTCGACATCCTTGCGCTGGTTGAAGTAGTGGTTGTTGCCGTGCGCGTCGATCGCCACGAAGCAGGGCCCGTAGTCTTTCAGCTCGAGCTCAAGAATTGCCTGCGACGTGAGATCGGGCCAGTAAACTTCGACGATCTTTGCGTGGCTATCGTAGTGACTTGCAGCACCGCCAATCGTGCTTAAGTAAACACAACCGTATTTCTTACACGCGTTCGTCGTGCCTTCCAGCATGCCGCCTTTTCCGAGTATCGCGCGGCAACCATGCCGCTCGACGATCTGCGGCATCCATCGCTCCATCCGCGTGCTGGTCGTGTTGCCCATGCCGCTCGTGAACACCCACTCGTCGCCGTTTTTCTTGTAACCCGACGCCTCGTGCAGAACCGGGTAGCCCCGGTAGTTCACTCCTTCCGGAAGCGGCTGTCCATGATCGAGATGCCGGCGAAGGTTCTCATCGCGAATGCCCCACATCTTTCCAGTGAGATAGACGATATCGAGAAGCTCCAGCTTGCGCACATCCTCTTCTGACAAAGGCGTCTTCAGGCGCCATTCCTTACTCATGAGCTTCGCCTCCGAAGTAATCGATATATTCGACCCGACCATCGGAATGAATTCGAGCCCCTGCCTTCCGATGCGCCCAGCATTGCAGATTGAGCGCGACGGGATTCTGTGTCTCGTGGGTCACGCCGTATTCGACATTCACCTTGAAAACCGTAGTCTTTCCACCAAGACCCATCGGGCCGATCCCCGTGGCGTTTATGGCTTCGAGAAGTTCGTCCTCCAGCTCCGCGATCTTCGGATCCGGATTTCTCGTGTCCAGAGGGCGTAGCAGAGCTTCCTTCGCCATGCGTGCGACGCTGTCGAAGGTGCCGCCGATCCCGACGCCGGCGACCCCGGGGGGGCAAAATTGACCCCCCGCGGCCAGCACGCTGTCGATAATGAATTGTTTGACCCCGTTAATACCCTGCGCCGGAACGAGCATCGCGAGAAACCCTTGATTCTCGGAGCCCGATCCCTTGGAAAGCATCATCATTTCCAGATAGTCTTTCCCTTCGAGAAAATCCCAGTAGATCGTCGGATGACGCAGGCCGACCTGCTCGCCGACTTTCGCCCGTGTCACTGGGTGAACCACGGTCTTGCGGTACTCGTTTTCACTTGACCAGCGGCGAACTCCGTTACGGATCGCGTCCTGCACCTTTTGCCCGTTAAACTGCATGTTGGTGCCGGCCTTGATCCAGAGCGTTTGCATGCCGGTGTCCTGGCATATCGGCTGGTCTTTTTGCTCGCCCTTTTCGATGGACGCCACCATCAGCTGGAAGTGTTTCTGAGCGACGGGGTTGGTCTCGGCTTTGGCCGCCGATCGCAGGCACTTTACGAGGTCCGGCGGGTATTTCTTCAGCGCACGGCCATACATCTGGCGGGCGGTTTCTTCGACGACCTGGTATGGAATGGGCACGTTCGAAATCCTTTCGCTTAGGGCACACGGCGATTTCAGCACAATCAAACCGGCGCCTTCAAACGACAATTTGTCACGATATTAATGAAAAAAAATGGGGCAAGTCGGCGATCGCGGATACGCCCGGGACCCCAACGGCCCGCATCCGACAAGAGACTCGGTTACCGCATGCTCTCCCCGAAAACGCAAGGGCTGGCGCTGTCGGTCGAGACGGCTCTCCCGCTCAAGCGGCAATTGCGTCCGCCCGGCGCCGAAGGTCCTCCAGCAGGTCGGCGGTGATCGGGACGCCCTCGCGAAGATAGCGCTGACGGCATTCCATCTCGAACTCGCCGGGAAGAAGTATCCGGTTAAAGCCGGGTGCAACCCTGCTGCTGCGGATGTCGGCCTTCAGGTCCTCGACGCGGTCCAGGAACACTTCGAGACCGCAGATCGCCTCGGGGTCGATGGCGACGAACAGGTCGCCCTTGGTGGCTTCCCGATCCATGTGAAACGTCCCGCGAACCTTTCTTCCTACCGCTCCGCCGGCGAGCGCCCCCGCCAGCAGATCCACCATGATGGCAAGGCCCGAACCTTTCGCTCCGCCGACCGGAAGCAGCGCTCCTGCCAGCGCGGCGTCCGGGTCCGTCGTCGGCCGCCCCTCGTTGTCGATGGCCCAGCCCGCCGGAATTTCCTCCCCGCGGCTTTTCGCGACCACGATCTTGCCGCGCGCGACATGGCTCGTCGACATGTCGAGCACGATCGGGCCATCGCGGCCGGGGACGGCGATGGACAGCGGATTGGTACCCAGTATCTTGTCCACGCCGCCGTACGGGGCCACGCCCGACTCCGTGTTCGTCATGACCGCGCCGATCAAGCCTTCCGAGGCCAAGGCCTCGGTGTAGTACTGGAGCATCGCGATGTGCGAGGCGCGGCAGACGCTCACCAGCCCGATTCCTGTTTCGCGCGCCTTCTGCGCGGCCAGCTTGCTGGCGATGCTTGCAACCACGGGACCCAGCCCGAGGTCGCCATCCATCCATGCCGCGCTCGGGGTCTCCTTGATGATCGAGGGCGCGCAGCGCGCATTGATCGCGCCGGCCTTTAATCCGTCCGCCCACTTGGGAACGCGGATCACGCCGTGGGAGGGATGGCCGCGCAGATTCGCCTCGATCAAAACGCTCGCCACCAGGCGCGCTTCGCCGTCTGGGACGCGTTGACGCTGGAAGACGCGCTCCGCCAGCGATTTCAGCTCGTCGAAGACAATCGTCGTTTCCCGCCCGTGTTCGCTTGATGTACTCATCAGCTACTCGTCTTTCGTCATTCACTTCGTGACGAGGCCCGCGCGCCGCTCTCCGCAGACATGCGGGCCCGGAAAAGCCTTTGTCCGGTGTAGAAGCGAAGTATGCCTGTGTCGGAGCGATCGCGGTCTTTTTGCCGCGGCGCTCGCGCCGCCACCCGCCGGGCAAGAACCCCGCGCACCGACCGCGGCTTGCGGGGTCCTGTGTGCTCGGACCCCGGCACGATCTCGCCACTCCCGGCGCCGGCGCGCCGGCGCGACGGTTCGCCGGTAAGCTCGCGGTGAGGCTAGTCGAGCTTGATCCCCGCGGTCTTGACCACGTTCCGGAACTTTTCGACCTCGGACTTCACGAGCTTGCCGAGCTCGGCCGGCCCGAGGCCGCGGGGCTCGAGGCCCTGCCGATCGAACTGCTCCTTGATCTCCGGCGACTGTACGATCTTGGCCAGCTCCGCATGCAGCCGCCGAACGACAGGAGCAGGCGTGCCCCTGGGCGCAAAGAACCCGAACCAGAGGCCGGCCTCGAATCCGGGGAAACCGGACTCCGCTACAGTCGGCACGTCGGGCAGGATAGCCGCGCGCGCTGTCGAGCCGATGGCCATGGCCCGGACGCGGCCCGCCTTTACCTGCGGGATCAGCGCCGGAGCGGCGGAGAACAGAGCCTGCACCTGGCCGCCGACAATCGCCGTCGTTGCGGTAGCGCTCCCGCTGAACGGCACGTGCACCATGTCGAGCTTCGCCTCGGCGATCAGCAACGCCATCGCAAAATGCGTGGAACTGCCGAGCCCGGCCGAGGCGTAATTGAGCTTGCCGGGCTGCGTTCGTACCAGGGAGATGAACTCCTGCAACGTGTTCGACCGCACGTCAGGGTGCACGACCAGCAGGAAGTGCGAAATGGCGACCAGCGCGATCGGCTCGAAATCCCTCACCGGGTCGTATCTGAGCTTGGGGTACACTGCCGCGCTGATCGGATGAGTGCTGGTGGTGCCCATCGTCAGGGTGTAGCCGTCCGCGGCCGCGCGCGCAGCCATTTCGGTGCCGACCGAGCCACCGGCACCGGTGCGGTTGTCGACGACGACCGACTGCCCGAGCCGCTCGCCGAGGTGGCGCCCGATCGCACGCGCTACCGTATCGGTCGAACCACCGGGCGCGAAGCCGACGATCAACCGTATCGATCTCGTTGGATAGTTCGTCTGCTGTGCGCCCGCGTTCAGGGCGAATGCTGTCGCGACGATGCCGAGCAGCATTGCATGGCTGCAGCGTCTCATGTTTCCCCCTCTCTCAAGCCCGCCGTTTTTTTGATCGGAGCGAGCGGCCCCTCGCGACGCCCCCGATGATCGTCCCCGGAGCCCGCCCCGGGGCGTAAGCACGGAACGCATCTCGCGCCCGATCTGCGGCCCATCCCCTTCAAAAACAATATTGTCCCCACGCTCCGCTGGCGGGAACAAATCACAAATACTCATCAAATCCATGAGAAAGTTTCGGGCAAGCTAGGGCTGCAGCGCACCGTGCCTGTGCCGGGGTGGTGGTGACGGCAGTGCCCTGGCCGGGGCGGGGTCAGGGGCGCGAGACGCTTCGCGACGAGCCGGATATTCCCTGGGTTTCGGGGTGTGCGGCGGAGATGAGCCGAATATCGTGGAGCGCCGCGTTGGCCCGGAAAGCGCGCGTAGGCAGGGCGTGTGGCTGCGTTACGTACTCACCAGCGGATCAAGTTCCGTGGGAAGTTCCCGCGATCGTGAGGATCCATTTGCGGAACGCTTGCAGTTTCGGCAAATCGGAACGGTTCTCCGGGTAGATCAGGTAATAATTGTCATCGCTCGGCACCGAGATATCGAACGGCGCAACCAGCTGCCCGGTAGCGAGGTCCTCGCTTACCAATGGACGCGGCACGGCCAGGACCCCCAGTCCGCCGATGGCCGCTTGAATGGCAAAATAATAGTGCTCGAATCGCAAGCCGGCGTCGGGATCGATTTCCCCCACGCTGGCGCCTTCCAGCCACACCCGCCAGGCTTCGGGTCGCGTCAAGGCATGCAACAGGTTCTTGTTGGCGAGGTCCGCGGGTTGGCGCAGCGGACGCTTCCCGCTCAGCAAAGACGGGCTGCAGACGACGATCAGATCCTCTCTCATCACGACGTCGCACCGCAGACCGGGCCCGCAGTCCGGCTTGCGGCCGATCACGACATCGACATCCGCCGAGGCAAAGTCGCCGGGCCGCGAGGATGTCGTGATCCGTACCTCGATCTGCGGGTGGACCTCGTAAAACTTGTGCAGACGGGGAATCAGCCATCGCATCGCGAGGGTCGGCAGCACCCTGACCGTGAGCAGGCCCTGCTCCGAGCGGGCGCGCAGGCGCGACGTCGCGTGGTCGATCATGTCGAACGCCTTGCCGAGAGCGCTCATGAAAGCCTGCCCTTCCTCGGTGATCACGATGGACCGGTTGGCGCGCTTGAACAGCGGGACCTGGAGGTAATCCTCCAGCGCCTTCACCTGCCGGCTGACGGCCCCCTGCGAGACGTGCAGCTCGTGCGCCGCGCGCGTGAAGCTCAGGTGGCGCGCGGCGGCCTCGAACGCCCGTAGAGCATTGAGGGGCGGTAATCGTCGCGGCATGGGCGGCTCTGCTTCATCGATACATGGCACCAACCGGGGGCATGTTACCTCCCTCTCCGTCTAACCCCGGTGCGCTCGCAGAATAACCGGCTTCGATGCCCCGGGGGCCACGGTTCGCTCGACGGTGCAGTTCCGGCTGCGCTGTCGCCGCTGCACTGCAGCCGTGCATCGGCGCGTGTTCGAAAACCGGAACCGGTGCGGTTTCCCGATGATACTAGAACCTATATCATATATAGGCGCGTGATGCGTTGCGGCCAGGACGGACCGGATGCAAGGCGCCCGACGAAGGCCATATGTCGATATGGTCTAGGAGGGCAACGACGCAGCCGGCCGTCCTGGCCGCAACCCGCAGGGACGGGGCGATCTGGGCGCATTTCTTCGTCGGGGACCCTCGAAATATCGACATATTCCTTCGGGCCCTCCTCCTCGAACTGCGCCCACATCGCCTCCGTCGCACACGTGCCTATATATGAAATAGGTTCTAGCATTCATCGTGCGGTTCCGCCCGGGCGGCATGCCCGCGCCGCCAACGAGCGCGTAGCTCGCGCCGCTGGTGCCCTGCGTAATCCGGCGTAGAATGCACTTGCGCGAGTGCGATTCATGGAACCCGCGGATGGCATCCGGAAATTCGGTTTCAGGCGGTGGTACGAGCGCCAGCTCGTGGAAAGCCACTGCTATCTCGTGACGTGCTTTTTGTGCTTCGTGGTGGTTCTCGCGTGCATCGAGGGGTTCAGCTTCCGCGCGGAAGGCTGGGAACCCTTCATGCGCCTTACCGTGATGATTGCGGGAAGCGCGCTTGGCGCGTGGGCGCTCGGCCGCTACAAGGTGATGCTCGATCTCGCCGAATACACCGCCGAGCAATCGACCTGCACGGACTGCGGGACTTACGGTGCGCTCGAAGTAAGCGGGGTCCGGGTGCTCGCGCGGGAGCGGGCGGAGGAGGGCAGGCGCGAGGAAGGCGAGGGCAAGCTGATCGGAGTGCGTTGCCGCAGGTGCGGCCACGAATGGACGATCCAGTGACCGGCACGCATCTCGCGCCGACCCGCGCGCCCGCGCGCAGAGAAGGAATGTTTCTAGATCGCGGAAATACCCGGCGTCTCGCCGGCTAGCCGATTTCGAGCTGCGCGGCCCGCTTCCTCCACTGAAACACGCGCAGCGGGGGTATGTTCAGGAACTCCACCTCGATGCGCGCCCGTCCGAGATACGGCTGGCACAGCCGGTCGACCTGGCCGCGCACCTGGTATGCGATGAACCGTCCTCCCGGAGCCAGCACCGCGGAGATCGCGTCCAGTATCGCGCATGCCGTATGACGGCTCATGGTGGAGAAGGGGATGCCCGATATGACCGTGTTGGGCGCCGGAAGGCCGTACGAGGGCAGCAGCTCGCGCAGGTCCGCGGCGCTCCCGAGATGCCCGATGAGCCGCGGGTCGTCGATGCGCCGCAGAAAGCCATAGAACTCGGGGTTGATCTCGATGCTGAGCAGCCTGGCATCCTTCGGCATCGCGCGCAGGATCGCGCGCGTGGTGCCGCCGGTGCCCGGTCCCAGCTCCACGATCGTCTTTGCCGTGCTCACGCCTCCCAGTTCGACCAGGCGTCGCTCTAGAAAACGGGAGCTGGGTATCACCGAGCCGACCTGACGGGGGTGCTTCAGGAATCCGCGCAGGAAGGCGATGCGGCCGTTTATTAGCGTTTTCATGATGTTGGCTTAATCGAGATTATCCGTTATTTCGTCAAATCCGCAAATGTGCCTCCGGCCGCCACAGGCCGATGCTTTGAACGGGGAGCAGGCGGGCAAGGCCCCTCTTGTTCCGCGCACCGGCTTTGCGCGGTGTGTCGGTGCGCCGCGTGGAGGGTTCGCGCCAAAAATCGTGCATAGCATAGCCTATTCCGGCCGTGCTGAGGCCGCTCAAAAGTCCTCCGCGGACGTTATTTCCGGGCCCCCGTATAAAACTGCGGCCAGCGTTCCAGCACGGCAGGGCTGTCGTCCCTGTAGACGTGGCAGGAATTGAGCTGGTAGGGCTTTTTCCTCATCGGCAGGGCCGCGTTGCGGGCTTCGCGCGCGCGCCCCGTGGCCTGGAACGCCGTGGTGCCGAGCGGGCCGAGCAGTTCCGCGAGATGCGTGCAACCCTTGGTCCCGCCCACCCGCGCCGCGACCTCCTTGCGCCAGCCGGGGCCGATCACGAGCCCGACGAGCGAACGGAAATTGGGCGCGATGTCGCCGCAAATCGAATACGGTCCCTCGTCCGTCACGGTCTCGACATCGTGGATCTTCATCTCGAGGTCGATCGTGAGGCGGATCCACATGTCGTGTATGGCTTCGCCGGGCTGGCGCTCCCGCCCGCCGTGGCGACGCGTATGGACGTGGGACTTGGTGTCCACGAGATGCGCTTCGATGTCCCACAGCCCGTCGGCGCGCTCGTAGCCTTTGCAGGTGATCTCGCGAGTGTGCACGGGCTTGCGGGCGGCGGGGTTCGGCAACGGCATGGTGCGCTCCGGATGTCTACGAGTCGTGCGCCGGCTGGGCCGGGCGGCGTTGATGGACGCGCTCGAGGATCTCGATTTTCTGCGCCCGGCTGTACTCCACCCAGCGGGTGATCTCCTCGAGCGTGCGCCAGCACCCGCTGCACAGGCCCGTGCCCGCGTCGATGACGCAGAGGTTCACGCAGGGCGAAGCGACGTCTCCAGCCGGGTCCGTCATGCCGCTTTTTTCGCCGCGAGGGCGCGCGCCGCCTTGGAATGGGTGGCGCGACCGAGCACGCCGCAGATGTAATCGCCCGCAGCGATCAGCTTCTCGATGTCAATGCCGGTCTCGATGCCGAGGCCGTTCAGCATGTAGAGCACGTCCTCGGTCGCGACGTTGCCCGTCGCGCCCTTTGCGTAGGGACAGCCGCCGAGGCCCGCGACCGAAGAGTCGAACGTGGCTATGCCGCACTCGAGTGCAGCGTAGGTATTGGCGAGCGCCTGGCCGTAGGTGTCGTGGAAATGACCGGCAAGCCGTTCGGGCGGTATGTGCTTGCTCACCGCTTCGAACACCTCGCGCGTCTTCCCCGGCGTGCCGACGCCGATGGTGTCGGCGACCGTGATCTCGTAGCAACCCATCTCGTCGAGCGCGCGCGCCACGCGTACCGCCGCCTCGGGGCTCACGTCGCCTTCGTAGGGACAGCCCAGGCATGCCGAGATGTCGCCGCGCACCCTTAAGCCGCGTGCGAGGGCTCCCCGGGCCACCTCCGCGAAGCGCGCCAGACCCTCCGCGATCGAGCAGTTGGTGTTCTTCTGCGAGAAAGACTCGGTCGCCGCGCCGAACACCACCACCTCTTCGGCGCCCGCCGCGAGCGCGCCCTCGAGCCCCTTCCGGTTCGGCACGAGCACCGGATAGGCGACGCCGGGCTTGCGGCGGATCGCCGCCATCACTTGCGCGTTGTCGGCCATCTGCGGCACCCACTTGGGCGAGACGAAAGCCGTCGCCTCGATCACCCGGAGCCCCGCGTCCTGCAGCCGGTGGATGAGTTCGACCTTGACCGCGGTTGGCACGGGCGTCGGCTCGTTCTGCAGCCCGTCGCGCGGGCCGACTTCCACCAGCTTGACTTTTTTCGGCAGCATCATAGGGCAGGCGAAAAACTATTTAACCGCCAAGGCGCCAAGGCGCCAGGCGAGAAGTTCAACAGGATCCGGGCCGTCCACGCACTTCTTGGCGTCATGGCGGTTCATTTGCTTTTCGCGCCCGGCGTTCGGGACGCCGCCCATTGCGGCCTGCGCTTCTCGAGAAAGGCCGCCAGCCCTTCCTGCGCCTCGGGCGTCGCGCGCAGATCCGCGATGCGCTGCGCGGTCATCTCGATCGTGCCCTCCGCGATTCCCGCGCGCGCGATCTCGGGGATCATCCGCTTGATGGCGACGAGCGCGTTCGGTCCGCTCGAGCGCAGCTCCGCCAGCAGCTCGCCGACGCGCGCGTCGAGCGCCGGCTCCTCGCAGACCTGGTGCAGCAGGCCGATGCGCAGGGCCTCGGTCGCGTCGAACTCCTCGCCCGAGAGCATGTATCGGCGCGCCATGCGGCTGCCAATCGCCGAGAGGACATACGGGCTGATCATGGCCGGAATGATCCCGAGCTTCACTTCCGAGAGCCTGAACGTCGCGCCGCGCTCGGCGATGGCGATGTCGCACGCCGCGACCAGCCCGACGCCGCCGCCGCGCACCGCGCCCCGCACGCAGGCGATGGTGGGCTTGTCGAGCGTGCAGAGCGTGTGCAGCATGCGCGCGGTGGCGCGCGCGGAGCCGACGTTCTGCTCGCGCGAGAAACGCGCGCTTTCCCTCATGTGCCCGATGTCGGCGCCGGCACAGAAATTCTTGCCTGCGCCGCAGACCACCACCGAGCGCACGGCGCGGTCCGACGCGAGCTTCGTCAGCACCGCGGTCAGCGACGCCACCATCTCCGGATCGAACGCGTTATGCACGTCCGGGCGGTTGAGCACCACCGTGGCGGTGCCCGCGGCATCGATCCGGGAAATAACCTTCTCGCTCATCTGCATTGCGCGGCTTGCGGAGGGGTCATTATAGCCGCGCATGCCCGGATGACGCGTGACCGGTTGATCGTGACCGAAAAAGCGTGACTGTTGAGGCGTGACTGGTGGGGCGTGACGGCCGGCGCGCGTTCGCGCATTGACTCGTTGTTCCGCGCCTCTGGACTGGAGAAGAGGATCGGCAGCGACAAAGCACGTTTCATCAGTCACGCCGTATCAGTCACGCAGCACCGGTCACGCTTTACATCCTGAACACGCCGAAGCGCGTTTCCTCGATCGGGGCGTTCAGGCTCGCGGCAATTCCGAGCGCCAGCATTCTGCGCGTGTCCCTGGGGTCGATGACGCCGTCGTCCCAGAGGCGTGCGCTCGCGTACCAGGCGCTCGACTGGCGCGCGTACTGCTCGATGATCGGCGTCTTGAACGCCTTCTCCTCCTGGCCGCTCCATTGCTTGCCGCGCTTCTCCAGCGCCTCGCGCTTGACCTGCGCGAGCACGTTGGCGGCCTGCTCGCCGCCCATCACCGAGATCCGGGCGTTGGGCCACGTCCACAGGAAACGCGGCCCGTAGGCGCGGCCGCACATGCCGTAGTTGCCGGCGCCGAAGCTCCCGCCGATGACGACGGTGAACTTCGGCACGCGCGCGCAGGCGACCGCGGCCACCATCTTGGCGCCGTCCTTCGCGATGCCGCCCGCCTCGTACTTCTTGCCGACCATGAAGCCGGTGATGTTCTGGAGGAATACGAGCGGGACGCGGCGCTGGCAGGCAAGCTCGATGAAATGCGTGCCTTTCAGCGCCGATTCCGAGAACAGGATGCCGTTGTTCGCGATGATTCCGACCGGATGGCCCTCGATGTGCGCGAAGGCGGTCACGAGCGTCGCGCCGTAGCGCGCCTTGAACTCGTCGAACTCGCTCCCGTCCACGATCCTGGCGATGATCTCGCGCACGTCGAAGGGCGTGCGCGCGCTCGCGGGAATCGCTCCGTAGAGCTCTTCCGGGTCGTAGAGCGGGGCGCGCGGCTCCCGGGCTGCGAGCGTGGCGCGCGGCGCGCGGTTGAGGTTCGCCACGGCGCGGCGCGCGAGTTCCAGCGCGTGGCGGTCGTCCTCCGCGTAGTGGTCGGCCACGCCCGAGGTGCGGGTGTGCACGTCCGCACCTCCGAGCTCTTCGGCGCTCACGTCCTCGCCGGTGGCGGCTTTCACGAGCGGCGGGCCGGCGAGAAAGATCGTGCCCTGGTCCTTCACGATGATCGCCTCGTCGGACATCGCCGGTACGTAGGCGCCGCCCGCGGTGCACGAGCCCATGACCACCGCGATCTGCGCGATGCCTGCGGCCGACATGTTCGCCTGGTTGTAGAAGATGCGCCCGAAGTGCTCGCGGTCGGGGAAGACCTCGTCCTGGCTCGGAAGGTGCGCGCCGCCGGAGTCCACGAGATAGATGCACGGCAGCCGGTTCTCGAGCGCGATCTCCTGCGCGCGCAGGTGTTTCTTGACCGTCAGCGGATAGTAGGTGCCGCCTTTGACCGTGGCGTCGTTAGCGACGATCACGCAATCCTGCCCGCTTACTTGTCCGATTCCGGTGATGATGCCCGCTGCGGGCACCGGCTCCTCGTACACGTCCCAGGCCGCAAGCGGGGAGAATTCGAGGAACGGCGTTCCGGCGTCGAGCAGCGCCGCGATGCGCTCGCGCGGCAGGAGCTTGCCGCGCCCGGCATGCCGCTCGCGCGCCGTCGTGTCGCCGCCTTTGCGGGCCTCGGCAAGGCGCGCGTTTAGCTCCTCGACGAGCCCGCGCTGGCTTGCCGCGGCGGCCTTGAACGCCTCGCTGCCGATATCTAGTTTCGATTTGAAAGTGACCACGGGCGCCTCAGCCGCGAAGCGCCGCAAGCTCGGCGCGGTATTGTTCGAGCATGTTCTGGTCGAAGCACGAGAAGATGACCTTCTCCAGCCCTGGATCGGCGGCGGCGAATCCGCCCACCGTGTGCACCGCGATCTTCACTGCCTGGTCCACGGGGTAACCGTAGGCGCCGCAGCTGATTGCGGGAAAAGCGATGGTCTTCAGTTCATGCGCGAGCGCGAGCTTGAGGCTCTCCCGGTAGCAGGACGCAAGCTGCTCCGGTTCGCCCTTGCGCCCGCCGTGCCACACCGGTCCCACGGTGTGGATCACGAATTTCGCCGGGAGCCTGTAGCCTTTCGTGATGCGCGCCTCGCCGGTCGGGCAGCCCCCGAGCGTGCGGCATTCCGCGAGCAGCTCCGGGCCCGCCGCGCGGTGGATCGCGCCGTCCACGCCGCCCCCGCCGAGGAGCGTGGTGTTGGCGGCATTGACGATCGCGTCAACCGCAAGCGTCACGATGTTGACCTGCTGTGCCTGTAATTTTTCGGGCATACGCTTGCTCAAATCACTGGTTCCAGGTTCAAAGTTCCACGTTCAAAGTTCCAGGTTTAACGTTTGGGCTAGGCGAGTTCTCAATCTTGAACCTTGAACCTTGAACCTTGAACGTTGAACCTGGAACGGTTCCCGTTTCACCACCCTCCGGTTTGCATCCAGCGCTCGACCTGACCGAGCCGGTCCGAGCCCCAGAACGGCTCTCCGTCCACCACGATGTAAGGCGAGCCGAACACTCCGCGCGCGATGGCCGCATCCACTTCGGTTCGCAGCCGCTCCTTGACGGATGCTTCGTTGAGCGCCGGTGCAAGTTCCTTGCGGTCCACCCCGAGCCCGGCCGCGACCGTCGCGGTAACATCGGGGTCCGAGATGTCGCGGTCCTCGGCGAAGTAGGCATGGAACATCGCTCGCGCCAGCTTTCTTGCCAGGGCCGGATCGAGGTCGCCTACCCAGTAGAACGCGCGGCTCGGCGCGGTAGCGGCCACGGGAAACCGGGTCGGGAGCCGGAACGGCACGTCCAGGAACCGCGCCGTGCGTTCGAGATCGCGCTTGGCGTAGGCGCCCTTGAGCGGAATGGCCGGCAGCGGCTACCCGCCAGTCACCTTGAACACAGCCCCGAGCAGGATCGGACGCCATACCACGCTGCGGCCATGCTTCGCCGCGAGGTCATCTATCTTCGTGCTTGCGAAGTAGCCGTAAGGTGAAGAGAAATCGAAGTAGAAGTCGATCGGGTTCGCCATGTCACTTTTCCAAGAGATGCGTGAGTCGCGATTCGCGGGTCGTGATTCGAGGGCCAATCACGCTCTACCAGTCACGGTCCATCATGTCACGCGCCATCACGTCATGTTTCATGAATCGAAGCGCTCGAGCGCGACCGCGGTCGCCTCGCCGCCGCCGATGCACAGCGCGGCGATGCCGCGCTTCAGGCCGTGTGTTTCAAGTGCCGCGATCAGCGTCACCATGATGCGCGCGCCCGATGCGCCCAGCGGGTGGCCCAGTGCGCACGCGCCGCCGTGCACGTTGACCCGGTCGTGGGGCAGCTCGAGCTCCTGCATGGCGGCCATCACGACTACCGCGAACGCCTCGTTGATCTCGAACAGATCGGTGGCCTTCGCGCTCCAGCCGGTGCGGTCGAACAACTTCCTGATGGCACCGACCGGGGCCGTGGTGAACCAGCGCGGTTCCTGAGAATGGGTGGCCTGGCCGGCGATCCTCGCGAGCGGCGCGATTCCGCGGCGCTCGGCTTCGGAGAGCTTCATCAACACCATCGCCGCCGCTCCGTCGGAGATCGAGCTCGAGTTGGCGGGTGTCACGGTGCCGTCCTTGCGGAACGCGGGCTTGAGCTGCGGGATCTTGTCGAGGTTGGCCTTGAGCGGCTGCTCGTCCACGCTCACCGTGGCCTCGCCGCGAGCGCCCACGACCCTTACCGGCACGATCTCCCTCTCGAAGCCGCCGTTGCGTATCGCTTCCTGCGCCCGCGTGAGCGAGGTGATCGCGTAGCGGTCCTGCGCCTCGCGGGTAAACCGGTACTTCTCGGCGCAGTCCTCGGCGTAGGTGCCCATCAGGCGCCCGCGGTCGTAGGGGTCTTCCAGGCCGTCGAGAAACATATGGTCCTTCACTTCGCCGTGTCCCAGGCGCAGGCCCGAGCGCGCCTTGGGCAGCAGATAGGGGGCATTCGACATGCTCTCCATGCCTCCCGCGACCATCACCTCGTTCATGCCGAGGGCGATCGCGTCGCGCGCGAGCATCGCCGCCTTCATGCCCGAGCCGCATACCTTGTTGATGGTCATGCACGCGGTCGCGGGGGGCAGCCCCGCCCCGAGCGCAGCCTGGCGCGCCGGCGCCTGCCCTTGGCCCGCGGGCAGCACGTTGCCCATGATGGCTTCCTGCACCTCGGCCGGCACGATGCCGGCGCGCTCGACCGCGGCGCGGATGGCGACCGCGCCGAGCTCGGGCGCGGCGACGGACCTGAGGTCGCCCAGGAATGCGCCCATGGGGGTGCGGGCGGATCCGACGATGACTACCGGGTCGTCACGCATGCGGCGTACCTCAAAGCGAACCCTTGATCATTGAGGACACCAAGGACACGAAGATTTCATTCATAAAATTCCGCTAATTCCACTTTTTCTTTATGTCCTTCGTGTCTCGAGAATCGGTCCTTCTAGCGGCGCAGCGCGGCAAGCCGGCGGAGGCACTCGAGCGTCTCGGCCTCGAGCGCCGCGACCAGCTCCGCCGCGGGGAGCGCGCGCGCGAGCGCCACGGCCTGCCCCGCCCACATCGCGACGAAATCGGGATTGCCCGCCTTGGCCGACGCGGCGCGCAGCGCGCCGGTGAGCGCGTTCTGCGCCGGGAAGGCGAGGTGCGGTGCACCCTGCGCGCCCATCTCGCGCATGAAGCGGTTGGCGAGCCCGCGCGCCGGCTTGCCCGAGAATTTTTCCGTGATGAGCGTTTCGTCCTCCTGCGCGGCGAGCAGGCGCTCCTTGTGCACGCGTGCGGCGCCGCTCTCCGGGCACGCGATGAATGCCGTGCCGAGCTGCGCCGCCTGCGCGCCCAGCGCGAGCGCCGCGGCGATGCCGGCGCCGTCCATGATGCCGCCGGCGGCGACCACCGGCGCGCGCACCGCGCGGACGATCATGCGCACGAGGGCGAAGGTGCCGGTGAGCGCGTCGTACGGATCGCGCAGATAGGTTCCGCGGTGTCCGCCCGCCTCGGCGCCCTGCGCGACGATGAAATCCACGCTGTTCGTCTCGAGCCGTCGGGCTTCGGCCACGCAGGTCGCGCTGCCGCCGACCTTGATGCCGAGCGATTGCAAATGCCGTACGCGTCGGGCGGGGAGCTCGCCGAGATGGAAGGTGAACACCGGAGGACGCGAGGACTCGACGATCGCAAGCTGCGCCTCGAGGTCGGGGGCGTACGGCGGGCGCACCGGCTGGGGCGCGGGCAGGCCTATTTCCTCATAGTAAGCGCTCACCGCCGCGATCGCGGCGCGCTGGGCGGACGGCTCGATCGCGGCCGGTTGCGGCGCGCCGAACAAATTGGCATTGAATGCGCCGCCGGTACGCTCGCGCACGGCATCGATGTCGCGCTGCATGCCCTCTGGCTGCGTATAGGCGAAGCCGAGCGAACCGAGTGCGCCCGCTCCGGTAACTGCAGCGGCGAGCGCAGGGGTGGATGTCCCGCCGGCCATCGGCGCCTGGATGATCGGAAGTCGGATTCCCAGTTGATCGCAAAGCGCTGTTCGCAGCATGGAGCTATCTCGTTGATTCAGCGAGTCAGTTAGTGGTCACTCCAGACCGCAGATCCGGCTCGGATCCGCAGCATCGGCCAACGGTAATTTGCGCGAACCAGATCCATCGGCGCGAGTGCTTACTCCAGGTCGCTTTGGTCTTTCGTTCCCTGGCGGCATCGCAGGCCCGGCCGTGCTCCATCGAGTAGGGGCACAGGCCGGCTTCACGGGATGGGAGGAATCGAAGCGAGCCATACTGTCGTCAGCGCCAGTCTTCGTACGACTCCGTTGCGATCCGCCACCGCCTGATTTCAACTGTCCGCGCCCCGACTTGGTCTCGGCCGGCGCGCTGGTCTATCGAGTCTCATCGTACAGATCCCGGCCGATGAGCCAACGCCTGATTTCAGATGTTCCTGCGCCGATCTCATAGAGCTTGGCGTCGCGCAGCAGCCGCCCGGTGGGCGTCTCGTTGACGTAGCCCATGCCGCCGAGGCACTGGATCGCCTCGCTCGCCATCCACGTTGCCCGTTCCGCGGCATAAAGTATGGCACCGGCCGCGTCCTTGCGCGCGACCTCGCCGCGGTCGCAAGCGCCCGCCACCGCGTAGACGTAGGCGCGGCACGCGTTGAGCGTGGTGTACATGTCGGCGAGCTTGCCCTGCATCAACTGGAACTCGCCGATCGGCTGATCGAACTGCCGGCGCTCGTGGACGAACGGCAGCACCACGTCCATGCATGCCTGCATGATGCCGACCGGGCCCGCTGCCAGCACCGCGCGCTCGTAATCGAGCCCGCTCATCAGCACTTCGATTCCCTTGCCGACTGCGCCGAGCACGTTCGCCTCCGGCACCGCGCAGTCCTGGAACACCAGCTCGCTGGTGCTGGATCCGCGCATGCCGAGCTTGTCGAGCTTCTGCGCGGATCGATAGCCCTTGAACGTGCTTTCGATGATGAATGCGGTGATGCCGCGCGCGCCGGCATCGGCGTCGGTCTTGGCGTAGACCACCAGTACGTCGGCGTCGGGCCCGTTGGTGATCCACATCTTGCTTCCGTTCAGAACGTAGTGGTCGCCGTGTTTCTCGGCGCGCAGGCGCATGCCCACGACGTCGGAGCCCGCGTTCGGCTCGCTCATGGCGAGCGCGCCGACATGCTCGCCGGAGACGAGCCTGGGCAGATAGCGTTTTTTCTGCGCAGGCGTGGCGATGCGGCGGATCTGGTTGACGCAGAGATTGGAATGCGCGCCGTAGGAAAGCCCGACCGAAGCGGACGCGCGGCTGATCTCCTCCATCGCGACCACGTGCGCGAGGTAGCCCATGGCCGCGCCTCCGAATTCTTCCTCGACGGTGATGCCGAGCAGGCCAAGGCTTCCGAGCTTGGGCCACAGATCGCGCGGGAATTCGTTACTGCGGTCGATCTCCGCGGCGCGGGGCGCGATCTCGCGCGCAGCGAACGTCGCGACCGACTCGCGCAGGATATCCACCGTCTCGCCCAGCCCGAACTGAAGTCCCCGCCGCATCGCTTGCCCCCGCGCACCCGTTAATGGGAAGTCGCGCCGCGAACCCGCGCGGCGGCAATGCGCGGGTAGCCCGACTGAACTTCCTGGCGGCTCGTGCGGGCCCGGTTTTCAGGCGTTTCCTGGCCTGGTAGAAGCATTACGTTAACGTAAACGTTATGCAGTGGCATCGCGTCTTAGTCACGCCACCTTTTCTGCGCCGTCACCGCGTTCGTCCTTGAGCAGGCGGCGGCACTGGTTTGCGAAGAAGGTGATCTCCTGCAACATCACTTCGATGTCCTCGCGCTGTTGCTCGAGGATCGCCCGACGCCGCTCGAGCTTGGCGAGGAAAACCTCGAGCTGGCGTTCTTCGTCCCGGGAGACATCGTAGAGTTCGAACAGCTCGCGGATCTCGCGGAGACTGAAACCGAGGCGCTTTCCTCGCAGGGCCAGCTTCAGGCGAACCCGGTCGCGGTTGCTGAATACACGGTTGACTCCCTCGCGAGCAGGGCTGAGCAGTCCCTGGTCTTCGTAATAGCGGATGGTGCGGGTGGTCACACTAAACTCGTGGGCGAGGTCGGAAATGCTATAAGTTGCGCTCATTGTGCTTTGCAATATCGCCGTGTAACATATCGGCTCAAAGGTTATCTCACGTTTACGTTAACGTCAATACCATCCAGCCCTACAGCTCACCCTGGAGCACCCACTGAAGCTGGACTATCCATTGGAGGCGGTCGATTTCGGCCTGATCACGCCTGTGCTGCCCGGGGTGCAGTGGCTGCGAATGCCCCTGCCGTTCCGCCTCGACCATATCAATCTGTGGCTGCTCGCCGACGGAGAGGGGTGGACCGCCGTGGACTGCGGCTACTCCACGCATCCGGCGCGCGAGGTCTGGGACCGGATATTGGCGCCGGGGGACGGAAGGCGCCCCGTCACCCGCCTGATGGTCACGCACTGCCATCCGGATCACGTCGGCCTCGCGGCCTGGCTCGCCGAGCGGTGCAGCGTGACGCCGTGGATGACCGAGCCCGAATATTTGCTCGCCCGCGCGGTGCATCAGCGCGCCGCAGGCACCGGGCTCGCCCAGATGCGCGAGCTGTTCCTGCGTCATGGTCTCGACCCCGCACGGTGCGTCGCCGTGAATTCTCCCGACGAATATTATCGGCGCGGCGTGCCGCAAGTGCCGCACGCGTTCTGCCGGCTGAGCGACGGCGACTCGATCGAGATCAGGGGAAACGCCTGGCGCGTCATCGTCGGGCACGGCCATTCGCCGGCGCACGCTTCGCTCTACTGCGAGCGGCTGGGCGCGCTCATCTCGGGCGACATGGTGCTCCCGCGCATCACCACCAATGTGAGCGTCTGGCCCATGGAGCCCGAGGCAGATCCGCTCGGGCAGTATCTGCGCTCGCTCGAGCGGCTCGCCGCTCTACCGGAGGGCACGATCGTGCTGCCTTCGCACGGCCTGCCGTTTCGTGGATTGCAGGACCGGATCACCGCGCTTCGGGTCCACCACGCGCAGCGCCTCGAACGGGCCCTGGAGGTTTGTCGGCAGCCGCGCACTGCGGCACAATTGCTGCCCGAGCTTTTCGGCCGCGACTATCACGACGAGCAGCTGTTCTTTGCCATGGGCGAGGCCATTGCCCACTTGAACCACCTGATGCACGCGGGCAAGCTCACGCGCGCCACGGACGAGGCCGGCAGCTATCGTTTCGCGCGCCGCTCGCCGCCGGCACCGAAGGAATACGCATGAGCGCCACGCGGGAAACCTCCACGCAAAAATCCGGCCCCGAGGAACTCGCCAGGGTCTACGGCGGGATCGCCGAGAAGAGCGCGCAGCTCATCGCCAAATTCATGCAGCGCCAGGCGCAGGGCGGCGTTGCGCCGCTCGGCGACGAGCTCGGAATCGCGCGGGCCTTCTTCGAGGCGTGGCAGAAAATGCTCGCCGACCCGTTCAAGCTCGCGCAGCTGCAGATGCAGTTGTGGCAGGACTACGCCGCGCTGTGGCAGAGCTCGATGCTGAAGCTGATGGGCCACGAGGTGGAGCCGGTAGCCGCGCCGCGCCGGGAGGACCGCCGCTTCAAGCACGAGGACTGGCAGCAGAATTTCCTTTACGACTACATCAAGCAGTCGTACCTGATCGCCGCCAAGAATCTGCACCAGGCCGTGGGCGGCGTCGAAGGCCTCGACGAGCGCACCGCGAAGAAGGTGGATTTCTACACGCGGCAGTACATCGACGCGCTCTCGCCGAGCAATTTCCTCCTGACGAACCCGGAAGTACTGCGCGAGACCGTTGCGACCGGCGGCGCCAACCTGGTGAAGGGGCTCGACAACCTGCTCGAGGACCTGGCCCGCGGCGAGGGCGAGCAGATCCGCGTGCGGATGACCGACGAGCGCGCGTTCCGGCTCGGCGCGAACATCGCCGTCACTCCGGGCAAGGTGGTCTACCAGAACGAGCTGATGCAGCTCCTGCAGTATGCGCCTGCAACGAAGGAGGTCCACCGCAGGCCCCTGCTCATCATCCCGCCGTGGATCAACAAGTTCTATATCCTCGATCTGCGCGAGAACAATTCATTCATCAAGTGGGCGGTGGGCGAGGGCCACACCGTGTTCGTGGTCTCCTGGGTGAACCCCGACGAGGAGCTCGCGCACAAGCGTTTCGACGACTACCTGACGGAAGGCGTGCTCGCGGCGCTCGACGCGATCGAGAAGGCCACCGCCGAGCGCGAGGTCAACGTGATCGGCTACTGCCTGGGCGGCACGCTGCTCGCATGTGCGCTAGGCTCCATGGCTGCCGAGGGCGACCGGCGCATAACCTCCGCCACCTTCTTCGCGAGCATGATCGATTTCGGGGAGCCGGGAGAGCTCGAGGTCTTCATCGACGAGGAGCAGCTGGAAGCGCTCGAGCGGCGCATGAAGAAGCGCGGCTACCTCGAGGGCCGCGAGATGGCGACGACCTTCAACATGCTGCGCGCGAACGATCTCATCTGGTCGTTCGTGGTCAACAATTACCTGCTGGGACGCGACCCGTTTCCGTTCGACCTGCTCTACTGGAACTCCGACTCGACGCGCATGCCGGCCGCGATGCACATTTTCTATTTGCGCAACATGTATTTGAAGAACCTGTTGAGCAAGCCCGGGGGCATCCACATCAACAAGGTGCCGATCGATCTCGCGAAGGTGAAGGCCCCGCTCTACTTCGTCTCGACGGTGGAGGATCACATCGCACCGTGGCGCTCGACGTATGCCGGGGCGAGGCTTTTCGGGGGGCCGGTTCGATTCGTGCTTGGCGGCTCCGGGCACATCGCCGGCATCATCAATCCGCCGGCGGCCAACAAGTACTGCTACTGGACCAACGACAAGCTTGCGCCCGACGCCGAGCGCTGGCTGAAGGACGCCGAGCAGCATCCCGGTTCCTGGTGGATGGACTGGAAGAACTGGATCGCGGAGCACGGGGGCGGGATGGTTGCGACGCGCGTTCCCGGCAAGGGGAAGCTCAAAGCCTACGAGGACGCCCCCGGGTCCTACGTGAAGATCCGAACTGAACCCGAAACGGCATCCAAGTGAGGGTCGCGGGCGCCACGTTCCTGGTGACGGGCGGGGGCTCGGGGCTCGGCGCCGCGACCGCGCGCCGGCTCGCCGCGGCGGGCGCGAACGTGGTCGTCGTTGACGTGCAACGCGAGCACGGGGAGCGGCTCGCACAGGAAATAGGAGCCCGGGCGCGGTTTGCGCCCGCGGATGTCACGGACGAAGCGCAGGTCGCGCGAGCGATCGCAGCGGCGCGAGCAAGCTTCGGCTCGCTGCAGGGCGCGGTGAGCTGCGCGGGCATCGCGCCCGGCGAGCGGGTGCTGGGCAAGCAGGGGCCGCACCGGCTCGACAGCTTCCGGCGCACGCTCGAGGTGAACCTCGTCGGCACGTTCAACGTGCTGCGGCTCGCGGCGCAAGCGATGGCGGAGAACACCCCCGATGGCGGGGGCGAGCGCGGCATCATCGTCAACACGGCATCCGTCGCCGCATTCGAAGGGCAGGTCGGCCAGGTTGCCTACAGCGCTTCCAAGGCGGGCGTGGCGGCACTCACGCTGCCGGCCGCGCGCGAACTCGCGCGCTTCGGCATCCGCGTCATGACAATCGCGCCCGGCGTTTTCGAAACCCCGATGGCAGCGGCGTTCGCACCCGAGCTGCAGCAATCGCTCGCGGCGCAGACTCCTTTTCCGCCCCGGCTCGGCAAGCCGGAAGAATACGCGGCGCTGGTGCAGCACATTGTCGAGAATCCGATGCTGAACGGCGAGGTGATCCGGCTCGACGGCGCGCTGCGCATGTCGGCGAAGTGAAAAGCTGAGCCACAAAGGACACGAAGGACACAAAGGGACGCGGCATGAATTCTCTCAATCCTCAATGCGCGGTCCTCATTCCAGCTTTTTAAACCACAGAGACGTCGAGAGAATAAAGAAATTGAACCGCCGAGGTACGCCAGGGAAAACAAGAACAGGAACAGAACCGAAACGACCTTCGCGATCAAAATCGAGACTGAAACAAATACAATCTGGGTCGCTGGTTGCCTACGGTGGGCGTCGGACCTTCGATTCCTGACTTAATTCGGTTCCATTTGCGCCTTGGCGGTGAATCCATGGCTTTTCAGAATATCCTGCTCGAGCAGCCCGAGCCCGGCATCTATCTTCTCACGATCAGCCGACCGAAGGCGTTGAACGCGCTGAACAGCGCGACGCTCGACGAAATCGCGGTCGCCACGGACGTCGTGGCGGAAGACCCCGGCGCGCGCGTGCTGCTCGTCACCGGCGCGGGAGAGAAGGCTTTCGTCGCCGGCGCGGACATCACGGAGATGCAGAACTTCACGCCAGGGCAGGGCGAGGCGTTCTCGGCGCACGGCTCCCGCGCTTTCGCGAAGCTCGAAGCGCTTCCGCTGCCCGTGATCGCGCTGGTGAATGGCTATGCGCTGGGCGGCGGCTGCGAGCTCGCGCTCGCATGCGACTGGATCATTGCGTCCGAGCGCGCGGTATTCGGCCAGCCCGAAGTCAATCTCGGCGTGTGCGCCGGTTTCGGCGGCACCCAGCGCCTGCCGCGCAGAATCGGGCCGGCGCGCGCGCTGGAACTGCTTTGCACGGGGCGCCAGATCAATGCAGAGGAGGCGGCCGCGATCGGCGTGGCGAACCGGGTGGTGCCCGCCGCCGGGTTGAGACAAACCGGCCTGGACATGGCGCGGGTGATCGCCGGCATGGGCCCGGCTGCCGTGCGCTACACCAAGGAGGCGGTGCGGCGCGGCGCGGAGCTCGGGCTCGCTGCCGCGCTTGCGCTCGAATCGCAGTACTTCGGCCGCTGCTGCGCGACGCAAGACCAGAAAGAGGGGATGAAGGCGTTCGTCGAAAAGCGGCCGCCGCGATTTACTGGCCGCTAGACGCGTACTGCGCCGCGCTCCGGGCGCGTGCCCGGCGGTCTCCGTCCGGGCACGTAAGCATCTGTTGCGGCAAAACAATCCGGCGCGCGTGCGACCCGGTCCGGGCATGGCCCGATGCTATAATGGCCGTGCCGGACGCGGAGCGCCATAAGCGCGCCCGAACGCCTGCAGTGACCTTACCCTGACACGAGCTCGTCCGATAGCGAGGTTGGCCGCCATGGACATGAGAGACATTCAGCCCGACACTGACCCGCAGGAGACCCGCGAGTGGCTCGATGCGCTCGATTCGGTGCTCGAGCGCGAAGGTCCCGCGCGCGCCAACTACCTGCTGGAAAAACTCGTGGACAAGGCGCGCAATGTCGGCGCCTACATCCCGTACAACGCCAATACGGCCTATAAGAACACGATCCCGCTCGCGCAGGAAGAGCGTTCCCCCGGCGACGCGGAGCTCGAGCACCGCATCCGCTCCTACGTGCGGTGGAACGCGATGGCGATGGTGGTGCGCGCGAACCAGGAATCCTCCGGGCTCGGCGGCCACATCGCGAGCTTCGCCTCCGCCGCGACGCTGTACGACGTGGGATTCAATCATTTCTTCCGCGCGCGCAACGAGAGCTTCCTCGGGGACCTCGTCTACTTCCAGGGGCATTCGGCGCCGGGGATCTACGCGCGCGCGTACCTCGAGGGCCGCGTCACGGAAGAGCAGCTGGACAATTTCCGCCGCGAGGTGGGGGGCAAGGGATTGTCCTCGTATCCGCATCCGTGGCTGATGCCGGACTTCTGGCAGTTCCCGACCGTCTCCATGGGGCTCGCCCCGATCATGGCGATCTACCAGGCGCGCTTCCTGCGCTACCTGAGAGACCGCGGCATGCTCGAGGCGCAGGGCCGCAAGATCTGGGCGTACATGGGCGACGGCGAGATGGACGAGCCGGAATCGCTTGGAGCGATCTCGCTCGCGGGGCGCGAGAAGCTCGACAACCTGATTTTCGTGGTGAACTGCAACCTGCAGCGCCTCGACGGCCCGGTGCGCGGCAACGGCAAGATCATCCAGGAGCTGGAGTCCGCATTCCGCGGCGCGGGCTGGAACGTGATCAAGGTGGTGTGGGGCTCCTACTGGGATCCCCTGTTCCTGCGCGACAGCAAGGGGCTGCTTCTCAAGCGCATGGAAGAGTGCGTGGACGGCGAATACCAGGCCTTCAAGGCGAACGACGGCGCCTACGTGCGCAAGCACTTTTTCGGCAAGTATCCTGAACTGCTCGAGATGGTGGCGCACATGTCCGACGACGAGATCTGGCGGCTCAACCGCGGCGGGCACGACCCGCACAAGGTCTACGCGGCCTACGCGGCGGCGGTGAAGCACAAGGGCGAGCCCACCGTGATCCTCGCCAAGACGATCAAGGGCTACGGCATGGGCGAGTCGGGCGAAGGCCAGAACATCACCCACCAGCAGAAGAAGATGGGAACGGCGTCGATCAAGACGTTCCGGGACCGCTTCGGCGTGCCGATACCGGATGACCAACTCGAGACGGTCCCGTACTACCGGCCGCCCGAGGACAGCCCCGAGATGAAGTATCTCGTGGAGCGGATGAAGGCAATGGGTGGCTCGCTGCCCGCGCGCCACAACCAGGCCGAAGCCCTGACGGTGCCGCCGCTCTCCGCTTTCGAGCAGCTGCTGAAGGGAACCGAGGACCGCGAGATCTCGACGACCATGGCGTTCGTGCGGATCCTGAACTCGATCATCCGCGACAAGAACGTCGGCAAGCTGGTGGTGCCGATCGTGCCGGATGAATCGCGCACTTTCGGCATGGAGGGCATGTTCCGCCAGCTCGGCATCTATTCCCACGTCGGGCAGCTCTACACGCCGCAGGACGCCGAGCAGCTCATGTTCTACAAGGAGGACCAGAACGGCCAGATCCTGCAGGAAGGCATCTGCGAGGCCGGCGCGTTGTGCTCGTGGATCGCCGCGGCGACCTCGTACAGCACGCACGGCAGGCCCATGATCCCGTTCTACATCTTCTACTCGATGTTCGGCTTCCAGCGCGTGGGGGACCTCGCGTGGGCTGCCGGGGACATGCGCGCGCGCGGTTTCCTGCTCGGAGGGACCTCGGGGCGCACCACGCTCAACGGCGAGGGGCTGCAGCACGAGGACGGCCACAGCCACCTGGCCGCATCCACCATACCGAATTGCGTCTCCTACGACCCGACCTTCGCCTACGAGCTTGCCGTGATCATCCAGGACGGGCTGCGCCGCATGTACCAGGAACAGGAAGACGTCTTCTACTACATCACCGTGATGAACGAGAACTACGCGCATCCGGCGATGCCGGAAGGCGCGGAGAAGGGCATCCTGCGGGGCATGTACCTGTTCTCGGAGGGCAAGAGCAAGAAGAAACAGCCCAGGGTCCAGCTCCTGGGCAGCGGCGCCATATTGCGCGAGGTGATCGCGGCGGCGGAGATGCTCGAGCGGGACTTCGGTGTGTCCGCCGACATCTGGAGCGTCACCAGCTTCAACGAGCTCAGGCGCGACGGCCTCGAGGCCGCGCGTTGGAACCTGCTGCATCCGGAAGGCGAGCGCCGCGCTTGCCACGTCGAGCAATGCCTCAGCGACCGCCCGGGGCCGGTGATCGCGGCGACCGACTACATGAAAGCCTTCGCCGACCAGGTTCGCGGCTTCCTGCCGGACCCCCGGCACTACACCGTGCTCGGCACCGACGGCTTCGGGCGCTCGGATACGCGCGAGGCGCTGCGCCATTTCTTCGAAGTGGACCGCAACTATGTCGCGGTGGCGGCGCTGAAAGCGCTCGCCGACCAGGAAGCGATGCCGCGCAAGAAAGTCACGGAGGCGATCAAGAAGTACGGCGTCGATCCGGAGAAACCCAACCCTGCGAGAGTGTGAGTAGCAGGATTGAGGATTGAGCTATGAGGATCGAGGACTGAGACTGAGGACCGAGGATTGAAGATTGAGGGCAAAGCGTGGGGCGTCGTTGAGATTCCACTCAATGCCCAATCCTCGATCCTCAATCCTACAAATCGATCATGAGCAACGTCATCGAGGTCAAGGTCCCCGGCATCGGCGACTTCAAGGACGTGCCGGTCATCGAGGTGCTGGTGAAGCCGGGCGATTCCGTGAAGCCGGAGGATTCGCTGATCACGCTCGAATCCGACAAGGCGACGATGGACGTTCCCTCGCCGTGCGCGGGCGTGGTGAAGGAGATCCGGGTTAAGGCCGGCGACAAAGTCTCGGAGGGCACGCTGGTGCTCACGCTCGAGACCGGCGACGGCGGCAAGCCCGCGGTGGAGGAGGGGAAGAAGGAGAAGGAGAAGGAGAAAGAGAAAGAGAAGGAGAAGGAGGAGCCCAAGCGCGAGGCGCCGGCCGCGAAGAAAGAGGAGCCCAAGGAAGAAAGGGCGCCGCCCGCACCGCCGGAAAAGCGCGAGCCCGCTGCAGCCCCCGCCCGGCAGCGCGAGATACAGCCGGCGGCCACACCCGCGCCCGTCACGGACGAGGCGGGATTCCGCAACGCCCACGCGAGCCCCTCGGTGCGGCGCTTCGCGCGGGAGCTCGGCGTGGATCTCGCGCGCGTCAAGGGCAGCGGGCCCAAGGAGCGCGTCCTCAAGGAGGACGTTCAGAGCTACGTCAAGGGCGAGCTCGCGCGGCCTCGCGGCGCCGAAGGCGGGCTCGGGCTGGGCCTGCCGCCGCTGCCGCAGGTCGACTTTGCCAGGTTCGGTCCGGTGGAAGCGAAGCCGCTCTCCCGCATCAAGAAGCTCTCCGGCGCGAATCTGCACCGTAACTGGGTTGCCATCCCGCACGTTACGCAGCACGACGAGGCGGACATCACCGAGCTCGAGGAATTCCGCAAGCTCCAGGCCGAAGAGGCGAAGGCGCAGGGCATCCGCTTTACCATCATCTGTTTCCTGATCAAGGCTTGCGTGGTTGCGCTCAAGCAGTTTCCGGAGTTCAACGCCTCGCTCTCGGCTGACGGAGAAAGCCTCGTCCTCAAGCAGTACTTTCACATCGGCGTGGCCGTGGATACGCCGAACGGCCTGGTCGTTCCCGTGATCCGCGATGCGGACAAGAAGGGCCTGCTCGAGCTCGCAAGGGAGCTGGGCGACGTGAGCGCGCGCATGCGCGCGGGCAAGATCAATCCCGCCGATCTGCAGGGCGGCTGCTTCTCGATCTCGAGCCTGGGCGGTATCGGCGGCTCGATGTTCACGCCCATCATCAACGCGCCGGAGGTGGCGATCCTGGGAGTGGGCAGGTCGGTGATGAAGCCGGTGTGGAACGGCAAGGAATTCGCCCCGCGGCTGATGCTGCCGCTGTCGGTGTCGTACGACCACCGCGTCATCGACGGCGCGCAGGGCGCGCGCTTCATCTCGCACCTGAGCTCGGTGCTGTCCGACATCCGCCGGTTGGTCTTGTAGCGAAAAAGCTTCACCACGAAGGACACAAAGGACACAAAGGTTTCATCTGCAAGATCAAAAACGGCATAAGAAGGCCTGAATTTCTGCGTCATTGTTTTTTTATGGGCGGTTCTAACTCATGTGTTCCTCTTCGTGTCCTTTGTGTCCTTTGTGGTTCAAGATTCTTCTCTAGTGGGCGGCGTGCGTGAGTAGCGCCGCTCCCATCGGCATTCTCGGCGGCACCTTCGATCCCATCCATTTCGGACACCTGCGCCTCGCACAGGAGTTGTTCGAGGCGCTCAAGCTCAAGGAGGTGCGGTTCGTCCCGAGCGGCACGCCGCCACACCGCGCCGCGCCGCAGGCCCTCGTCGAGCACCGCGTCGAGATGGTGCGTCTTGCCGTGTCGGGCAACGGCCGGTTCAGGGTGGACGACCGCGAGGCGCGCCGCCCGGGACCGGGCTACACGTTCGACACGCTCACGGCCCTGCGGGCCGAGTTCGGGGCGGATTGCCCGCTCGCTCTGTTGCTCGGAGCCGATGCGTTTCTGGAGCTGGCCGCGTGGCACCGGTGGCACGAGCTGTTCTTGCTCGCGCACATCGTCGTGGCGCACCGTCCCGGCGGGGCGGTCGAGCGCTGGCAGCAGCGGATGTCGCAGCCGCTGGCGCGGGAGTACGCCGCGCGGCTCATGAAACAGCCGCTTTCCGTGCACCTCGCGCCCGCCGGAGGCATCGCCGTGGTCGCCATCACCGCGCTCGACATCTCGGCGAGCGCGATCCGCAACATGCTGCGCTCCGGCGAGGATCCGCGTTATTTGCTCCCCGACGCCGTTCTCGATTATATTCAAACGAACAGGCTCTACCCCGGAGGTCGATGAGGTCAGACAAGCTGGTCAAGGCGGCGGTGGCGGCGCTCGAGGACATCAAGGCGCGCGACATCGTGGTGCTGGACGTCAGGCGCATGACCGTGCTGTTCGACAAGATCATCATCGCGAGCGCAGATTCCGCTCGCCAGGGCAGGGCGCTCTCCAACCATGTCCACGAGAAGCTCGAGGCGCTTGGCGCGCGGGTGTACGGGACGGAGGGAGAGCAGGTGGGAGACTGGATCCTGGTCGATTTGGGCCAGGTGATCATTCATATCATGCAGCCCACGGTCCGCAGGCACTACAATCTCGAGGAATTGTGGGCGCCGCTGCGGGGCCGGCGGTCCCCCCGCGCGGGGGCGCATTAGGGGGCCGCCCGCGGCGCGGCCGCATGAAGCTCCTCGTGGTCGCGGTTGGTCATAGAATGCCGGCATGGGCGGAGGCCGGATTCGTCGAATACGCGCGCCGCATGCCGCGCGAGGCCCGCATCGAACTGATCGCGCTCAAACCCGCCGCGCGCGGTTCCGGACAGACGGCGCTGCGGGTGCTGGAGGCCGAGCAGAAGCGGATAGTCGGCGCATTGCCCGCCAACTGCCTGCGCGTTGTCCTGGACGAGCGGGGGGTGCTCATGAGCACGGCGGAACTGGCGAAGCGGTTCGTGCGCTGGCGCGAGAGCGGGCGCGATATCGCCTTCATCGTCGGGGGCGCCGACGGCCTGGCGGAGGGGCTCAAGCGCGAGGCGGCGTTCCGGTGGTCGCTCTCTCCACTGACCCTGCCGCACGCGCTTGCGCGCGTCGTGCTTGCGGAGCAGCTTTATCGCGCGCTCACTCTGCTGCACAATCACCCCTATCACAGGGAGTGAAACGCAGGAATGAGGATTGAGGAGTGAGGATCGAGCATGACGGATAACCGAACGCTCCCTCGATCCTCAATCCTCAATCCTCAATCCTCAATCCTCAATCCTAGAATGAGCGTCAGCGACAAGCGGATCTATCTCGCCTCCCGCAGCCCTCGGCGGCGCGAACTGCTCAAGCAGATCGGCGTGCCCTTCGAGGTGCTGCTGCTGCGCGAGGACCTGCGCCGCGGCGCCGACGTGGACGAGGCCCCGCTGGCCGACGAATCGCCCGGGGTGTACGCGCTGCGCCTGGCGACCGCGAAGGCGGCCGCGGCCGTGCGCCAGATCGCGCAGCGCGGGCTGCCGCAGAAGCCGGTACTGGCGGCGGACACCACCGTCGTGTTCGAGGACGCGGTCATCGGCAAGCCCGAAGACGCGGAACACGCGGCGCGGATACTCAGGACGCTCTCGGGCCGGGAGCATCAGGTGCTCACCGCCGTTGCCCTTGCGCTGCGGGATCAGGTCGAAACGCAGATTTCGGTCTCCAGCGTGTGGTTCCGCGAGCTCAAGGAAAACGAGATTCGCCGCTACATCACGAGCGGTGAGCCCCTCGACAAGGCCGGCGCGTACGCGATCCAGGGCCGCGCGGCGGCGTTCGTCACCCGGATGGCCGGCAGCTACTCCGGGGTCATGGGCCTGCCGCTGGCGGAAACGGCGGAGCTGCTCGCGCGGTTCGACATTCCCGTCGTATAAGCCCGCATGGCCGTAACCGAGGAAATCCTGATCAACGTCACGCCGCGCGAGACGCGGGTGGCCCTGATCGATTACGGCGTTACCCAGGAAGTGCACGTGGAGCGCGCCGCGGCGCGCGGCATGGTGGGCAACATCTACATGGGGCGGGTGATCCGCGTGCTGCCCGGAATGCAATCGGCGTTCATCGACATCGGGGGCGAGCGCGCGGCGTTCCTGCATGCGGCCGATATCTGGGGCAACCGCCACAACGGCGAGCGATCCACCCCGATCGAGAAGCTCGTCGCCGAGGGCCAGAACCTGATCGTGCAGGTCGTGAAGGACCCGATCGGGACCAAGGGGGCGCGGCTCTCCACGCAGGTTTCCATGGCGGGGCGCCTGCTCGTTTATCTGCCGCAGGAATCGCACATCGGCATCTCCCAGCGGATCGAGGACGAGGACGAGCGGGCGCACCTGCGCGAAAAGCTGCAGCTGCTGCTGCCGGCCGAAGAAAGGGGCGGGTTCATCATCCGCACGATGGCCGAGGCGGCCTCGGAGCGCGAGTTGAGGGCCGACATCGACTATCTGCGGCGGCTGTGGGGAGGCATGCAGGAGAAGGCGCGCAGCGCCGGGCCGCTGACGCTGCTCTACCAGGATCTCGATCTCGCCCTCCGGGTGCTGCGCGATTTCGTGCACGAGGAGACCGCGCGCATCCTGGTGGATTCGCGCGAGGCCTACCAGAGGATGCTCGAATTCGGGCAGGATTTCACGCCCAATGTCGCGGAGCGCATCGAGCACTATGCAGGCGAGCGCCCGCTGTTCGACCTCTATGGCGTCGAGGACGAGATCGAGAAGGCGCTCGCCCGGCGCGTGGAGCTGAAGTCGGGAGGCTACCTGATCATCGACCAGACCGAGGCTCTGACCACCATCGATGTCAACACCGGAGGCTTCGTCGGCGGGCGCAGCTTCGATGACACCATCTTTAAAACGAACCTGGAGGCGGCGCAGGTGATCGCGCGCCAGCTGCGCCTGCGCAACCTCGGCGGCATCATCATCATCGATTTCATCGACATGGACACCGAGGAGCACAAGAACGCGGTGTTGAACGAGTTCCGGAAGGCCCTTTCCCGCGATCGCACGCGCATGACGGTCAACGGATTTACGCAGCTCGGGCTCGTCGAGATGACGCGCAAGCGCACGCGCGAGTCGCTCGCGCACGTTCTGTGCGAGCCCTGCCCGTTATGCCAGGGGCGCGGGGAGCTGAAGACCGCGCAGACGGTCTGCTACGCCATCTTGAGGGAACTGCTGCGCGAAGCGCGGCAGTTCAGCGCACGGGAATTCCGCATCCTCGCCTCCCAGCCGGTGATCGACATGTTCCTCGACGAGGAGTCGCAGGCCCTCGCGATGCTCTCGGACTTCATCGGCAAGCCGGTGTCGCTGCAGGTCGAAACCGCGTACAACCAGGAGCAGTTCGACATCATCCTGATGTAGCGCGCCGGAGGGAGGAAGAGGGACCCCGCCGGCGTTCCGAGTTTCGGGTTCCGCGTTCAAGGTTCAAGGTCGCCGGATCGGATCTTCGGACGTGGAACTGCGGGCTCGGAACTCGCAACCCGCGCTGCACGCTCGGGTCCGACCCAAGGAGGGCGCGCCGGACTCGGACTGCCGCAGGCTGGAGCGGGCAGGCGCGCGGGCAGCCGACAGCGTGATCTCAGAGTCTCGCGTCTATTCGATCAGAGGCTGCGCGCAGGCGGCCGACGTCACGCGGGGAATCCTTGTCGAAGTCCTGTCAGAGGCCGCGGCGTGACCCGTGACTCGTGACCAGTGGGCCGTCAGCCGCCCTGGACCAAGCGCGATACGGAGACCTCCAGGTAAGCGACCGGCGCCATCAGCAGGAGCTGGCAGACGATGACCACAAACAGCGGAGAGAGGTCCACGTTGCCGATCGGCGGGATGCGCCGCTGGAACACACGCAGGAAGGGCCGTGTCATGCTGTTCAGCAGAGGCATGACGGGACTATAGGAATTGACCCACGACAGCACGGCCTGCACGATGACCGCCACCATGATGATGTAGAGGCTGAGCTTTACCAGCATCAGCGCCGCCATCAGAACGAGCGCAAGGAAGGCGAGGCCGGCCTCCGGCCCGAACTCGACGCCCCGGATCTGCAGCACCAGGAACAACTCCATCAGCTGCACCAGCCACGCGATCCCGAGGGTCGCGATGTCCAGGCCCCACAAACCGGGAATGAAGCGGCGCGCCGGGCGGACCATGAAGTCGGTGAGCGCGTGCAGGAACTCGGAGAGCGGGTTGCGGTAGGGCGCCCGCGCCCACTGCAGGTAGAAGCGCAGGAGCAGCGCGATCGTGAACAGACCGAAGGCGGTCTCGACGAGAAAGGCGAGCGCTCGTGACATCATGGGTCAATTCCTGGCCTCACCGCAAAGGCGCCAAGGTGCAAAGATTGCGCAAAGAGGAACCATTCATATAGTTTTCGTTGCGCTCTCGCCGTGCCTTCGGGTCTGCGGCTCCTCAATCTCTGCCTAGTTCCTCGCCGAGCTCGCGCGAGCGCTCCGCGGCGGCGCGCACCGCGCGCACGATCGCGTCGGCGACCCCGGCGGCCTCCAGAGATCCGAGCGCGCGCTCGGTGGTGCCGCCCTTGGAGGTGACGCGCTCGCGCAGGCGCGCGGGCGGCTCTCCCGACCCGGCTGCGAGCTTCACGGCACCCGCGAACGTTTCAAGCGCAAGCTTGCGCGCCGCCGCGGCCGGGAGCCCGAGCTCCACCCCGGCGCGTTCCAGCGCCTCGATGAAGTAGAACACGTACGCGGGACCGCTGCCCGAGACGGCGGTCACGGCGTCGAGATCCTCTTCTCGTTCGAACCACACTGTTGATCCCACGGCACCGAGTATTTTTTCGGCGGCCGCGCGCTCCGCGGCGGCGACTGCGGCCGGGGCGTAGAGGCCGGAGACGCCGGCGCGCGCCAGCGCCGGGGTGTTGGGCATCGCGCGCACGATGCGGCGGTAGCCGCCGAGCCAGCGCGCGAGGTCATCGAGCCGGATGCCTGCCGCGATCGTGACGAGGAGCTGCTTCGAGAGGTGAGCCTTGAGCGCGCGAGCAGCCTCGCGCATCTGCTGCGGTTTCACGGCGAGGACGATGCACTCGACCTGCGACGCCTCCGCATCGACCTGCGCGTACGTTCTGACTTTGAGATCACGCTCGAGCGCCTGCCGCGCGGCCTTCAGAACGTCGACCACGCGGATCGCGTCCGGGGACCAGCCCTGCTTGACGAGCCCGCCGATCATCGCGCTCGCCATGTTGCCGCCGCCGATGAATGTGACTTTCATGTCAAATGCCGTGAACGGTGATCAGTGAACAGTGAACGGTCGGAGTATGACGCTATCTTAGCAGCCGCGTGGGAGCGCAGTTCCCCCGACACCGTTTACCGTTTACCGATTACCGTTTACCGATTGCGGGGGCCGAAGATCGCGGTGCCCACGCGCACCATGGTCGCGCCCTCGGCGATCGCGGCTTCCAGGTCGTCCGACATGCCCATGGACAGCGTGTCGAGAGGGTATCCTTGCGCGGCAAGCCGGTCTTTGATTTTTCGCAGCAGCGCGAAGCGCCGTCGCTGCAGCGCAGGGTCCGGCGTCGGCTCCGGGATCGCCATCAGCCCGCGCAGCCGCAGCCGCGGAAGCCGCGAGATCGCCTGCGCGAGGGCGATCTCTTCTCCCGGGGCGACTCCGCTCTTGCTTGCCTCGCCGCTCACGTTGACCTGGATGCACACCTCGAGGGGCGGCGACCCCTCCGGGCGGGCCTCGTTCAGGCGCACGGCGATCTTCTCGCGCTCGATCGTGTGCACCCACTGGAAATGCTCGGCTATGGGGCGCGTCTTGTTGGCCTGTATCGGTCCGATGAAATGCCACTCGAGAGCGAGATCGGAGAGCTCCGTGATTTTTGTCACGGCCTCCTGGACGCGGTTCTCGCCGAAAGTGCTCTGCCCCGCGGCGTGCGCCTCGGCCACGCGCTCCGCCGCGAAGGTCTTGCTCACCGCCACCACCACAATTTCCTCGGAAGAACGGCCGCAGGCCCGGGCCGCAAGCGCCATGCGGGAGCGCAAGCCTTGCAAGTTGGCGGCGATTGTGCCCATAATTTTTCCGCGGCGCGAGAAGACCGATCAACAGCGCAGACTTTGTTGCGCATTTTGCCGTACTGGCGCGCGTTTTCTGCCCGAATCCACGATAGCGGAGCATTATAATGGACATCGCCGAGCTGCTGGCGTTTGTAGTCAAGAACAAGGCGTCCGACTTGCACCTCTCGGCGGGACTGCCCCCGATGATCCGCGTGCACGGCGACGTGCGGCGCATCAACCTGCCCGCGCTGGAGCACAAGGACGTACACGCGATGGTGTACGACATCATGAACGACGGGCAGCGCAAGTTCTACGAAGAGAACCTCGAATGCGATTTCTCGTTTGCGATTCCCAACCTCGCGCGCTTCCGGGTAAACGCCTTCGTGCAACACCGCGGCGCGGGTGCCGTGTTCCGGACCATTCCTTCCAAGGTACTCACGCTCGAGGAACTCAAGGCGCCGAAGGTGTTCCAGGACATCGCCGACCAGCCGCGCGGTATCGTGCTGGTGACGGGCCCCACCGGCTCGGGGAAATCGACCACGCTCGCGGCGATGGTCAACTACATCAACGACAACGAGTACGGGCACGTGCTGACGATCGAGGACCCGATCGAATTCGTGCACGAAGCCAAGAAATGCCTGATCAACCAGCGCGAAGTGGGGCCGCACACGCTTTCGTTCGCCAACGCGCTGAGAAGCGCGCTGCGCGAAGATCCGGACGTAATCCTGGTGGGCGAGATGCGCGACCTCGAGACCATCCGGCTCGCGATGACGGCGGCCGAGACCGGGCACCTGGTGTTCGGCACGCTGCACACGAGCTCGGCGGCCAAGACCATAGACCGGATCATCGACGTGTTTCCGGCCGAGGAAAAGGACATGGTGCGCGCGATGCTCTCCGAGTCGCTGCGCGCGGTCATATCGCAGACGCTGTTGAAGACCAAGGACGGCAGCGGGCGCGTGGCGGCGCACGAGATCATGATCGGCACGCCGGCCATCCGCAACCTGATCCGGGAAAACAAGGTGGCGCAGATGTACTCCGCGATACAGACCGGCCAGCAGCTTGGCATGCAGACGCTGGATCAGAACCTGCAGGACCTCGTCAGGCATAACGTCATCACCGTCGAGGAGGCGCGCTCCAGGGCGGCCAACAAGGACCAGTTCCGGTAACCGCCCTCGCGGCAACGGGCTATCACGATTAGGAGCCAGGTATGGAGCGGGATCAAGCAGTCAAATTCATGCACGATCTTCTGAAGGCGATGGTGGCGAAGAAGGCCTCCGACCTCTTCGTCACCGCGGGCTTCCCGCCGGCGATCAAGCTCGACGGCAGGATGACGCCGGTCGCCAACCAGCCGCTCACCCCGCAGCATACGGCGGAGCTCGCGCGCGCCATGATGAACGACAAGCAGGCGGGGGAGTTCGAGGCGACGAAGGAGTGCAACTTCGCGATCAGCCCCTCGGGAATCGGGCGCTTCCGCGTGAGCGCGTTCGTGCAGCAGGGGCGCGTCGGAATGGTGCTGCGCACGATCACCACCATCATTCCGAAGTTCGACGACCTTGGGCTGCCCCCGGTGCTCAAGGACATCGTGATGACGAAACGGGGCCTCATCATGATGTGCGGCGGCACCGGCTGCGGGAAATCGACCTCGCTCGCGACGATGGTCGGCTACCGCAACGAGAACACCTACGGACACATCATCACCATCGAGGACCCGGTCGAGTTCGTGCACGAGCACAAGAACTGCATGATCACGCAGCGCGAGGTCGGCGTGGATACCGAGTCCTGGCATGTCGCGCTCAAGAACACGTTGCGGCAGGCGCCGGACGTGGTCCTGATCGGGGAGATCCGGGACATGGACACCATGGACTACGCGATCGCGTTCGCGGAGACCGGCCACCTGTGCATGGCTACGCTGCACGCGAACAACTCGAACCAGGCGCTCGACCGCGTCATCAACTTCTTCCCCGAGAACCGCAAGCAGCAGCTGCTGATGGACCTGTCGCTCAACATCCGCGCGATCGTGTCCCAGCGGCTGATCCCGAGGAAGGACGGCAAGGGCAGGGTGCCGGCGGTGGAGGTGCTGCTGAACTCGCCGCTGATCTCGGACCTCATCTTCAAGGGCGAGGTGCACGAGATCAAGACGATCATGGCCAAGTCGCGCGAGCTCGGCATGCAGACCTTCGACCAGCACCTCTTCGAGCTGCACGAGAGAGGGCTGATCACCTACGAGGACGCGCTGCGCAACGCCGACTCGGTGAACGAGCTGCGCCTGATGATCAAGCTCCAGGGCAAGGAAGCGAAAGAAAGGGATGTCATGACCGGCATCGAGCACCTGAACATCGTCTGATCCCGGACGCTGGAGCGCCGGGTCAGATACGCCGGTTCGAGCAGGCAGGTAAACCGCAGCTCAACCGGCGTGATCATTCCATTCGACCTTCATACCTTCATCGCCGCCGCGGCGATCGTGGCGGCGGCATACGTGATCTTCGGCATTTCGGCGTTCGGCGCGGCGCTGTTCACCGTGCCGGCGCTCGCGTTCTTCTGGCCCCTCGATTTCGTGCTGCCGTTGTGCGTGTTGCTCGACGTCGCCGCGGCGCTTTCGATCGGGGTGCGGTTCTCGCGGGAGGCGGACAAGTCCGAGTTGAAGTGGATGGTGCCGACGAGCCTCGTCGGGGCCGTGGCCGGGGTGACGCTGCTCGTGAACATGCCACGGCAGGTGACGTTCGCCGCGTTCGGCCTGTTCCTGCTCGCGTACGGGGCCTACTCGCTGCGGGAGGGGAGCGAGCTGCGCATGGTGGGCCGCGGCTGGGCGCCGGTGGCGGGCCTGGTGGGCGGGGCGTTCGGCACGCTCTTCGGCATCGGCGCGCCGCCCTACGCGATTTACCTCTCGCGGCGCATGCAGGACAAGCTCGCTCTGCGCGCGACGCTCTCGAACATGGTCCTGTTCTCGGTGTCGATCCGCGCGCTCGTGTTCACGGCGAGCGGACTGATGCTCGCGGACCGGCTCGTCGGGTTCGCGCTGCTCGTGCCTTTCGCGCTCGCCGGCCTCTGGGTGGGCACCCGCATCCACGGACGCATCTCGCGCGACGCGCTGTTGCGGGTCGTCGCGGCGGTCCTGCTGCTCATGGGCGTGTCGCTGCTCGCGCGCGCGCTGCTGTGAGGGCGCGGACAAGGGGTTGATCCGTGATTCCACGCTCGTGCCGTTGTATTCTTTCAGCCGTTGCGTCCGCTCCGTGGAAAGGGAAGGCATGAACGACGGCACGCTTGGCGCCTACGATATCGCCGACTTGCGCGAGCTCGCGCGCAAGCGGCTGCCAAGGGGCGTGTTCGAATTCTTCGATCGCGGCAACGGCGACGAGGTGGCGCTCGTCGAGAACCGCGCGGCCTTCGAGCGATTCAAGTTCAGCCCGCGCATGCTGGTGGACACCTCCGGCCGCAGCCAGGAGATCACGCTCTTCGGCCGGCGCCACAGGATGCCGATCGCGATCGCGCCCACCGGTTCGGCGGGGCTCGCCTGGTTCGAGGGTGAAATCGCACTCGCGCGGGCGTCGCGTGCGGCGGGCATTCCGTTCACGCTGGCGACCGGCTCGATGACCGCGCTCGAGCGCGTGGCTACCGAGGCAGGTGGCACGCTCTGGTTCCAGGTCTACATGTGGCCCGACCGCGCGGCATCGCATGCGCTCATCGAGCGCGCACGGGCGGCGGGCTACGAGGCGCTCGTCGTCACGGTGGACACGCCGGTGCCGCCGGGGCGCGAGTACAACCTGCGCAACGGCATGACCGTGCCGTTCCGCTTCACGCGCCGCAACGTCACCGACGTCCTCCTGCACCCGCGCTGGCTCGCGGGCGTGCTCGCGCGCTACCTTCTCGCCACCGGGATGCCGCGCTACGAGAACTATCCGACCGAGGTGAAGGCGCGCATCACCGCGGTTCCGATGGGGCGCTCGATGATGGTGAGCGACTCACTCACGTGGGAGGACCTGCGCGAGATCCGCAGACGCTGGCCGCACGCGCTGATGGTGAAGGGGATTCTGCGTGCCGGGGACGCGCGGCTCGCCGCCGACTGCGGCGTGGATGGGGTCATTGTCTCCAACCACGGCGGCCGCGCGGTGGACAGCACGCGCGCGCCGGTCGCGATCCTGCCCGAGGTCGTCGAGGCAGTCGGCGGCCGCATCACCGTGCTCGTGGACAGCGGCTTCCGCCGCGGCGCCGACGTGGTGAAGGCGCTGGCGCTCGGCGCAAGAGCGGTGCTGATCGGGCGCGCGCCGCTCTACGGCACCGCCGCCGCGGGCGAGGCCGGCGCCGCGCGCGCGATCGAGATCTACCGCGACGAGATCGACCGCGTGCTTGCGCTGATCGGCTGCCCGGGCGCCAGCGCGCTCGACGCAACCTACCTCGCCCGCTGAGTCTCGCCGCTTGCTGGCGGCTTCGGCGGATAGCGCAGCGGCACGGTGACGGCCGAGGGATCGAGCTTGCCGAGCTTCACGAGTCTCGCCTCGATTGCCGCGCGCGAGCGGTTGTGAACGCGCACGAGCTCCTCGACCGTCCTGCCCCCATCGAATGCACTGGCGAGACGCTGCTCTTCCTCGGGGCTCCAGCGCGATCCGCTCCCCGACACCGGTTGCTCGAGCCCGCGATCGGGCACGCGTGCGCCCTCGACCAGGCGCAGCGCCTCGAACAGCGCACGCACGGTGTCGGGGTGCTGGTACGGGCTGTCGGCGGAAAATTTCTCGCCGGTCGCCGGGTGGATGCCGTTCGCCAAGGCGTTGAGTACCTTCAATGTTTGTTCCCGTTCCATGGTCGTTCCCTCCGTCCTGTTGGTTGCGGGCCGCGTCGGCGGCTCGCGCAAGCGCCCGCACGCTTTGCATGGCGCTCTTCCGTCGCCGGGCTGCGGGCTGTGCGTACGCTCCAACGCGGCGGTGCGCGCGCCGGTTGACGGCGACGGCGAAGTCGCTCATGCGAGCGATGCACGCTGATAAGTGCCGGCGCAGAACCGCGGAGATGCGGAGAGAAGCAGAATTGGAACCAGAAGACCGTGCGGGAGCCGGGATTACAGGCCCGCGCGGTGGAGCCGACGCCGCGTTCGAAATTCCATATACATCCCTATATACAAGCGCATACTCACATATCTACAACCACCAATTCGCATATGCCAGTATATGCTTCCTGCGGACTTCAGTTGCCACCCAAGTCAGATGAAAACGCATCGAACGCGCTCCCGCGCCAAACGTCGAATCAGGAGGAATCGAGTATGACACTTTGCCCCATCGCATTAGTAGCCGGCTGCAAGAAGTGTCCGGCATTCACGGTCTGCCCCCTGAAAGGGGTCATCGGCGATTACAAGAAACCGGACGAGACGCAGACAAAGCAGAACGCGGTGGAGAAGAAAATGTAAGAAACCTTTAAGGCTACGGATCGAGCACCGGTCGATTTCCCGGCGCCATGTGGACCAAGAGGTTCCTGGCACCTTTTTTCTACCCGAAGGGGGACATTACGAGTCGAGGACCTGGCTGACCTTATGAAAACTTCTCTTATCCTATCGGCGATCGCCGCCGTCGGGATTGGCGGCGGGATGCTGTCGGCAGCTGCGATTGAGTGGGTCAAGCCGACGCCGGAACAGGAGGCGCGTTGTGTAAAACAGTCGGTGCAGGACCAGATAGACTGCCGCGGGGCGTACTCGGTTAAGGAGCTGACGTTTCCCGATCGAGGCGAGGAGCCCGGCTTTTTCACGAACACCGCGCGCATGGGCATTTTCAAGCCGAGTGGCAGCGGGCCGTTCCCGGCGTTGATCCTGTTGCATACCTGCGCCGCGGTGGATTTTGATCCGCGCCACATGCCGTACTGGGTGTCGCAGGCGCTGAAGGCGGGGTACGTTGCATTCGTCCTCGATAGCTGGGGCGAGCGCCGGATCGCCGAGCATTGCCGCAGCAGCCCTGCGGGCTTTCTCCCGATTCACATCGCCGTCCGCACCCGAGATGCTTACGACGCGCTGGAACATCTGGCGAGGTTCGACTTCATCGACAAGTCGCGCATTGCCGCGATCGGATTCTCGAACGGCGGCCGGGTCACCTACCAGCTGCAGCGCAAGCCCACGCGCGAGATGTATTCTCCCGGCGGGCTGCGATTCGCCGCGGCGATTGCAGTGTACGGGAAATGCTTTCTGGCAACGGGTCGCGGACCGCTCGACTACCTGGACCGCGACGTCGATCAGCCGCTGCTCGCACTTTTGGGAGAGCTCGACGAGGACGGTGATCCGAAAGTCTGTGTGCCTCGCTTGGAAAAGCTGAAGAAGAAGGGTCTCCCCGTCGAATGGGAGGTGTTCCCTAAGACCGGCCATGCCTGGGACCAGCCCCGGAACTCGCCGGCGCGGAGGGTCACACAGCTCGGCGACCCGGGTGGCGTTCTCTTCGCGTACGACAGTCAAGTCACCGAGGCAACGCGCGAGAAGGTGCTCGAGTTCCTTGGCCGGCATCTCGGCACCTCGAAGCGATGACGGAGCGGAAGGTTGGGAACTTCCTGCAACGGCTCAAATGTCGGATGCAACCGACGCATTCCGGCCCGTGGCTGAACTGAAACGTCGCGAGTCACCGCGTCGCTTCATCATCAGTCACCAGTCACGAGTCATTGCTGCTTGCGGCGCATGCCTCCCGCCACGAGCTTGAACTCGAAGAGCCGGCACTCCAGCGCGCCGTTGTAGAGCGGAGTGCGCTTCGTGGCCTTGAGCCCGATCAGCTTCGGCAGGCGCATGTCGGCGCTGAGGATGTACGCGGTCCAGCCCGCATAGCGTTGCTTGAGTGCATCGCCGAGCCTGGGATAGAACATGGCGAGCGCGTCGCGGTCCGGGACGCGCTCGCCATAAGGTGGATTCGTTACGAGGATTCCGGTTTCGGACGGCGGACTCGCTTCGAGGACGTCCACCTGCTTGAGGTGAACCGCTTTCGCCAAGCCCGCCGATAAAAGATTCTCGCGCGCAGCCGCGAGAATCTTTCCGGACTTGTCGGAGCCGTGGATCGCGAGCGGCCGTGCGGGCCTGCGGCGCGCCCGCGCGCGCTGCTGGAGCGCCTGCCACTCCCGGGCCTCGAAATTTTCGAGCCGCTCGAAGCCGAACCGGCGGTTGAGGCCCGGGGCGACATCGAGAGCCATCATCGCGGCTTCGACGAGGAAGGTGCCGCTGCCGCACATGGGATCGTAGAGCGGAATGGGCGCAGACCATCCCGTGAGTTTCAGTATCCCTGCCGCAAGGTTCTCCCGTAATGGCGCTTCACCACCGGTGATGCGCCATCCGCGCTTGAAGAGCGCCTCCCCCGAGGTGTCGAGGTAGAACGTCGCCTCGTCGCGAGTGAGGAATGCGTGGATGCGGACATCCGGGGACTCGGTATTCACATCGGGACGTGTTCCGCGCGCCGCGCGAAAGGCGTCACACACGGCGTCCTTGACGCGCAGGGTCACGAAGTCGAGGCTTTTCACCGGAGAGCGGATCGCCGAGACGTTGACGCGGATCGTGCGGCGCACGCCGAACCACCGCGGCCACGGCAGCGCCCCCGCGGCGTCGGCGATGTCATGCTCGCTCGCGTAGCGTGCGTGCCCGACTCGCCACAGCACGCGGCTTGCGACCCGGCTCTCCAGGTTCGCCGCGTAGCAGAGCGCCATGTTGCCGTCAAAGGCAGCACCGCCGTCCACCGGACGGACATCCCGCGCGTCGAGCGCCGCAAGCTCTGCCGCGAGCACCGGCTCGAGCCCGCGCGGACAAGTGGCGAAGAAGCGCTCCATTCGGAACAGTGAGCAGTGAGGAGTGAGCAGTAAGCGGCGAGCAGTGAGCGGGAACTTCGCGGAAGATCGCGTCGAATTTTACCGCTTACCGCAGCTTCGCACGCGTGACGCGACTGGAAAGCACCCCGATGTCTTTCTGCGCGACCTCCACGGTGTCGCCGTCCTCGAGCGCCGGCTCGGTCGCCCCGTCGGTGCCGAGCCACACCACGTCACCGGGCCACAGCGTCATGTACTTCGAGATCCGGGAAATATAGTGCTGCGCCGAGAACAGCATCTTGTCGGTGCTGTATTCGCCCGCGGGCCTGCCGTTCACTTTGATGGAAATGGTGAGGTTCATCGGGTCGAGCCCGGTTGCGATGAAGGGGCCCATGGGTTTGAAGGTGTCGCAGTTCTTGGCGCGCCACAGCGTGCGGTCCTGTTTCTGCCAGGCGCGCTCGCTCACGTCGTTGCCGAGCGTGTAGCCGAGCACGCAGTCGAGCGCCTCGCTCTCGGAGAGGTTGCGCGCCTTCTTTCCGATCACCGCGACGAGCTCGCCCTCGAATTCCACCGGGCCGGGAGAATCCGCCGGGATCACGATCGTCTCGCCGTGCGCGATGAGCGCGTTCGCGGAGCGGTAGCCGATGTCGGCTTTTTCGGGCATCTTGCGATTGCCGCCGGTACGCCGGTTGGCCCACTCGATGTGCGCGGCGTAGTTGAGCCCCGCACAGTAGAAGTTCCCCGGCATGCATGGCACGAGCAGCTTCAGAGCCGACAGCGCGTGGCGCTTGCGCGTCACTTCGTAGCGGTCGAAGGGAGTGCCTTCGAGCTCGCTCACCCGATCGCCCTCGACGGCGCCGAAGAAAACGCGTCCCTGATGCTCGAAGCGCCCGAATTTCATTTCTCTCCCTCGCGATGGTAATGGGTAATGAGTAATGCGTAATGTGCGATCAGCGTGACGGCCGTTACCCATTACCCATCACTCATCACCCATCACGGGTGTCAATGAAGCGGCGCGACGACCTCGAACCGCAGGCGCACGCTGCGGTTGCGATTCTCGCGCAAGTGCGTCACCCGGGCTTCGAGCGGTGCTCCGCGGGCAAGCTGGCGCGAGACCGTCGCATTCTCCGCGCGCGGCACGTAGCCGAGTACGTGCCCGCGCCACTGCACGCGTACCGCGCTCGCATCATGCGGATTGTCCGGCTCCGCAACCAGTTCGAGCCGGTCGCCAATCTTCATATCGGCCAGCACGCCCCTGCCGTCATAGTAGCGGAACCCGGCCAGAGGCGAGTTTTGCACCACGATATGTGCCGTCGTCTCGGCGGCCCCGGCTGTCGCCGGGAGCAGGAGGCAGAACATGAAGCTCAGGCTCCGGTACCTCATGCAGCGTAGAACGTCCGGTCTGCATTCGGGATGACACGTGCGGCCGCCTAGCCGCCGGCCAGCGCCCGATCCAGGAATTCGAGCCGGTCCTGGCCCCAGAAGAGCTCGTCGCGATAGATGTACGACGGTGCTCCGAACACGCCGCGCGCGAGCGCTTCCCCGGTATTGGCGCGGTAGCAGCTTGCGGCTTCCTCCGAGCTTGCGCGGGCGGCAACCTGAGCCGCGTCGAGTCCCGCGGCGGCGGCGATCGCGGCAAGCGTCTGCGCGTCGGCGATGTCGCGCTCCTCGGCCCACACGGCGGCGAGGACGCGGCCGGCGAGGTCGAGAGCCCGATCGGCGCTCTGCGCCAGCCCCGCCGCGACGATCATGCGCGCCGCAAGCGCCCCCGCCACCGGGAAGTAGCGCGGCTGCACGTTCAACGGAATACCGAGATAGCGGCTCCAGCGCTCGAGTTCCACGAGCCGGTAGTTCTGCCGCGCTTTCGGCCGCTCGTGAACCGGCAGGCCGCCCGTGACCGGGAAGATGCTCCCGCCGAGGTCAACCGGCTTGACGTTGATCTTCGCGCCGTGCCGTTTCGCGAGCGCGACAAAGCGCGCGTGGCCGAGATAGGTCCAGGGCGAGGAAGGCGACAGGTAGTAGTCGATGATCCGGTCCACGCGCCTAGAACGGCTTGACCACGGCGAGCGCGACCGCCAGGAACAGGATGAGCACCGGGAACTCGTTGAACCAGCGGTACCAGATATGCGTGCGCCGGTTGCGATCGCGCTTGAAGTCGTTGAGAAGCTTCCCGCACCACAGGTGGTAGGCGATCAGCACCGCGACGAGGCCGAGCTTGGCGTGCAGCCATCCGCCGCTGATGCCGTATTCGAGCCACAGCCACAGGCCGGTCGCGATCGTGATCAGCGCGCCGGGCGTCATGATGCCGTAGTAGAGCTTGCGCTCCATCACTTTGAAGCGCTCGATGCCTGCGGCATCGGCGGTCATTGCGTGGTACACGAACAGCCGCGGCAGGTAAAACAGCCCGGCGAACCACGTGACCATGAAGGTGATGTGCAATGACTTGACCCAGAGCATTGTTTCGACGGGTGATGAGTAATGGGTGATGAGTAATGAGCCCTGGCCGCGCGATGAACGGCAGCCATTCTGTCCGTTCGATCGCGCGGAGGTCAACCGGCGCTCCGCGTCCGGGTTGACCCTACTGTAGCAGCCGGCGGCGCGTGAGCACCAGCGCGATGTAGAAGCCCGCGATCGCGTACGCCGCGAGCACAGTGAGGTGCAATGGAATGTCCCCGGGCACGGCCCCGTTCATGAGCGGCCGGGCGAGGTCCACCGCGTGGGTGAGCGGCAGCACCTGCGCGAGCGCCCGCAGGGCGGCGGGAAGCTGCGAAACGGGGAAGAACACCCCGCACATCAGCATCATCGGCGTGATCGCCAGCGTGAAGTAGTACATGAAGAAGTCGTAGCTCGGGGAGAGCGCCGTTATGACGAGCCCCATGCCGGCGAACGCGAGGCCGGTGAGGAACACGACCGGTATCACCCACAGCGCGAGCGCAGAGTGCAGCAGCCCGAGCCCCCACGCGACGAGCAGCACGGCCATGCCGGAGAGCATGCTCTTGCTCGCCGCCCACACCGCTTCTCCGAGCAGCACGTCGTCCAGCGTGACCGGCGCGTTCATGATCGCGTCCCACGTCTTTTGCACGTGCATGCGCGAGAACCCCGAGTACATGGTCTCGAAGGACGCGCTCATCATGGTGCTCGAGCACACCGTGCCCGCGGCGAGGAAGGCGATGTACGGCATGCCCCCCACATCGGACAGCATCGCGCCCAGCCCGTAGCCCAGCCCCAGCAGGTAGATCATCGGGTCGGCGAGGTTGCCGAGCATCGAGGGGACCGCGAGCTTGCGCCACACGAGGGAATTGCGGCGCCACACGTGCAGGTGCCGCAAACTGAATGCCGGCAGTGCGAGTTGTTTGGCTATCATGGCCAGAACCCCATCAAGACAGAATATGAGCCGCAGATAGACGCCGAGACAAACGGACAAGATTTACAAGATTTCACAAGATTAACAGGATTAATCCCCATCAAATGATCATGTAAATCTCGTTTTCATCCTGTTAATCCTGTCTATTTTTAGCTTTGATCTTATCGGTGTTTATCTGCGCTCATCGGCGGCCGATGCTATTAATCCCTCAGTTCGCGGCCGGTGAGCTTGAGAAAGACGTCTTCCAGGCTGGCGGGACGGTGCAGGTAGCGCAGGCGCTCGTGCCGCTCGAGCTCGTGCACGAGCGGGTCGGCATTGCGCGTGTAGCAGAAAACCGTCTCCCCCGCCTGCTCGCAGCGCTCGCTCAGGCGCCTGCCCGTCTCGCGCGCCCAGCGCTCGGCGCCGTCGCCATAAACCTCCACCACCTGCGGCTCGATGTGGCGCGCGATCAGCTCGCGCGGCGCGCCCTGCGCGATGATGTGCCCGTTGTCCATGATCGCAAGGCGATGGCAGAGGCGTTCCGCCTCGTCCATGAAGTGCGTCGTGAGAAAGATCGTCTTTCCCTGCGCGAGCAGCTGGCGCAGCCGCTCCCAGATCAGGTGCCGCGCCTGGGGGTCGAGCCCGGTCGTGGGCTCGTCGAGAAAGACGAGGTCCGGGTCGTTGACCAGGGCCCGCGCGAGCGTGAGCCTGCGCTTCATGCCGCCGGAGAGCGTGTGGATGCGTGAGTGGGTGCGCCCGTTAAGCCCCGCAAACTGGACGAGCCCCGGGATGCGGGCCCGGATCTCGTCCGTGGCCAGGCCGAAGTAGCGGCCGTAGACGAGCAGGTTTTCCTCCACGGCAAAATCCGGATCGAGATTGTCCGTCTGCGGAACGACCCCGATCCTGCGGCGCGCCTCGCGCGCGCGCGCGGGCACCGGCATGCCGAGCACGCTGATCTCGCCCGCATCGGGCTCGATGAGCCCCAGGCACAGCCGCAGCGTCGTGGTCTTGCCGGCCCCGTTGGGGCCGAGCAGGCCGAAGCATTCCCCCGGCCTGAGCTCGAGATCGACGCCGGCCACCACCTCGTGCTCGCCGTAGAATTTCCGCAGGCCGGTGGCGCGCAGGGAGCTCATCGTTCGCCTAGTCGCGGCAGTGCTGCGCGACGATCTGCGCGAGCACCCCGAGCTTCCCGTGGAAAAAATGCTCGCCGTCGGGCACGACCACCACCTGCAGGTTCTGCGGGCGCGCCCAGTCGAGCACCTCCGGGAGCGGCACCACGTCGTCGTCCTCGCCATGGATGACGAGCGTCCCTGCCGGCACCGGCTCGGCGCGAAACCGGCTCACCGCCGGCCCGACCAGGACCACGCGCGCGGGGCGCACCCGCTGCGCCACGCGCGTCTGGACGAAGGCGCCGAACGAGAACCCGGCGAGCACGAGCGGCAGCCCGCGAAAGCGGTCCGTCAGGTACTCGGCGACAGCGACGAGATCATCGGTCTCGCCGCGGCCCTCGTCGTGGGCGCCCACCGAGCCGCCGACGCCGCGGAAATTAGGGCGCGCGGCCACGTACCGGAGCGCGAAAAAGGTCTTGGCGAGCGTCGTGACCACCTTGTTGTCCTTGGTCCCGCCGTGCACTGGATGGGGATGCGCGATCAACGCGATGCCCCGGCACGGATCACCGGGATCGTTGATGTCGGTCTCGACCTTGCCCGCCGGCCCATCGATCATCACGCGCGCGAGCGACGACGCGGGCATCGGCCGGACTTCGGTGGCTGGCATGAAGCGGGAGACCGGAATGGGAGAACAGAGAACGGGAAAACGGCGCCGTGCGCCGCCGTTACGATTCACCATTCACCGTTCACCATTCGCCGCCGTCAGGCACTAGATGCGCAGCCGCTCGACGATGCGCCCGTGCACCAGGTGCTCGTTGATGATCTCGTCGATGTCGCTCTGGTCCACGTAGGTGTACCACACCGCCTCCGGATAGACCACGAGGACCGGGCCCTCGTTGCAGCGGTCGAGGCATCCCGCCTGGTTCACCCGTACCTTGCCCGGCCCGGAGAGCCTGAGCTTCTTCACGCGGTCCTTGGCGTAGTCGCGCATCTTCTGCGAGCCCTGGTTGTTGCAGCAGCGCTCGCCGTTCTCGCGCTGGTTGCAGCAGAAGAAGACGTGCCGCTCGTAGTAACTCATGGTGTTCCCGGATGCCGGTCGAATTGAACGGCGCGGCCGCGTCCGTTCGAATTCGGAGTGACACGGAATCTCATCGCGAGGCTGTGAGCCGTAATTATAAGCGATCGCGCCGCACCGCCCGGCGCGGGCGCTTGGCGGCCGAGCTTTTTGCCCGGGAGACGGGGTAGCGGCGCGCGTTCGCTCGGAGCTTCGCCGACGCGGCGGCGAGCGGGTCAACGCCGAGCACGTCGGCGAGCCGCACGAGGTAGATCAGCACATCGGCGATCTCCTCGGCCACCGCGCGCTTCTCTCGCGCGCGGAGCGCGGCGCTCTGCGCGGGGCTGAGCCACTCGAAGTGCTCCATCAGCTCCGCCGCTTCCACCGCCAGCGCCATCGAGAGGTTCTTCGGGGTGTGGAATGGGCCCCAGTCGCGCGCCGCGGCGAACGCGCGCACCCGCTCACGCAGTTCCGCGAGAGAATCGCCAGTGATTTTCATGCCGCTCCCTGAATCGGGTTACCATGGCCACGGATTATAGACGCGCGTACATGAGCACAGGCACCGCGGCGAGCCGCGCGGCGATCACCGAGTATCACCAACGCAGCAAGCACCATCTGCACCGCTATGCGCCGGGGCCGGGCGGGCTCGACTGGGCGAACCAGCCGGATCCTTTCCGTGTCTACGCGCACGCGCCGAAAGTGCAGCTCGCGCTCCGCGCCGACGCGCTGGAGGCGACCTATGCCGCGGTAAGCCGAGGCCGCCACGTGGCGCCGCACCCGATCGACATGGACGGGATCACGGCCCTGTTCGAGCTCGCGCTGGGCGTCTCGGCATGGAAATCCTACGGCGGCACGCGCTGGGCGCTGCGCTGCAACCCCTCGAGCGGGAATCTCCATCCCACCGAAGGCTATCTCGCCTGCGGGGATCTTCCCGGGCTCAAGGCGGGCGTCTACCACTACGTGAGCCGCGACCACCAGCTCGAGCGCCGCGCGCTGCCCGGGGTCGGCTACTCGCGCCTGTTCGCGGGCGGCGGGGTGATCGTGGGGCTGACGAGCATCCACTGGCGTGAGGCATGGAAGTACGGCATGCGCGCGTATCGTTACGGGCAGCACGACTGCGGGCACGCGATCGCCGCCGTGGCCTACGCCGCCGCGTGCCTTGGCTGGCCGACGCGCATGCTCGCGGAGTGGGGCGACGCGGAGATCGCCGCGCTGCTCGGGCTCGACCGGGAAGCGGACTATGCGAATGCCGAACGCGAGGAGGCCGACGTCGTGCTGTGGGTGGGAACCGACGAGACGGCGCCCGCGGCCGACGCGTTGCTCGCCGCGCTGCGTGACGCGCAGTGGCTCGGGTGCGCGAACCGCCTGAGCGCCACGCACGTCGAGTGGCGCGACATCGAGCGCGCCGCGGAGGCCGCGGTGAAGCCGCGCACCGGACCCGAAAAGACCCATCCGCACGCGGAGTTGCCGCCGCTGCCCGAGCCCGCGCTCGATGCGCGCGCGGCGGATCTCATCCGGCAGCGCCGCAGCGCGGTGGACTTCGATGGCGTCACTGCCATCGGGGCGCACGCCTTCTACACGATGCTCGATGCGCTGATGCCGCGGGCGCGCGTCGCGCCGTGGAGCGCGTGGCCGACTGCGCCGCGCGTGCATCCCGCGCTTTTCGTGCACCGCGTGACCGGGCTCGCTCCCGGGCTGTACGTGCTGATGCGCAACGCCCCGGCGCTCGAAATGCTCCAGCGCGGCACGCGGCGCGAGTGGTTATGGCAGCGGGTGGAGGGCTGCCCCGCGCACATTCCCCTCTATCTGCTGATCGGGCACGACCTGCGCGAGGCGGCGCAACTCGTGTCCTGCCATCAAGCCATCGCCGCGGACTCCTGTTTTTCGCTCGGCTTTCTCGCCGAGTTCGACGGGCCGCTCGGGGAAGGCGCATGGCGCTATCGGCACCTCTTCTGGGAAACGGGGGTGCTGGGCCACGTGCTGTACCTCGAAGCCGAGGCCGCCGGCGTGCGCGCAACGGGCATGGGGTGTTTTTTCGACGACGAGATGCACGCACTGCTCGGGCTCGAGGGCACGGCGTTCCAGTCGCTCTATCACTTCACCACGGGCGGCGCGGTGGACGACCCGCGGCTTACGACCCATCCGCCCTACGCGCACCTAGCGCGTAGGCGAGGTAGCTGACGGCGAGCAGCGGCCATAGCTCGGAGAGCGCACGGACGATGGCGGAAAAGTTGAGAAAGTGGCTTTGTCCGCCGGCGAGGAGCTGCGGCGGGATGCTTTGGTACGGATTGGCCGGCGCGAGGTTGATCGCGGTGGTCGCCGCAACGATCGAAAGCGCGGCGAGAACGAGCTTCGCGCGCGTGCCCACGCGCGCGAGCGCGTAGATCAGCGCCGCGCCGGCCAGCAGCCCGAGCACGACGCCCGGGGTGAGCCACGAGAGCGGGGAGGGCGTCCGGACCAACGCGATCGCGGTAAACGCCTTGATTGCGATTGCGGCGCCGATCAGCATGGCGATGGGCAACGCAAGGCGCTGGCCGGAGCGCATCAGCGCAGAGCACAGCAGCCCCAGCGCGGTCACGGTGAGCGCCGCCACGGCCGCCTCCGCCGAGAACGCGAGCTGCGGCGTGTGCACGGCGTAGGCCGGCAGCTCGAAGGTCGCGCGCAGCCGGCCGCTGCCGAACAGCTGCACGGTCGGATGGAACTGCGTGAGCAGCCACAGGCACAGGATGACGAACCCCGCGTCGGCTGCCATGCCGGCGTGAAACAGCCGGTGCCGCGCGCGATGCAGCCTGCTGCCGAAGATGCGCGTCGGGGCGAACAGCGGCGCGGCCATGGCTCCCACCAGCGCGCCGAGCCCATTGGTGAGCAGATCCACGTTGGAGGCGATGCGCGCGGGAAGAAACATCTGCGCGGCTTCCAACGCCAGGCTGAGGAGCGCGGCGGCGAGCGCGGCGGCGAGCGCGCCGAGCGGCGCGCCGTAGCGCGCCCCGCAGCCGATCGAGAGCAGAAAGCCGAGCGGCGCGTAGGCCGCGAGGTTCACGGCGATGTCCTCGAGCGTGATGTAGCGCGGCCACGGCGCGAGCGAGAAGTGGAGTATTTCCGGCGGAGGCATGCGCCAGCCGCGGAACGGCTGCAGGCTGGCATACGCGATGACGAGCAGGTAAGCTACCGCGAGTATCCAGGCGAGGCGCACGGTGTGCGGCGAGAAGCCCCCGCGCCGCGCCTCGGGCGGCGGCCGATCGGCATGCGCAGTGTCGCTCATGAGTGCGTGTAAGGGCGAATTGAGGCGCGGCCGCCCGCGGTCGTCGCGCCCGAATTCGCCCGCGACGGAGCGAGCCTCGGCTCGGCGCCCCATGCAATTCTATGACATCTTCAACGGCGACGCCGACGGGCTGTGCGCGCTGCAGCAGCTGCGTCTCGAGGAGCCGCGGGAAAGCGTGCTGGTCACCGGCGTGAAACGCGACGTCCGGCTGCTGGAGCGCGTCACGGCCCGCCCCGGCGACGAGCTGACCGTGCTCGACATCTCGCTCAGCGCAAACGCCGCCGCGCTCGCGCGGCTGCTCGGGCAGGGCGCGCGCTGCCGCTACTTCGATCACCACGCACCGGGCGACGTACCGCAGCATCCCAATTTCAAGGCGTACATCGACACGGCGCCCGATATCTGCACCAGCCTCATCGTGGATCGTTATCTCGGCGGCCGGCACCGCATGTGGGCGGTGGTCGCGGCCTTCGGCGACAACCTTCCCGAGGCTGCGAGGCGCTCGGCCGCCGCGCTGGAGCTCGACGAGGCCGAGACCGAACGGCTGCGCGAGCTTGGGGAATGCGTCAATTACAACGCGTACGGCGAGAGCCTGGAAGACCTGCACTACGATCCGGCGGACCTGTTCCAGACGCTGCACGGGTACCGCGACCCGCGCGAGTTCATCGACAGCGAGCCGGTGCTCGAGGTGCTGAGGAACGCGCTTGCCGACGACCTGTCGCGCGTCGAGGCGCTCGCGCCGGAATTCGAACGGCAGGCGTGCGCGCTCTACGTGCTCCCGGATGCGGCATGGAGCCGGCGCATCCACGGGCTGTACGCCAACCGGCTCGCGCGCAAGCGCCCGGAGCGCGCGCACGCGCTGCTGGTGAGGACGCGGGAGGGCTACGCCGTCAGCGTGCGCGCGCCGGTCGCGCATCCGCACGGCGCCGACACGCTGTGCATGAAGTTCGAGACCGGCGGCGGAAGAAAGGCCGCGGCGGGAATCAACCTGCTGCCGGAAGCGGAGCTGAAGCGCTTCATCGCCGGGTTCGAGCGGGCGTTCCCGGCGTGAAAGCCCGGCCCCTCACCGCCGATGGACGCCGATAAGAGCCGGGGCTGAACCGCGGAGACGCGGAGAGGAGCGGAATCCGGATCGAACCGCCAAGGCGCCAAGAAAGACAAGGATGGAACCGCAGAGGAACGCAGATATAACTCTAGAATCCTTCTGCCTCGAGCTTCCGCCGCCAAGACGCCGAGAAAACCCGGGATCGAACGGCTTGACGTGAAGTAGTCGGATCAAATGACGGTTTGCAAATCGGTATCGTGCGCGTGAGGTTGTCATCCTCCAAGGGAGTGCAGGCCGTACAGGGGCAAGTTCGTAGAAACATTCACGTCTGAACTCGGGGGCCGGTTCCGATTCGATCCTCGCATTGTTTCTCTCGGCGTCTCGGCGGTTGTATTCTTGCTTTCCTTTGTGTCCTTCGTGTCCTTCGTGGTTCAGCTTTTGTTCTCCGTTTTTCCTCTGCGTCCTGCGCGTCCTCTGCGTTGAGAGGTTCAGGTCCTGCGCCGCCGCGCAGTGAGCAAAAATCCCTCGAGCAGGAGATAGACGCAGCCCAGCATCCCGAGCGCGACCGCAGTTCCGATTCCCGCCTGCGTGCAGCTACCGACGCAGGTGAAGTAGGCATGGGCGAGGTAGAGCGCATAAATCCACGCCAGGACGCTGGGAATCAGGAACAGCACCCCGAAAAAGGAAAAGGTCTTTCTCGCGAGCATATGGGACGGAATACGCAGGGCGAAGCGTCCGGTCGCGAACTGCCACAGCCGCACCGGCACGCCGGCGAGCCCAGCCGCACCGGCCATGATCGACAGCGACACGAGGATCGAGTCGATCATGTGCCGCCCGACGTCGCTCGCGCCGATGGTGCGCGGGCGCGCAGCAAGTTCATCTCGATCGTGGCGAAGGCGGCGAGCCACAACAGCGCGTCGTAGGCGTCGAACCATTCACCGCGCCACGCCCAGGCGAGTGCCACCATCGCGAGTCCCGAATACACTACCGTCGTGGCTGCGACGAACCGGACGCGATGACGCGTGACCGGCTGTACGTACCGCACTTCGATCTCGAGGAGGACCACCAGCACGATCCACAGCCAGGCGTTCATCGCGTCGAGCCAGGCGCGCTCGTAGAGGTAGCCGGCAGCCGCGACCAGGATCGCGGCCGCGGCGGCAAGGCGCACCGCGTGCACGGCGGTGACGGCGCGGCGGGTGGAAAGCCGCTGGGCGTGCGCGGTCTCGAGCTCGAAGAGCAGGAGCAGCGTGTACCACGCGATCGAGTCGAGCGCCTCGCCCGGAGTGCCTTGCACGGTGTAGACGATGGTATTCACCACCAGCAGCGCGAAGACCGCCAGCTTGAAGCGGCGGTACCCATCGCGCTCTGCGAGAGGCTTCACCGCGAGCCGGCGCCGCTAGACGCGGGCCTCTCCGCCCCCGCGCGCGGTGTACACCTGCGGCAGAAGGGAGCCTGCCAGCATGCCCGCCGCGCTCGCGACGAGCCCCGCGAGCTGCGGGGGCACGATCGCATCGGGTGCGGCGATCTCCAGCCCGATCCACGTGAAGAATCCCCCGAGGATCGCGGCAAGCGCTCCCTGCGTCGTGGCGCGTTTCCAGTAGAGCCCGAACACGAGCGGCACGAACGCGGCGACCAGCGTCACCTTGTAAGCGCCGACGACCATCTCGTAGATCGTGGACTCGGAGTGAAGTGCGAATACGGTCACCGCCGCGCCGAACCCCGCGACCACGGCGCGCATTGTCCACAGGAACTGGCGGTCGGTGAGCTCGGTGCGGAGCAGCTTCTTCAGTATGTTCTCGGTGAAGGTGACCGAGGGCGCGAGCAGCGTGCCGCTCGCCGTGCTCATCACGGCGGAGAGCAGGGCGCCGAAGAACACGATCTGCGCGAGGAGCGGCGTGTGGTCCATGATGAGCGTGGGCAGGATGCTCTGGTGATCCTTCTCCACGAGCTCGCCCACCATCTTGGGGTCGATGAGGGTCGCGGAATACGCGAGGAAGATCGGCACGAAGGCGAAGAGGAAGTAGAGCACGCCGCCCGCAATGGAGCCCACGACCGCCACGCGCTCGGTGCGCGCCGAGTTCACGCGCTGGAACACGTCCTGCTGCGGTATCGAGCCGAACATCATCGTGACCAATGCAGCGATGAAGGCGAGGAGATCGCGCGCCTCGGGCTTCGGCCAGAACTCGAGCTTGCCCGCTGCATGGGCGTGGGAGACGACCGTGCCGACCCCGCCCGCCTTGCCGGAGACGACGTAGGCGATGTAGGCGAGGCCGAGGAGGATGACCACCATCTGCACGAAGTTGGTCCACGCGACCGAGTACATTCCGCCCCACAACGTGTACACGAGCACCACCGCGGCGCCGATCACGATGCCCGCGCTCATGCTGACCGCGCCTCCCGTGACGACGGTGAACACGAGGCCGATCACCACGATCTGGGCCGAGAGCCACCCGAGGTAGGAGACCACGATCGCGAAACTCACCAGCAGCTCCGCGGCCGCGTTGTAGCGCACGCGGTAGTAGTCTCCGATCGTGAGGAGATTCATGCGGTAGAGCCGCGCCGCGAAGAACAGCCCGACCAGCACCAGGCACATGCTCGAGCCGAAGGGGTCGGCCACGATTCCGCGCAGGCCCTCCTTGATGAAGGTCGAGGAAATCCCGAGCACCGTTTCCGAGCCGAACCACGTGGCGAACACCGTGGCGGTGACGACGTAGAGCGGGAGCGTGCGCCCCGCCAGCACGAAGTCCCTCGTGTTGTGCACGCGGGTCGCGGCAACGAGCCCGATCGCGATCGAGGCGAGGAGATAGAGGATCACGAAGGTGAGCAACATGGTGGCGAAAAATTCCCGCTGCTCGCCCGCAGCGGAGCGCGCGGCCTCAGCCCAGCCCCACGAGCAGGGCCGCGATCAGCGCCAGCAGCACTGCGATCGCGGCGAGCAGCCGCGTCTGGCGCCGCTGCCCGCGCAGCAGCTCGGCGAGATCGGGATCCGGCTTCGGCTCCGCGATCCGGGCGAGCGCGCGCTCGAGCAGGCGCGGCAGCTGCGGGAGCATCGTGCCCCAGTAGGGCGCCTCCTCGCCGAGACGGCGCACCAGCCCGCGCCAGCCGACCTGCTCGCTCATCCAGCGCTCCAGGAACGGCCGCGCCGTTGCCCACAGGTCGAGGTCGGGATCGAGGTCGCGCCCGAGTCCCTCGATGTTGAGCAGCGTCTTCTGGAGCAGCACGAGCTGGGGCTGCACTTCCATGTTGAAGCGGCGCGAGGTCTGGAACAGCCGCAGCAGCAGCTTCCCGAACGAGATGTCCTTCAGCGGCTTGTCGAAGATCGGCTCGCACACCGCGCGGATCGCCGCCTCGAAATCGTCTACGCGCGTCTCGCGCGGCGCCCAGCCCGACTCGATGTGTGCGAGCGCGACGCGCCGGTAGTCGCGGCGGAAGAAGGCGAGGAAATTCTGCGCGAGGTAGTGCTTGTCGGTCTCGCTGAGCGTGCCCATGATCCCGAAGTCGAGGGCGATGTACTGCCCTTCGGGCGAGACCAGGATGTTGCCCGGGTGCATGTCGGCGTGGAAGTAGCCGTCGCGGAACACCTGGGTGAAGAAGATCTCGACGCCGGCGCGCGAGAGCTTCTTCAAGTCCACGCCCTGCGCGCGCAGGCGGGCGACGTGCGAGATCGGCGTGCCGCTCATGCGCTGCATCACCATCACCTCGCGCGAGCAGTACTCCCAGTGCACTTCCGGCACCAGCAGCAGGGGCGAACCCTCGAAGTTGCGCCGCAGCTGGCTCGCGTTGGACGCCTCGCGCATGAGATCGAGCTCGTCTTCGAGGTGCCGCGCGAATTCGCCGACGACCTCGTGCGGCTTCAGGCGCTTGCCTTCCGCCCACAGCAGCTCGACGAGGCTGGCGCCCGTTTCGAGCAGCGCGACGTCGTTGGCGATCACCCGCGCGATGTCGGGGCGCAGCACCTTGACCGCGACCTCGGTCCCGTCGGTGAGCCGCGCGATGTGCACCTGGGCGACGGACGCGCTGGCGACCGGCTCGCGGCTGAACTCGGCGAATACCTGCTCGAGCGGCTTGTCGTAGACGCGCCTCAACGTCGCGGTGACCTGCTCCGCGGGGAACGGCGGCACCTGGTCCTGCAGCTTCGCGAGCTCGTCGGCGATGTCGGCGGGCAGAAGATCGCGGCGGGTGGAGAGCACCTGGCCGAACTTGACGAAGATCGGCCCCAGGGCCTCCAGCGCCTGGCGCAGCCGCACCGCGCGCGGGGCCTCGATCCGCCGCCAGAAGAGCAGCGCCCGCACGAGCACGCGAAGCAGCCGCACCCGCTCGTGCCCGAGGATGAACTCCTCGAGCCCGAAGCGGATGCCGACCGCAAGGATTTTTAAGAGCCGGAACAGACGCATGCGACGATTGTAACCGCCCGGACGCCGGGGAACGGCAGAAACAAATTTAACCGCCAAGACGCCAAGGCGCCAGAAAAGAACGAAGGCGCAGTCAACGATGAGCGGGCGCGCAGCGTCAATTCTGCTCGGCATCAAGAGCCGCTTGCCGGCTGCCGCGGTGTCTTGATGTCTGGCGGTGGCGCCGGCTGGAAACTTCGTTCCCGACTATCCCGATTTCCTCGGCGTCTTGGCGCCTTGGCGGTTTGAAAGTTCTTCGAGGCGCTTCTCGAGACGGGCGACGTCGTCGCGCAGCGCGTCCACGGCGCGATTGAAATCCGCGACGTCGCGCGCGCGGGCAATCAGCGGGGCTTCCTCGGTCCAGTACTCGGCAAGCAAGCGGCCCACGTTCTCCGCCGATTGGCCGCCCCAGCGCGAGAGCGTCCGCCCGGCCTCGGCCATGCGGTGCGCCGCCACGTCACCGAAGAGCCTGGAGAGGTCCTCCTCGAGGTCCCACTGCAGGTTGCGGGCGACATAATTGATGGCCTGCGCGAATTCGGTGTCGCCCGCCACCTCGATTTCCTTCCACGCCGCCTCGTCGCGCGCGGCAAGCCGCAGCGCGAGGCCGGGGGTGATGCGCACTGTCACGTCCGCAGTGGCGTGCCCGGCGGCCGGCGCGAGTTCCCCGCGCCCGGTCACGGTGAGGGAAAAAGCGAACGGTACCGGCTCGAGGCGCGCGGTTTTTGCCGCGAACGGCTTCAGTCGCTCGCGCGCCCAGCCCGCTTCGCGCAGCAGGTGGTTGATCGCAGCGGCCGCGCTCGTCGAGATCGGGTCTATGCCTGCCCGTCCTGCTGGATACCGGAGACGAGCCAGCCCGAGCGGCCGCGCACGGGCTTCTGCAGGTGCCAGATCTCGCTGAACGGTTCTTCGCCACCGTCGGCGCGCTCGCGGATCAGCCCCGAGAAATGCACGCTCACCATGTAGTCGCCGCTCTCGGTGGCGACGTCCACGACTTCCGCTTCGAGTGTGCGCACCTCGGTGTGCTGGCCCTTGCCAGCGACTTCACGCAGGTCCTGCTCGAGCGCGCGGTAGAGCTCCGGCGTAACGAAGTCGCGGATCATCGAGGCATCGCCCTTGTCGTGCGCTTCCTGCATGCGCACGAAGTTGAGCCTCGCATGGCGCACGAACTGTTCGGCATCGAAGTTCGCGGGAACATGCGAGCCGCCAGTGGAAACCGGCGCTGCGCCGGCCCCGCCGCCGTAGAGGGGCGCGGTCGCGCCGCTGCCGGTAGCGCCGGCGTACTGGATCGGCCGCTCGGCGGTACGCGCGCGCAGCATGCGCACGAGGAAGATGCCGGCCGCGACGATCAGCGCGATCATGAGCAGGCCGGCAAGCACGCCCGCCCAGCCGTTGTTGAGAAACAGCGCAAAGAGCCCTGCGCCGAGCGCAAGGCCGGCGAGCGGGCCAAGCCATTTGGGGGCGCCAGCGGGCTGCTGCGCCGGGGCCGTGTTTGCTGCCTGCTGCTGTTGTTGTTGCGCGGGCGCCTTGGGCGCGGCCCGTTCTTTGTTGATCGCGCGCTGCTTGCCGATGTTCTGCCCGCCGCCCAGCCGCCGCGCATCCGCGTCCACTGCGACAAGCGAGAGTCCGGCGAGCGCGATCAGCACGGTAAGGATACGTTTCATTTTTTCTCCTCGGTTGAGTCGGTGCTCGGCGCAATTATACCGGGCCTGCCAGCTGCCGCACGTTGGGCCGTGGCGGACCGGGAGAGGGAAAAAAACAGATTCCCCTTCAAGGAGTTGAGATGCCGTCTGGCGATCCGCCTACGGCCTGCCGCCCGGCTTGCCCGCGTGATGGCTCACGAGCTCGAGCACGTTCCAGTCGTTCCGGATCCAGGGGCAGCCTCTGTTGCCGCAACTGCGCTGGTCGATGAAGCCGGAAGTGCTCGAGTGCTTGACGATCCACCCCAGCCGCGGCGCGTACCAGTCCACCTCCGTGATGTATTCCTGGCTCCGGAAATAGTCGTGATTGCCCGCGAAGACCAGCCGCTCCACTTTGAGCGCGTCGAACTCGCCCGCGGGCACCTTCACGCGGTCCCATCCGAGCACACGCCCGTCGATGCGTACCTGGTTGACCTCCCCGGTCGCAGGGTCAGTGGCGTTCACGTACGCGCGCCAGGTTTTCCCCGCCGCCAGCGGGAAAGGCAGCGCGGGGTAGGCGGGCTGATAGCGCAGGCTCTGCAAGTTGGTCATGGGCCGCTCGCGCCAGTTCCAGTCGCGGGTGTAGAGCTCGGTGGACGCTCGCCCGTCGTGCTGCACGTGAACGGTAACGGTATCGCCCTTTATCGCGGTCACCTGGTATTCGAGCGTTCCGCGGGGCAGCTTCGTGTAGCCGTCGTGCAGCGAGTAGCGCGACTCGTCGCCCACCCGTATGTCCGGGGCGGCCACCTGTGCAGGCATTCCGGCGGGCGGGTGCTGCGGTAACGGAGCCGCACAACCGGCGGCGAACAGTGGCGCAACAACGAAAGCAAAGAAGACGCGCATATCCATCTCTTCCAAACGTCTCACCGCATCAAATACCCGATGCGTTGCCGGTATTCCCGGTTGAGGCCGGCCACGCCGGCGCCGGCCTCAAAACCTGTATCCGCGGTGCAGCGCGACGATCCCGCCGCTCAGGTTGAAATATTCGACCCGCCCGAGGCCCGCGCGTTCCAACATCGCCTTGAGTTCTTCCTGGCCGGGGTGCATGCGGATCGATTCGGCGAGATAGCGGTAGGCATCCGCGTCGCCGGCCACGAGCTTGCCGAGTTGCGGCAGGACCGCGAACGAGTAGGCGTCGTAGAGCGGTTTCATCGGCGCCCACGCGCTGGAGAACTCGAGGACGAGCAGCCGACCGCCGGGCTTCAGCACGCGCCGCATCTCGGCGAGTCCTGCTTCCTTGCGCGTCACGTTACGCAGACCGAAGGCGATGCTCACACAGTCGAAATGACCGCTGGCGAAAGGCAGCCTCTCGGCGTCGCATTGCACGACGGGGGCCGCCACGCCGGCGTCCAGCAGGCGGTCCCGTCCGAGCCGGAGCATCGCGCCGTTGATGTCCGTGAGCACGACCTCGCCCTGCGGCCCCACGCGCCCGGCGAACAGCCTTGCGAGATCGGCCGTGCCGCCAGCGACATCGAGCACTCGCCCGCCGGCACGCACGAAGCTCTGCTCCACCGTGAAGCGTTTCCACAGGCGGTGCAACCCGAACGACATCAGGTCGTTCATGAGGTCGTAGCGCGTGGCGACCGAGTCGAACACGCCGGCGACGCGGCGCGATTTCTCGCCCTCGGGGACCTGCTGGTAGCCGAAATCGGTTTTCTTGCTCACCGGGTAATGGGTAACGGGTAATGGGGAATGGGGAACAGTTACGAGCCGCGTTCGCGGCGCTGGTGCTCCATTTCCTATTCCCTATTTCCTATTTCCCCGTCTTCGTTTCGCGGCTCGCGCCGGCTTCCATCATGCGCTTCAGGTAGTGGCTCCACATTTCCTCTTGGCGCACGCCGTAGTCGCAGAGCAGGCCCCACGAACAGATGCCGGTATCGCTGCCATCGGTTTCCTCCAGATGGCCCATCATAAACGACTCGAGCGGGCGCGTTAAACTGCCGTGGAATGCGCGCGCGGGTCCCACAGCCGAGCGCGATCCGCGCCACGACGATTCGTGCATAGAATACGGATCTGGCCCAAGCCCACGGAGGCCGGGAGTGCCGGCAACGATATTGGTGGTCGAGGACGAGCCGGCGATCCAGGAGCTGGTTGTCTGCAACCTGGAGCTTGCGGGCCATCGCGCGCTGCGCGCGCATAGCGCCGAGCAAGCGCTGGAAATGGTGCGCGCCGCGCTGCCCGACCTGGTCGTGCTCGACTGGATGCTGCCCGGCATGAGCGGGCTCGAATTCGCGCGTCGGCTGCGCGCCGACCGGCGCACGCAGCGCGTGCCGCTCATCATGCTCACCGCGCGCGCGGACGAGCAGGACAAGCTCGCGGGGCTCGAGACCGGCGCAGACGACTATCTCACCAAGCCGTTCTCGCCGCGGGAGCTCAACGCGCGGGTGAAGGCGGTGCTGCGACGGCGCGCGCCCCAGGCGACGGACGACACGGTCGAGATTTCGGGTTTGAAGCTGGACCCGGCCAGCTACGCCGTGACCGGCGGCGGCGCGCCGCTTGCGCTCGGGCCCACGGATTTCCGGCTGCTCCATTTCCTGATGACCCATGCCGGCCGGGTCTATGCGCGCGCGGAGCTGCTCGATCAGGTGTGGGGGGAGCGCGCGCTGCTCGAGGAGCGCACGGTGGACGTGCACATCCGCCGGCTGAGGAAGGCGCTCGCGCGGAGCGGCCACGACCGCCTGATCCACACCGTGCGCGGCGCCGGCTACCGTTTCTCCGCGGATGGCTGAGCGTTCCGCGGTGGCCGCGGCGCGCGTGCGATAATAGCGGCTCCGCGCGGAATTTCGTGCATGAACCGCACCTGGGCAAGTTTTGGGCTCGCGCTGGCGGTGCCGGCACTTGCCGGGCTGGTGACGTGGCCCGTCGCCGGCGCGGGCGCAGCGATGGCGGTGTTCGCGGCCGGTCTGCTGATCGTCGTCATCGCGCATTACCATCACCTGGCGCTGCTGCGGCGATGGCTGCGCGAGCCCGCGCCCGAGGCCGTGCCGCAGGGGTGGGGCGTCTGGGATGACGTGTTCTCCGATCTGTACCGGCTGCTGCGCAGCCAGCGCCAGAGCCAGTCCCGCCTTACCGCGACGCTCGAGGAGTTCCAGCAGGCGGGTGCCGCGATGCCCGACGGCCTGGTCATACTGGATGCCCGGGATCGCATCGAGTGGTGCAATCCAAAAGCAGAGCAGCATCTCGGGCTCGACCGCCGGCGTGACGCCGGGCAGCAGATGACTTATCTCGTTCGCCACCCGCAGTTTGTCGAGTACCTGCGCTCCCAGAATTACGGCGAGCCATTGACGCTGAGGCAGACTCGCGGCGCCGAATTCATCCTGTCGGTGCAACTCGTGCCCTACGGGGACCGGCAGAAGCTGGTGATCAGCCGGGACATCACCGATCTCGAGCGCGTGGAGGCGATGCGCCGCGACTTCGTCGCCAACGTGTCGCACGAGCTGCGCACGCCGATTACGGTACTGGCGGGCTTTCTCGAAACGGTTTCCGATTCCGGCGCGGGGGGCAATGACCTGCTGCAACGGTCGCTGCCGCTGATGGTGGACCAGACGCGGCGCATGCAGCGGCTCGTGGAAGATTTGCTGATGCTCTCGCGCCTGGAGAGCGCACGCTACCCGCTGCAGGCCGAGCCCGTGGACGTGCCGGGGCTCACGCACGCGCTGTACCGGGAGGCGCTGGCGTTGTCGGCCGGCCGGCACCGCGTGCTGCTCGATTCGGCGGGCGGCACCTGGCTCCTGGGGAGCGAAGAGGAGCTGCGCAGCGCGTTCGGCAACCTCGTCACCAACGCGATCCGCTATACCCCGGACGGCGGAGAGGTCGTCATCAGCTGGCAGCGCCGCGGCGGCCACGCGCTGTTCAGCGTGCGCGACACGGGGATCGGGATCGAGCAGCAGCACCTCGCACGCATCACCGAGCGCTTCTATCGGGTGGACCGCGGCCGTTCGCGCGAGACCGGCGGCACCGGGCTGGGGCTCGCGATCGTCAAGCACGTGCTCAGCCGCCACCAGGCGCGCCTCGAGATCGCGAGCGAACCCGGACGCGGGAGCACGTTCAGCGCCGTGTTTCCGGAAGAACGGATCCTTGCGCCCGAGAGGCGCGAAGAGCGGGAGGACGGGTCGAACGGGGCGGGCCGCCGCGCGGAAAACCGGTGAGGAGAGAGTCCTTAAGCAGTAAGCAGTAAGCGGTGAGCAGGGAACTTCGTAGAGAAACCCGGTCCAATTTTACCGCTTACCGCTTACCGCTTACCGCTTACCGCTTACCGCTTACCGCTTACCGCTTACCGCTTACCGCTTACCCACCTTCGTCACACGATGACGATGGTTCCGCGGTCGAAGTCGCTGCCTTTTTCCAGCAGGTTGAGCAGCTTCGCCACCTGCTTGCGGTCCGAATACACCTCGACGAAGCGCCCGCTTTGAAACCAGCCCGCCGGGAGGATCAGGGTGGCGGGTGTCGCAGGAGCCGGCACCTCGGGCAGCAGCAAGGCGCGCTCGTAGTGGCCGGCGCCGACCGGCGTGAAGTTCGACGGGCGCACCGAGATCGCCTGCGGCGTCCCCGGAAACAGGCGCACGCCGCATTGGATTCCTCCCGTTTCCTCGGTCTTCAGCCAGCGTACCATTCCGAGATGGAACTGCCGGCCGCCGGCGCGGCGCACGGCGAGCAGCTGGTTGTGGCTGACGCGCTCCGTGCCCTCGGGGCCGCGCAGCAGGCACATGAAGCCGGAAGCGCTGTGGTTGAGGATCTGCCAACGCGCGAGCGGGTGATCGGATTTGCCGCCCGCCTCGTGCTCCACGCGTGCGAGGTAGCCGAAGGTGTCGAGGTCCTGCTTCTCGCGCGAGGTGAGTTCCCCCGGAATACGGGAGTTGCGGTCACCGCTCGAATGCACGTGCGCGGCGCTCAGCCCGAGGCATACCTCCGCCGCTTCCTCGTTATCCGAGCGCTCCTCGCCGCGCGCGGTGCCGGCGCGGCACCACTGCACGTAGAGCAGCATCAGCAGGTTCTCGCATCCCGGCTGGCGCACATCGTCGCCCAGCCCGAGCTGGCTCGGCGTCTGTCCCTGCTTGAGCAGGTTGATGGTCTGGCGCAGCGTCTTCGAGAGCTGCTCGAGGTCGAGATAGCGCGCCTGCGCTTGCGGTTCGATTTCGCCGGCGAATATCACGCCCGTGGAACTAGCGAGGTCCACCGCCAGCGGCGGGATCGGGCTCAGGGGCAGGGGCAGCGCCGGGAGGCCGACCAGGATCGCCCAGCGCTCGAGCCAGCGCGCGACGTAGCCGTACTGCCGCGCCGACAGGGAGAACGGATCCGCAAGGTGGGCGAGCAGCACTTGCACGTACACCTCGGCGCAGCTCGAAACCGGGTCTTGCTGGGCGAAGCTGTCCTGCACCCGGATCCGGGCGAAACCGTGGCTTTCGGAGAACGAATACAGCTCGTGCAGCGCGCGCCACACCATCCCCGGCGGTTGCCGGTAGACCTGGTAGTAGTCGAGCATGAGATGGCCCAGCTGGCGCAGGCAGCGCATCGCGACGAGCGCCGCGTGCGGCGCGATCGCGAGGTCGCCTTCGCGGTAGGCCTTGAGGCAGTGCTGGTAGTTGTTGCTCATCACCTGCCACAGCGCGATCACGCCGCTCCAGGCGGCTTCCTCGACGGGCTCCAGCGGCAGGGGCTTGCCCGCGTAGCGCTTCGCCGTCTCGCTCTGCACGAAATGGACGGGGCTCTTGAGCGCTTCCAGGATCTTCAGGCGCTCGAGCGCGGGCATCGCCGTGGCATCGAGCGCGGCGAGCTGGCTGGTCAGGACTTGCTGCGCCTGCTGGACGTTGGTGAGCGGCAGCAGGTCGATCCACCGCTTGCAACTCGCGCTGTCGGTGAATCGCAGCATGTGCTCAGAGGATTCGAGCGGCTGGATGCTCATGTTCTGCTTTCATGGTCGTTCGCGCAGGCCCTGACCGATCCCCGGAGACGATGACGCCGGGCCGACGCAATTATCGCCGCACGCGCGCGGATTCTTCTATGAAATCCTGACGGTTGCGGACGAAACGCCCACCGCTCCGATCTCAGGGTAACCGTACCGTTGCAACAAGGGATGTGAACTAGTTCACTCGCACCGGAAAAACCGCGCCGAGCCAACGGAAAAAAATCACGTATTCCGCGCTTGGCGGGGCAACATATGTTCATCCCAGCCGCCGGGCAAGCGCGGCTCCGATTTGCTCTGCATGAGCGCCGGCAGAAGGCGGGTGGAGATCGCGCTGCCGCGCGCCCCAAACCGTGCCGGGAAAGTGCGGGTCGTCGCGGAAGCGGGCGATCACGTGCCAGTGCAGATGCGGGGTGAGGTTGCCGAAGCTCGCCAGATTGACCTTCTCCGGCGCGAACAAGTCGCGCAACACGCGCTCCACTCCGAAGACGACGCGCATGATCGCGGCGCGCTCGTGCTCGCCGAGATCGGTCATTTCCCTGACGTGCGCGTTCCAGATCACACGGCAGTAACCCGGATAACCCGGCTCGGGCACGAGCACCACGCGGCACCGCTCATCGCGCCACAGGAGCGTGCCGCCGGTTTCCACGCACAGTTCACACGTCATGAAGGTCCTCTAGTGAGCGGTAAGCGGTGAGCAGCGAGCGGGAAACTTCCAGAAGAGCGCGGGTCGGATTTTGCCGTTCGCCATTCACCGTTCACCGTTCACCGTTCACCGTAGTTCCACGTCCACACCGCCGCGCGCTCGAGCAGGCCACGGCCGTGCGCGAGCACGCGCCGGCGCCAGACCGGTGAACCCGGGCACAGCGCCTCGCGCAACGCGAGCTTCGCGGGATGATCCACCGTTGCCGCGCCGTAGTGGTGCCAGCGGTTCTCCTCGCGCAGGGCGCCAAGAACCGCGATCGCGGAGCAGGTCCCGATTTCCTGCAGCACGAAGTCCATGCGGGCCGCAGGCAGAGTGTGCCGCAGCGCACCCGCCATGCCGCCGCGGATCGTGTACGCGGGCGAGCGGCTGTCGGCCGGGTCGATCACCGCGTGCGCAAGCGCGCCCGCGAGCTCCAGCGCACCCGTGGCGTTCACGCCGGGCGCGCCAATCAAGGTCTGCTCTCCCCAGGCGCCGAGCCCGCTGTGTGCGTCGAGAACGAACAGGTAGCGCACGCGCGCGAGTTTGCACCCGAGCCAGCCGAGAAACAAGGCGGGGCCTTGCTCGAGCATGCTGCCGCCATAAAACAGGCCCCGCGGGTAGTCGTACTGGCCCTGCGCAACCGCTTGCCGCAGCGCGCCCATGCCGTAGCGCATCACCAGACCGAGAGCCTTGAGGCGGAAGAAATCGAAACCCGGCGGTGACGCGGGATTGAGCACCGCATCGATGCGCGCGTAGAGCGGCGGCGAGCCGCGGTAGCTCTCGCCGGGTGCCAGGAAGTTGCGATTGAGGTCCACGTTATTCTCGTTCGTGCGCCGCAGCCTTGCCATGCCGTATGGATTGAGCGCGTGCGCGAGCACCAGCGCGCAACCCGGCGCGAGCGCCGCGAATTCGGATAGCGCCGCGAGCTGCACCGCGCACCCGGGGAACGCCTCGACGCCGTGCATGCCGCTCGTATGCAGCAACACGCGGTCCGCGTCCGGCGCGCCGAGCCAGGCGATATCGATGGTCAGCGCCTCGCGCGCCGGGCCGCGCGCATCGAGCGCGATGGCCTCGGTCCGGGCCCCCGCCGCCCGCGCGGCGCGCGTGAACCGGTCGCGCGCGGTGGCGTAATCCGGCGAAAAAAAAGTTCCGGGTTCCGAGTTCAAAGTTCCAGGTTCCGGGTCTTGGCTCTGGACTATAGACCTTGAACCTTGAACCTTGAACTTTGAACCTTGAACCTGGAACGCCTTCGCGACCGCTTCAGGCGGGAGCGAAGGTTGCGCGCTCGAAATTCGGACCTTCCTCGAGCAGGGCCTGCAGCCGGATCCGTTGCCCCGTGCCGGTGTGAACTTCGAGCACGCGCTCGGGCCGGTACCATTTCGGCGGCAGCACTAGGGTTGTGGGCACGTTGCGCGCCGCATCTTCGGGCAGCAGCAGCGCGCGTTCGTAGGCTCCGCCGGCGGAATCGCCGGCCCTCTCTTCCGCAGTGCGCACCGCGGCCGGCTGCGGGCCTGCGGAGATGAGCCGCAGGCCGACCCAGACCGAGCCGTTCGCGTCCACGTTCAGCCGCTGGACGATGCCGACGTAGATGCCTTTTTCCGGCCCCGCCTTCATCCCGAGGAGCTGCCGGTGACCGACGGGCGCGTTGACGTCCGGCTTGCGGCAAAGGCCGAGGAATCCCGAGGCGCTCTTGTTGACGATGGACCAGGTCTCGGTTGCAGCCGGAGGCGGTTCGTCCCATTCGGGCATGCTGCCGTTGCCCACCACGCGCAGCGCGGGCTCGCCCTCGGGTTGCCGGAGAGGCCGCCCCGTGAGTTGGTGGTGGATGGACGCGATCCCCGGGCAGATTCTCACGCTCATGCTCGCGGCGGTGCGCTCGTCCACGCGGCCCGTGCCGGCGGCGCACCACTGGATGTACAGCAGCACGAGCATCATCTCGCATACGTCGGGGCGCAGCTCGCCGAGCCCGATTTGCCACGGTGTCTGGCCCTTCTTGAGGGAAGCGGATGCCTGCCGCAGCGTCCTGCCCAGATTATCGAGGTTCAGGTGGCGCGCTCCGGCCGCCGGCATCTGCTTGGCGAGGGCGGCGCCTTTCTGGGACATGAGGTCCACCGCGAGCGCGGCGACCGTGCTCGAGCGCGCGGGCTCGGGCGACAGGCTTACCAGACCTTCCCAGTGGTCGAGCCACCGGTCCACGATGTCCATCTGGCGGATGGTGAGCGCGTCCGGTTGGGCAAGCTGCGCGAGCAGGCTCCGCACGTACGCCGCGGTGCAGGTGGTCTCCGCCGCGATGCGCTCCACGCCGTCGCGCACGCGCGCGGTTGCGACGACGGCGTTCTCGGCGAAGACGTACAGCCGGTGCAGCTGCTGCCACAGTTCCTCCGGGACGCTGTGGTAGGCGCGGTTGTACTCTCCCATCGCCAGCCCCGTATAGCGCAGCACGCGCTGGCAGATCAGCGCCGCGTGCGTCGCGAGTTCCGGCGCCGTTTCCGCCATGTCGGCGATCAGCGACTCGTAGGCGCTCGCCAGAGCGCGCCACAGGCCGACCGTTTCCTGCCACGCGGCGCGGTGGCCGGGATTGAGCGGCACCGCCCTGCCACGGTGGTCCTTTGCGTGCTCGGCCTGCGCCGCGTGCACCGCTTCGCGCATCGTCTCGAGCACTTCGAGCTTGACCGCCGGCGCGAGCAGCGCCTCCGGCACCTGCCGTACGTGGCGCCCGAACGAGGCGTGGCGCACGGCGGCGTCCGCGCCGGCCAGCCGCCCGAGCCACGCCCTGCAGCTGGCGGCGTCGGTGAACTGAAACGGCTCCAGGGCGCTGCCCGCGCCGTCTTCTCCGACCGGCATGGATTTCCCTCGCCTCGAATACGACTGCAGGGGATTATGTCAGCGCGGGCGCGGTGGCAGCAACAAGCCCTCGCGCGGCCACGATCGCTCGTGCGCAGCGATCACGCAACCGCGGCCGCGATCGCCCAGTAGCGCGTGAACTTGCCGAGCGCGATGTAGAGCGCGGACAGCCACGGATTGAGCCTCAGCCATCCCGCGGCGACGCACAGGGGGTCGCCGATGAACGGCACCCACGCGAGCAGGAGCACCGGAGTGCCGTACGTGCGCACGGCCGCGAGCCCGCGCAGGTCCCGTTTCTGCGGGAGGATGCGGCCGATTAGATAGGAGGACATGCCCCCGAGCGTGTTGCCCAGCGTGGCGAGCCCGAGCGCGTCCCAGTAGCGCTCGGGGTGGAGCTTCAGCACCGCGAACAGAACGGCCTCCGAGCCGCCGGGCAGCAGGGTTGCCGCAAGAAAGCTCGACCAGAACAGCCCCCACAGGCTCGCGCCCTCGCTCATGGCGCCGGCGTCCCGGACGCCGCGCGCCGCGAGGGCGCGAGTAAACGGTAAACGGGGAACAGTGAACGGTGTAAACTCACCGGCGCAGCCGCAACCTTCCGTTCACCGTTCGCCGTTCACCGATCACGGTTCACCGTATTCGTTCGAGTCACGGATCAGCGATCACGGCTCACGCTTTCATCAACGTGTCCTTGAGCGCGTCGCGGTTCGGCTCCAGGCCCAGGCCCGGCCTGGCGGGGATCTTCACGATGTTGTCCCTGGGCCGCGGGGGATTCACGAACATCATCTCGCCGACCGCCTGCATGTCGAGGTGGAACTCCACGCGCCAGCCGTTCATGAGCCCGGCCATGGTGTGCATGTTGTGCAGCGGCCAGCCCCCGCCGTTCGCGATCGGCAGGTTGAACGCCTGCGCGAGGTGGCCCGCTTTCTGCGCCTCGGTGTAGCCGCCGCAGTAGCAGCAGTTGGGCTGCAGGATGTCCACCGCCTGGTGCAGCACGAGCTCGCGCAGTCGCCAGCGGTGCCCCTCGTTCTGGCCCGCCGACAGCGGGATGTTGGTGTGGCGGCGCAGGTCGGCCATCGCGCGCGTGTCGTTCTGGTAGAGCGGCTCCTCGAACCAGGTGAGGTTGCAGTCCTCGAGCGCGCGGCAGAGCTGCCGCGCGTCCACCGGGTTGAACTTGTAGTTCGCATCCATCATGAGCTCGATATCGGGCCCGACCGCGTCGCGCACCGCGCGCACGCGCCGCGCGTCCTCCTGCCAGCCGCCCTTGTGCACGCCGACCACCATCTTCAGGCGGCGGTGGCCGTTCTTCACCTGCAGCTTCGCCGCCTCGACGAGCTCGTCGCGGTCGTATTCGGGGAAGCCGAACGTGCAGTACGTCGGCGCCCAGTCGCGCGCTCCGCCGAGCAGCTGCGCCACCGTGCGTCCCGCGTGCTTGCCGTGGATGTCCCAGCACGCGATGTCGAGGGCGGAGAGCGCGCTCGAGACGACGCCCGTCATCGAGCGCTGGTTCAGCTTCCACCACACCTTCTCGTGGATCGCCTCGGTCTCGCGCGGATCCATGTCCTTCACGACCGGCAGGAACTCCTTTTCGAGCGCGGTGACGATCGCGTGCGGCAAATACGCACCGCCGGTCAGCCCGAAGCCGCTGTGCCCGTCGTCCGTTTTCACCTCGCAAACGACGGCGTTGCGCTCGACCGGCTTTTTCAGCAGCGGCACTTTCACGGAGAACCGGTGCACGCTTGCCTTGACGGATTTGATTTTCATGTTCCTCCCTCTTGGTGTTTTCGCTTGCGCGCGGAGTATACACCGCAGGCCCCGTCGCCGCCCCCGGCAAATTGACGCGCCACGCCTCATGCCGGATAATTCCGGCCGGACCGCGGCGGGGCAGCAATGCCGCCGATCCTCCCCGAGACCTCCCGTTGTTCAGGCCGTACTACAGGCGATCTTCCGATGAACTATGCCATCGAATTCCCGGCGATACCCGTGCTACCGGTCGCGGAAAGCAACAAGACCTTTCCCGTCGGGCGCATCTACTGCGTGGGCCGGAACTACGCCGAACACGCGCGCGAGATGGGCCACGACCCCGAGCGCGAGCCGCCGTTCTTCTTCATGAAGCCGGCCGACGCGATCGTGCAGAACGGCGCGACGCTCCCGTTTCCGCGGGTCACCCGGGACTTCCATCACGAGATCGAGATGGTGGTTGCGATCGGAAAGGGCGGCGCCGACATCCCGGCCGGGAAGGCGCTCGATCACATCTACGGCTACGCGGTGGGGCTGGACATGACGCGGCGCGACATCCAGGGCGAGGCGAAGAAGATGGGCCGGCCGTGGGAGATGGGAAAGGCCTTCGACCACTCCGCGCCTTGCACCGCCGTGAAACCCGTGGTGATGATCGGACATCCGGCGAAGGGGGCGATCTGGCTCAAGGTGAACGGAGCGGTGAAGCAGAAGGGCGACCTCTCCGAGATGATCTGGAACGTGCCCGAGATGATCGCGTATCTCTCGAAACTCATCACGCTGCGGCCCGGCGACCTGATCATGTCCGGCACGCCGGCGGGGGTCGGGCCGGTCAGGCCGGGCGACCAGCTCGAAGGCCACGTGGACGGCGTCGGCGACCTTGCTGTCACCTACGCGAAGTAGACGCTCGTTCAAAACAAGCCGCCGATGGACGCCGATACACGCCGATAACTGCGAGAAAATCAAAACCTTTGCGATATCATCAATGGACGCGGACCAACGCCGCTCAAGACTCGATCAAATCACAGAAAAGATCATCGGCTGCGTCCATCAGGTAAGTAACATCCTAGGCCCCGGTTTCCTTGAAAAGGTCTATGAAAACGCGCTCGCTGTAGAACTTGGACAAGCCGGTCTTCAGGTGGCACAGCAGCACAGAATTGAAGTTCGCTACAAGGATGTTCTGGTCGGGGATTTTGTCGCAGACCTCGTGATCGAGGGATGTGTGATCGTGGAGATCAAAGCGGGGAAGGGGCTGGACGATGTCCATACCGCACAGTGCGTAAATTATCTCAAGGCTACTGGGCTACAAGTGTGTTTGTTAGTTAATTTCGGCAGTCCGAAGGCAACGGTGAAGCGCGTGGTGTATGGGTTCTGATCGCGGAATAATTCGTTATTGAATTTCATGGGCGTCTATCGGCGTCCATCGGCGGCCAAATTTTCGATCGAATTCGCATTTATCTGCGGTTGATCAGGAGGAAACGATGCAAAAGCGCAAACTGGGCAGGAGCGGACCGGAAGTCTCCGCAGTCGGGCTCGGCTGCATGGGCATGTCCATCAGCTACGGCGAGCCCAACGACGAGGAGTCCATCGCGACCATGCACCGCGCGATCGACCTCGGCGTGAACATGCTCGTCACCTCGGATGCCTACGGCAACGGTGTCAACGAGGAGCTCGTCGCGAGAGCGATCAAGGGCAAGCGCGACCGGGTGCTGGTGGCGACCAAGTTCGGCAATCTCGCGCTCGCGGGCAAAGCCGGGGAGGGCGGCGCGCCGGCGCTGACCGGCGGACATCCCGACTACGTGCCGCAGGCGTGCGAGAAGAGCTTGAAGCGCCTCGGCGTGGACGTGATCGACATCTACGGGCTGCACCGCATGGACAAGGCGGTGCCGATCGAGGACACGGTGGGCGCGATGAAGCGGCTCGTCGAGCAGGGCAAGGTGCGCTATCTCCAGCTCTCGGAGGCCGGCGCGCAGACCATCCGGCGCGCGCACAAGGTCCATCCGATCACCGCGGTGGAAACCGAGTATTCGCTGTGGAGCCGCGACGTGGAGAAGGAGGTCCTGCCCGCCTGCCGCGAGCTCGGCATCGGCTACATGGCGTACTCGCCGCTAGGCCGCGGCTTCCTTACCGCGACCATCAAGTCGCTCGATGCGCTGCTGCCCAAGGACCGGCGGCGCGACCATCCGCGCTACGACGCGGCCAACCTCGAGAAGAATGTGAATCTGCTGAAACCGATCGAGGAGATCGCCGCGGCACACAAGGCGAGGTCCGCGCAGATCGCGCTCGCGTGGCTGCTCGCGCAGGGGCCGGACATCGTGCCCATTCCCGGCACCAAGCGGCGCAAGTATCTCGAGGAGAACTGCGCCGCGGCGGACATCAGGCTCACGAAGGAGGAGATCGAGAAGCTCGCGAAGGCCTTCCCGCTCAACGTCGCCGCCGGCACGCGCTACCCGGAGAAGCAGCTCGCGGGGCTCGGTATCTGAGCGCGCGCACGAAACTTCCCTCATCGAGGGTGAGCCTGCGCAGGGCGCAATAGCGAAGCGTATTGCGCCGGAACTTTCCCCGGAATCCGCTCCGCTTCTCGCGGGTTACGCGCTTTCCGGTCCAAGAAGATCGAGAAACGCGCGCGGCGTCACGATACGGATGTCTTCGTGCTCCTTCAGCGCGAGCAGGTCATCGTCTCCGGTGACGACATACGACGCCCGGCCTTCCAGGGCGGCGGCGATGTACTTGTCGTCGTCCGGATCCTCGCAGACGCCGGGCAGCGTCCGCTCACCGGGCACGATGTCGGCCAGCACGACGATGTCCTCGAACCAGAGCGCCGGCTCGATGTCGCCGCGGGCGAGCTTCCGCACTTTCGGGTAGGCGAGGGCCCGCAGCACTTCTTCCATGATCGCGGGTGAGAGAACGAGCTCGAAAGCCGCCGCCCGCAGCAGCCGCTCGATGATTCGGCCGGGCGGGCCTGCGGGCCGAAGCGCAGCGCTTACATAGACGTTCGCATCCAGGACGGCGCGGAGCACCGGCTACCTGGTCTTGCGTCGCGGCCTGCGAGCCCGCTTGCGGGCCCATTCCTGCGCCTCCAAAGCCAGCGCCATCGCCTGCTCTTCGGAAAGCGGGCCGCCCTTCTGCTGTTCCAGGAACTGGAGGGCGTGGCGTCGCGCAAAGCGACGCACCTGTTCCAGGCGTTCGACCGGAACGAGCGCAGCCAGGGGTTTGCCCTTGCGCTCGATAATGAACTCGTCGTGCCGCAGGGAAACGCGGTTGAGCAGGTCGCCAATCCGCTGCCTGACCTCGATGGTGGATACCTTTTCCGTCATGAGTGCTCCTGTTGCAACAACTATTATAGTTGCAAGAGATGCCGGGGGCAATGGCTCAGCACGGCGCCCGCGCAGGGCGCAATAGCGAAGCGTATTGCGCCGGATAGTGTCCGCGGAATCCGCTGCGCCCCTTCCGGGCTGCGTGCGTTCGAAGGTTCGGCGCAGCCCGTATGAAACGAAGTGAAATCCGGGGACATCTGATGCGACCCACCAACCTGTTCCTTCCCCTGCAGCGCGGGGGAAGGTTAGGATGGGGGCAAAGCGGAGGAAGGTGCGGGGATTCTGCACGACCTGCTCCGAACAGACGAGCGCGCGGTTGTTCAGTTGCGCGAACTGCTGCAGCCACTTGAGTGCGCGCGGCGCTTTCGGCCATGCCGGTCGTGGTGGTGACCGGGTTGCGCCAGTCCGGCAAGAGCACGTTCCTGCAGCACGAGAAGGGGCTCGCCGGCCGCCGCTATGCGACACTGGATGATCCCGCGCAGCTTGCCGCCGCGCGCTCCGACCCGCAGGCCTTCGTGCGCTCGGATTCCCCCCTCACCGTGGACGAGGCGCAAAAATGCCCCGATCTGCTCGTCGCGATCAAGCGGGAAGTGGACCGCGCGCGGCGGCCGGGCCGGTTCCTGCTCTCGGGCTCGGCCAATTTCGCTCTGCTCTAGCAGCCAATCGGACTCAAGAGTCCGCACAGGCTGCTAACAGCAAAACCGGCCGAGAATCCGAAAGGAAGATTTCCTGAAGCAGTCGCGCGTGAAGAAAGGCGGATCCGAATTTGCGTGTTCGTCATCCTTTTCCGCCCTTTTTTCCTGCGGCCGGTTTTGCCTTAGGAGTTTGTCGGGACTAAGTCCGACAAACTCCTAGGGGATGACCGAAAGCCTCGCGGGCCGGGCGCTTTATCTCACCCTGCATCCATTCACGCGGCGCGAGCTCGAAGGCCGGCTCGCGGCGGCGCCGTTCGTGCGGCGCGCGTTCGACGCCGGGGCGCCGCCGCGACGGCCCGCGGCCGCCAGCATCGAGCCGCGCGCGATCGTCGAAAGCGGGCTGCCGCCGGTGTGCCTCGCCGAAACGCGGCGCCCGGCGCTGTGGTTCAAGGGCTACGAGCAGACCTACCTCGAGCGCGACGTGCGCGGGCTGGCCCGCATCGGGGACCTCGTGCCGTTTCGCGGCCTTCTCGTGCTCGCCGCGCTGCGGACCGCGCAGGTCCTCGGCATGAGCGACCTCGGCCGCGACGCCAAGCTGAACGCGGCGACGACGGCGCGTTATCTGAGCCTGCTCGAGGCGTCCTTCGTGGTGAGGCGGCTCCCGCCTTTTCTCGCGAACCGCGCGAGCCGGTTGATCAAGTCGCCCAAGCTCTACCTCGCCGATTCCGGGCTCGCGAGCCACCTCGCGGGCATCGGTCAATCGCGCCTGGAGCAGGGCGATCCCATGCGGGGCCCGCTCCTCGAAACCTACGTCGCCCAGAACCTCGCCGCGATTCTCGACTCGGACTGGCCGGAGGCGAGACTCGGCTACTGGCACGTCCAGGGCCGCCACGAGGTGGATTTCGTGATCGAGGCGGGGCGCGACAGCCTCGCCATCGAGGTCAAGGCCGCCGCGCGCTGGGACGATCGCGACCTCGCCGGCCTGCGCGCCTTCCTCGACAAGACGCCGCGCTGCCGCGCCGCGTTTCTCGCCTGAGGCGTCACCGAAACCGTCCGGCTCCGCGACCGGTTGTGGGCGGTGCCGCTGGCGGCGGTGCTCGATTGAGTTTGAACCACCGAGATGGCATGGACGCCTCCCGCCCCTTCGGGGGCGGGAGCATGCCATCTTGATGAGCAGAGCACGGATCACGCCTTCAGTACCAGGACCCCTCAGTGGCAAAGTTTGCCAAAGCAGCCGATACTGCGGCGATGGCCACGATGAATGTCTCTCTCACCTGGTATCCGTGGCGCGGGCCGGATATAATTAACATGTGTTGTCAATGGTAATCGGAGGGTGAAATGGGCAAGCTCGAGCGCATGGTGGTGCTGGTGACGCCGGCTCAGAAGCGTTCGATCGTGTCGCGCGCCAAGGCGCGGCGGCTGTCGATGGGAGAAATGGTCCGCCGCTCGGTCGAGAGCTACCGGAGCGAGGAAGACACGGCGTTGCTGGAAAGGCTGGCGAAGGAGCTCGAGGTCTCCTCGCGGGATGCGATGCGGGCGCTTCGTGAGGCGGAAGCCGAAGTCAGGAAGACGCTGGCGCATTTCGCGGCCAGGCGCGAAAAGGCGGCGTGATCATGAGCATCGCCGACAAGATCTGGGATTCACTCGCGCAAGTGATCAAGATGAACGAGCAGGTGGTGCGCCTGTCCGCTCAGGTCAAGGACCTCGCGTCCGAGATGCGCGAGATGGACAAGCGGCTGATCCGGCTGGAAACGATGCTCGAACTGGCGCTTGCGGGTAAAGGGGCTACACCGGAAGCGGGCGTGCAGAAGAGATTGCCGCCGACGAAACCCGGTGATTGAGAGCGGTCCAGAAAATCCTCTCGCCCGGACCTCGGGGCGTGGGGGCGCAGCATGGCCGGCCTCGGCATCCGACACTGCGTCTCAGCCACAGTGATCACGGAAAGCCGGGGAACCGCGCTTGGCCGCACTGGCTGCAGGTGATACTTTTATATCACTTTGCTGCTTTCGGAGGAAACGACATGACGACCGCGACGCTGCGCAGATGGGGCGGGGCCATCGCCGTCTCGCTTCCGAAGAAGGTTTTGGCGATGCTCGGACTGCGGGCTGGGGCGGAGCTTGAAGTAAAAGTGACGGAGGGGAATATCGTGCTTTCCCCCGCCAGGCGGCGCTACAGGCTCACCCGACTCGAAAAGGAGCAAAGAGCCTTGGAGCGCGTGACAACCGGGCGCCTCGTGGACAAGGAGTGGCTGGAGGCTCCGGCACGCGGGCGGGAACGGCTCTGACGGATGGCGCGCGTACCGGGGCGGGGCGATATCTACCACATCGACCTCGACCCCATCAAAGGCAGGGAGCAGCGAGGAAAGCGGTTTGTGTTCGTGCTGTCACCGGCGGAACACGACAAATACGGCCTCGTGATCGTATTGCCCGTGAGCCGGGGCCAGACCCTCGCGCGCAGCACCGGTTTCGCTTGCACGCTCATGGGCGCAGGAACGCAGACGCAAGGCGTTGTGATCTGTGATCAGCCGCGCACGCTGGATTTTTCCGCTCGCGGCGCCCGGTTCGTCGAGACGGTGCCGGCCTATGTCATGGAAGACGTCTTGAGTCGATTGGCCCCCTTGGTAACCTGACCGCAATGATGCGAGCCTCCACTCAGGCTCCCCCGCTGATCAGCGAGGAATACCGGGAGCTGCAGCGCAAGCTGCACGAGAATCCCGGTTACGGCGTCGCGTCGGTCGGCTACGCCCCGCTCGTCGCCGACGTGATCCGGCAGGTGGGCGCGACCGAGATGCTCGATTACGGCGCGGGCAAGGGCCGGCTGGACAAGACGCTGCGCGAGGAGTTCGACCTCCACCTCACGATCCACCAGTACGATCCGGCAGTCCCCGAGTGGTCCGCGCCGCCGGATCCCTGCAGCCTCGTCGCGTGCATTGACGTGCTGGAGCACATCGAGCCCGACCTGCTCGACAACGTCCTCGACGATCTCAAGCGGGTCACGGCGGGAAAGGGGATCTTCACCGTTCACACCGGTGAGGCGGTGAAGACCCTGCCCGACGGGCGCAACGCCCATCTCATACAGCAGCCGCCCGAGTGGTGGCTGCCCGGGCTGATCGAGCGCTTCGACCTGGTGGCTTTCAACCGCATGCCGATGGGCTTCTGGGTCGTGGTCGAGCGCAAGGATTCTGTCGGGGTCGGCGCCCGACAGAATCCTTAAAATGAGTCTGGTCAACGCTGCCTGAGAATCGGCGTTGACCTGTAAGGAATGATGACGATGACGACCGTGGAACTGAAGCTCTCGTTGCCCGACCAGCTCGCTGAAGAAGCGCGGGCCGCGGGGTTGTTCACGCTGGAGACCGTCGCGGCCTTGCTCAAGATGGCGCTGCGGGCAAAACGCGCTCGGGGGTTGTTCGAGGCGGCGGACGCCTTCACCGCCGCCAAGCTTCCGCAGATGTCGATGCAGGAGATCCAGGCCGAGGTAGACGCGGTGCGCCGGGCCGCGCTCGAATCAGCTCTTGCCTTTTGCGCGTGCTCGAACGCAGCTCCTGAGATTGTCCAAGGCAAAAGGCAAGACCTGACCCCGTGCGCGCGAGCAAGCGCTTGTTCTTAAAGGTGTTATGCCTTCTCCGGGCGGCCCGTTCGGTGCCGCTTGGGGCTTTCCTCCATCGAGCGGGTCACGGGCAACGCCGGTACGTCTTTTTCGTTTTTCGCGGTGCCTTGGCGGGATGGTTTAGCCCCCAGGCTTTGCGGGTGGGATCTCAAGCTGGCTTGATGCGATCGTAACATATTAATAATAAACTCGTATTTGTCGGATACCTGACCGGGACACAGCGGGCCGCCAGAGTCGTTGCTTCCGCGCAACATTCCCGATGAAATTCCGCGCATAAATACCCGGTTTTGTTGTTTCGCGCGCAGTCGGCTGGGCATAATTTCTCCAACCTCGCCGCAAGGGGGGGAAACATTGGGCTGTCGTACACACGTGATGCGATAGCGGCAATGCGTTAAACGAAAACAAGGAGAGATGTATGCAAAAGAAGGTGATGACACTAGCAGTAGCGGGAGCCCTGGCTGCTCCGGCGCTGGCGTTCGCGCAAGCGTCAACCGTGGGCATCTATGGCGTTTTTAACGTGGAATACGGTATCAGCGTCAAGCAGCCGGAGAACGCAGCGGGCGCATCGCGGATAAGCGCAACAGCGCTCAATTCCGGTGCCTCGCGGATCGGATTGAGGGGCGAGGAAAAACTGGGCGGCGGGCTCTCCGCGTGGTTCCAGTGCGAATCGGACCTGCGGTTCCTCAGTGGTACAACTGCTGCACCGGGACCTGGCGCAACGACGGGTGTGTGGTGCGACCGCAACAGCGCGCTCGGCCTGCGCGGTGCGTGGGGCAACGTGTTCATCGGCAGCTGGGACAGCCCGATCAAGATCGTCTCGGGCGTGACCCGGATCACGGAAGAAACGGGCTGGACGGGTACGCAGCTGTTTACGCTCAGCCCCAACTCGCATCCGACGAACAATTCCGGTTTTTCGAACCGGCTCGCGAATTCCGTCAGCTACCACTCGCCCAGGTGGGGCGGCTTCTCGTTGATGGGCCAGGCCACCATCACGCAGGCGGAGCGTAATGCCCTGACGACGGCCACTGTCAGCGGCCGCGAGGTCGGTATCGCCGGGCAGTTCGCGCAAGGCCCGTTCGCGGTCGTTGCGGGATACGCGAAGAAAGACGACAACATCGCCGTTGGTAATGCTGCTGGCCGAAGCGACAAGGCCTGGCTCCTCGGCGGAACCTATACCTACGGGCCGGTCAAGGTGGGCCTGACCTATGCGAAGCTGGAGTGGGATGTTTCGGCGACCACACAGACCGAACGTAAGGGCTGGAATCTTGCCGCGGACTGGCAACTCGGCGGGCCGCACTCGATCCGCGGCGGTTATGCCAGGGCGGGCGACTACGGCGGCACCGCGTCCGTCGCCGATTCGGGCGCCAAGCAGTGGCAGATCAACTACAGGAACAGCTTGAGCAAGCGCACCACCGCTGGCATCGGTTACGTCAAGCTCAGCAACGATAGCTCCGGCAGGTACAACCTTACCGGGCAGACTGCCGGTGCGGCGAACGTCGCAGCGGGCAAGAGCGCCAGCGCCTGGTCGCTCTTCATGAACCACAGTTTCTGAGCTTCATCCTTGCTGCAAGAAAGGGGCGCTTCGGCGCCCCTTTTTTTGTCCGCAAGCTCCGCACGCAGGCCTGTGGGCCTCTTGGCAAGTTCAACCGCAGGCACCGCTTGCCATCGGGGACACGCAGTTCTTGGAAAGACAGCGAAAGACGGACTCTCTGTGGTCTCCGTGGGCCACTTCTGAGTTCCATCGGCATGCCCGGGTTCCGTCGTTTCTCCTTGCTCCCGGATTGCACGCGCTGATCTTCATGGAACAGGGCGGCGGCGGCGCCGAACGGTCGCGGCGCTCCGCCATGAGTTGATCACGCGCTCGCTGGACGAGTATGAGGCTCTGGCGCTCGAGCTTGCCACGAACCGCGAGCATCACGCCGCGGTGAAGGCGAAACTGGCTGCGAACCGCGGCACCCATCCGCTGTTCGACACCGATCGTTTCCGGCGTCATCTCGAGGCGGCTTACGTCAGGATGTGGGAGCGGTATCAGCGCGGCGAGCCGCCCGAGAGCTTCGCCGTCGAGCCGACCGAGAACTGACGTACGATGACGGCTGCCGCTCAGACCCGATGGCAGCGCGCTTGGTGGGCAGCGGAACGCTGTTTGTCCCCGATGAGCGGATCGCCGCCGGCAGCGTGATCGTTTGGACCCGGGCGGGCCCCGTCTTCCGTGGCCCGCGCTACGGAGGCGAGTCGGAGAGTGCTTTCGGCTTGACGCATTAATGTAGAACGTCCTACAATTTTAATTTGTCCATCAAGGAGCCGTAGCATGAAACAGCAGGTCAGCCTGAGGGAAGCGAACCAGAACTTTTCGCGCTACATCGAGGCCGTCGAGCGCGGCGAGGAGGTCATCATTACGCGGCGGGGCAAGCCGATTGCCAGGATCGTCAAAGTGAGCCGTTTGCGCGAGCCGACCGCGGCGCAGTTGCGGGCCTGGAATCTGATCAAGTCGAGCGCGCGGGAACTGAACATCGGGAAAGTGATCAGGGACGAACTCCATGAGCGCGGAACGCGTCACGGTTGACACCAACCTGCTCGTGTACGCGGTGGATACGAGCGCCAGGGACAAGCATGTCAAGGCGCAGAAGCTCGTCGCGCTCGCGCTGAAGGCCGACTGCGTCCTGACGCTCCAGGCGCTTGCCGAGTTCTATTTTGCCGTTACGCGCAAGGGCAAGCTTCCCGCGGCGGAAGCCAAGGCGCAGGTGGAAGCCTGGCAGGACCTCTTCCCGGTCGTGGTGGCGAAAGCTTCGACCCTGAACCGGGCGATTGCGGCAACCGTCTCACGGCGGATCGGATTCTGGGATGCCCTGCTGTGGGCGACGGCGCGCGATGCCGGCGTGAGTTTGCTGTTGAGCGAGGACTTCAGCGCCGAATCGGTGCTCGAGGGCGTGCGCATCGTCGATCCGCTCACCCATAAGGATCTCGCGGGGCTGCTCGGCCTGAAATCCTGACACGCGGCGTTCTTTCCATGAACGCCGTGGTTTCATCTGATTCATTGCGACTTTCACGGGGTCAGGGTATTATTGTTGTAATACAATTCACCGGTCCAGGTTGCTGATGAAAATGCTCACGGTGCGGCTCGACGATCAGGAAGCGGCGGCGCTCGCCGCGCTGTGCGAGGAACTCGGGGCGTCGCGCTCGGAAGTCGTCAAGCGCGCGATCATGGATCTCGCGCGCGCCGCCCGGCGCAAGCCGTTTGGGCAGGTCGCGCGCGAACTGGGCTTCGTAGGCTGCTTCTCGGGCCCGCGTGATCTCGGCCAGAATCACCAGAAGTATCTGCGCCAGGCCTTCCGTGCGAAGGCTGATCGTTGACACCGGCCCGCTCGTGGCGCTCGCCAACGAGGCGGAGCGCCGGCACCAAGCGGCAGTCGCCTTTTTCGATGGCTTCGACGGCGCGCTATTGACGACGGTTGCGGTGGTTACGGAAGCGTGTTCCCTGCTGCCTCGCCACCGGATCGCTCCATTCCTGCGCGGCATCGGGCGGAGCAATTTCGCTCTAGTCCATGTCCCTGCGCAAGATCTCCCACTTCTCGCTGCGCTGATGGAGAAATATTCCGATCGGCCGATGGATTTTGCCGATGCGAGCCTGCTCTGGCTTGCGGATGCCCTGGGCCTTGGGGACATCGCCACGCTTGACAGCGGCTTTCACATCTATCGCACCCGGCGCGGCCGTGCGCTGCGCAATCGTTTCGTCTGATCCGTTGGGCGCCCAAGCAGGCAAACCGGGAGAGGCTTGATGCCTGCGGCAGGTTTCGATCTCGTCGTCATCGGCTCCGGCCCCGGCGGCTACCGCGCGGCGGTGATGGGCGCGCTGCGCGGGTTGAAGGTCGCGATCATCGAGAAGGGCGACTGGGGCGGGTGCTGTCTTAATGCGACCGAGACGCTCGCGGCGCGCCGGGGGCTGAAGCCGCACATCCTCTGACGCGAATGTCGTTGAAGGTTGACGGTTGGGGGGAATAGTGGCGGTGCGGCCGTTGTTTACGAGCGTAGGGGCCTGGATGCCCGCTGAACGCGAGCTTGGGCGCGGGTCCGCCGGAAAAACAGGCAGGCCGGTCAGAGGCAAGTGAACGAACACGAACGCCTGATCGAGCAGCACATTCCCCGGCTGCGGCGTTACGCGCGCGCCCTCACCGGCGAGCGCGAGGCTGCCGACGACCTGGTGCAGGACACGCTCGAGCGCGCGTGGGCGAAGCGCCACTTGTGGCGGCGCGGCAGCGATCTCCGCGCCTGGCTGTTTACCGTCATGCACAATGTTTTCATCAACCAGGTGCGGGGACGCCGTCCCGGGCCGCACGTCGCGCTCGATGGCGAGGCCATGGAACTGCCCGAGCGCGCGGTCCAGGCCGACCGGTTGGAGATCCGCGACCTGGAGGCGGCGCTGAAGCTGCTGCCCGGCGAGCAGCGCGAGGTGCTGTTGCTCGTCGCGCTGGAAGAGCTGTCGTACCAGGAAACCGCCGACGCCCTCGGCATACCGGTCGGCACCGTGATGTCGCGGCTCTCCCGCGCTCGCGAGCGCCTGCGCCGCGTCTCGTCCGGACAGCCCGAGAGCGCAATTCTGAAGGTCGTCAAATGAGCCAGCTTCCCGTCACCGAATCCGACCTGCACGGGTACGTGGACGGCGTGCTGCCCGAAGCGCGCCGCGCCGAAGTCGAGGCCTATCTTGCGGGCCATCCCGAGGAATCCGAGCGCGTCGTGGCCTACCGCAGGCAGAACGAGGCGCTGCGCGCGCGCTACGCCCCGGTGCTCGAGGAGCCCGTGCCGCAGCGGCTGGCGGCGCGGGTGGAGCGCCGCCAGCCCGTCCTGCGATACGCCGCGATCGTCGCGTGGGTCACGCTGGGCGGGGTCGCCGGCTGGCACCTGCACGGGCTCCAGGCGGAGCGGCGCACAGAGGCGACGGCGTGGCCGCACCGCGCGGCCATCGCCCACGTGGTCTACAGCCCCGAGGTGCGGCACCCGGTGGAAGTCGGCGCCGACCAGGAGAAGCACCTCGTCAACTGGCTCTCCAAGCGGCTCGGCGCCCCGCTCAGGATCCCCCACCTGGGCGATCTCGGCTACGCGCTCGTGGGCGGGAGGCTGCTCCCGGACGAGCGCGGGCCGGCGGCGCAGTTCATGTACCAGGATGCCAGGGGGCAGCGGCTGACGCTCTACGTGCGCGTCAATCCCGAGGATAGCCGCGAGACCGCGTTCCGCTTCGCGCAGGAGAGGAACGTGGGCGTGTTCTACTGGATCGACCGCAAGCTCGGTTACGCCCTTTCCGGAGAAATCGGGAAGGACGAGTTGCTGCGGGTGGCCACCGCGGTGTACCGCCAGCTCAATCCCTGATAAATCCGGACGCCTGCCGGCGCCGGTTTATCTACGCGAGTTCGAACGGACGCCTCGCGCCGTTCAACACGCGTTGGGACGTGGACGCCCCGGAGCTCCGGTTTATCTCCGGGATTTCGAACGGACGCAGCGCATCGTTCCGCGCACTGCTCGCCCAGGAATCCCGCCCGGGCGCATCCGGCGCCCACGGCTCGCATCCGTGGTTGACTGGACTGCGAGCTTGTGTGCGCCGAGCCGGACGACGAGCGTGCGCGAGCCGCGAAAAAACATTATGTGCGGATGAGTACCGCGACACGATGCCGCGCTGCATCTCTGGCTGCGCAGCGTGCTCGACCGCGTGCGGCGCGCCAAACGCGACGATGTGCGCACGCACGACTGGCAGTACTTTCTCCATGCGTACCAGCAAAGCGGACGTGGCTGCGACCCGACGCGTCATGCGACGCGCTAAACAACACATTGATTAATATAGGATAATTACCCAGCCAAGCGGGCGCTGCAGCCGGGGGTGTGGTAGCTGTCGGTGTGGTGGCGGCAGGCGGATGCGCCGCGCGAAGGAATGAAAAAATAACGGAGGCCGGGGGATGCCCGGCCCCCGTGAGCAGGCAAAACTACTTTTTCTTGGCTTTCTTTTTCGCTGCTTTTTTCTTTGCCATTTCAAGTCTCCTTTAAAGTTGACTTAGGCATCGCTGCGCGCGGGTTTGCGTCCGCACCCCATCGCATAACGTAAACAGTATTCGCTGCTTTGCTCTGTTCCGCTCCGAAAAAATTCTTCGGAACGTTATGCTTGGTGCGCCCATTCTATGCCACAGTCAAAAAAATGCAACATCTTTCTTGATTCCGCTTGACCATGGCATATGATTCGTCGTGTTTGCTGCAACAATGCGGCGCGCCGCCGCTTGCGATTCCGCGTTCAAGGTTCAAAGTTCAAGGTTCAAAAAAACCGAAACCCGAAACCCGAAACCCGAAACCCGAAACCTGGAACGTGGAACCTGGAGCTCGAAACCCGGAACGCGAAACCCGGAACCACGTTCACTCACGGAAGAATCGTCTCGCGCGCCAGCAGTTGCGCGACGGTTTCGCGCTCGCGCACCAGGTACGTGTCTCCGCCGTCCACCATGACTTCGGCCGCCCGCGGGCGGGTGTTGTAGTTGGAGCTCATGCTCATCCCGTAGGCGCCCGCCGCCATGACGGCGAGCAGCTCGGCCTCCCGGAGCTCGAGCGTGCGCCCGCGCGCGAGGAAGTCCCCACTTTCGCACACCGGACCGACAATCTCGTAGGGCGCCCCGCCGCTGCGGCCGGCGCGGGAGACCGGCAGCACGTCGTGCCAGGCGTCGTAGAGCGCGGGGCGCATGAGATCGTTCATCGCCGCGTCCACCACCGCGAAGTTTTTCTCCGGGCCGCGCTTCAGATACTCGACCCGCGTGAGCAGCACCCCCGCGTGGCCGACCAGCACGCGGCCGGGCTCCAGTAGGAGCTTCAACGCGCGCCTGCCGAGCCGCGGCGCGAGCGCGCTGGCGTAGTCCTCGACCCGGGGCGGGGACTCGTCGTGGTAGCGGATGCCGAGCCCGCCGCCGATGTCCACGTGCGCGAGCGCAATGCCGTCCGCCTGCAACCGGTCCGCCAGCTCCAGGATGCGGTCGAGCGCCGCGACGAACGGGGTCACGTCGGTCAGCTGCGAGCCGATGTGACAGCCAATGCCGGAGATGGCGATATTCGGGAGCTCGCGCGCGCGCCGGTAGAGATCGAGCGCGTCGCGGTACGGCACGCCGAACTTGTTCTGCCGCAAACCGGTGGCGATGTAGGGGTGGGTACGGGGATCTACGTCGGGATTGACGCGCAGGCTCACCGCCGCCGTCCCGCCGGCCCGGGCAGCCACCCGGCTCAGCCGCGCGAGCTCCGCTTCCGACTCCACGTTGAAGCACAGAATCCCCGCAGCCAGCGCCTCGCGCATCTCCTCGGCGGACTTGCCGACCCCGGAAAACACGACCTTTGCGGGGTCGCCGCCCGCGCCGAGCACTCTCTGCAGCTCGCCGCCGGACACGATGTCGAAGCCGCTGCCCAGACGGGCAAAAAGGTTCAGCACGGCGAGATTGGAATTCGCCTTCACCGCGTAGCACACGAGGTGGTCGTGGCCGGCGAAGGCCGCGTCGAACGCGCGGTAGGCCGCGGTCAGCGCGGCGCGCGAGTACACGTAGCAGGGCGTGCCGAAGCGCTCGGCGATCTGGCGCAGAGAGGCTGATTCCGCGTGCAGCTCGCCGTTTTTGTATTCGAAATGGCTCACGAAGCCGGGGGCTTCTTTTCGTCCGGCTTTATCGGCGCGGGCGTTTCGGGCTTTTGCGCCTCGGGCTTGGGCTTGGGCAGGGTGAGGGGCGTCTTGTAGCCGCACCCGGCCACGAGCGCGGTGAGGACGATCATCGGAAGCAAGGCGCGCATGGGCAGGTATGGTAAGCGGTCGGCGGCGAGCAGTGCAAGAAACCGTAAGCGGAGAACTTCCACGAAAACGCGGGTCCGTTTCTGCCGTTCACCGTTCACCGTTCACCGTTCACCGTTCACCGTTCACCGTTCACCGTTCACCGCCTAGGGTCGTTGCCGATGCGCTGCATCTCCCCTTCGATCCAGTCCTCCACCTTGCGGTTGAGCTCCTCGGGCTCGAGGCCGGCGGGCTCGATCGGCGGGCCGATGCTCACGGTAACCAACCCGGGGCGCCTGAACAAAGCCCGGCGCTGCCATACTTCGCCCGCGTTGTGCGCGACCGGCACCACCGTCGTCGCGGTCTTCACCGCGAGCCACGCGCCGCCGGGTTGATACTGACCGCGCGCGCCCGGGGGAACGCGCGTGCCCTCCGGGAAGATGACGATGCAGAAGCCCTGCGCCAGCCGCTCGCGTCCCTGCTCGAGCATCTGGCGCAGCGCCCGGCGCCCGGCGCCGCGGTCGATCGCGATCGGGGAGAGCATTGCCAGACCCCAGCCGAAGAAGGGGATCCACAGCAGGCCGCGCTTGATCACCCATACCTGCGGGGGAAGAATCACCTGGAACACGAGCGTCTCCCACGCGGACTGGTGCTTCGCGAGCACGATGAATGGCGGGCGCGGCAGGCGCTCGGCGCCGAGCACGCGGTAACGTATCCCGCAGAGCCGCGTGGCGGATGCGACCATCAGTCGTGACCATGCAGTGACGACGCGGTAGCGGGCGAGCGGCTTGAAGGGAAACGTCGCGAGCGCAGCGAGCGCGAACAGGGGTGTTGCGACGACCTGGATCAGCGCGAAGAGTAGCGATCGCGTGATGATCCCCGGCGTCATCCTGCGATGTCTTTCGCGGCCTCGGAGAGGTCGGCGAAGACGCGGGTTCCTGGCGGCAGGTCCCCCGCGGCGCGCGTCTTCTTCCCTTTTCCGGTGAGCACCAGGATCGGCTGCGCGCCGACGGCGCTCGCCGCCTCCAGGTCGCGCGCCGCATCCCCGATGCAGGGCACGTCGCGCAGGTTCGCGCTGAACCGGCGCGCGATCTCCTCGAGCAATCCGGGCTTGGGCTTGCGGCAGCCGCACCCGGCTTCCGCCGCGTGCGGGCAGTAGAACACCGCGTCGATGCGGCCGCCTGCGTGGCCGACGGCGCGATGCATTTTCTCGTGGATCGCGTTGAGCGTGGCCATCCCGAACAGGCCGCGCCCGATCCCCGACTGGTTGGTCGCCACGACGATGTGAAAGCCCGCCTGCGTCAGGCGCGCGATCGCCTCGACGCTGCCCGGAATCGCTTTCCATTCCTCGGGGCTCTTGATGTAGGCGGCGCTGTCGTAGTTGATGACGCCGTCGCGGTCGAGGATGACTAGTTTCATGGCGAACGGTGAACGGTCAGCAGTGAGCGGTGGGCAGAAGAAAAAGGGTGCATAAATGTAGTTACCGTTTACCGCTCACCGTGTACTGTTCACTGCGTTCAGGCGGCAAGCTTGGAGATATCCGCGACCTCGTTCATGAGCGTCGAGAGCTGCGTAAGCAGCGCGAGGCGATTCTCGCGGAGGCTCCGGTCTTCCGCGTTGACCAGCACCTTGTCGAAGAAGGTGTCCACGTTGCCCTTCAGGCTCGCCAGCGCGCACAGCGCATCGGTGTAGTCCTGGCGGCGGATGCTCGCGTCGATCCGGGGCGTGAGGCGGCGCACGGCGTCGTGCAGCTCGCGCTCCGCGGGCTCGCGGAAGAGCGACTCGGTGAGGCTTGCGCCGCCCTGCGCGCTCTGGCGCAGGATGTTGCGTATGCGCTTGTTGGCCGCCGCGAGGCTCTCGGCCTCCGGCAGCGACCGGAACGCGCGCACCGCCTTCGCGCGCGGCAGAACGAGGTCCACGCGGGCGGGATTCTGTGCGACGACCGCCTCGATCTCGTCTGCGGTGAAGGCGGACTCGCGCAGGTAGGAGCGCATGCGGTCGAGCGCGAACCCGTAGACCTTTCCCACGCCTTCGGGGTCGAGCTTCACCGCGGTGTAATGGGAGGCGGCATCCGCGATCAGTGCGTCGAGCTCCAGCGGCAGCTTGTTCTCGGCGAGGATGCGCACGGCGCCGAGCGCCGCGCGCCGCAACGCGTACGGATCCCTGTCTCCGGTGGGAACGAGATTGATCCCGAAGATGCCCGCCAGCGTGTCGAGCTTGTCGGCGAGCGCCACGGCGGCGGCGATCGGGTCCTTCGGCGTGTCGTCGCCGGCGAACCGGGGACGGTAGTGGGCCTCGATCGCGTCGGCGACGGCCTGCGGCTCGCCGTCGTGCAGCGCGTAGTAGCGCCCCATGGTTCCCTGCAGCTCGGGGAATTCCCCCACCATGTCGGTCAGCAGGTCCGCCTTGGACAGCCAGGCCGCGCGCTCAGCGAGCAGCGGATCCGCGCCGATTGCCCGCGCGATTTTGCCCGCGAGCAGCTGCACGCGCTCGACGCGCTCGAGCTGGCTGCCGAGCCGGTTGTGGTAGATGACGCCCGCGAGCCGGGGCACGCGCGCCTCGAGTCGCGTCTTCCGGTCCTGGTCGAAGAAGAACTTCGCGTCCGCGAGGCGCGCGCGCAGCACGCGCTCGTTGCCGTGGATGATCTCGCGCGGATCCTTCGCCTCGATGTTGGATACGAACAGGAAGCGCGGCAGCAGCTTTCTGCTCGCCTTGTCGCGCAGCGGGACGTATCGCTGATGTTGCTGCATCGCCAGCACCAGGCACTCGTGCGGCACGGTGAGAAACTCCGCGCTGAAATTTCCGGCGTAGACCGCCGGTGATTCCACCAGAGCGGAAATCTCGTCAAGCAGCGCATCGTCCGCGACGATAATCGCTTCGCGGCCGGCAGCCCTCTCGAGTCGGTTCGCGATTTCGGACCGGCGCCCGGCAAACTCAGCGATCACCTTGCCCTTGCCGCGCAGCGCTGGCTCATAATCGTCCGCGCGCTCGAGCGCGATTCTTCCCGGAGAAAGAAAACGGTGCCCGGAGGTCTTGTTGGAGCTGCTTGCCCCCAACACCTTTCCTGGCACAACGTTCATCCCGTGCAACATCACCAGCCCGTGCACTGGACGCACGAACTGTTCGTCGCCGCCGCCCCAGCGCATCATCTTCGGGATCGGCAGGCGTTTGAGCGCTTCTTCAATCTTTAGCTCCAGGTTGGTGTCGAGGCGCCCTCCCTTCGCAAGATCACGGTGTGCGAAGACCTCTTGCTTGCCGTCGTTGATGCGAACAAGGGCCTCGACCGCAACACCGCGCTTCTCGGCGAACTTGAGCAAGGCTTGCGTCGGTTGGCCGCCAGCATCCAGGCCGGCCCTGACCGAGGGGCCTTTCACCAGCACTTCGCTATCCGGCGCAACGCGTCGCACCTCCGAGATCAAGACGGCAAGACGCCGCGGCGTCGCGAAAACTTGCGCGGCGCTGCCGGGCATGAGAAACCCGTCTTCTTTCAGGTCTTCCAGCAACGCGTCACGAAAGGCCTCCGCGATCCGTTGCAACGCCCCCGGGGGCAGCTCCTCGGTCAGCATCTCGACGAGCAAACTCGCGGGCGCGGAAGCCATGGCGGTCTTGCGGCTTGGCATTGGTGAGGCGCCTGCCTTGTTCTTTGCCGGATGCGGTTGCTCCAGCATCGGGAAGCCGAGCCGCTCGCGCGCTTCGTAGTAGGCTTGCGCCACCAGCCGCGCGAGCGCGCGCACGCGTCCGATGTAGGCGGCGCGCTCGGTCACCGAAATCGCGCCGCGCGCATCGAGCAGGTTGAAGCTGTGCGAGCACTTCATGACCATCTCGTAGGCCGGCAGCACGCATTGCGCCTCGATCAGCCGCTTCGCCTCGGCCTCGAACTGTCCGAAGTGCTGGAGCAGCATCCCGGTGTTGGCGAGCTCGAAGTTGTAGCGCGACTGCTCGACCTCGTTCTGGTGGTACACGTCGCGGTAGCTGACGCCGTCCACCCACACGAGGTCGAACACGCTCTCCTTGCCCTGAAGGTACATCGCGAGCCGCTCGAGCCCGTAGGTGAGCTCCCCCAGCACCGGCTTGCAGTCGAGCCCGCCGACCTGCTGGAAATAGGTGAACTGCGTGATCTCCATGCCGTTCAGCCACACTTCCCAGCCCAGCCCCCACGCGCCGAGCGTGGGCGATTCCCAGTCGTCCTCGACGAAGCGGATGTCGTTCTTGCGCGGGTCCACGCCCAGCGCTTCGAGCGATCCGAGATAGAGCTCCTGGAACGCGTCGGGCGAGGGCTTCATCACCACCTGGTACTGGTAGTAGTGCTGCAGGCGGTTGGGGTTCTCGCCATAGCGCCCGTCCTTGGGCCGGCGCGAAGGCTGGACGTAGGCCGCATTCCAGGGCTCGGGGCCGATCGCGCGCAGAAAGGTCGCCGTGTGAAAGGTGCCCGCGCCCACTTCCATGTCGTAGGGCTGGAGCAGCGCGCAGCCCCGCCGGTCCCAGTACTCGTTGAGCTTCAGTATGACCTGTTGGAAGGTATGCATGCGCGCCGGCCGCTCGTACGCCACGAATTCTACAGGCTACCGGGAGCCGGCGGGAATGGTGCCTGCCGTCCGTGGAAACGAAAACGGGAGCGAGCGCGTCGCTCCCGTCGCGCGCCGCGCCGGCGGCGGCCGGCTGCTATTTCCTGGCCCGCGCTTCGCCGAGCTCGCGCTCGAGCTGATCGATGCGAGACTGCAGCGCCGAGAGCCGGCCCTGGAGCGCGCCCACGTTGAAGAACACCTCGTTGTTAGCGGGAGCGGAGAGCACCCCGGCGTAGCCGAGCCACGACGCGTCGTAGACCTTCACGTTCCTGAAGCCGAGTTGCGAGAGCACCGTCGCGGTTTGCGCCGCGCGCACGCCGCTCTGGCAGTAGACGATCGTCTCCTTGCCCGGGTCGAGGCCTGAGTACAGGCGCTTGAGCTCGTTCACGGGCTTGAGCGTCATGCCCGCGTTGTCCTTCGCCTGCCTGCGCGCGACCTTGAGCGGGGTGTCGGGGTCCATCCAGTTCTGCTCGTACGGGATGTTTACCGCGCCGGGGATGTGGCCGCCCCGTATGGCGCGGATGTCGTCGCCCGTGAACTCACCCACGGTGCGCACGTCGAGCAGTTGCACGTCGCGCCGCTTGAGCGCGGCGATGACTTCGCTGGTCATCGCAGCCACGGCGGGATTCGTCGCGAGCTTCAGCGATACGGGGGCGCGCCGGTATCCCGCGGAGCTGACCGAGCGCCCGGCCTCGCGCCAGCCGTCGATGCCGTCGTGGTAGACGTGGACGCGCTTGCCGCCGAAATACTGGATGGTGTAGAGCCCGAAATAGGCGAACGGGTCGCCGCGGCTCGCGTAGACCACGATCTCCTTCGCGGGATCGATGCCGGCGGCGCCGAGGATGCGCTCGATCTGGGCTACGGGGATGAAGTCCTCGGTGTTGGGATTGCGCAGCACGGCGCCGGCATGACCGATGTTCACCGCCCCCGGGATGTGGCCCATGCGGTATTGGTCCGCGCTCCGCACGTCCCAGACGATGGCGCCGCGCTGGACGGCCTCGCTCACGAATGCGGTATCCACGATGAGCCCCGCGGCCCAGGCATTCGCCGTGGTAAGGGCAAGCAGCAGTGCAGTGAGCAGGCGCTTCATCAGCGGGTCCTCCAGGCAGGGCGCCGGCCGGGGCGCCGGGGTCAGATCATACGACAGAATTGCCGCGCGCGCGTTCAGTTGCGGGAGGTGTCGCGCCGGCGCCTTCCCGCCACCACGGCGCCCGCCCAGAGCGCGATACAGAGCGCGAGCGCGGGGTAATTCCCCCAGCGCGCGTAGGGGGTCAGCCCCCGGTGACCCTGCACCGTGTCGGTCACGATCGCGGCGGTGAACTCCGGTGCGATGGCCGCAACTTCGCCCCTCGGATTGATCGTGGCCGTGACCCCGGTGTTGGTCGAGCGCAGCATGTAGCGCCCCGTCTCCAGCGCGCGCGCCTGCGAGATCTGCAGGTGCTGCTGCGGGGCGATCGAGCGCCCGAACCACGCGACGTTGCTCACGTTGACGAGCAGGCTCGCCTCCGGCAGCTGGCGGATGATCTCCTCCCCGAACGCGTCCTCGTAGCAGATGTTGACCGCTACCCGCTGTCCCGCCACCGCGAGCGGGCGCTGCGTTGCTTCACCCGCGGAAAAATCCTGCAGCGGGATCGCGAGCACGCCCACGATCCATCCGAGCACCGGGCGCAGCGGGATGAATTCCCCGAACGGTACCAGGTGCGATTTGCGGTAGCCCTGGGCCGGCGCGGAGCCGAGCGAGAGCACGCTGTTGAAGTACGCGCCGCCGGGCACGCGCTCCGGCACCCCGATCAGGATGTCGCCGCCGTTCTTCCGCGCGTGCTCCGCGAGCGATGACAGGTACTCGTGCGGTACCTGGTCCAGAAACAGCGGCAGCGCGGTCTCGGGCATTACGATGAGCCGGCCCGGCGCGTTCTCGGCGAGCGTGCGGTAGGTCTCGAGCGTGGTGCGCACGCGGTCCTCGCGCCACTTGAGCTCCTGCGAGATGTTGCCCTGGAGCAGGCTCACGGTGACCGGGTCGCCCTCCGGCTCGGTCCACCGGACCTGCTGGAGCGCCCACCCGCCGAGCCAGATCGCCAGAAGGCAGAAGGCAGAAGGCAGAACGAGGAAGGTCAGGCCCCGTTTGCGCTGGTCGCCCGGTCCTTCATCCCTCGCTGTAACGCGTTGCCACAGCACGACGAGGAGGCCCGCCGTCAATGCGCCGGCCAGCGTGACGCCGTGGATGCCCAGCAGCGGCGCGTAGCCCGCGAGCGGGCTCGCCGGGATCTGCGAGTAACCGAGTGCGAGCCACGGAAAGCCGGTGAAGATCCATCCCCTCGTCCATTCCGCCAGCGTCCATGCCGCCGGCGCGAGCAGCCCGAGCGCGAACGGCGGGGGCAGGGCGGTCCTCGCGCAGGCATAGCCGGCAAGCGCGGGAAACAGCGCCAGCACGGCGCAGAACAGGAAAGTCGCGAGCGCGGCGAGCGGCGCCGGCATCGAGCCGAACTCGTGCAGGCTCACGTACACCCACGAGGCGCCGGCGAGGAAGAATGCGAGCCCGTACGCGAAGCCAAGCGCGGCCGCCGCGCGCGGGCTGCCCGCGCGCAGCCATAACGCGAGCAGCAGCGCGACGGTGAGGATGGGCAGCGGGAACAGGCGGAACGGCGCGAAGCCGAGCACGGCCACTGCGCCGACGACGAAAACGAGGAGGAAGGGCAGAGCAGATGCGACGGCATCCTTCCGCCTTCCGCCTTCCGCCATCATCCCTTACTTTTTCCTGGTGACCTGCAGCAGGTGCAGCCGCCGGCTGTCTGCGCGCAGCACCTTGAACGTGAGATTGTCGAAGCTCACCTGCTCGCCGCGCTTGGGCACGTGCCCGAAACGCGACATCACGAGCCCGCCGACGGTGTCGAATTCCTTGTCGCTGTAGTCGGTGCCGAACGCGGCATTGAAGTCCGCGATCTCGGCAAGCGCTTTCACCCGGTACTGGCCGCCTTTTTCCGGGACGATGTTGTCCTCGACGTCCTCGAAGTCGTACTCGTCCTCGATGTCCCCGACGATCTGCTCGATCACGTCCTCGATCGTGACCAATCCCGCCACCCCGCCGTACTCGTCCACCACGATGGCCATGTGGTTGCGGTTCTTGCGGAACTCCCTGAGCAGCACGTTGAGCGGCTTCGCCTCGGGTATGAACACCGCGGGCCGCAGCATCTCGCGCACGTCGAATTCCTCCTCGCCCGCGTAATAGCGCAGCAGGTCCTTCGCGAGCAGGATGCCGATGACGTCGTCCTTGTTCTCCCCGAACACGGGAAAGCGCGAGTGCCCGGTCTGGATCACGAGCGGGATGAACCTGTCCGGCGGATCGCTGATGTCGATGACGTCCATCTGCGCGCGCGGGATCATGATGTCGCGCGCCTGCATCTCCGAGACCTGCAGCACCCCTTCGATCATCGCGAGCGCCTCGCCGTCGAGCAGGCCGCGCGAGTTCGCGGAGCGCAGCAGCTCGACCAGCTGCTCGCGGTCCTCGGGCTCGCGCATGATGAGCGCGCCGAGCCGCTCGAGCAGCGTGGGCCGGTGTCGGTCGTCGTCCATGGCCCTAGAAGGCGGAAGGATGAAGGATGAAGGATGAAGGAAAAGACCAGATCCCCGAACGGGCAGTTCCCCTCCGCCTTCCGCTTTCTGCCTTCATCCTTGCCTTTCGTGGGGGTCGGGATAGCCGAGGCCGGTCACGATGGCCGTCTCCCGCCGCTCCATGATACGCGCCTCGCGCGCCCGGCCGTGATCGTAGCCCTGCAAGTGCAGCACTCCATGCACTACCAGGTGCGCGTAGTGTGCGCGCACGCTCTTGCGCTGGTCGCGCGCTTCGTGCGCCACGACCGGCGCGCACAATGCGAGGTCCCCTTCCAGCGGCGGTACCGCGCGCATCACGAAGCTCAACACGCTGGTCGCGTAGTCGCGGCCGCGGAACGCGCGGTTGAGCGCGCGCGCTTCGTCGCGGCCGACGATGCGCACCGTGATGCGGGCGTCGTGCTCGAGCGCGGCGCGCGCCCACCGGCGCAGCTCGCTGCGGGAAGGAAGGCGGCGGCCCTTGACCGCGTACTGGACCGCAAGCGCAAGCCTAGGCTTCCTTGCTCTTCTGCTTGTGGGTGTGCTGCTCGTAGGCATTGACGATACGCTGCACCAGGGGATGGCGCACCACGTCCTCGGCGTTGAAGTAGATGAACGAGATGCCGCGCACCTTGCGCAGCACGACCTGCGCCTCGATCAGCCCGCTCTTCTGGCCGCGCGCGAGGTCGATCTGCGTCACGTCGCCGGTCACCACCGCCTTGCTGCCGAAGCCAATGCGGGTGAGGAACATCTTCATCTGCTCGGGCGTGGTGTTCTGCGCCTCGTCCAGGATCACGAACGCGTGGTTGAGCGTGCGCCCGCGCATGAAGGCAAGCGGCGCGATCTCGATCGTGCCGCGCTCGAACATCTTGGCCACCTTGTCGAAGCCCATCAGGTCGTAGAGCGCGTCGTAGAGCGGGCGCAGATAAGGGTCCACCTTCGCGGCCATGTCGCCGGGCAGGAACCCCAGGCGCTCGCCGGCCTCCACCGCCGGGCGCACCAGCACGATCCGTTTCACGGCGTCGCGCTCGAGCGCGTCCACGGCGCACGCCACCGCCAGATACGTTTTCCCGGTGCCGGCCGGGCCGATGCTGAAGGTAAGATCGTGGGTGAGGATGTCCTGCAGGTACTGCACCTGGCGCGGTGTGCGCCCGTGCAGGTCCTGGCGGCGCGTGATCAGCGTCGGCCCGGCGTCCGCCGGGACGCTCCGTAGCGGGCCCGTCGCCTCGATCAGGCCGAGCTGCACGTCCTCGAGCGTGAGCCCGCCCTTCGCGCGATCGTAGAACATGTGCAGCACCTTGGCCGCGACGCGGGTCTGCTCGGGCCCCCCGGTCAGCGCGAAGCGCTCGCCCCTGCGCGCGATGGTGACATCGAGCGCGGTCTCGATCTGGCGCAGGTTCTCGTCCAGCACGCCGCACAGGCTGGCGAGCCGCTGGTTGTCGACGGGGGCGAAGACGACTTCGACGGGCTTCAACTGGAAACGGGATCGCCCCGCAACGAATGGGGCAAGGCGGCGCTGATCACGACGTCCACGAACCCGCCGACCAGGCGCCGCGGGCCCGGGAAATTGACCACGCGGTTGTTCGCGGTGCGCCCGCACAGCTCGGAGTCGTCTTTCTTCGCGGCGCCCTCGACCAGCACCCGCTGGCGGGTGCCGACCATGGCGCGGCTGATCGCGCGCGCCTGCTCGTCGATTTTTGTCTGCAGCAGCCGCAGGCGCGCGAGCTTCACGCTCTGCCCGGTGTCGTCGGGCAGCTCCGCGGCGGGAGTTCCGGGACGCCGGCTGTAGACGAAGCTGAAGCTCGCATCGAAGCCCACTTCGTCTATGAGCCGCAGGGTCGCCTCGAAATCGGCGTCGGTCTCCCCGGGAAAGCCGACGATGAAATCGGAGGAGATCGAGATGCCGGGACACGCGACGCGCAGCCTGCGCGCGATCGACTTGTATTCGAGCGCGGTGTAGCCCCGCTTCATCGCGGCCAGCACGCGGTCCGAGCCCGCCTGCACCGGCAGGTGCACATGCCTCGCGAGCTGCGGGATCCGGCCGTGGGCGTCGATCAGGCGCTGCGTGAATTCCTTCGGATGCGAGGTCGTATAGCGGATGCGCTCGATCCCGGGGATGGCCGCGACATACTCGAGGAGCAGGGCGAGGTCCGCAGCCGCGCCCTCGGCCGTCACGCCGCGGTACGCGTTGACGTTCTGGCCGAGCATCGTCACTTCCTTCACGCCCTGTTGTGCGAGCTCGGCGATCTCGGTCAACACGTCCTCGAAGGGCCGCGAGACTTCCTCGCCGCGGGTGTAGGGGACCACGCAGAAGGTGCAGTACTTGCTGCAGCCTTCCATGATCGAGACGAAGGCGGTTGCGCCTTCCGCGCGCGCGGGAGGGAGATCGTCGAACTTCTCGATCTCCGGGAAGGAGATGTCCACCTGCGGCCGGCCGGTCGTGCGCCGCGCTTCGAGCAACTGCGGCAGCCGGTGCAGGGTCTGGGGGCCGAAAACGATGTCCACGTAGGGCGCGCGCGCGACGATCGCCGCGCCTTCCTGGCTCGCCACGCATCCGCCCACCCCGATCAGCACGCCGGGCCTGGCGCCCTTGTGGTGTTTGACGCGGCCGAGGTCGGTGAAGACTTTCTCCTGCGCCTTTTCGCGCACCGAGCACGTGTTGAACAGGATGAGGTCGGCCGCGGCAGGATCGTCGGTCGTCTCCATGCCCTGCGCGGCGTGCAGCACGTCGGCCATCTTGCCCGAGTCGTACTCGTTCATCTGGCAGCCGAACGTCTTGATGTAGACCTTCTGCGGCACGGATGGAGCCGGCGTTCCGGCCTAGCGCGGGCCGGCGCGCTCGAACCGCGCCAGCTCGTCGGGCCGCAGGATGAAGATTCGCCCGACGTCGCCGTTCATGTCCACGATGAACAGGACGTGCGCATGCTCCGGGAGGACATTGTGCAGAATCGTCCGGTTATGTCCGTCATAGATGAGGCCGCCGGGGGCGAGGCGCAGCACCTTGTTGTTGATCTGGACGAGCGGGAACGGATGCTGGCCGCCGACCAGCACACCGAGCTGGCTGTTGGGAGGAAACTGGCGCTGTATTAATTGGGCGTGGCTCGCCGAGGCGATCGCCACGGCCAGGATACCGGTCCATGCCCACCTGCGCATCGACCCACGGTAACACAACGCAATCAGATACTTCAAACGCAATCCGGCGCCCGTTTCGAGCCGCCGTACCCGGCCGCGGCCCGCATGAAAACTGGTGGCGAGTCAGGGATTTGAACCCCGGACCAACGGATTATGATTCCGCTGCTCTAACCGCTGAGCTAACTCGCCATGGGGAGCGGCGCAGTCTAAAAGAGCGCGTCCGCCTTTGTCAAGTTAAGCCTCTGAATTACTGCCGAAATCAGGTTAATAATCCGGCGCTTGTGGCCGGCTGATCTGGACCGTGATATCCTGATTGCAGAACATGAATAAAAATCCCGCATGGTGAAATCCACGGGAAACCAAGGATGCGGTGATCCAGTTTCGCATCACGTGAGTTTACTGGACTGCATGACCGACACGTGACACGAAGACAGGGGTTTGCATGAGTAAACCGTACAAGATTCTGATCATGGGCGCATCGTACGGCTCGCTGCTGGCGGCGAAAGTCCTCTTCGCGCGCCATACGCTCAAGTTGGTATGCCTGCCCGCGGAAGCGGAGTTGATCAACAAGGAAGGCATACGGGTGCGCATGCCGGTCAAAGGCAGGGAAGGGCTCGTCGAGATCGACTCCCGGAAACTGCCCGGCAAATTATCCGCCGATGGTCCGGCGGCGATCAATCCGTCCGAATACGATCTCGTGGCGCTCGCCATGCAGGAGCCCCAGTACCGCTTGCCCGGCGTGCGCGAGCTGCTGGACGCGGTGGCCAAGGCCAAAGTGCCCTGCATGTCGATCATGAACATGCCGCCGCTGCCGTACCTGAAACGCATATCCGGCCTCGATGCGAATGCATTGAGGAGTTGCTACACGGACGCCACCGTCTGGGACAGCTTCGACCCGGTCTGCATGACGCTGTGCAGTCCGGACCCGCAGGCTTTCCGCCCGCCGGAAGAGAAGGTCAACGTGCTGCAAGTCAGGCTGCCGACGAACTTCAAGGCTGCCCGGTTCGAGTCGCACACGCACACCGCCATCCTCCGCCAGCTGGAATCGGAGATCGAGGCAGTGCGTTTCGACACCGGGGACGGCCGCATCGAATTGCCCGTCAAGCTCAAGGTGCACGAGTCCATCTTTGTGCCGCTGGCGAAATGGCCCATGCTGATCGCCGGCAATTACCGCTGCGTGACGAAAGAGGGAATGCGACCCATCAAGGAAGCCGTGCACACCGACATCGAGGCATCGCGATCGGTTTACGACTGGGTCGTCAAGCTGTGCACGTCCCTGGGCGCCTCGCCGAAGGATCTCGTTCCATTCGAGAAATACGCCAACGCGGCGCTGTCGCTCGGAAGCCCGTCCTCCGCGGCGCGAGCCTTGTTCGGCGGCGCGCCCAACATCGAGCGCGTGGACCGGTTGGTGAAAGCCGTAGCGGCGCAGAAGGGCATGCAGTCTGCGGTCCTGGACGAGGTGGTCGCGCTGGTGGATGCCCGCCTCGAAGCCAATCGGCGGGCGGCAGCCTGAGGCAGGAGCGCCCCCGCGCCTGAATCGCGCTCCGGCCGGTTTCTGCCCGGGTCCGGAGAGTCCCGCGAGGGAATAAAGCCGCCCGGGCGGAGGTATCCATTCACACGGGGCCGGGCGGGCCCGCGAGCGCTCGCGGCCTTTTTCCCTAACGCGCCCGGCGGAGTCTCGATATACACTGCTCCTCATCCGCGGTTTCTTCTCGGGTATGCCAATCCAGGTCGATGTCGTCATCGTCGGGGGCGGTCCGGTGGGACTGAGCCTCGCTGCGGCGCTTTCGCGCACCGGCCTGAAGCTCGCCGTGGTCGAATCCCAAGCTTCCCGTGCGCACGACGAGGGACAGGCGTGGGACAGCCGGGTCTACGCGATCAGTCCCGGCGCCGCGGCGTTCCTCGAAGCCTGCGGGGCGTGGCAGCGCGTGCCACGCGAGCGAATCGCGCGCGTCGAGGCAATGCGCGTCTACGGCGACGATGCGCGCGCGTGCCTCGAGTTCAGCGCGTACGATGCGGGCCTGCGGGAACTCGCGTTCATCGTGGAGAACAACCGGCTGCAGCACGCGCTGTGGCAGCGCGTTCGTGAGGAGACCGTCGCCGTGTACTGCCCGGCGGGCTGGAGATCGCTCGAGTTCGGTCCGGACGCGGCCCGCATCGAGCTCGATGACGGAACCATGATCGCCGCGCGTCTTGTCGTGGGAGCGGACGGGGCGGACTCAAGGGTGCGCGAGCGCGCCGGCATCGCGGTCAAGCCCCTCGAGTACCGGCAACTCGGGGTGGTGGGCAATTTCTCGTGCGGAAGACCGCACGACGGGGTCGCGTATCAATGGTTCCGGCGGGATGGCGTGCTGGCGTTGCTGCCGCTGCCCGGCCGGCGCGCCTCGATGGTATGGTCCCTCGAGGAGGAAGGTGCGCGGCGGCTGCTCGGGCTCGCGCCGGGGCGTCTCGGCGAGGAAGTGGCGGTCGCGAGTCACGGCGCGCTCGGCGCGCTCGCAAGCATCACCCCGCCCGCCGCATTTCCGCTCCGGCTGCAGCGCGTCGAGCGCTTCATCGGGTCGCGTGTCGCGCTCGTGGGCGACGCCGCCCATAACATACACCCGCTGGCCGGCCAGGGCCTCAACCTCGGCTTCCGGGACGCGCGCGAGCTCGCCCGCGCACTCGCCGGCCGCGGCCCGTTTGAGGATTGCGGCGAGCAGACCTTGCTGCGACGCTACGAGCGCGCGCGCAGGGAAGACGTGCTGGCGATGCAGTATGCGACCGACGGCCTGCAGAAACTTTTCAACAACGACGTGGTCTGGCTGGAAAGGGTGCGCAACCTCGGACTGCAGCTCGTCAACGGGCAGCCGCAGCTCAAGAACTTCCTGGTGCGCCAGGCCGTGGCTTGAGAGCGGGCCCGGGAATTCAGCAACCGGAGTCACTATGTCACGTAAACTCATGTTCGCAGTGCTGGCCGTGGCGGGGTTCGCCGCAGGCGGCGCGTACGCGAGCGAAGCGGCAATCCGGAAGGCATTTCAGGCGCGGGTGGAGATGCAGCCTGAAAGCGTCACCAAATCGCACATGCCGGGCCTCTACGAAGTCGTCGCGGAGGGGCAGATCTTCTACGTGGACGAGAAGGTGAACTTCATCCTGCGCGGGGTGATGTTCGACGCGCGGGGCGGCTCCCTGCGCAACGTCACGGCCGAGCGCAACAATCAGCTCACTTCCGCCACGCTCACGAAATCACTCGATTCTGCGTTCCGGCGCGTGCGCGGAAACGGCAGGCGCGTGCTCTACACCTTCGAGGATCCCAACTGCGTTTACTGCAAGCAGCTGCACCAGGAGCTCGCGAAGATGACGGATCTCACCGTCTACACTTTCCTCGTGCCCATACTCGGCCCCGATTCGGTCGAGAAATCGCGGGCGATCTGGTGCTCGAAGGATCGCGCGCGGGCGTGGGATGAGGTGATGGCGAAGGGCGTCGCGCCCGGCCCGGTGAAAGCCTGCGACACCCCGTTCGACCGGAACCTTGAGCTCGCGCGCCGCTTCGGCATCCGCGGCACGCCCGCGGTCTATCTTTCCGACGGGGACCAGATCGGCGGCTACGTCCCGGCCGAGCGCATCGAGCAGGCGCTCAGGTCCGTTTCCTCCAAGTAGAACCTAATAGGGTCCAGCCTGCAGCCGAGGCTGCGGGTCAACAGGAGCGCGCGCGCGGCGTTAACTGCTGGGTGAACGCCGCCGCATTTCCAACTCCGCACGCTGCAGCGCGGCGCAGGCTGGCCCTGGCGCTGACGGCCTCCGCGCTGCTGCACCTGTGCTTCGCCACGGGCATGCCGGCCGAGATGGGGCCGCGCGCGGCTTGGCCGCGCGCAATGGGGCCCATCGAGGCGCGGCTCGAGATGCTGGCCGAACCGGAACAGCCCGCGCGCGCGGCAGCACCGCGGGAGTCTGAAGAGCTGGATTTCGCGCCCCGGGCGATCCGCCTGGAGGCCCGGCGCGCAGATTCGCTGGCGGCCCTCGATCCGGAGCGCGCGGTCGAACCGGTCCGCACGGCCGACGCGGTACCGGCGCGCCCGCCGATTCGCGACCCGGTGTACTACGAGGCACGCGAACTCGACCTCTATCCCCGGCCGGTCGCACCCCTCGACTTCGGCGATCCGCTACGCGCGGCGCGCGAAGGCGTGAATGGACATCTGCTGATGCGGGTCGCGATCGACGAGCAGGGTGTGGTGCGCGAACTCACCGTCATGGTAGCGGAGCCGGCAGGCTATTTCGAGGAGCAGGCGCTCGCGATCTTCGGTGCAGCGCGCTTTCACCCCGCGATCAAGGACGGGCGCGCGGTGAGAAGCCGGATCGTGGTCGCCGTGCGCTTCGATGCGGCAAGCGGAAAGGCGGCGAAGGACAGCCGGTGAGCGGGAAAAAACCGCTTTTCGCTTGAGACCCGGATCCCGGAACCCGGAACCCGAAACTCGAAACCCCGAACCAAGCATGAGCGCTGGCGCTCAGTTTCCCGGCACGCGATAGGCGTGCGGCAGCAGCACCCACATGCGCAACCGCTGCTTCATGCGCCCCGCTTCCCGGGCGGCCTCCTCGCCGAAGCCCCAGAAGAAATCGGCGCGCACGGCGCCGCGGATCGCCCCGCCCGTGTCCTGCGCGAGCATCAGGAGATTGAGCGGGCGCGCGCTCGCCGGCCAGGTGGTCGCCACATAAACCGGCGCGCCGAGCGGCACGAAGCGGGCATCCACCGCCACGCTGCGGCGCGCGGTAACGGGCACCCCGAGCGTGCCCAACGGGCCCGGCAACTCGGGCGGCAACTCCCGGAAGAACACGTAGGCGGCGTTATGATCGAGCAACTCCCTCACGCGGTCCGGGTTCTGCCGAGCCCACGCCTTGATTCCCTGCATGGAAGCCTTTTCCAGAGGGAGATCGCCGCGGTCGACGAGCAGCCTTCCGATCGAACGGTAGGGATGGCCGTTGTGCTCCGCGTAGCCGACGCGAACGGTCTCGCCGCTGTCGAGCGCGACGCGCCCCGAGCCCTGGATCTGCAGGAAGAAGAGCTCGATCGCATCTTCCACCCACAGCAGCGCCTTGTCCGCGACCGGGGCGCGTCCGCGCTCGATCTGCGCGCGCTCGTAGTAGGGCACCACGCGCCTGCCCTCCAGCCTGCCGCGTAGCCGCATGCCTTTCAGCTCGGGGTGCAGCCCTGCGAGGTCGATGACCAGCAGGTCGTCGGGCACGCCGTACACGGGAAAGCGGTAGCGCGCCGTGGGCTTGCGGCTGCCCCTGAGCAGCGGCTCGTAATAGCCGGTGATCAGGCCCTCGTCGCTGCCGTCCGCATTGATCAACTGGAACGGCGTGAAATGGGCTTCGAAGAAGCGGCGTGCGCTCGCCGGATCCGGGGTCCTGATTTTCTCCGCCTCGGCGCAGACCGCGCGCCACGCCTCCTGCGCCTTGAGCGCGCCGCAACTCAGCAGGAGCGGCTCCCAAGCGAGCGCGGGATTGTCCGCCTGCCACTCCGGAAGCTCATTCCACGCAACCTGCCGCAGCACTCCGGCCTCGCCCGCGGCAGGCGGTTTTGCGGGCAGCGCCGGTTTTGGCGGCGGCGGGGCCGGAGTGACGGCGAGTGCGACCGGAGGCGCCGGAGGTTGCGGCTTGGGGGTTTCGCAACCCGCGAGGCCGAGCAGCAGCGCGAGCAGGCTGAGGCATGCGCGCGCCGCCTGGCGTTTGCATGCCGGTTCGCTTGAGTGCGGCATCGCCGAAAGTATAGCCTCTCCATGGTCCCTGGAAATGTTCCGGCAGTTTCTCGAGGCGGGCGCCGCGCTCGCGCTGCTGATCTTCAATCGGGCTCGAATTTCAGGATTCAGAGTGATTGGTTTCCGTTGGTGTCCTTCGCGTGGTTGGTCTTAACAGGTTGGGCTTTGATCGGCGTCCATCGGCGGCCAAATTGATTCCCGGTTTTCCTCTGCGTCCTCGGCGTCCTCCGCGGTGAGAGGTTGGGGTTTAGGGCGGGTTTAGGCGCTGCCGCGCTCACAGGCGCTCCAGCCGTATCAGCCGGAACCAGCCCCGGGCGGCCGCCGGCTCGTTGCACAGGATGCGCACTCCGGACACTCGCTGCAGCAGGTCTTCGAAGACGACATCGAGCCGCGTTGCGATCCGGGCAGCGAGCGGGCTCAGCAGGCGCCGCAGCGGCGCCCGCTGTCCCGGCCGCAGAAACTTGTCGAGCACGAGGATTCCGCCGCCGGGGCGCACCACGCGCACCGTTTCGGCCAACGCGCGCGCTCCGTCGGGAACGACCGCGAGGATCAGGTGCAGCACCGCGTAGTCGAAGCTTGCGCTGCGGAAGGGCAGCGCAAGGCTGTTGCCTTGTACCGGGAAAAAATCGCTCCTCGCTCCGCGTCGCTCCGCGCGGACGAGCATCGCGCGCGTGATGTCCAGCCCGACGTAGCGGTTGCCGGGCGGAGCGAGCGGCAGATCGAGGCCGGTGCCCGCGCCGTTGATCAGTACCATTTTGCCGCCATCCGGCAGCGCGGCGAGGCTGCGGCTGCGCGCGCTCGCGAATGCGGGCCCGACGAAGAGATCGTAGACCGGCGCAAGGAAGGTGTAGCTGACCTTCAGCGTCACGTTCAAAGTTCCAAGTTCAAAGTTCAACGTTCAAAGTTCGAGACCACGAACTCTGAACGGGCAACGTTAAACCCGGAACCTTGAACCTTGAACCCGGAACTCGGAACTCGAAACGCTCCACGATCAGTGGAGCACGCGCGGCATCGACAGGGTGAATTCCGGGATGGCCGCGTCGAACTGCGCGCCGTCCTGCGCGATCATCTGATAGCTGCCGCGCATCGTGCCGACCGGCGTGGCGATGGCGGCGCCGCTGGTGTACTCGAAGCTCTCGTCGGGCCGCAGGAACGGCTGCTCGCCGACCACTCCGAGACCGCGCACCTCCTGCACCTGGTTGTTCGCGTCGGTAATGATCCAGTGCCGGCTCACGAGCTGCGCCGGCATCGTGCCGGTGTTGGTGATGGTGATCGTGTACGCGAAAACGTAGCGCCCGCTCTCGACGTCGGATTGATCGGGGATGAACGCGGTGCGCGCCGCGACAGTGATGTCGTGTTTCTTGCCCGGCATAACGCAGATTCTTGACCATTTCTGCGGCACGCGCAAGCACGGGCGTCTCCTGTGCCGGCAGCGCCAGAACGGGTACAATCCCGGCGTCGGTTTCACGGCTGCCGGAATATCATGGCCTACCGCATCGCACCGAGCATACTGTCCGCCAATTTCGCGAAGCTGGGCGAGGAAGTGCAACGCGTCGTCGCCGCCGGAGCGGACCTCGTGCACTTCGACGTGATGGACAATCATTACGTGCCCAATCTCACGGTGGGTCCGGTGGTGTGCGAGGCGATCCGGCCGCTCACGACGGCGCCGATCGACGTGCACCTCATGGTGAAGCCGGTTGACCGGATCGTGCCGGATTTCGCAAAGGCCGGCGCGAACATCATCTCGTTCCACCCCGAGGCCAGCGAGCACGTGGACCGCACGATCGCGTTGATCAGGGATTACGGCTGCAAGGCGGGCCTGGTCCTGAATCCCGGGACACCGCTTTCCTGCCTCGACCATGTCATGGACAAGCTCGACCTCATACTCGTGATGTCGGTCAACCCCGGGTTCGGAGGCCAGAAGTTCATCGCCGAAGCGCTGAAGAAGCTCACGGCGGTGCGTAGCCGCATCGCCGCGACCGGCCGCGATATCTGGCTGGAGGTGGACGGAGGCGTGAAGGTGGACAACATCGGCGAGATCGCGCGCGCCGGTGCCGACACCTTCGTCGCGGGCTCGGCGATTTTCGGCACCAGCGACTACAAGGCGACGATCGGTGCCATGCGCGCGGAGCTCGCAAAAGCCTAGAACGGCGGATAGACGATAGACGAGAGGAGAGGAGAGAGGAGTAAAATCAGCCGGGCCGTAGCTTGTAGCATTTGACGCCTCTCCCCTTTCGCCTGTCGCCTCTCGCTTGTTCTGGATGAATCCGCGTTTTCCGCTGCGCGTCAAGGCGGTCATGGTGGACCTCGACGGCACGCTCGCCGACACCATCCCCGATCTCGCGGTCGCCACCAACCGGATGCTCGAGCGGGTCGGGCGCCCGCGGCTCGAGGAATCCACGGTGCGCACGTTCGTGGGCAAGGGCATCGGCAAGCTCGTCGAGCGCGCGCTCGCGGGCTCGCTCGAGGGCGCGCCTCCGAACGGACTCCTGGAACGCGCGCTCCCACTCTTCGAGGAGTGCTATGCGGGCGTGAACGGCCGCTACACGACCGTCTATCCGGGGGTGATGGAAGGACTGCAGCAGTTGCGCGCGGCCGGGCTGCCGCTCGCGTGCGTGACCAACAAGGCGCAGCGCTTTACCGCGCCCCTGCTCGAGCATCTGGGACTCGCGTCCTATTTCGGCCAGGTCATCGCCGGGGACACACTGCCGCAGAGAAAGCCGGACCCCGCGCCGCTGCTCTACGCCTGCCGCAAGTTCGAAATTGCCCCGCACGAGATGCTGATGATCGGGGACTCGCTCAATGATGCCGAGGCCGCGCGCGCCGCCGGATGCCCGGTGTTCTGCGTATCCTACGGTTACAACGAGGGCCGCGATGTGCGCACGCTGGACGTCGATGCTATAGTATCCACGCTGTACGAAGCGACCAAGCTGATCACGAAAGCCTGATTCAGTCATGCCCCGTGCGGACTGCGGAAAGACGAGACAGACGATCGCCGGGCGCCATTGGCGCCGGTCGGCCGTGCTCTGGCGTGCGCGCTGATCGCGCCGCTCTCGTTTTTCCCGTTTTCCGCATCCGGAGTGAATCATGACTGAAATTGAATTCGAGCAGCTCGCGCGCGCGGGCTACAACCGGGTTCCCGTCGTACTCGAGACGTTCGCCGATCTCGACACGCCCCTTTCCGTCTACCTGAAGCTCGCCAACCAGCCTCACAGTTACCTGCTCGAGTCCGTGGTGGGCGGAGAGCGCTTCGGGCGCTACTCGATCATCGGGCTCGCGGCGCGCTCGCGCATCGAGGTGCGCGGAACCGCCTGCACCGAGTATCTCGGCGGCAGGACCGTTGCCGTCACGCGGGCCTCCGACCCGCTCGCCTTCGTCAACGATTACCTCGCGCGCTTCAAGGTCGCTACCGACGAGAGCCTGCCGCGCTTCTGCGGCGGACTGGTCGGCTATTTCGGGTACGACACGGTGCGCTATGTCGAGCGACGGCTGGCGGGCGTGGAGAAGCCCGACGGGCTCGGAAACCCCGACATCCTGCTGCTCGTGTCCGAAGAGATCGCCATCGTGGACAACTTGTCGGGGAAGCTCATGCTGGTCGTGTACGCCGAGCCGGGAAAACCCGGCGCGTTCCGGGAGGCGCGCGCGCGTCTCAAGCAGCTGCTCGCGAAGCTGCGCGAGCCGGTGACGATCCCGGCGGACGTATCGGGCGCTTCCGAGCCGGCGGTTTCCGGCTTCGGAGAAGCGGCCTACCACCGCGCGGTGGAGCGCGCCAAGAAGTACATCTTCGAGGGCGACATCATGCAGGTCGTGCCCTCGCAGCGCATGTCAAAGCCCTTCGTGGCCACGCCGCTCGCGCTCTACCGCGCGCTTCGCACCGTGAACCCGTCGCCGTACATGTTCTACTTCGACTTCGGCGATTTCCACGTGGTCGGCGCCTCCCCCGAGATCCTCGCGCGCCTCGAAGGCGACACGATCACCGTGCGGCCGATCGCCGGCACGCGCCGCCGCGGGGCGACGCCGGCGGAGGACGCGGCGCTCGCCGAGGAGCTGCTTGCCGACGAGAAGGAGCGCGCCGAGCACATCATGCTCGTGGACCTGGGGCGCAACGACGTGGGCCGCGTCGCGCAGACCGGGACCGTCACCGTCACGGAGAGAATGGTGATCGAGCGCTACTCGCATGTGATGCACATCGTGTCCAACGTGGAGGGGCGGATCAAGCCGGGGCTGAACGCGATCGACGTGCTGCGCGCGACGTTCCCGGCGGGCACGGTCTCAGGCGCGCCCAAGGTGCGGGCGATGGAGATCATCGACGAGCTCGAGCCCGTCAAGCGCGGGATCTATGCGGGGGCGGTGGGCTACCTCGGCTTCCACGGCAATATGGACGTCGCGATTGCGCTGCGCACCGCGATCGTCAAGAACGGCACGCTCTACGTGCAGGCGGGAGGCGGCATCGTCGCGGATTCCCAGCCGGCCGCGGAGTGGCAGGAAACGCAAAGCAAGGCGAAGGCGCTGTTGCGCGCGGCCGAGATGGCCGAATCCGGGCTCGACACGCGCCTCGAGTAACGCGGCTCGACGCACATCGGTCCCGGGAGCGCGGCGGTCTCGACAACGCGCATGGCAACATGCTGTAGAAAACTCGTTTTCTGCTTCCTCGCTGCACTCGCGCTCGCCGCGCGCGCACAGGACGAGGGCTCCCCGCCGTTCATCACCACGCCCGGGGAAGTGGTCGAGCGCATGCTCGCCATCGCCGGCACCGGGCCCGATGATTTCGTGATCGATCTCGGCTCGGGCGACGGTCGCATCGTGATCGCAGCCGCGAAGCGGTTCGGCGCCCGCGCGCTGGGAGTGGATCTCGACAGCCGGCTCGTGAAGCTCTCGCGGGAAAGCGCGGAACGGGAGGGGGTGGCGGGCCGGGTGAGCTTCGAAGTGCGGGACGTGCTGCTCACCGACGTCTCGCGCGCGAGCGTGGTGACGGTCTATCTGCTGCCCGGGCTGCTGGAGAAGCTCAAGGACAAGCTGTTTTCCGAGATGCGGCCGGGCACGCGCATCGTCTCGCACGCGTTCGCGTTCGTTTCATGGAGGCCGGACCGGGTGGAGAAGGTGCACGTGAGCAAACCGCACCGCGGGCAGGGAGACGAGAGCACGATTTTCCTGTGGATCGTTCCGGCCGAGGCGCGCGGGGCGTGGCGCGCTTTTGCTGCCGATGCGGGTGGCGAATGGCGGCTGCGCATCCACCAGAACTTCCAGGACATCGAAGTCGAGGCCGCGGCGGGAGGGAAAGACCTCGCGGTCCGGGAAGCGCGGCTCACGGGCGAGCGCATCGAATGGAACGGGGCGCTCGACGGCGCTCCCTTTCACTACCGCGGGCGCATCGCCGGCGCGCGCATCATCGGCGAGATCGCGCTCGGGACCGGCGCAAAGGCGCGCCACGCGCCGCTCGTGCTGGAGCGCGCCCGGTAGCGGAGCCGGCGGGCTGGACCGGGTGAGCGGGTGCAAACGCGGCGGAGATCGTCTAACCTTTTACTTTTCCGCCGCCACCCGGTCGCCGGGGACGGCAGAATCCACGGACGGCACCGAACCCATGTTGCTGATGATCGACAATTACGACTCGTTCACCTACAACCTCGTGCAGTATCTCGGCGAGCTGGGCGAGGAGGTGCAGGTGTACCGCAACGACGAGATCACGCTCGAGGGCATCGAAAAACTCAAGCCGGCGCGCGTCGTGATCTCGCCCGGGCCGTGCACGCCCAACGAGGCCGGGATCTCGGTGCCGCTCATCGAGCGTTTCGCCGGCACGATGCCCATACTCGGCGTGTGCCTCGGGCACCAGAGCATCGGCCAGGCTTTCGCGGGACGCATCGTTCACGCGAAGCAGCTCATGCACGGCAAGACTTCCGCGATTCGCCATGACGGGCGCGGCGTGTTCCGGGGCCTGCCGGACGGGCTGACCGCGACGCGTTACCACTCGCTGGTCATCGACCGGGCGAGCCTGCCCGCCTGTCTCGAAGTGAGCGCCTGGACCGACGACGGAGAGATCATGGGTGTGCGCCACAGGCAGCTCGCGGTGGAAGGCGTGCAGTTCCACCCCGAGTCCATACTGACCGAGCACGGACACCACCTGCTCCGCAACTTTCTTCAGGGAGGAAAAACATGACTCCGCAAGAGGCGCTCGCCCGCGTCATCGAGCATCGCGAGATCTTCCGCGAGGACATGCTCTCGCTGATGCGCAGCATCATGAGCGGAGAGGTGTCGCCGACGCTCATCTCGGCGCTTGTCGTCGGGATGCGCGTGAAGAAGGAGACCATTGGGGAGATCGCCGCCGCCGCGGAGGTCATGCGGGAATTCGCGACCAAGGTGCCGGTGCCGGACGAGCCCAATCTGATCGACACGTGCGGGACGGGCGGGGACGCGGCGCACAGCTTCAACGTTTCGACGGCGGCCATGTTCGCTGCCGCCGCGGCCGGGGCGAAGATCGCCAAGCACGGCGGGCGTTCGGTCTCGAGCAAGTCAGGCAGCGCCGACGTGCTGGAGGCGCTCGGCGCGGACATCAATCTCAGGCCCGAGCAGGTGGCGCGCTCGATCGCGGAGGTCGGAGTGGGATTCATGTTCGCGCCCAACCACCACGGCGCGATGAAGCACGCGGCGCCAGTGCGCCGCGAGCTGGGCGTGAAGACCATTTTCAACATCCTGGGGCCGCTCACCAACCCCGCCGGAGCGAGGCAGCAGGTGATGGGGGTGTTTCATCCCGACCTTGTCGGCATCCAGGCCCGCGTGCTGCAGCAGCTGGGCAGCCGGCGCGTGATGATCGTGCACGGCATGGAAGGACTCGACGAGATCTCGATCGCCGGTCCGACCATGGTGGGTGAGCTCAAGGACGGCGCGATCAAGGAATACACGATCACGCCGCAGGACTTCGGCGTGGCGATACACGATAACGCCACAATCCGCGTGGCGGAGGTGGAGCAGTCCAAGACGATGGTGCTCGCGGCGCTCGGTGGTGAGGCAGGCGCCGCGCGCGATATCGTGACGCTCAACGCCGGCGCGTGCGTCTACGTTGCCGGGCTCGCGCCGACGATGGCCGAAGGGGTGAAGCGGGCCGCCGCGGTGATCGCAAGCGGGGCGGCGCGCAAGAAGCTCGATGCCTTCGTCGAGTTCACCCGCAACGTGAAAGACCAATGAACCGCAGTGGCGCAAAAAAAGAATAGATTACTGAATCCCTGGCGCCTCTGCGTCTCCGCGGTCAATAATATCGATGGCTGACATCCTGCAGCGCATCCTCGAAGTCAAGACCAAGGAAGTGGCGCGCGCGAAAAGCGCGAAGCCGCTTTCGGTCCTGCGCGAGGAGGCGCGCCGCGCCGCGGCGCCGCGCGATTTCACCGGGGCCCTCCAGTCCCGGCTCGCCGCGGGAAAAACGGCCGTCATCGCCGAGATCAAGAAGGCGAGCCCGAGCAAGGGTGTGCTGCGCGAGGAGTACGACCCGGCGGCGATCGCGGCGAGCTACGAGAAGCATGGCGCGGCCTGTCTCTCGGTCCTGACCGATCGCCAGTTCTTCCAGGGCGCGCTCGACCATCTCGTGCAGGCGCGCGCGGCATGCGCGCTGCCGGTGCTGCGCAAGGATTTCACGATCGATGCCTACCAGGTGCTCGAAGCGCGGGCGGCGGGCGCGGACTGCATCCTGCTCATCGTGGCCGCGCTCGATGTGCCGAGGATGCGGGAGCTGGAGGCGGCGGCAAACGAACTCGGGATGGCGGTGCTCGTCGAAGCGCACGATGCCTCCGAGCTGGAGCGGGCGCTCAAGCTGAAGACCCCGCTCGTTGGCATCAACAATCGCAGCCTGCGCACCTTCGAGACGCGGCTGGAAACCACGCTAAATCTCCTTGCGCGGATACCCGACGGGCGCATCGTGGTGACCGAGAGCGGGATCACCTCCGGCGAGGACGTCGCGCTTCTCCGCGGGAGCAAAGTAGGGTGTTTCCTCGTCGGCGAAGCGTTCATGCGAGCCGCCGATCCCGGAGCCGAGCTTGGACGCCTGTTCGCCGAAGCGGCCTCAACGCCCCGAGCAGTGGACAGTTGACAGTGGACAGCGGGCAGTCGAGAAGAACGTTGGATGATTTCTCTCGCTGAGCGTTCGACTTGTTGACACTGAACACTGAACACTGAACACTGAACACTGTAACCGCCATGCCGACCCTAGACGAGCTGATCAGCGCTTTCGACACGGGGCTGCGCACGGTCTTCGCGCCGGCGCAATCTCTGCGCGCGAGGCCGGGCGGGGATGTGCCCGAGTCCGAAATGACGACGACCGAGCGCTCGCACGCGGCGGCCCTGATGCGGGTGAACCACAGCGGCGAGATCTGCGCGCAGGCGCTCTACCAGGGCCAGGCCCTCACCGCCCGCAATCCGCGCGTGCGTGCGGCGCTGGAGCAGGCCGCTTCGGAGGAAACCGAGCACCTGGCGTGGACCGAGAGCCGGATCGAAGAACTCGGCGGTCGCAAGAGCGTGCTGAACCCCGTGTGGTATGCGGGCTCGTTCGCGATGGGCGCGGTGGCGGGCCTGCTGGGGGATCGCTGGAACCTGGGTTTTCTCGCCGAGACCGAGCGGCAGGTGGGCGCACACCTCGAGGGACACCTCGCCCGGCTGCCGGGGGATGACCGGAGGAGCCGGGCCATTCTCGAGACCATGCACGAGGACGAGGCCCGCCACGCGACCAGCGCGGTCGTCCACGGTGCGGCGGAGCTCCCCGAGCCGGCGAAGCTCGCGATGCGCCTAACCTCGAAGGTGATGACCGAGACCGCTTACTGGGTCTAAGGCCGGAACCGCAGGGGTGCAAAGAAAAAGCAAAGGACAAGTATTGAACCGCCAAGGCGCCGAGAAGAAAACAAGTGGTCAACCCGCCGAGAGCAAAAAACAAGAACACAACGGCTCGATCCGATTTCTGTCCTCTTGTTGTCGCAACCCCCAATACTCGGCAGGACTTACCGCGGGCATTCGGTTTTTGTTCCCTTTTTAGTTTTTCTTGGCGTCTTGGCGGTTCAATTCTGGATTTCTCGGATCTCGAAGTCGTGGGTGATCTCGGCGGTCTTGCCGAGCATGATCGAGGCCGAGCAGTACTTCTCCGCCGATAGATGCACGGCGCGCTCGACCTGTTCGCGCTTCAACCCTTTGCCGGCGATGACGTAGTGGAAGTGGATTCGCGTAAAGACCCTGGGCTCCTGCTCGGCACGCTCTGCGCTGACCTCCACCACGCAGTCGGTAATCGGGGCGCGCGCTTTTTTCAGGATGTGCACCACGTCGTAGGCAGTGCAGCCGCCGGTGCCGAGCAATACCGTCTCCATCGGGCGCGGCCCGAGATTGCGCCCGCCGCCCTCGGACGCACCGTCCATCACCAGCGCGTGCCCGCTCCCGGACTCGCCGACGAAGGCGACGTTCTCGATCCACTTGACGCGAACTTTCACGGCCTGCTTTCCAGCGGTGCGGGTCCTAGCGGCCCACGAGCAGCCGCAGATGATACCAGCCGATGCCGATCACCTCGTGGAAGAAGTGGCTGCTGTCGCGCAGCGCCCGTGCGCTGGGGAGAAAGTCGAGCACGGTGAGCTCGAAGCGCGTCGTGTACGCGGTCGGCGCCGGGATCACGGTGAGCCCCGAGCGCTCGAATGAGAGCCGCGCGCGCGGCATGTGCCAGGCGTGGGTGACGAGGTAGATGCGCCGGATTCCGGAGCCGCTGAGCACCCGATAGGAGAGCCGGGCATTCTCGAGCGTGTTGTTGGAGCCGTCCTCTACCCACTGCACCGGAACCTGGAACTCGCGTGCGAGCACGGCCTGCATCAGCGGGGCTTCCGAGCTCGCGCCGATCGGCTTGCCGCCGGTTACCAGCACCGGCTTGCCGGTCGCGCGCTGCAGGTGCGCGGCGTAGCGCAGGCGCGCCAGGGTCGCGGAACTGACGGTGTCGCCATGGTACTCGGGCGCGCTGAAATACAAGCCGCCGCCGAGCACCACGATCGCCTCGCCGCCGCGGTCGGCGAGCGGGTCGTGCGGCGCGGGCTCGAGCCGTTGCAGCAGCGCATCCGCCACGATCTGCATGGACAGCGCATAGAGCAGGAGGAGGGCGAAGGCGACGAGAGACTTTCCGAGGCGCGGGCGGCGCAGCCCGACTGCCGCTCCCGCGAGCGCGAGCAGCAGCAGAGACCCCGGCGGGATGAGAAGGGCCGCCAGCGCGTTGGTGATCAGCCATTCCACTTTAGCATCGGGTAAGCGGTAAACGGTGAGCGGTAAACAGTGAAATCGGACCCGTGCAAGCTCCTTGCCCGCCAGTCCCTGCTCACTGCTGACCGCTTACCGCTCTCCGCTTGACGTAGTTTGACACAGGCGCCTGATTCGCAATAGAATTCGCCCTTTTCCGCAGCGCCTACAGGAAGCGGGGCCAGGCTCATGAAAACGTATTCCGCGAAACCAGACGCGGTACAGCACGGGTGGTACTTGGTGGACGCCTCCGGCAAAGTGCTCGGGCGCCTTGCCGCCGAGATCGCGCGGCGCCTGCGGGGCAAGCACAAGCCGGAGTTCACGCCGCATGTGGATACCGGTGATTATATCGTGGTCGTGAATGCCGACAAATTGCGCGTCACCGGCAGGAAGGCCCAGAACAAGATCTACTACCGCCACAGCGGCTATCCCGGCGGGATCTACGCGACGAGCTTCGAGAAGATGCAAGCGCGCCATCCCGAGCGGGTGCTCAGGCTTGCGGTCAAGGGTATGCTGCCCAAGGGACCGCTCGGCTATGCCATGCTGCGCAAGATGAAGGTGTACCCGGGCGCCGCTCACCCGCACACGGCGCAGCAGCCCAAACAACTGGAGATCTGACGCATCATGGCGATACAGAAGCAACACAACTATGGCACCGGCCGGCGCAAGACCGCGGTCGCGCGGGTGTTCATCCGGCCGGGGAAGGGCGAGATCACGGTCAACGGCAAGCCCGTGGACCAGTTCTTTTCGCGGGAAACGGGGCGCATGATCGTGCGCCAGCCGCTGGAAGTGACGAACACGACCGGCAGCTTCGATATCATGATCAACGTCGGCGGGGGCGGCGAGTCCGGCCAGGCCGGAGCGGTGCGGCACGGCATCACCCGGGCGTTGATCGAGTACGACGCGGAGCTCAAGCCCATCCTCAAGAAAGCTGGGCTGGTGACGCGCGATGCGCGCGAAGTCGAGCGCAAGAAGGTGGGGCTGCACAAGGCGCGCCGCCGCAAGCAGTTCTCCAAGCGCTAGTTTTTTCTCCCGCAACCAAGCCGCCCGCGGGCGGCTTTGTTGTCTCTGGGGCTGAAATACGCGTATGGCGAGAAACGGGATCAAGGTCGGAATCGTCGGCGGCACCGGTTACACCGGGGTGGAGCTGCTGCGGCTGCTCGCGCAGCATCCTCATTGCGAGTTGCGGGCGATCACCTCGCGCAAGGAAGCGGGCCTCGCGGTGGCCGAGATGTTCCCCAACCTGCGCGGGCGCGTTTCGCTGAAATTCTCCGACCCGGCTGCGGCGGACCTCGCGGCCTGCAATCTCGTTTTCTTCGCCACCCCCAACGGCGTGGCAATGGAACAGGCGCGCGCGCTGGTGGATGCCGGCGTGCGCATCATAGACATCGCGGCGGACTTCCGCATCCGGGACGTGGCGCTGTGGGAAAAATGGTACGGCGTGAAACACGCGTGCCCGGAGCTGGTGGCCGAGGCCGTGTACGGGCTGCCGGAAATGCACCGCGAGAAGATCCGCGAAGCCCGGCTTGTCGCCAATCCCGGATGCTACCCGACTGCCGTCCAGCTGGGATTCCTGCCCCTGCTCGAAGCGGGCATCGTGGATGTGGACCACCTGATCGCGGACGCCAAGTCGGGCGTTTCCGGGGCCGGGCGCAAGGCGGAAGTGCACACGCTGCTGGCGGAGGCCTCCGACAACTTCAAGGCCTACGGCGTGCCGGGGCACCGCCACCAGCCGGAGATCACCCAGGGGCTCGATCGCATCGCCGGCCGCCCGGTTCGTCTCGTCTTCGTGCCGCACCTGACGCCGATGATCCGCGGCATCCATGCGACGCTCTATGCGCGGTTGACGGCGGAAGCGGACCTCCAGGTGCTGTACGAGAAGCGCTACGGTGCGGAGGCGTTCGTGGACGTGCTCCCGGCCGGCAGCCATCCGGACACGCGCTCGGTGCGCGGTGCCAACTATTGCCGCATCGCCGTGCACAGGCCGCACGGCGGCGACATCGTGGTGGTGCTCTCCGTCATCGACAACCTGGTCAAGGGTGCCTCGGGGCAGGCGGTGCAGAACATGAACATCATGTTCGGCTTTCCGGAGACGACCGCGCTGGAGCAGCTCGCGCTGCTGCCGTAGATGCGCCAGTTGCTGCGTGCACTGCAACGCAAGTTCGGCATCTCGGCGCCGCGGATGGCGGTCCGCACTCACGTGGCATGGTACTGGCGCTGGTCGGGATTCGTCGCGCTCGCCGCGCTGGTGGCCGGCATCGGCTGGGCCACGTACGACTACGGGATGGAGTTTGCCGGCTTCCGCCAGAGCGAAGCGGAGCGCGCGCTCGCGAAAATGAGGGGCGAGATCGCGCAGCGCGATGCCGTGCTTGCCGAGCTGCGTTCGAAGGCGGCGGCCGCGGAACGCCAGCTCCAGATCGAGCGCGCGACCTACGTCGACCTCGCGAAGCAGTTGAAGGCGCTTGCCGACGAGAACGCCGTGCTGAAGGAAGACCTCGCGTTCTTCCAGTCGCTGATGGCGGCGAGCGGGAAGCAGGGAGCGATCACCATCAACCGCTTCCGCGTCCAGCGCGAAGCGCTGCCCGGCGAGTACCGCTATCGCTTGCTGCTGGTGCAGATCGGCCAGCGGGTGAAGGATTTCGAGGGCAAGCTGGAATTCGTCCTGAACCTGGAGCAGGCGGACCGCAAATATGTGCTGACGCTGCCGCCCGAGAGCGAAAAACAGCAGAAGGAATACCGGCTTAATTTCAAGTTCTTCCAGCGCGTCGAAGGCACGTTCCGGGTGGCACCGGACGCGGTGGTGAAGAGCATGCAGGTGCGGGTCTATGAAAATGGCGTCACTACGCCTAAACTTACGCAGACTGTGAACGCTTCCTGATGAGGGCGGACATGTTCGGAAAAAAGGCAAACAAGCCCCAGAATCGCATCGACTGCCTGATCGGCGCGGGCACCACCATCGAGGGCAACATCACCTTCAATGGTGGATTGCGCGTGGATGGCCGGGTGCGCGGCGACGTGCACGTGGCCGACGGCAAGCCGGGAACGCTGGTGCTCTCCGAGCACGCCCAGATCGAGGGCGAGGTGCGCGTTTCCCACGTGGTGATCAACGGCACGGTCGTCGGCCCGGTGCACGCCGCGGAATACGTTGAACTGCAGGGCAAAGCCAATGTCACAGGAGATGTGTATTACAAGACTCTGGAGATGCAGCTTGGCGCGGTCGTGCAGGGCAGACTGGTTTACCAGAATGACGGCAAATCGGACAAGGTAGTGCAGCTCAAGCCCGCCTCCGCCGACTGACGCGCCCGCTGCTATAATGGGATCGTTTCAGGAGCTCGACATGAATGCAGTGACCGAGAAGATGCCCGACCCGCTGGTATTCACCGACGCCGCGGCGGCGAAGGTGAAGCAATTGATCGAAGAGGAAGGCAACCCCGAGCTGAAGCTGCGAGTGTTCGTGAATGGTGGCGGCTGTTCCGGTTTCCAGTACGGCTTCACGTTCGACGAGGCCATCAACGAGGACGATACCTCGCTGCAGCGAGGCGGGGTCACGCTGCTCGTCGACCCGATGAGCCTGCAGTACCTGGCGGGCGCGGAAATCGATTACCAGGAAAACGTCGAGGGCGCGCAGTTCGTGATCAAGAATCCCAACGCGACATCCACTTGCGGTTGCGGATCATCCTTCTCGGCCTAGGCGGGCCCTAAACCCGCTGGAAGAAAAGGCGGCGATGCCGCCTTTTTTAATTTCCGCTCACCGCTCACCGCTTACCGCTCACCGACCCCGCTTTTTCCGCATCACGCCGGGTAGATCGCGCCGAGCACTCGCGGGCCCTTCGCGCCCGTTACCAGCGGCAGGTTTCCGGGCTCGCCGCCTAGCGCGCGGCGTGCAAGCCAGGCAAATGCGAGGGCCTCGACGTGCTCGGGTGCGACCGCGAGCGCGGCCGTCGTAGCGATCCGCTTACCCGGCAGCAGCGCAGCGAGGCGCGCGAGCAGCGCGCGATTGCGCGCGCCACCGCCGCAGACATAGATGTCGCGTGCACCCGCGCAATGCGCGAGCAGCGCGCGGGCGATGGTGGAGGCGGTGAGCTCGAGCAGCGTCGCCTGCACATCCGCCGCGTGCTCGTTGCCTGAAAGTACGCGCTTGAGCCACCGCAAGCTGAACTCATCGCGACCGGTACTCTTCGGCGGCCGGCGGCGGATGAACGGATGCGCGATGAGCTTTCGCAGCAGCCGGGGAATGACTCGACCGCTCGCAGCCCACGCGCCGTCCCGATCGAACCGCTTGCGCCGCCGCTCCAGGATCCACGCGTCGAGCAGACAGTTGCCCGGACCGCAGTCGAATCCGATGACCGGCCCGCGCGCGGGCAACCAGGTAATGTTGCTGATGCCGCCCACGTTCACGATCGCACGGGCGCGGCGCGTGCTGTGGAACGCTGCGCGATGGAAAGCCGGCACCAGCGGAGCGCCTTCTCCTCCCGCCGCGACATCGCGGCTCCGGAAATCGCAGACCACCGGGATGCCGGAGAGCTCCGCGAGCAGCGCGCCGTTCGCGAGCTGCAGGGTGTATCCGGCCTTGGGTCGGTGCCGCACAGTCTGCCCGTGGCAGCCGATCGCGGCAACGGCGCGCGCGGAGGCGCGCGCGCGCGCGAGCAGCCGGCGCACAGCGTCGGCGTATGCGACGGACAACTCATTGGAGACGAGTGCCGCCTCGTGCAGCTCGTCGTGGCCGGTTTCTTGCAGCGCGAGCAGGCGTGAGCGCAGCTTTGCGGGGTACGGCCGGTGCACGCTGGAGACGAGGCGGAACTGCCCGCCGCGCGGTGTCGCGAGAACCGCGTCCACGCCGTCGAGGCTGGTGCCCGACATTATTCCGATGTAGAAGTCTGCCATCGGAATGATGTAAGCGGTAAGCGTGGAGCGGTCAGCGGCGGGAAGCTGCGAGGGTGTGTTTTACCGCGCACCGCTCACCGTTTACTGCTTACTGTTTTTAGTCGAGCCGTGCGAGATTGGTGCCGCGGAGCAGCTCGAGGCGCCGCGCCAGCGGCCTGGCGGCCTCTTCGAACGCGGGCCTCTGCTCGGCGGTGATCGGCGGCGCGGATGGCAGCACTACGCGCAGGGGATTCTGATGCTGGTCGTTGATACGGAATTCGTAGTGCAGGTGCGGTCCCGTTGCAAGTCCCGTGGCGCCGACGTAGCCGATGACGTCACCCTGTGCGACCCGCGCGCCCTTGCGGATGCCCTTGGCGAAGCCCGAGAGGTGGCCATACCAGGTGGTGTACTTCGACTGGTGGCGCAGCACCACCAGGTTGCCGTAGGCTCCCTGCCGGCCCGCGATCTCGACCACGCCGTCGCCGGTCGCCTTGACGCGGGTGCCGGTGGGTGCGGCGTAGTCTATGCCCTTGTGGGCGCGCCATTGCTGGAGGATCGGGTGAAAGCGCGCGTTGGTGAAGCCGGAAGTCACGCGCGAGAACTCGAGGGGGGAGCGCAGGAAAGCCTTGCGAATGTTCTTCCCTTCCGGCGTGTAATATCCGCCTTGTCCCTGGGCGTAATCGAAATAGACCGCCTGGTAGGCCTTGCCCTGATTCACGAACTCGGCCGCGAGCACGCGCCCGGAGCGCACCGGCTCGCCGTGGTCGTAGAGCACCTCGTAGGCCACGGTGAAGCTGTCGCCGCGGCGCAGGTCCCGGTGAAAGTCGATGTCGGTGGAGAAGATGTCGGCGATCTGGATTGCGACCGCGTCGGAAAGGTTGGCGGCATCGGTGGCGGCGAAGAGCGAGCTGCGGATCTCGCCCGACTTCATCAGTATTCGCCGCTCGAGCATCACCGGGTTTTCGCCCACGACGAAGGCATCGCCCTGCCGCTCAAGGGTAAGCACGTTGCCCGCGTTCTGGTAGCGCAGCGCAAGGAGCTTGCCGTCGGCCGTGACGCGGGCGCGGACGGTCCTGCCGGGAATGAGCTGGTGCATCCCCCGCGCCGCGCGCGTGCCGCGCAGGAACTGGAGCGCTTCGGGGTCGGCGGCACCCAGCCGCGCCAGCAGCGCGCCCAGCGTGTCCCCGCGCTGTATGCGCTCCTCGCGCCAGTATCCGGCGTCCGTTTCCACGCTCGGCGCAAGCGCCGGGAGCGGGATGTCCTCCACCACCTGTGTCCGGGACACCGGCTCGGTGATCGTGCCCGGGGCGATGCCAAAGGCGGCCACCACGCCGAGGAACGGCAGGACGACCAGCGCGATCAGCCGCCGCGGTACGGAACCTCCGATGAGACGCGCGAGCTTTTGCGTTAGAATCATGCTCTCCTCTTGATGCATGATTTCCCTAAATTTTTCCAGGATCGAGAAGCTTAGCAGAATTGCATCGGGCGGAAAACCCGAATTTTCGCATCGTGAAATAACGCACAGCCGGTAGGCGCAACGAAATGGCGAGCGTCGAGCAACAACTCGAGATCATCCAGCGCGGCGCGCAGGAACTGCTGGTCGAAGCCGAGTTGCGAGAGAAACTGAAAGCGGGCCGGCCGCTGCGGGTGAAGGCCGGTTTCGATCCGACCGCACCCGACCTTCACCTCGGGCACGCCGTGCTGCTCGGCAAGCTGCGGCAGCTCCAGGACCTCGGCCACCACGTGCTGTTCCTGATCGGGGATTTCACCGGCATGATCGGCGATCCCTCGGGCAAGAGCGCGACGCGCCCGCCGCTCTCACGCGAGGAGGTCGAGCGCAACGCGAAGACCTATACCGAGCAGGTGTACCGGATCCTCGATACGGCGCGCACCGAGGTCGTGTTCAACTCTGCTTGGATGGACCGCATGAATGCGGCCGACATGATCCGGCTCGCCGCCAGGCACACCGTCGCGCGAATGCTCGAGCGCGAGGATTTCTCGAAGCGCTACCGGGGCAACCAGCCGATCGCGATCCACGAATTCCTCTACCCGCTGGTGCAGGGCTACGATTCGGTCGCGTTGAAGGCAGATCTCGAGCTCGGCGGGACCGACCAGAAATTCAATCTGCTGATGGGCCGCGAGGTGCAGAAGGAATACGGGCAGCCGCCGCAGTGCATCCTCACCATGCCGCTGCTGGAGGGCCTCGACGGGGTGAACAAGATGTCGAAGTCGCTCGGAAATTACGTCGGCATCAACGAGCCGCCGAATGAGATCTTCGGCAAGCTGATGTCGGTTTCGGACGATCTGATGTGGCGCTATGTCGACCTGCTCTCGTTCGAGCCGCTTGCGGCCGTGGCGAAATGGAAGAAAGAGGTGGAAGGGGGCCGTAACCCGCGTGAGATCAAAGTCGCATTCTCCAAGGAAATCGTCACGCGATTTCACGGTGCCCCGGCGGCAGAGACTGCTGCCGCCGACTTCGAGGCGCGGTTCAAGCATGACGAGATCCCCGCGGACATCCGCGAGGTGCGCCTCAAACCGGAAGGAGACGGACTCGCGATCCCGCAGGTGCTGAAGCTGGCGGGCCTCACCGCGAGCACGTCGGAGGCATTGCGCATGATCGAGCAGGGCGGTGTGAGAATCAACGGTGAAAAAGTGAGCGACAAGTCTCTCGTGCTCGCTCGCGGAGAGCGTTGCGTGGTACAGGTGGGCAAGCGCAAGTTCGCGCGCGTGATCATAGGCTGATCTGCCGCGCCGCCGCGGGCGTCGGCGGGCGCATGGTCCGCCGGCGGTGGCACCAAGCGGCGCAACGGAGACCATACCAGGGAGGACAAGATGAAGCGAAATCCGGCCGTTCGCGTTTGCATGGTGGCGTTGCTGTGGGCGGTAACCACGGCCGACGTCGTCGCACAACAGCAGTACCCCGCTGCGCGGCCGATCCGCGTCGTGGCGCCATTCGCCCCCGGCGGGCTCGTAGACGTGCTCTCGCGCGCGCTGGGCGAGAAGCTGCGCCCCGCGCTCGGGCAGCCGATCGTGGTGGACAACCGTCCCGGAGCGGGCGGCAACGTCGGCGCCGATCTTGCCGCCAAGGCGGAGCCCGATGGCCACACGCTGCTGATGACCTCGGCCGGAATACTCACCATCAACCAGTTCCTGTACGCGAAGATGCCGTTCGACCCGGTGACGGCGTTTACTCCGATTTCACTCGTCGCGGAAATGCACATGCTGATGGTGCTCAACCCGAATGTTCCTGCGCGCACCGTGCCCGAGTTCATCGCGCTCGCGAAGAAGGACGCGGGCCGGCTCAATTTCGGCTCCCCGGGCAATGGCACGACGGGCCATCTCGGCATGGAAATGCTGCAGGCCGCGGCCGGAGTCAGGCTCACGCACGTGCCGTACAAGAGCGCGGCGGAGGCGGCGCTGGCAGTGATCGGCGGGCAGATTCACGGCGTGATGGACAACCCGCCCACGGTGCTGGCGCACATCCGGGTCGGCACGCTGCGCGCCGTCGCGGTCGCGAGCCCGAAACGCCTGCCGCAACTGCCGGAGGTGCCGACTTTCGACGAGGCCGGCCTGAAGGGCTTCGAGGCGTCATCGTGGTTCGGCATGGTGGCGCCGGCGAAGACACCGCGCCCGGTCGTCGCGCGGCTCAATCGCGAGATCGTTCGCGCGCTGGGGGATGCCGAACTTCAGCAGCGCTTCACCAACCTCGGGGCGCGGCTTGCTCCGAATTCCCCAGAGGAGTTTTCGGCGTTCATCAAGAGCGAGCGCACGAAATGGGAAAAGATCGTGCGCGGCGCGAACATCACGCTGCAATAGGAACGGGCGCCGGGCTCACACCACCGCGATGGTGGCGACGCACCCCGTGACCGCGTAGGCGGGGATCGGCTCGAAGCACAGCGCCTCCCCGATCAGCCCCTCGGTCGCCCCGGAGGCGACGATCCAAGCCCGGATCTCGTGGCCGCCGGGCCCGGCGCTGGTGGAAATCTCTTCGTCCGAATGGCGGATGAGCCGCTGCCGGTTGTTCGCGAGAAAGTCGTGCAGGAATCCGCGGTCGAACTCCAGGTTGAGCCGGCCCGACTCCGGCGTACCGGGCCAGTGTGAAAGCCCGCCCGCGGCAAGCAGCCCGATGCGCTCCTCGCGCGCATCCATCGCGCGCCGCAGCGCGCACCCCAGGTCGTAGCAGCGCGCGAGCGGGGGCAGCGGCGGCATCAGGCAATTGACGATGATCGGCACGATCGGCAGGCGCATCTGCGGGACGAGCAGATGCAGCGGCACCATGATGCCGTGGTCCAGCAGCAGTTCCTGGGAATGCGCGAGATCGATTTCCGCGCTCGCCGCGCGCGCGAGGTGCCGCGCCAGATCGGCGGCGCCGGGCACCGTTGTTTTCGCAATCCTGAGAAAGCTCTCGTCCTCGCTCGGGCCGTCGTAGGCCTCGGCAAGCCCGATGCAGAAGGCGGGTGCATTGTCGAAGAAGAAATTGGTGAAATGCTCTGAGCTCACGACCACCAGCGCATCGAGCCGCGCCCGCTCCAGCCGTGCTCGCAGTTCCGCGTAGGCGCTGAAGAACACTTCGCGTTGCGCGGGCGTGGCGGCTTCGCGGCGCGAGGTAATGCCCGGAGCGTGGTTGGCGGTGCCCGCGAATACGAGCGGCATCGTCAGCCCCCGCCCGCTGCTTCGCGCGCGCGCCGGAGTGCCGCGAGATAATCGGGCCAGCGCAGCCCCACGCGGCCCGCGAATGGCGCGAGCAGGAGCGGGTGCACACCCATCAGATGGAGCTTGCCGACATCGGCGTGCGTGACCGCGCGCCGCTCCTCGTCACTCAGCCTGTATTCGGCGAGCAACGCTTCGCGCTCGGCATCGAATCGCCGGCGCACGGACGGCACGTTGTTCAGGTGGAACAGCAGCTTTTGTACGTGATAGAGGCTCACGACGCCGGGTTCGTTCTTTGCCGCCGCTGTGGCGGCCGCGATGGACCGGAGCCGAGATTAGTATGGGGCTGCCGGCCCGGTCAACCCCGAGGGCGCGCGCCATTTGCCGCCGCGAAACGGCGGTGGCGCCATTGCAAGGAAAACCGGACGCGCCCACGCTCGGGTCGGGCGCGCCCGGGTTCGCTACGCCAGGTGCTGCGGTGCCCGTTCGCAGCGGATCAGGCGAGTTGCGGTTGCGCAGGCTGCTTGTCCTCTTCTGCGAGGATCAGCTGCGCCTGCGGCTTCTCGGGCTGCTTGTCTTCCTCAGCCAGGATCAGCTGCGTTTGCGGCTTCTCGGGCTGCTTGTCTTCCTCAGCCAGGATCAGCTGCGCTTGCGGCTTTTCCGGCTTCTTGTCTTCGTCGGCGTAGACGGTGGTCATGGATGCGGCGAGCGCACCGCCGCACAGCGCCAGCAACAATTTCTGAATCATGCGAGTCTCCTTTTCAAAAAAGTGTCTTGCCACGTACGGCAACGCGGCGTTCGACTGCGCAGGAAAATTCGAGTTCCTAGAAAAGCGAAAATTTCTGCGACTGTCTCCGATGGGAGACAGGAGGCGATCGGTATCTGTCGCCAAGTGGCGACAGGCGGTGTTGAATGCGGAGACGTGTCGCGCGTTGCGGCTCTGGCGGCACGAAGATACTAGGTTGCCGGCGCTATTTGCGCGGCGGGCCCCACAGCTGCTGCAGCCGCGCTTCGCGCCCGCATCCGGCCTTGTAGAAATAGTAGCTGAGCGGGTTCGTGATGTAGTAGCGCTGATGGTAGTCCTCGGCGCGGAAGAACTCCGCGGCCTGGCTGACCTCGGTCACGATGTCTCCCTTGAACGGGCGTGACTTCTCGAGGGCTTTCTTCGAGGCCTCGGCCAGCCGTTTCTGCTCCTCGTCCTGGTAGAAGATCGCGCTGCGGTACTGCGAACCGAAGTCGCAAAACTGCCCGTTTCCCTGGGTCGGATCGATGTTGCGCCAGAACACATCGAGCAACTTCTGGTAGCTCACCTTTGCCGGGTCGTATTCGACGAGCACCACCTCGGCGTGCCCCGTGCGACCGGTGATCACCTGCTCGTAAGTCGGGCTCTTCACATGTCCGCCGCTGTAGCCGGATACCACGGAAATGACGCCGGGCACCTTGTCGTAGGCTTCCTCCATGCACCAGAAGCAGCCGCCGGCAAATACGGCTTGCGCGGTCTTGGTTTTCGCAGGCGGCTTCTGCGCCGGCGCTTGCGCCGCAGCGGGCACGACCAGCGCGCTCGCCAGCAACAGAATCAAACCGTGAAGAGCTTTCATAACATTCACCCCGTTCCGAGATTTCCGTTAGCAATGACCGGACGTGAGTCGCCGCCCGCGTCGCGCCCTTACATCCGGCCCGGGCGCACCGTTCGCGCTGCCGGGGCCTTGTCGCGCCGCAGCTCGGCGAACGCCTGCAGCTCCCAGTGCCGGATCGCCACCAGCAAGCTCATCGCCGAGCGCTCGGCAAGCGGCAGGCGCATATCCTCATTCTGCATCTCCGAGAACTCGCGCGCCACGCGCTTGAGCCTGGAAACGAGCGCGGCGCTGGAGGCTCTCGACAGCATGCCGTTCACGACCACCATGAACTCGGCGGGCCGGTCGAAGCGCGAGCGGAAGTATTCGTGATGCGCCTGCTCCCTGAAGAAACGCTGTATCGGACCGTCCGGCAGCCACGAGAAGCTGTGCGACACCAGTAGTTTGATCCGGTTGCCGGGCTGAAGTTCGATGAACCCCAGGCGATCAAGCCGGGCGAGCAGCTGGATGCATTCCGCGCGTGCGAGGTCGTAAGTCGCCACGATCTGCTCGAGATTCACTTGATTGAGCGCGCATACCGCGACCAGAAACAGCTTCCGGTCGGAGACGATCTCCGTTTCCTGCTCGAGAGTGAGCCGGGAGAGAAGGTTCTCCTCGCGATGCAGCGCTCGCGCAAGATCGGAGAACTCGGTGTTGGTGAGCTGGCAGACCTGGTCGATGCGCTTCAGCGTGAACTGCTTGCGCGAGAACATCCGCTTGATGCTCGCCTCGCTCAAGCCGAGCCTGTGCGCCACCTGGGCGTAGGTGATGCCGCGCGAACGCAGTTCCCGCTTGAGCACGTCCACCAGTGCATCGCTGCGTGCCACGGCCGCGGCCCTCCCCGTAAGGTATCCGCTAATGATACCCGCAGGCAACGCGGCGGCAACTTTCCGGATTTTTCTTGGCTGCGGCCGAGGCCGCGCCGAAGATGTCCCCGCCTCGCACGCACCGGCGTGCGGATGCAGGGGGCAAGATCATCGAGACGGAAGGAGGCCAGCCATGCCAGCCGCAGCAGCCAACAGCAGTCGCCACGAGCAGCAACACCACGCGCGCTGCCGCGCCATGGTGCGCTTCAACGGGTTGATGTTCTACGGCATCGCGGCGGCCTCGCTGCTCGAGGCGGCGGTGCCGCTGCACGCCGGACACCTGGCACAGGCGCTCCGCGGCCCGCATGCGCTTGGCCCATGGCTCGATCAGGTCTGGTGCCCGGAGCGCGCCCGGCACAGCCGGGCGTTGCGCGCCTACGTTGCCGCCACCTGGCCGGAGTTCGACTGGGACGGCGCCTACGGCGAGTTCCACGAAGCGTATGAGCTGCGCTACGGCCGCGAGGCGTGGCGGCGCAGCGCCGCGATGGAGCTCCTGTGGTGCTGCGTGACCGAAGCGCAGATCTCGGTTTTCTATCGTGCGCTTGCCCGCTGCGCTGACGAAGCGATGCTGCGCGAGCTCGCGCACTGCGCGGCCCGGGACCACGTCCGGTACTTCGAGCATTTTCGCCACATGTTCGATTGCTGCCCGCGGCGCGAGCGCGTCGGATTCGGTACGGCCTGGCGCATGCTGCTCCAGTTTTCCCGCACGGCCCGCGACCGTGAAGTGGCCCTTGCGTTTCACGTGGCGGACCGGCATTGGAACGGACAGAAGGCCTTTGTCGCACTGCGCTACGGCGAGTTTCTCTCGCGCATGGGCATGGTCATATCCCGCCACGCCGGGCTCGGGCCCATTCAGCGCCTGCTGTTCCGCCCTTGGGCGCAGCCCCTGCCTGGCTCCGCCGCGCTCGCGCACGTGCAGACCGAAGCCGTGCGCGCGACGACATCGGCAGCACGCGCGGTTCCCGCGGGCGGCATCGGCAGGGGCCTGCAGGCATGAGGCGGATGGGTCCGCGCACGGCCGCACATCGTGCCCGCGCCGTAGTTCCGCTAGACTCTGTATCGATCGGAGGAGTGCGCGCATGAGTCAAGCCGGGGCCCCCGCGGGCAACGAGACCGCCACGCTCGCGGGCGGATGCTTCTGGTGCCTGGAAGCCGTGTTCGACGAGATGAAAGGCGTCGAAGCAGTGGAATCGGGCTATATGGGCGGGCAAGCGCCGAATCCCACCTACCACGCAGTATGCACGGGCGAAACCGGGCATGCCGAAGTCGTGCGCATCGTCTTCGATCCGGCCGTGGTTTCTTACGAGGAGCTGCTGCAGGTGTTCTTCGCGATCCACGACCCGACCACGCTCAATTTCCAGGGCAGCGATGTCGGGACCCAGTACCGCTCGGCGATCTTCTATCACTCGCCGCAACAGAAAGCGGCCGCGGAGAAGATGATCGCCAAGCTCGCCGCCGACAAGGTGTGGAGCGATCCGATCGTCACCGAAGTGGCCGCTGCCACCGCTTACTACCCGGCCGAGGGCTATCATCAGGAATATTTCCGGCGCAACTCCGGTCAGCCGTATTGCCGGTTCGTCGTGGCGCCGAAACTCGCCAAGTTCCGCAAGCAATTCCTCGAAAAGCGCAAAAAACGCGGCTAGCGCGGTGCCGGCTCGCCCGCCCGATTGCCGGCGTCGCGCGTCGCACCGGCCCTCTGCGTGATTCGCGAAACGGGCATCAGCGGTTGAATCCGCACCGGCGCAGCGCAATGCCCCGTGCACCCGGCGCGCCACGTGCGGATGCACGCTTAGACTTGAACTTCGGCAGGTAAGTCCTTGACTTAGCGTTGCGGCGGGATCGCGATCCGCGCACGCACCGCGTCAACGGGCTGCCGGCTCCACAGCGCAGGATACAGCCGACGAACCCCGCTCCCGGCGAGCGCACGCGCGCTTCCCCGGTCAGCCAGGCGGCGCGAGCGGCTCGCACAGGAAAAAATAAACCTTGCAAGGTTGCGAATAGATTGGCATCCTCTAATCGCCGACCCAACTTTCGCACGGCAATTCGATTCAGACTCGCTGTCCACAGCGTAAACAACGGGAGATAGATATGGCCAAGAGAAAGAAAAGCAGCAAGAAGTCCAAGAAAGTCCGCAAGGCGGCCCGCAAGGCACCGAAGAAGAAGAGCGCGCGCAAGCCGAATCCGGCGTTCATGAAGCCGATGAGCCCGAGCGCGACGCTCGCGGCGGTGATCGGCGGCAGTCCGATGCCGCGCACCGAGGTCACGAAGAAACTGTGGGCCTACATCAAGCGCAACGGGCTGCAGGATCGTGTCAACAAGCGCATGATCAATGCGGACGAGAAGCTCCGCCCGGTGTTCGGCGGCAGGTCGCAGGTCTCGATGTTCGAGATGACCAAGCTGGTGAGCAACCACCTGCGCTAATCGCGTTTTTCTGAGGACAAGGCCGGGGCTGGGACAGCGCAGCCCCGGCCTTTTTGTTGCCTGCCGCGTCCGATCGCGCGGCTCCGAGAACCGCTTGCAGCGTCCTGCGCCGTCAGCGGCGGCGCGCGACGAAATAGCCTGTGCCGAGCAGCGCCAGCCCCATTGCCCAGAACACCGGCAGCATGCCGAGCGCGGAGCCGAGCGCGCCGAACGCGAGCGGGACGCTCGTCTGGCTGAAGTTGAGGAGCAGGGTGCGCACGCCGAGCGCCTCGCTCGCTCGCCCCGCCGGCGCATTGTTGTAGAGCAGCGCCATGATCATCGGCTGCGTGCCTCCCAGCCCGATTCCCAGCACGAAGGCGAGCAGCAGCAGCAGCGACACCTCGTTCACCAGCGGGAAGATCAGCAACGTCGTGCCCGCAGCGAGCATCGCCCCGATCAATATGTGCCACTCGTTCAACCGGTGCACGATCGCGGGCAGGATCAGCCGCACCACGAATATGGCCGCGCCGTATGCGCCGAGTATCAGGCCGATGGTGGAGGCCGAGAGGCCGATGTTGGAGCCGTGGATCGGCGTGACGAAGGTGAACAGGTCCCAGGTGATCGAGAGCATGCCGCTCACCACGAATACGGGCGCGAGCGTCGGATCGCGCAGCAGGTCGAGCACCCGCCGTTTCTCGTGATGGGGCACCGGCGCATCGTGCCCCGGGATCTCGCCCTTGCGGTAGAGCAGCACGATGAGCGCGACGAGCGCGCCCGTGCCCAGGACCAGGAACGCGCCGCGGTGCCCGATCCAGTCGATGGCAAAGCCGGCGGTGGTCGGGCCCAGCACGTTCGAGGTGGAGAATCCGAGCGCAAGGAAGCTGAAGTTGCGGACACGCTCGTCCGGGCGTCCGAGCGCGCCGGCGGCCTGGTTGACGGCGATATGATGGAGCATGAACCCGGAGCCGGCGAGCGCGCTCACGATGAAAAGCGTCTCCAGCCTTGGCACCGCGAACTGCAGCAGCATCGCCGCAGCGAGCGCGCCCGAACCGATCAACATCGGCTTGCGCACGCCGACGCGGTCCACATAGCGGCCCCAGCTTACCGCGAAGACCATGGGCACGAGCGCAAGCAGCGAAAGCACGATGCCCACGGTGAGCGGCGTTGCCTCGAACCGGATCGCCGTCAACGACAGCGCGACGCGCGCCCCGGAGAACGAAAGATGCGTGAGGATCGTGAGTGCGACGACGAAAGGAAGCGTCAAGGCGGCCGCGCGGGCAAGGCGAAAAGCGCAATTCTACATGCGCGTGTCGGCCGTTCCCACATATTGGTTTGCGGCATCTGGTTGCGCACGGCTTGTTTGGCCGGGCGGCGGGGAGTGAATGAACGTCGGAGAGGCGCTAGCCGGCGCGCGCGCGCGCGCCGCGACCAGCGCCACGCCGAAACACGTCACCACGATCCCGAAAGTGGAAAGCGCGCTCGGGACGAGCCCGAATACTGCCAGCTCGACCACGACCGCGAAGACCGGCGTGAGATAGAGGAGCGAGGTTACCCGCGTTGCCTGGCCGCGGCGCATCAGCGTGTGCAGCGCGCTCACCGCGAGTATGGACCCGCCGATGACGAGGAACACGATCGCCCCAACGAGCGCCCATGACCACTCGATCGTGAACCCCTCCACCACCCACGCAAGCGGAGCAAGCACCGCGATGTTTACCGAGAACTGCACAAAAGCGGCGCTGCGCAGGTCCACGAGCGGGCAGAACGCCCTCTGGTAGAGTGTGCCCGCGGTAACGCCCGCGAGCCCCACGGTGACGGCAAGGAGACTTGCGGCGGTCGCCACGTGCACGTCGATCTTGTGCCAGACAATGAGCAGGACCCCTCCAAGGCCGACGATCACCCCGACCCACTGGCGGCGTGTGAGGCGCTCGTCCATCCAGCGCGCCGCGATCAGCGCCGTGATGAGCGGTTGCGCCGACAGGATGAGGGCGGTGATGCCAGCGGAGATGCCGAGATACTGGGTGTAGTGGCTGCCGCCAAGGTGCACCGCGTGCATGAGCAGGCCCGCGACGATGACGTGTACCAGCTCGACGCGCGTGGCCGGCCAGCGCGGCTGCATGATCAGGATCACCGGGATCACGCACGCCAGCCCGAAAACGAAGCGCAGGGTGAGGAACGTGAAGGGGGGCGCATACTGCAGCGCGATCTTGGTAATGACGAAACCGGAGCCCCAGACAACGACGAAGTACCACGCAAGCGCGGCGCTGAACCACGGCTGTCTCGACAGCGGGACGTTCACAGGGGGCGGGCAGGCTCGGCGGGCATTCCTGGCAGCCGCCGCGCTTCAACCGGTGCGCCGATTATAGACGGCCACAGGCGATGGCCGCCTATTGGCTCACCTGGTCGCGGCCCTTGCCTTTGGCGCGGTAGAGGGCCCGGTCGGCTGCCTCGATCACTGCTTCCGGCGTTGGCCGTCGCTCGCTGCGCTCGGCCACCCCGATGCTCACGGTGACCGCCACCGCGTTCCGGCCCCGCCAGCCGCCGCGCTGGCGCTTGGCGCCTTTCGGCTTGCGCGGCCGGTCGGTGCTGCGCAGCGCGAGACGGTAGGCGGCGATCGCCTCGCGCAGCGCCTCGAGATGCGGTATCGCTTCCGGAACGCTCTTCCCCGGAAACAGCACGGTGAACTCCTCGCCGCCGTAGCGGAACGCGCGCCCGCCACCGCCCGCCCCCGCCATCTTCGACGCCACCATCTTGAGCACCTGGTCGCCGAGATCGTGGCCGTAGGTGTCGTTGAAGCTCTTGAAGTGATCCACGTCGAGCATCGCGATGGTGTAGGTCCCCCCCAATGACATGAGCCGCTCGTTGAGCGCGCGGCGGCTCGGCAGGCCGGTCAGCTCGTCGCGGAACGCCATGCGGTAGCTTTCCTGCAGAACCCCGAGCGCCGCCATCAGCGCCGCGGCCGCCGTGAAGATCGCGTACGTCGTGGACGCGGTGACGACGTGGGCGGCGACCATGAAGGCGACGATCGCTCCGGCGAGGCTCGCGTTGATCGCCGAGCGCCTGACGAGCGCGGCGGCGAGCGCCACGAGCAGCGAGAGCACGGCCGCCGCGATTCCAAGGTGCGGCATGCGCGTTGCGCCCACTCCGAGCGGGGCAAGGAAGCGCTGGTAGGCACACGCGATGAGATCGGAGCGCTCCACGCCCGCAACCCAGGCGACAAACGCGACTTGGGCGGCGATCACCGCCAGGCGCAGCGCACCGTGGCGGTTGAACGTCCCGCGCTCGGGCAGCAGCGTGAGCGCGGCGAGATTGAGCGGCACGAAGACCGTGAGCGCGGCGTAAACCGCGCTCGCGGCCGGCGTCCCGAGCCCCTGCGCGAGCCACAGCTGCTGCGCGGAATAGGCGATCGCGAGCGTGAGCAGCGCAAACACCACGCGGCCGCGGTTGAAGCCGATCGCGAGCGCGACCCCGAGCGCAAGCACGACGTGCGGACCGTAGACCATGAGCCCTTCGAGCGAGGGCGGCAGTGCCGCACTGTAGAGGACGAGCACGAAGGCGGCGGCGAGCAGCGCGGCGGGCACCGCGAGCGGGGCAAGGATGCGCAGCAAGCTTTGCATCACGGCAAGCGGTGCCTCACGGCGCGAGCCGCTCGATCACCCACCGGCCATTGCGCGCGCGCCGGTAGCGCACCCGATCGTGCAGGCGATCCTCCCGGCCTTGCCAGAACTCGATCGCCTCCGGAGCCAGGCGGTAGCCGCCCCATTCCGGAGGCCGGGGAACCTCGCCCGAGTATTTCTCCGCCAGGGCGGCAAAGCCCCGCTCCAGTGCGGCGCGATCGGGCAGGGGCTCGCTCTGCGGCGAGGCCCACGCGGCAAGCTGGCTGCCGCGCGGACGGGTGGCGAAGTAGTCGTCGGACTCGCGCCGCGCGACCTTTGCTACGGTGCCGTCCACGCGCACCTGCCGCTCGAGGCTGCCCCAGTAGAAGAGGAGGCTCGCGCGCGGGTTGCTTGCGAGGTCGCGGCCCTTGCTGCTGCGGTAATTGGTGTAGAAGACGAACCCGCGCGCGTCGAACCCTTTCAGCAGCACCATGCGCAGCGACGGGCGCCCGCTGCGGGTGGCGGTGGCGAGCGCGGCGGCGTGCGGGAGCGGTTTCTGCGTTGCCAGCGCGCGCGCGTACCAGTGCGCGAACTGCGCGTAGGGGTCCGGGGCAACGTCCTTTTCGCTCAATATCGCGCGTTGGTCTGGCACGCGACAGATTTTACCGCGTTACACGGCAAAACGGCGCGCCCCGGCGCCCGCTTGTCTTTCACGCACGGTTGAGGTATGCGTAACGCCACCGGAAAACACGAATCGATGAAAGGATCATGGCGCGAGGCACGAAATTCGAAATCGCATTGCTGCCCGGAGACGGTATCGGCGTCGAGGTAACGGAGGCCGCGCTCGAAGTGCTCAAGGCGCTGTGCGGACGTGTGGGCGGGATCGATCTTGCGTTCACGCGTTACGCGGCGGGAGCCCGCGCCTACCAGCAGACCGGCACGGCGCTGTCCGCGGAAACGCTGCGCGCGCTCGAGCGCGCCGACGCGATGCTGCTCGGGGCGATGGGCTGGCCCGACATCCGCTATCCTGACGGCACCGAGATCTCCCCGCAGCTGGATATCCGGGAGCACTTCGAGCTCTACGCCGGGGTGCGGCCCATACGCGCACTGCCTGGGCTGCCGCCCCGCCTCGCCGACTCGCGCGCCGCGGAGATCGATTTCGTGCTGGTGCGCGAGCAGACCGAGGGCCTGTTCTTCGAGCGCGGGAAGGGGCCAGTCACGGAAAACGAGGCGCGCGATGCGCTCGTGATCACGCGCGAGCGCAGCGAGCGGGTATTCGACTTCGCCTTCCGCCTGGCCGGGCACCGCAAGGCGGGCGGGCGTCCCGGCCGGGTCACCTGCGTGGACAAGGCCAACGTGCTCGCCTCGATGGCGTTCTTCCGCAAAGTGTTCGAGGAGCGGGCAAAGCGGTTCCCCGAAATCCGTGCCGACTCCGCGTACGTGGATGCCACCGCGCTCAATCTGGTGCTGAGGCCGTGGAGCTTCGACGTGATGGTCACCGAGAATATGTTCGGCGACATTCTCTCCGATCTCGCGGCCGGTCTCATCGGCGGCATGGGCATGGCGCCTTCGGGCGATATCGGGGACGAGCACGCGCTGTTCCAGCCGGCGCACGGATCGGCACCCGACATCACGGGGCAAGGCAAGGCCAATCCCACGGCGGCGTTTCTTTCGTGCGCGATGATGCTCGACTGGCTCGGCGAGCGCCGGAAGGCCGCGCCATGCCACGATGCGGCCCGGATGCTGGAGCGCGCCGTCGAGCGCTGCTTCGCCGAGCGGCGCGTGCTGCCGCCGGAATTCGGCGGCTCGAGCGGGACGGCGGACATCACGCGCGCGGTCATCGACGCGCTCGGTTCATGAGCCGGCAGCCGGTGAGCGGGCGATTGCGCGTGGCGAGCGCCGGCGCGGGGTACTTCAGCCGGTTCCACCTCGAGGGATGGCGCGCGATCTCCGGGGTGGAGCACGTCGCGCTGTGCGACAGCGACGGCGCAAAGGCGCGCGCGCTGGCGCAGCGCTTCGGCATCCCGGAGGCGCACACCGACGCCGCGCAGATGCTCGACGCGGTGCGGCCGGACATCTTCGACATCGTTACGCCGCCCCCGACGCACCACGCGCTGGTCGCAGCAGCGGCCGAGCGCGGAATCTTCGCCGTCTGCCAGAAGCCGCTCGCCCCCGATTACGCGCAAGCTCTCGCCGTCGTCGAAACCGCCGAGCGCGCGGGGACGGAGCTCGTCGTGCACGAGAACTTCCGCTTCATGCCGTGGTTTCGCGAGGCGAAGAGCCTGATCGGGAACGGCACGCTTGGCGCGCTGCACGCCGTGGCGTTCCGCCTGCGCCCGGGCGACGGCCAGGGGCCGGTCGCCTATCTCGACCGGCAGCCGTATTTCCAGGGCATGCCGCGGCTGCTCGTCTACGAGACCGCGATCCACTACATCGACACCTTCCGTTACCTCATGGGCGAGGTCTCTGCGGTCAGCGCGCGGCTGCGGCGGATGAACCCGGCAATCGCGGGCGAGGATGCCGGGTACATCGTCTTCGAGTTCGAGGGCGGCGCAACCGGCCTCTTCGACGGCAACCGACTGAACGATCATGTGGCGGCGAACCCGCGCCGCACGCTCGGCGAAATGTGGCTCGAAGGCTCGAACGGCGTGCTAAGGCTCGACGGCGACGCGCGCCTGTACTGGAAGCCGCACCGCGGGCCGGAGGCGGAGCACCCCTATGAGCGCGGCCCGGAAACGGGCTTCGGCGGCGGTGCGTGCGAGGCGCTGCAGCGCCACGTGGTGCGCCACTTGCGCGAGGGCGGCTCCCTGGAGAACCGCGCGCGCGACTACCTCGTGAATCTCAAGGTGCAGGAAGCCGTGTACCGCTCCCACGATACGAGCCGGCGCGTCGAGCTCGCCGGTTTCGATCCGGTATGCGGGAAGGCGCCAGCGCGCTGATCGGGGTTGGGTATACTTCGCAAGGTGCCTGCGCGGACCGATTCCATGTACGAAACCATCGAAGTGCGCAAGATTGCGGGAGCCCTCGGGGCCGAAATCCACGGCGTGGATCTCCGGCGCGAGCTGCCCGAGCGCACGATCGGCGAGATCCGCCGCGCCTGGCTCGAGAACCTCGTCATCTTCTTCCGCGACCAGGATCTCACTCCGGCGCAGTTTCTCGGGTTCGCCGAGCGCTTCGGCGAGCCGGTCGAGTACCCGTTCGTGAAGGGGCTCGACGGCTTTCCCACGATCACGCCGGTCGTCAAGCTGGAGCACGAGCGGGTGAATTTCGGCGGCGTGTGGCATTCGGACACGACCTACCTGGAAGAACCGCCGATGGGCACCGTGCTGCTCGCGCGCGAGGTGCCGCCGTATGGCGGGGACACCGAGTTCGCGAGCATGTATGCGGCGTACGAGTCGCTCTCGGAGCGCATGCAGCGGTTGCTCGAGCCGCTCGTCGCGGTCAACAGCTCGGCGAAGGCGGACGTCACGCGCTCGCGCGAGGACCGCATCAAGGAGAATCCGACCGGGCAATCGCGCCGCGAATACGTCGCGGAGCACCCGGTGGTGCGCACCCATCCCGAGACCGGGCGCAAGGCGCTCTACGTCAACGTCGGCCACACGGTGCGCTTCAAGGACATGAGCGAGGAGGAGAGCGCGCCGCTGCTCGGGTTCCTCTTCCGCCACCAGGTCCGCGCCGAACTCACCTGCCGCTTCGGCTGGCGGCCGGGCTCGATCGCGTTCTGGGACAACCGCTGCGCCCAGCACAACCCCGTGAACGACTACCACGGCTTCCGGCGCGTCATGCACCGGATCACTCTCAAGGGCGACCGCCCGCGCTAGACAGCGGGGTGTGGCCCGGGCGGGATCGCGCGCGCCAACGGCTTCGTCAACGACATCATGGAGGATACATGCCGCGTCTCGCGCCCCTGCCGCTCGCTCCGGAGCTGAAGGACCTCGAAGCGGGTTACAAGAAAACGCTCGGCTTCGTGCCGAACAGCGGGCTCATCATGCAGCGCAAGCCGAAGCTCGTGCGCGCGCTGCAGCAGCTCGCCGCGGCGGTCTGGGACCCGGAAGGCGAGGTCCCGCTCGGCTTTCGGCGGCTCGTCGCGCACGTCGCGAGCCGCGCCCACGGCTGCCACTACTGAATGGCGCACACCGCCGGAGCGTCGCTCCGGCTCGGCGTGGACGAGAAGAAGCTCGAGGCCGTCTGGGAATTCCGCACGAGCCCGCTCTATACCGAAGCCGAGCGCGTGGCGCTCGAGTTCGCCATAGCAGCCGCTTCCCAGCCCAACGACGTCACCGATGAGTTGTTCGCAAGGATGAAGCAGCACTGGAGCGAGAGCCAGATCGTCGAGATCGCCGGGGTGGTCGCCTATTTCGGCTTCATGAACCGCTGGAACGACACCATGGCGACGCCGCTCGAGGAGGAGCCGGTCGAGGTGGGCGAGAAGCACCTCGCGAAGAGCGGCTGGAGCGCGGGGAAGCACAAGCGCTGAGAGCCCGACTCGGTATGAAGAAAGCGTTGGTCATGATCGCGATCACGGCCATCGTGGTCGTGAATGCTTGGACACTTCCGCTGGCCGTGAGCGGGTTCATGGCGGGAGCGCGAGAGGGCGCCGGTTTCGTGGGCGAAGGCGGCGTTTTCGGGGGAGTTTCGCTCCTGTTGAGCGCCGCGCTCCTCGATGTGTCCATCGCGAGCGCACTGCTGGTATTCGGATTGGCGCGGCTGAACGCGCCGGGACCTCTGACGCCACGGCAGGCCGCGATCGTTGCACGCTCCGGCGCACTGGCCCTGGGCGCCCCCTTTCTGATCGGCTACCTGCTCAGCGGCCGCGTGTTCTGGGTGGTGCTGAGCCTGCTTGCGTTTCTCGTTGGCTGGGGGGGCCTTCGGGCGGTATTCTGGGTATTCAGCCGGTTTGTGCGTTCTTCCCGCATCGGTTGATGCGCTGCGATCTTGGCGCATTGAGAGAGGGAATCCCGCTCCCCGGGAGGAGGAGGATGCGATCCGCGGTGTTGGCCGGCGTCCTGCTGGTTTCGGTGGCGGGTGCGTCGCTTGCGCAGTCGAACGCCGGCTCACCGGTAGAAGGCTGCGGCGAGATCGTGACGATCGAGACGCATGACCGCACGACGACGCGCTACGCGCTCGCGCGGCCGCAGGGCGCGCAAGCGCAAGGCGAGGGCATCGCGCTCGTGCTGTTGGTGGGAGGCGGAGGATACCTCGATCTCGACGACAAGGGCTGTTCGCGCGCGCTCACCGGAAATTCCCTCGTGCGCTCCCTGCCGCATTTCCACGGCGCCGGTTTCGTGACTGCCCTGGTGGATGCGCGCTCCGACCATCCCGGCGAGGACGGGCTGGCGGGATTGCGGATCATGCCGCGGCATGCGGACGATCTTGGGCGCGTCATCGCCGACGTGCGCGCGCGCACCAAAGCGCCGGTGTGGCTCGTCGGCACAAGTCGGGGCGCGATCTCGGCTGCGAATGCAGCGTCCCGGCTCGTGGGCCCGTCTGCGCCCGACGGGCTCGTGCTCACATCCCCGGTCACGTCGGGCGCCCCCGGCCGGAAGCAGTGGGTGGCGCAGACGGTCTTCGATCTGCAGCTCGAAGCGATCCGGATGCCGGTGCTCGTCATCGGCCATGCCGCCGACACCTGCGTCCGCTCGCCTCCCGGTTTCATCGGTAAGATCACCGCCCGGACCAGCGGCACGCGCGAGCAGGCCGTCACCGTCACCGGCGGTCCCGGCGGCCCCGCCGGTGCCCCGAGCGTCGAGGCCTGCCTGGGGCGCTCGCCGCATGGCTTCATCGGACAGGAGGCCGAGGTCGCGGCCGGCATGGCACGGTTCATCCGCGGCGGGAGCTACTGAAGCAGCGTTCCAGCGCTCCTGCGTCAGCGTCCGCCGCCGCGGTGGCGCACGGCGTACTTGGTGCGGTAGTGCTTGAGCAGGATCTTGCGCGTCTGCGCCGAGAGGCGGGGATTGAGCGCGGACGGTTTCTTCGACTGCGCCGCGCCGGGACGCAACGACCGGGGAGGTTTCTTGACCACGCGCTTGCTCATAGGCCGGCTTCCGTAATCTCGCCACTTCGTCACGGCGGCGCTTCGTCAGCGGTCATGTTCTGGTCACCCGCACGCGCCGATCCAGCCGCACGCGGTGCAGAACTCGCATCCGTCCTTGTGGATGACCGCCCGGCTGCCGCACTCCGCGCACCGCTTCCCGTAGAGCAGCGGGTGGGCGGAGCGGTCGCGGTCGTCCTCGGGAATCTCGAGCACGCCCATCTCGGAGAGCGGATAGCCGCGCTCGTCCAGCACGCCGAGCATCGCGTAGCGGTGGATGATGAGGCGCGCGCAATAGGCGATCGTGCTCGGGAAGTTCTGCTGGCGCTCCGCTCCCGGGACCCGCGCCATGAAGTCGCCCAGCGGCTCCGCATAGTTGAGAAGCTTCCTCAACTTCATCCCGATCCAGGCCGGGTCGATCACGCGCATGTCGAGCGAGAGCAGCTTGCACAAACCGTCGAGCGCGCGCGGGTAAGCGCCCGCCATCCACACCGAATACGGACGGCGCTGTCCGCCAGGCAGCACCAGCTCCTTCAGCATCAGAACGAAGTCGTCGCCCGTACGCGGGTTGTGCACGTCCACCGTCCACGACATGGTGCCGTCGGTGCCGGTCTTGGGCTCCTTCTTCGCGAACAGGGCGTCGAGCACCGGGGATTTCCCGTCCTGCTTCGCGAGCGCCCCCAGCTGGTCCACGCGGTAGCGCACGATGCGGGCGAACGCCGCCACCATGCTCGGCACGCGCCGCGCCTCGCCATTCGGCGGCAGCGGGCAGTCGAATGCGTCGTCGCCGGTGGTGCGCGCGAGGATCTCGAGCTTCATCCGCAGCCATGCCTTGTCCTGCGCGCGCATGTCCATCGAGAGCGTCTTCGCCACCGCCCCGAGGCCGCGAGGTTGCTCCGCGCCGTTCACCCACACCTCGAACGGATGGGGATCGGCGTTTTCGACATGGCCGACGAAGATTGCGAACTTCCCCAAGGGCGATTCCACCATGTAGGTCCACGACGGGTTGCCGGTCGCGAGGTTCGGCCGTCCCGGCCAGCGCAGGCTCGAGAGCGCCGGCTGCGGGGTCGCTTCGAGCCGGATCCGCCGGTCCGCGGTGGTGTCGAGGTCGTTCGGTTGCTCGGACTCCGGCGTCACGGAAAGCACCGCGCCCAGTACCTTGTTCGGGCGGTAGGTGGTGATGCCCTTCAGGCCCGCTTTCCACGCTTCGAGGTAGAGGTCCTTGAAGTGGGTATACGGGTAGTTCTCGGGCACGTTGACGGTTTTGCTGATGGCGGAATCCACAAAAGGCGAGACCGCCGCCACCATGCGCATGTGGTCGAGCGCGGAGATGTCCATCGCGGTGACGAACGGCGGCGGGAGCCGGCCCATGTCGCCGCCGCGGTGCCGGTAGAGCCGCCACGCGTGGTCCTCGACATCGTAGATCTTCATCGAACCGTCGGACATGCGCTTCTTGCGCTGGTAGGTCCACGAGTAGGGCGGCTCGATGCCGTTCGAGGCGTTGTCGGCGAAGGCGAGCGAGATCGTTCCGGTGGGCGCGATCGACAGGAGATGGCTGTTGCGGATGCCGTGCCTGCGGATCTCGCCCTTCAGCTTCTCCGGGAGGCGCGAGGCAAAATGCGGAGCGGCAAGATACCGCTCCGCATCAAAGAGCGGGAAAGCTCCTTTCTCCTTCGCGAGTTCAATCGACGCAGCGTATGACTCATCGCGCATCGCTTCCATAATGCGCGCCGCGCAGCGGCGCGCATCCTCCGTGTCGTAGCGCAGCCCGAGCATGATCAGCGCGTCGCCCAGGCCGGTGAAGCCGAGCCCCACCCGGCGCTTCGCGCGCGCCTCCGCCCGCTGCTGCTCCAGCGGCCACACCGTCGCGTCGAGCACGTTGTCGAGCATGCGCACCGCCGGCCGCACTACGCGCCCGAAAGCCTCGAAGTCGAAGCGCGCCTTCGCGCCGAACGGCTCGCGCACGAACAGCGTGAGATTGATCGAGCCGAGGCAGCAGCAGCCGTAAGGAGGCAGCGCCTGCTCTCCGCAGTTGTGAACACAGAATCCATTGGCATCAAATGCGTTCACCTCGGCTACGGAAACGTCAAAGACCTCGTCCTCACCGTCCTGCAATACCGTATCGACGGTTGCGACAAAGTTCTCGTGATTGAGCTTTCGCCGATAGGAAGACAGTAGGTAACTCAACCGTCCCGCTTTGTCAGCGTTGTCAAACCCGACTGCTTGCTCGAAATGCAGCAAGTTCTCGCCGGATATGACAAGTTCGTGGGTTGCCTGGATTGGATATAGTGCAAGGCCTCCCCTGCCATCCGGAAGCAGGTTCTCGCCAGCCGGCTTTCTGTTCCTGTAGATGGTCGAGAAAATACCGAGGCGCAACAGGAGTCGCTGGGCGCGCACGAGATTCTCGTGATCCACTTGGGTCAATCTCACGCTGACCCCTTTCGCCTGCGTGCCCTGGACAGATCCGTCAGTATCGAACAGGCCACGCAACAAGCCACGGTAGAAGTCGGACGAACAGCGTTCCATTTGGTCCGTGATCCGCTTTGCACCGGGCCGCATTCCAAGCGAAAGCGCGAGGTCCCGCAACGCGGCAAGTGATAGCCGCAGTTCGGTCGTCCTGCCTCCAGCAACAACGCCTTGCCAGCCGCGGAAATCCCTTTGGTGGTGCAATGTGCGGGCCGCGCGCTCGGCCGATTGCATCATGCTCGCGACTCCCGGCGAGAAAACCCATTCACCGTTCGCTTGCTGGCGCGCTTGCGCGTCCCACACGGCAAGTACCGCCTTGTCTTCCTTGAGCGAACCATCACCGATCAGCATCCCGAGAAGGTACCCCTCGGCTTCCGTATGCGCGCCAGGCCAGCCGGCGAGAGCGCGATGATCGTGTAGCAGAATCCTGTCGCCGGCTTTGAGATCGGAAGCTGCCGCCCATTCCGCTTCCATGAAATAACGGCTGCTGCTCGTTACGCGCGTAACCAGATGGTCCTTGGTTAGTCGTAGGCTGGGACCTTCACGTGTGGTCAAGCGAACTACCGGCTTGCGGCCTGTTGAAAAGAATCCCTGCGAGGTCGTGCGGTAACCCCTTCCCCTGTGTATTGCCACGAAGGCCTGGCCAATGAGTTCATGGACTCGGCGCGGACCGTCGCCGGTCATCATCCAGGCATCGCCAGTGACGCACGGGTTGGTCGATTCGATCCGCTCGACGTAGGAGAGATTGTTGTCCACGTTCGCGCGGTCGATGAAGAATACGCCCGGCTCGGCGTGATCGTAGGTGGATTCCATGATCTGCTGCCAGAGCTCGCGCGCCTTGACCCTGCGGTAGACCCACAGGCCATCGGGGCGCTGGCCCGGCGCGCCCTCGAAATCGGGTGCGGGCGGCTGCTTGTGCACGAGCTCCCAGTCGCCGTCGGCCTCGACCGCGCGCATGAAGGCGTCGGTCACCGCCACGCTCACGTTGAAGTTCTTGAGCTCGCCGTGATCTTTCGCGTGGATGAAGTCCTCGATGTCGGGGTGCGTGCAGCGAAGGATCCCCATCTGCGCGCCGCGGCGCGAGCCGGCGGACTCCACCGTCTCGCAGCTCTTGTCGAAGACGCGCATGTAGGACACGGGCCCGCTCGCGGTGCTTTCGGTACCGCGCACCCGTGCCCCGCGCGGGCGGATCGCCGAGAAGTCGTAGCCCACGCCGCCGCCGCGCCGCATGGTTTCCGCCGCTTCCTGCAGCGCGACATAGATGCCGGGCTTGCCGTCCACGGTCTCGGACACCGAGTCGCCCACCGGCTGCACGAAACAGTTGATGAGCGTCGCCTGCAAGTTCGTTCCGGCGGCGGAGTTGACGCGTCCGCCGGGAATGAAGCCGCCTTCGAGCGCTTCGAAGAACACCGGCTCCCAGCGCGCGGGGTCCTTCTCTACCGCGGCGAGCGCGCGTGCGACGCGCCGGCGCAGATCTTCAGCGGTCTTTTCGCCGTTCTTCGCGTACTTCTCCAGCAGCACGTCGAGCGTGACCTGCTGCGGCGGCAATGCGAGCCGGGTGTCGTTGAGCTTCATGTTCTCCCGCGGGTTTTCTTGTGGACGGCCGGGTTCCGTCCGGAAAAATGATAACACTCCCTTCTTGCAGGGAGTTTCTCAGGTTTTCCCCGTAATGATTTGACCAAAATCAAGGAACAGGTTCAACGAACGCCGGGCGCGCGGCGGCCGCGGCGGCGGTGCGGGCGCGAGAGCGACCGGGGCAGGGGCGGCGCAAGAGAGGCGCCGCCGGCTGCCGCCCTTACCGAACCTTGCGGTCGTGGGTGCCGAAGAGCGCCGGAAACTGCTGCGTCCGGGCGCGCTGCGGTGAGGGCTGTCCGTCTTCGTGCTGGGGATGCTGCCGCGATGGCGCGGGTTGCCGGCCCTGCGAATGCGGTTGCTGCTGTCCGGACCACCGGCCTTGCGTGGGGGTGTGTGGCTCGTGCCGTGGCTCCTGTCCGTTGCCCGGCTTGCGGCCCCCGTCGCTGCCGCGAGCCGGCCGCGGGGCGGATGGCTGCCGGCGCCCATGGTGCGGATGGCGGTGCTGGTCCGGCCGGGACGCCGGCGCGTAGGAAGATAGTCCGGGCTCGAAGCCGGCCACGATGCGCTGCTCGATGCGCCGGTTGATCAGGCGCTCGATCGCGGAGAGCAGCGGGCGGTCCTCGCCGGACACCAGCGACACCGCCTCGCCCGATGCCCCCGCGCGGCCGGTGCGGCCGATGCGATGCACGTAATCTTCCGGTACGTGCGGCAGGTCGTAGTTGACCACGTGCGGAAGCTCCTCGATATCCAGCCCCCGCGAAGCGATATCGGTGGCGACCAGCACCTGCAGCTCGTTGTCCTTGAAGCGTTTCAGCGCGCGCGTGCGCGCGGGCTGGCTCTTGTTGCCGTGGATCGCGTCGGCCTCGATGCCGTCGCGCTCGAGCTGCTGGGCGAGCCGGTTTGCGCCATGCTTGGTGCGGGTGAACACAAGCACCTGGCGCCAGTCGCGGGTCTTGACGAGGTGCGCGAGCAGCTCGCGCTTGCGCCCCTGGTCCACGGGGTGCGCGACCTGTGCAATAAGCTCGACCGGCATGTTGCGCCGCGCGACCTCGACGGTCGCCGGGTCGCGCATGAACGAGCCGGAGAGCTTGCGAATCTCCTCGGGGAAGGTCGCCGAGAACAGCAGGTTCTGGCGCTTCGCCGGGAGCAAGGCGAGGATGCGGCGAATGGCAGGGATGAAGCCCATGTCGAGCATACGGTCGGCCTCGTCCAGCACGAGGATCTCTACCTGGCGCAGGTCTATGGTGCGCTGCTGCACGTGATCCAGCAGGCGTCCGGGAGTCGCGACGACGATGTCCACGCCGCGGCGCAGCTCGTCGGCCTGGGTGTTGAAGCCGACGCCGCCGAAGATCACGGTCGAGCGCAGCTTTATATGCCTGCCGTAGGCGCGGACGCTCTCCTGCACCTGCGCCGCGAGCTCGCGGGTCGGCACGAGGATCAGCGCCCGGACCGGATGGCGCGCGGGCGAATAGCTCGCGCTTGCTTGCGCCGCAAGCCGCTGCAGCAGCGGCAATGTGAATCCGGCGGTCTTGCCGGTGCCGGTCTGGGCGGCGCCGAGCAGATCGCGCCCGGCGAGCACGACCGGAATGGCCTGCGCCTGGATGGGGGTGGGTTCGGTGTATCCCTGCTCGGCGACGGCGCGGGTGAGCCCGGCCGACAGGCCGAGGCTTGCAAATGACGTGCTAATAAATTTCTCCTGAATGGTCGGCCCGGGAAGGACGAGCCTTCCAAACCGGTTCAGGCAGATGCGATGCCAGGCTGGGTGATTCGACGGTCCGGAATGGACCGTGAAACGACTGAAACGCTAACCGGATGACGCGAAACAGAAACCCTGGCGCGCACTATACACGAGTTTGGCGCGCGCGTCCGATTTCTTTTTTGGGGAACCGCGCGTCAGTGTGGCGGGACCGTTGCCGTGCGCTGCGTCGCAGTTCGCTCGCGCAGGAAATCTGCGAGGATGCGGGCGGTGTGCGAGCGCGCAGGGTCGCTCGCCACCGCCTGCGGCGCGTTCTGCGCGACGATCTCACCGCCGGCCTCGCCGCCCTCCGGCCCGAGGTCGATCACCCAGTCGGCTTCGGCGATGACGTCGAGGTTGTGCTCGACTACGACTACGGTGTTGCCGGCGTCCACCAGCCGGTGCAGCACGTTGGTGAGCTTTTCGACGTCGGCCATGTGCAGGCCGACCGTCGGCTCGTCCAGCACGTACAGCGTGGATCGCGAATCGTGATCCGTAATCCGTGATCCGTGATCCGTGAGTGCAACCGTGCTACGCACCTTGGCGAGCTCGGTGACGAGCTTGATGCGCTGCGCCTCGCCGCCTGAGAGCGTCGGGCTTTGCTGGCCGAGCGTGAGGTAGCCGAGCCCTACGTCCTGCAGCAGCGTGAGCGCGTGGTGTACGGCGGGATGCGCCGCGAAGAACTCAGCCGCCTCGTCCATGCTCATCGCGAGGACGTCCCCGATCGACTTTTCCCTGAAGCGCACCGCGAGCGTCTCGGGATTGAAGCGCGCGCCGCGGCACGTCTCGCAGGTCACCTTCACGTCGGGCAGGAACGACATCTCGATGCGCTTGATCCCCTGCCCCTCGCATGCCTCGCAGCGCCCGCCGGCCACGTTGAACGAGAATCGGCTCGCCGTGTAGCCCCGCATGCGCGCTTCCGTGACCCCGGCGTAGAGGCGGCGGATGTGGTCCCAGAAACCGACGTAGGTGGCGGGGCAGGAGCGGGGCGTCTTGCCGATCGGCGTCTGGTCCACCTCTAGCACCCGGTCGATCCGCTCCGCGCCATGTATGGCGCGGCAGCCGACCGGCGCGAAGTCGGAAGTCGAAAGTCGAAAGTCGAAAGTAGTTCCGTTCGTGATCGCTTTTACTTTCGCTTTTCGCCTTTCGCCTGTCGCCTTGGAGCGACGCGGAGCCCCGCGCCGCGTCGCGACCAGGCGCCGCAGGTTTTCGTAGAGCACGTCGCGCGCGAGTGTCGATTTCCCGGAACCGGAGACACCCGTCACCACCGTGAGCCGCCCGAGGAACACCCGCAAGTCGAGGCGCTTCAGGTTGTGCAGGGCCGCGCCTTTGACCTGCAATGCCGGTGTCGCCTTCGTCACGAGCCTGCGCGGGTGCGGCGGGTGCCGGAGCGGGTGCGCGAGAAAGCGGCCGGTGACCGAATCGGGCTCCCGCACGAGGTCCGCGGCGGTGCCCTCGGCGACCACCGCGCCACCGCCGCTGCCCGCGCCGGGGCCGAGGTCCACCACGTGGGCAGCGCGGCGAATGGTCTCCTCGTCGTGCTCCACCACGATCACCGTGTTGCCCTTGCGCTCCAGCCTGCCGAGCGTATCGAGCAGGATGCGGTTGTCGCGCGGATGCAGCCCGATGGTGGGCTCGTCCAGGATGTAAGCGACGCCGCGCAGGTTGGAGCCGAGCTGGGCCGCCAGCCGGATGCGCTGCGCTTCGCCTCCCGAGAGCGTGGGCGCCGCGCGGTCGAGCGCGAGGTAGCCGAGCCCGACTTCGCGCAGGAATGCGAGGCGGCCCGCGAGCTCCGCGACGATGTCGCGCGCGATCTCCGCTTCTCGTCCCTCGAAGCGGAGATCAGAAAAGAGCTTTTCGATTTGCGATACGGAGAGCCTGCTGAGATCGGCGATGGATCGGCCCCGGAACTTTACTGCCAATGCGACCGGATTCAGCCGTTTCCCTGCGCACGCTGCGCAGGGAACGGCTTCGGCCTCGTACCGCTCGTTCCACCAGATTTCCTCCCCGCTTTGCTCCTCGTCGAATCCGGAGAGCCGCAGCCCCGTCCCGTAACAGGTCGCGCACCAGCCGTGCCTGGAGTTGTAGGAGAAGAGCCGCGGGTCAAGCTCGGGGAAGCTCGTGCCGCAGGAACGGCAGGCGCGCTTGATGGAATAGACGGTCTCGGTCATCACTGCGAGCGCGGGGTCGCGCTTCCGCATCGCCTGCTCGAGGCGCTCGAGCGGCGCCATCACGTGCGCGACGCCCTTGCCGTGGTCGAACGCGCGCGCGAGCGCGGCGCGCAATGCGCCTTCCTCTCCGGGCACCGCGCGCATGTCGGCGACCGGAAGCTCGATGGTGTGCTCGCGATACCGGTCGAGGCGCGGCCAGGGCGCGGTCGGAATGAACTCGCCGTCCACCCGCAGGTGCGTGTGGCCTCTGCCGCGCGCCCACCGCGCGAGGTCGGTGTAGTAGCCTTTGCGGTTCGTGACGAGCGGCGCGAGCAGGCCGACCCGGCTGCCGCGGTGCTCGCGCAGAATGCGCGCCGCAATTGCTTCCGCGCTCTGCGGCTCGATCGCCACGTCGCAGCGCGGGCAGTACTGCGTGCCGAGCTTCACGTAGAGCAGGCGCAGGAAATGATGGATCTCGGTCAACGTCGCCACCGTGCTCTTGCGCCCGCCGCGGCTCGTGCGCTGCTCGATCGCCACCGTCGGCGGAATGCCGAAAATCGCGTCCACGTCGGGGCGCGCCGCCGGCTCCACGAACTGGCGGGCGTAGGCGTTGAGCGACTCGAGGTAGCGGCGCTGGCCCTCGGCGAACAGGATGTCGAAGGCAAGCGTGGACTTTCCGGATCCGGACACGCCGGTCACCACCGTGAAGCGGTCGCGCGGAATGCGCAGGTCGATGTTCTTCAGATTGTGCTCGCGTGCCCCGCGCACGTGAATGGCGTGATCCGTGATCCGTGATCCGTGATCCGGGCGGTACGGTTCGTTCTGCGGTTCTTCCGCCTTCGCGGGCGCAGGGCGGGCAAGGGCGGATTGGTATTCGCGCAGCGCGCGTCCCGTATGGGACGCAGGATGCGCCGCGACCTCCCGCGGCGTGCCTGTGCACACCACCTCGCCGCCGGCGTCGCCGCCTTCGGGCCCGAGGTCGATGATCCAGTCCGCGGCGGCGGCGACATCGAGGTTGTGCTCGATGACGACGAGCGTGTGCCCCGCCCCGAGCAGTTGCCGGAACGCGCGCAGCAGCTTCGCCACGTCGTCGAAATGCAGCCCGGTGGTCGGCTCGTCGAACAGAAACAGAGAGGCGAGAGGCGAGACGCGAGAGGCGGACGCCCCTCGGCCGGCGGCCGCGGCGAGGTGGCCGGCGAGCTTCAGGCGCTGGGCTTCGCCCCCGGAGAGGGTGGGCACCGGCTGGCCGAGCCGCAGGTAATCGAGGCCGACGTCCGCGAGCGGCCGGAGCGCCCGGCACACATCGGGATGCTCGCGAAAGAATTCGAGCGCCTCGGCTACCGTCATGTCCAGTACGTCCGCTACGGATTTCGACTCGCCGTCGAAATCCGGACCTCGAGCCTCGAACCTCGAACCTTGAACCTTGAACTTCGAACCTCGAACCTTGAACCCGGAACCTTGAACCTGAAACTCCGGCCCCGGCCGGAGTTTCACCTCGAGCACTTCCGGGCGGTAGCGCTTGCCGTCGCAGTCGGGGCAGCGCAGGTAGACGTCGGAGAGGAACTGCATCTCGATATGCTCGAAGCCGTTGCCGCCGCAGGCCGGGCAGCGGCCGGCTCCGGAGTTGAAGCTGAACGTGCCGGCGGTGTAGCCGCGCTCGATGGCGACTGGCTCCGCGGCGTAGAGCTTGCGGATCGCGTCGAATGCGCCCACGTAGCTCGCCGGATTGGAGCGCGTCGTGCGCCCGATCGGTGACTGGTTCACGAGCACCACGTCGCCGACGAGATGGTGCCCGTGGAGCGCGTGGTGGGCGCCGGGCGCCTCGGTGGGTCTTCCCTTCGACTTGAGCAGCGCGGCGTAGAGCACGTCCTGCACCAGCGTGGACTTGCCGGAGCCGGAAACGCCGGTGACGCAGGTGAGGCGGTTCACCGGAAACTCGACGTCGATGCGCTTCAGGTTGTGCTCGGCCGCGCCCTTCAGCTCGATCGCGCGCCCGTTCGGCGCCGTGGCGCGCGCGTATCCGTGGTCCACGCGGCGGCGCCCCGCAAGGTATTCGCCGGTGATCGAGCCGCGTGCCTCGCGCAGCGCCGGCGGCGCCCCGTAGAACACCACTTCGCCACCGCGCTCGCCGGGGCCCGGGCCGAGATCGAGGATGCGGTCGGCGGCGAGCATGATCTGGGGATCGTGCTCGACCACGACGAGCGAATTGCCAGCGTCGCGCAGCCGCTTCATGACGCCGATCACGCGCCCCATGTCGCGCGGGTGCAGGCCGATCGAGGGCTCGTCGAGCACGAACAGCGTGTTCACCAGCGAAGTGCCGAGCGCGGTGGTGAGGTTGATGCGCTGCACCTCCCCGCCCGAGAGCGTGCGCGACTGCCGGTCGAGGGTGAGGTAGCCGAGGCCCACCTCGCACAGGTAGCCGAGGCGCGTGCGGATCTCGCCGAGCAGCAGCTCGGTCGCCTCGTCGAGGGGAGCGCCGGAGGGCGGAGCAGGGGCCCCTACCTTGGTTGGGGATGCGACCCCGGAGGCGATCGGGACGTCCGCACCGGAGGCCTCTTTCATTTGCGAGGTCCTTGTTGCGGACGTCCAGGGAAGCCTCAGGTGCTCGAAGAACGCGCGGGCGCGCTCGATGGGCAGCAGCACGAGGTCGTGCAGCGCGAGCCCGGGCAGCCGCTCGAGCACGGCGCGCCCGTAGCCGAACCCCTCCGGCAGGAAGCGCGCGCCGGGCGCGAGCACGCGGTTGGCATCCTCCTCGCGGCCGAGGCGCCAGGCGAGCGCATCATCCTTGAGCCGCGAGCCGCTGCACGCGCCGCACGGCGTGTACGCGCGGTAGCGCGAGAGCAGCACGCGGATGTGCATCTTGTAGCCCTTGGTCTCGAGCCACTTGAAGAAACGCGTGACGCCGTACCATTTTCCGGGCCACGACTTGCGCCAGCTCACCCAGCCCTCGTCGCCCTCGAGCACCCACTGCTTCTGCTGTGGCGAGAGCTCGCGCCAGCGCACATCGAGTGGCACGCCGCGCTTTTTCGCGTAGTCCAGCAGGTCGTCGTTCCAGCCGCGGTAGGACTCGGTCCGCCACGGCCGGATTGCGCCGTCGCGCAGCGTCTTCGTCTCGTCGGGGATGACCAGTCCGTAGTCCACGCCGATGACGCGCCCGAAGCCGCGGCACGCCTCGCACGCGCCGACCGGAGAATTGAACGAGAACAGGCTCGGCGTGGGATCGCGGTAGTGGATGTCGCAATCGGCGCAGTGCAGATCGGCGGAATACTTCCAAGGGGAGTGACGACTGACGACTGACGACGGACCAGTCGCCTCGCCGTCGGCGACGGGATAGACGCTCACCCGCCCCTGGCCGATGCGCAGCGCCGCCTCGAGCGCTTCGATCACGCGGGCGCGCCCGGCGGAGGAAAAGCGCAGGCGGTCCTGCACCACTTCCAGCGTGTTGCCGTCTTGCGCGTGGATGCGGGTGTAGCCCTGCCGCTCGAGCAGCTGCCGCACCTCGGCCTCGGTGAAATTTTCCGGCACGGGCACCGGGAACGTGACGAGGAGCCGCGGATCGTCCGCCTCGCGGCTACGCCGCTCGAGCTCCGCGAAGATCGTTTGCGGCGTATCGCGCGCGACGCGGGCGCCGCATCCGCGGCAGTGCAGGCTCGCCGCGCGCGCGTAGAGGAGCTTCAGGTGGTCGTTGAGCTCCGTCATCGTGCCCACGGTCGAGCGCGACGTGCGGACCGGATTGACCTGGTCGATCGCGATCGCCGGGGGGACGCCCTCGATCGTGTCCACCCGCGGCTTGTCCATGCGGTCGAGGAACTGGCGCGCATAGGGCGAGAAGGTCTCGACGTAGCGGCGCTGCCCCTCGGCGTAGAGCGTGTCGAACACGAGCGAGGACTTGCCCGAGCCGGAGACACCCGTCACCACGATGAGCTCGTCCGTCGGCAGCTCGAGCGTGAGGTTCTTCAGATTGTTCTGGCGCGCGCCGCGGATGGCGATGACGTTGCGTTGCTTGCCGGACATCGGGAGGCGAAACCGTTCAGGACAGGAAAGTTGCGGAGGGGCGCCGCGGCGACCTCGTTGCCACAGGTGTTATTCTAACCGCAAGGCACCGACGTGCCGGCGCCTATATAATCGGCAACATGAATCGCGTCTCGCAATTCGTCTGCTGTGTCGTCGCGCTGTGGGCGCTGGCGAGCGCCGCTGCGCAGACGCTCTACAAGTCCACGATGCCCGACGGGCGGATCGTCTACGGCGACAAGCCCGCGCCGGGGGCTGTGAAAGTCGAGCCGGTGAAAACCGATACGGCCCCGACCGGCGTTCAAGTCTCGCCCGCGCGTGAGGCCGGCTTCGTGAAGCAGATGGAGGCCGAGCGCCTGAAGAGGGAGCAGCAACACGACGCCGTGAGAGCGGCCGAGAAGGCGTTGCGCGAGGCGGAAGCCGCGCTCGCTGCCGGCAAGGAGCCGCTGTCCGGCGAGCGCATCGGCACCGCCGGGGGCGCGAGCCGCCTCACGGAAGCCTACTGGGAGCGCCAGAAGTCGCTCGAGCAGGCGGTGTCGGAGTCCCGGCGCGAGCTCGAACGGCTGCGCAGCGGACGGTAGGGACGGGCGCACGCCGCCCGGCCTGGAGAAAATTCCGGGGCGGCGCTCCGGGTAGCCGCGCGAGGAATCACCCGTCCGGTATCTTGGCTGCCAGCGAAGCACCCAGCATCGCGCGCATGCGCTCCCAGTGCGAGCCCTGCCAGAAGATCCGCTCGCACCCGGGGCAGCGCACGAACTCGGTGTAACGCTCGGCGATGCGCCCGGGCACGCGCTCCACGGCGGCGGCGCGGGCGATCGCTTCCAGCCGAAGGTTGCAGTGCAGGCACAGCGTGAAGGGCCGCATCACGCGTTCGAGCCCGTAGCGGGTCGCGACCTCCTTCAATTGCACCTCGGGCTTGCGCGCGTGCACGAAACCGCCTCGAAGCACATCGCGGCACTTGAGCAGCTCGCGGTCGCGGGTGAGCACGATGCGGCCCTCGCGGCCCGCGAGATCAATGATGTCCCGGTCGGCCAGGGTGTTGTCGTAGGCGGTGTCGAAGCCCAGCATGCGCAGCAGGCGCGCAAGCCCGCCCAGGTGCGCATCGGCGACGAACGCCGGCGCCTCGCCCGCATCGCAGCCCTCCGGCGCCGCGTGCGGGTAGACCTCGATCACGTCGCCCTCGCGCACGGCGCGCGCGAGCGTCGCCGGCTTGCCGTTCACCAGCAGCCGGCCGGCCTCGGTGTGCGGCACGCCCAGCGATTCGATGGCGTTCTTCACGCTGGCGGCGCGCGCGCAGGCATGGTCGAATCCCATGCCGCGGCGCTCGCGCGCAAGAAACCCGGAGAGCTCGCCGTGAAAGCGGAAATGGGCGGTGGCCATGTGAGCGTGGCTCCCCATGGTGCCCATTCTAGCGCCGCGCGCGGCAAGCGTAGAATGTGCGCGGTTCGAACAACGAGGGAGTTCGGAATGAAAGCGATGGTGCTCAAGGGCAAGAACACGCCGCTCGCGCTGGAGACCGTGCCGGATCCGGTGCCCGGGCCAGGCGAGGCCGTGGCGAAGGTGCTCGCGTGCGGAGCCGGCCTCACCATCCATCACACGCGGACGGGCCGGGTGCCGGTCGAGTACCCGCGTATCCTCGGCCACGAGATCACCGGCGAGATCGTTGCGCTGGGGCAGGGCGTGAGCGGGCTCAAGATCGGAGACTCCGTCACGGCCTATTTCTACCTCACTTGCGGGCACTGCTACTGGTGCCGGGTGAACCGCGAGACCCTGTGCGACCACTTTGGCGGCTACGTGGGGCGCGAGGTGGACGGCGGCTACGCCGAGTACATCAAGCTGCCGGCCAGGAACTTTCTGAAGCTCCCGCCGGGACTGGACTGGCGCAAGCATCCTGCCGAGGTCGCGGTCATCACCGACGCGATCGCAACCCCGGTGAAAGTGATCCGCAGGGCGCGCGTCACTCCCTACGACACGGTCGCGGTATTCGGCGCGGGCGGCGGGCTCGGGGTGCACATGACGATGGTCGCGCGCTGGGCGTGCGCGCGGAAGGTGATCGCGGTGGACGTGATGGCCTCCAAATTCGAGGCGTGCCTCAAGGCGGGAGCGGATGCGGCCGTGGACGCCTCCGAGGGCAAGGTCGCCGAGCAGTTGCTCGAGCTGACGGGCGGCAAGGGCGTGGACGTCGCGATCGACTTCGTCTCCAGCACGTCCACGCTCGAGGCCGGGCTGGCGGCTCTGGGCAAGGGCGGCCGGCTCGTGAGCCTCGGCGGCAACAGCCAGCCGTTCCGGGTCGAGCCCGCCCAGGCGCTGCGCAAGGAGATCGAGATCCTCGGCAGCCGCTACGCGACGCGCCAGGAGGTGCTCGATTCGCTCGATCTTGTCGCGCGCGGCGAGCTTTTTCCGCTGGTAACGGAGAAGGTGCCGCTCGAGCAGGCGGAGGCCATCCACCAGCGCCTCGACAAGGGCCTCGTGACCGCGCGCGCCGCGCTGGTAATGGGCTGAGAACGCCCGGCCCGACGGGCCGCGGACGCGTATTTGCATCCGGTCCCGCGGCGGGGTAGATTTGTAGCGCCTCCCGCCGCTCCCGCTGGGCGGGTGTTTATGGCCGGGAGGCCGTCCACCCAAGGAGAGGCGCCATGCTCACGAGCACGAAGTTGCTGGGCTCCGTCGTTCTGGTTATCGCCGCCCTCGCGCCGAATCTCGCGCCGGCCGCGGAGAAGTTCCCCGTCAAGCCGATCCGCATCGTCGTATCGTTCCCGCCCGGCGGGACCACCGACATTGTCGCGCGCATGGTAGCGAGCCGCATGAGCGAGTCGATGGGGCAGCCGGTGGTGGTGGACAACCGCGGCGGCGCGGGCGGCGCGCTCGGCGCCGACATCGTGGCCAAGGCTGCGCCCGACGGCTATACGTTGCTGATGGGCAACATCACCTTCCCGCTTTCGTCCGTCGCGCAGACGCTCGCCAAGCGCTCGCCGTTCAACGCGGAGACCGATTTCGCGGGCGTCTCGATCGCCGTCTACGTGCCGTTCGTGATCACCGCGCATCCGAGCGTGCCGTCGAAGGACCTGCGCGACCTGGGGACGTTGCTGCGCGGCGGCAAGGGCCTCAAGTACAACTACGGCTCGACCGGGCCCGGCTCGGTCATGCACGTCATCGGCGAGACCTTCAAGCGCGACGCGAAAGTGGACATGGAGCATATCGCTTTCAAAGGTGCGGCGCCGCTCAAGCTCGAGCTCCTGAGCGGGCGCATCCAGATCGGCGGCGACCAGCTCTCCAGCTCGCTCGCGGAGATCCGCCTGGGGCAGCTGAAGGCGCTCGCGACCAACGGCTCGAAGCGCATCCCGGCGCTGCCCGACGTGCCCACCGTGCGCGAACTGGGCTTTGGTTCCCTCGAATTCGAGGGCTGGAACGGGTTGCTGGCGCCGGCGAAGACGCCGCGCGCGGTGATCGAGCGGATCCAGCGCGAGACTGCGGCCGCCGTGCGCCATCCCGACCTGCAGAAGCGGTTCGCCGACCTCGCCGCCGAGCCGGTCGGCTCCTCGCCGCAGGAGCAGTGGGACATGGTGCTGCGGCAGATGCGGCAGTTCACTCCGGTGATCCGGGAAATGCGTCTCGACTAGCTCGCGCCGCGCGGAGACGCGAACTCGCGCAGGTCCACCGCCGAGGAGCCGATTTCGCGCATCACGCGCTCGGGGCGCTGTTCGAGCTCGGAAACCTCGCGCTGCCCGCGCCGCTTGAGCTGGGCCTCGAGGTACGCGCCGAGGCGCCGGGCGTGCGCGACGATGCGCGCGCCGAAATGCCGGCGCTCGCGGTCGTAGCGTGCAAGCGCGGCATCGAGGTCGCCGCCGGCCGCGATGATGGAATCGCCCAGACACTGAGCATCGAGCGCCGCCTTCGTCACGCCCATGCCGACGTGGGGCCGCGCGACGAAAGCGGCGTCCCCGAGCAGCGCGACGCGCCCGCACGCGACTTGCGGCGACTCGAGGTCGAAAATCGCCTGGAAGAAGGGCTGCGCGGTGCGCGCCACGACCTCCGCGACCTGCGGCGCGAGCAGTGCGCGCGCCTCCGAGCGCACCTGCGCGATGAGCTCCGGCCGGATCAGCGGCGGGGCGATTGCAACGCCGTGGCAGCGCCCGCTTGCATCGGTGCACAGGCGCGCGAGCGCCTCGCGCTCCTCGGTCGGGCGGTACCACACGAAGTTGTAGCCGCGCCGGCCCGGGCGCGTGTCGTCGTCGCGCCCTGGCACGGGATACGAGAGCATCATTTCGCCTTCCGGCAGGCAGAACGTGTAGCGCTCGAAGATCTGCGCGTGTATATCGCGCGGGATCTCGCGCTCCTCGAGCATGCCGCGCCACGCGACGTAGCCCGCGTAGCGCGGTTGGACCTGGGGCAATAGCTGCGCGCGCACGGTGGAGCGGATGCCGTCGGCGCCGACGAGCAGGTCACCCGTTACGCGCGCGCCGCCGCTAAAGACCGCGGTGACGCCGCGGGCATCCTGCTCCACGCGCTCGAGCGCCATGCCGGGGCGGTAGCGCTCCCGGGGAAGCACGTCCTTGAGCAAGCGGTAGATGCGCGCCCACGCGCTCATCGTCTGCGGCAGGCGCATGCGGTGGGTGACGCGCCCGCTCGGGTCGAGGCAAATGCGCTCCGGCACCGCAACGCCTATGGATGCGTCCACCGCGATCCCGATGCGCTCCATCACCAGGAACAGCTCGTCGCGGGTGCCCAGGCCGGCGCCCCGGCTCGCGAGATCGTCCGCGGCACGCTCGAACACGGTGGCCTCGCAGCCCGCCGCGCGCAGCATGCCGGCCGCGAGCAGGCCGCCGAGCGAACCGCCGATCACCAGCGCGTGGGGGCGCCTGGCCATCCCGGAGACCGTGAAACGCGGATCGCAGCCTGTGAATCGCGAAACGCCCGCGTGAGCGCGGAGCCGGCGCCCGGCATCAACCGCGCCCGGCGTAGGGCATGTTGGTCGCCATGATCATCACGTGGTAGGCGTTCACGCCGGGCGGCTGGTTCGCCATGTAGAGCACCGCGCGCGCGACGTCCTCGACGTCGATCATCGGCTCGACCGCCGTCGTGCCGTTCGCCTGCTTGACGCCCTTCGACATGCGCGCCGCGAGCGTGGTCATGGCGTTGCCAACGTCCACCTGGCAGCAGGCGATGTCGTATTTCCTGCCGTCGAGCGCGATCGTACGGGTGAGCCCGGTGACCCCGTGCTTGGTCGCGGTGTAGGGGGCGGAATCGGGCCGCGGCGCAAGGGCGGAGATGGAGCCGTTGTTGATGATGCGCCCCCCGCGCGGGTCCTGGTCCTTCATGACGCGGTAGGCCGCCTGCGCGCACAAAAACATGCCGTTCAGGTTCACGTCCACTACTTCCTTCCACTTCTCGAACGTGAGGTCCTCGAACAGGATGCCCGGCGCGTTGGCGCCCGCGTTGTTGAACAGCACGTCCACGCGCCCGAATTTCTCCACGGTCCTCGCGAACAGCGCCTTCACTGCGTCGGGCTTCGTGACGTCGGTGGGAACCGCGAGCGCACGCTCTCGCGCGTTGCCCGCCTCCTTCGCGGTCTGCTCGAGCGCCTCCCCGCGGCGCCCGGCGAGCGCGACGCACCAGCCATCGCGGAGCAGTGCGAGCGCGGATGCTTTCCCGATGCCGCTGCCCGCACCGGTGACGACGGCGACCTTCCCGTGTGTAGTCATGTTTCAGGCTCCTTTCTGGAAAAAATTTCCGATGAGCGCGGATCGCGGCGGAACGGGACCGGCCACACGCCCTGCATCGTTCATGCCGTCGCCCGCCACTTCGTGCCGAACCGTGACGTACTTTTGCGGAGCTGCGCGCTAGCGCTCCGAGAGCTTGCGGTTGGCCGCGGTCAGGCGGTCGATCATCACGCGCATGAAGGCCTTGTTGAACTGCACCTGGCACGCGTCGCTCGCGTCAGAGAGCGCCGCCGCCTTGATCTCGACCACCTGCACCGGACGCTTCGCGGTGATGGTCGTGGTGCGCGAGGCGATGTCGTCGGTGAAATAGAGCATCTCTCCGAAACAGTCACCCGGCTTGAGCGCGGCGAGCGGCTTGCCGGCGCGCGAGACCTCGACCTCGCCCTCCACCAGGAAGAAGATGGCGTCGCCCGTGTCGCCCTCCCTGATGATCACGGTGCTCTCCCGCATGCGGTACCATGACGCAATGCGCATGGCTTCCCAGATCTCGACTTCCCGGAAGTCGCGGAAGAACGAGAGGCCCTTCAGGGTGTGGAACTTCCGCGTGTCGGAAAAATCCTCCCGTGGAGCGTCATGGTGGCGCGCGAGCACGGCGAGGTCGGCGCCAAACTCCATCCAGCTCTGGTAGCGCACGCGCAGGTCCTTCTGCATCGCGCGCTCCATGATTTCGTCGAACCCGTCCGGAAGGTCCGGCCGGAACGTCCGGGCCGGGGGCGGCTCGTGGTGCAGGATCTGGTAGATCAGCGCGGGGTACGATGACGCGGTGAAAGGCAGGCGGCCCGTGAGCAGCTGGAACATCACCACTCCGAGCGAGTAGATGTCGGTCTGGTGGGTGAGCGGTTCCTCCAGCAGCTGCTCCGGAGACATGTACGCCGGGGAGCCCACGTTCATCAGATTGGTGCGGGTCACGTCGGCGAGCATTGCGATCCCGAAATCCGTGACCTTCACGTCGAACGGCTCCGCGATCAGGATGTTCGCCGGCTTGATGTCGCGGTGTATGACGCCATGGCGGTGCATGTATTCGAGCGCGCGGCTCACCTTGAAGATGACTTCGACGACTTTCTCGGGCGGCAGGAGGTTGCTGGCGGCGGCGTGGTCGACCAGCGCGTGGCCGCGCACGTAATCCATCACGACGTAGCTGAACGTTTCCTCGACCGCGGCATCGAGGATGTGCACGATGTGCGGGTGGCTCAACTTGCCTACCAGGGCCGCTTCGGTGAGGAACAGCGAGCGGTAGCGTCCCTGAAGGCCTTCGGATTCCTTGTGCGGGAACACCTTGATCGCGACGTCGCGCCGGGCGAAGGGGTCCCGTGCGCGGTAGACGACAGCCGCAGTTCCGCGCCCCAGCTCCCCCGCCACCTCGTACTTGCCGATGCGCTGCGGCGGGCTGTCCGCGCCGGAGGCAGACTGCGCAGGGTTGCGCGAGGAGGGGTTTCCGGCCGTCATGCCGTCGTTCCCGGAACAGTGCGCCTCGCCCCGCAATTCCCGCGCCGCGACAACGCCGCCGCGGGGAAAGCGGGTCCCGGTGTACGAGAGAGTCGATCGCGGCGCTTTTCCCCCGGGCGGCCCATCACCGCTCACCCGGGGCGGCGCGCAGTGGCGCGCACCATCGTTGCATACTGGGATGCTTGTGCCGGCGCATCACAAGCGTATGTTATCGCACCGAAGTATTCGCGGGCGCCGCATGCCTGGCTCAGCCGGAGCGCGGATCGCGCGGGGAATCGGGCAGCAGGGCGCGAACCGCCACCGCGGGCTGCAATACGCGCCGGTCCTGCGCTTACCGCACCCCGGGGGGGCCGTCACTGCCGAGGAGAGGCCGCCACCGCAGCTGCACGTCCTCCACCCACATGGCGAGCGCCGGCGTGAGCAGCATGAGGAGCACGGTGCCGAGCAGAACGCCGACGCCGATCGACACCGCAAGCGGAATCAGGAACTGCGCCTGGATGCTGCGCTCGACGATCAGCGGCGAGATTCCGAGGAACGTCGTGATCGCGGTGAGCAGAATGGGGCGAAACCGGCCTTTGGCGGCGTCGACCATGGCCTCGCGCGGCGGCTTGCCGCGCGCGCGCTCCTCATTCATGAAGTCGATCAGCACGAGCGAGCCGTTGACGATGATCCCGGCGAGGCCGACCACGCCGAACAGGCTGGTCAGCCCAAAATTGAGCCCCATCAGCAGGTGGCCTACCGTCGCGCCGACCAGCCCGAACGGGATCGCGGCGAGCACGATGACGGGCTGGACGTAGGACCGGAACGCCAGTGCGAGCAACGCGTACATGCAGAACATCGCGAGCACGAAGTTGCGCGCGAGCGCCGGCAACGCCTGGCCCTGCTCGCGCTGCTCGCCCGCCATGGTGTAGAGCAGCCCCGGGACTTCCTCCTGCAGCCGCGGCAACACCTCGGAGACGAGCCGCGCGTTGACGAGCTGTCCGGTGGTGACGGCCGAATTCACTTCGGCCAGCACGGTCGTGACGCGGCGCCCGCCCTGGCGCACGATTGCTGCCGGACCGTACCCGAACGAGAGCTCCGCGAGCTCGTGCAGCGGCACGAAATCGCCGGCCGGGGTGCGGATGCGGTAACGGCCGAGGTCGGCAAGCGCATCGCGCTCGGCGCGCGGCAGGCGCACGTAGACCCGCACCTCGTCGCGCCCGCGCTGCACGCGCACCGCCTCCGCGCCGAAGAACGCCGCGCGCACCTGCTGCGACAGGCTCTCGAGCGTCACGCCGAGGCTGCGCGCGTACGGCTTCAGCCGGAACTGCACTTCGCGCTTGCCCGGATCGCGGTCGTCGCGCACGTCGTACACGCCGTCGATCCTCGCGAGGTCGTCCTTCACCGCCTGCACCGCCTGCGCCAGGCCCTCGGGCGTGCGCGCGGTGAGTTCCACCTGCACCGCCGAGCCCAGGTTGATGACGTTCGAAGCGAACGTCAGCTTCTCGATCTGCGGCGCCGTGCCGGTCTCCTCCCGCCAGCGCTGCTCGAACTCGTGCGACGTTATGGTGCGGATCTCCGGGTCGAGCAGCTCGAACACGATCGAGGCCCTGTTGCCCTGGAGAACATCGAGCAGGCCGATCGCGCCCGGTCCGGTCCGGTCCTGCACGCCCACCGCGGTGTAGACGGCGCTCACCAGATCGCGGCCGCTCGGGTCCTTGAGCTTGGCGGCGGCGGCGTACCCCGCGCGCTCGACCTGGAGCGCCGCGGCGAGCGTTGCATCGGCGGTGGCGCCCTGTGCGAGCTCGAGCGTGGCGGTGACGTAGCGGCCTTCCACCTGCGGGAAGAAGATGAACTTGACGTAGCCGCCGGTGATCACCCCGAGCGTGAGCAGCAGGGCCGTGACCCCGGCAGCGATGACGACGCCGTAGCGCAACGTGGCGAAGCGCAGGGCCCGATCGAGCGGGCCCTCGACGAAGCGCTCGAGGGCTCCGTCGATGCGCAGCCGCAGTCGCGCGAGTGCCGCGCCGATCGCGGTGCGCGGCCGGTGCCCGACCACCTGCAGCGTCGAGAGATGGCGCGGCAGGATGAGCATCGCCTCCAGTACCGAGATCGCCAGCACGATGATCACCACCGCCGGGATCTGGAACAGGAACTTGCCGATGACGCCGGGCACCAGCAAGAGCGGAACGAACGCCACGACCGTGGTGGAGACCGCGAGCGCGACCGGCAGCGCAACGCGCTGGGCGCCGCCGACGGACGCTTCCAGAGGCGGGACGCCGCGCTCGTCGGCTGCGTAGATATTCTCGCCGGTCACGATTGCGTCGTCGACCACGATCCCGATCGCGAGGATGAACCCGAACAGCGACATCATGTTGATCGACAGGCCGAGCACGTGCATCACGCCGAAGGTGCCGATGAAGGCGATGAAGATCCCCGCCGACACCCAGAACGCGAGCCGCAGGTCGAGAAACAGCGTGAGCGCAGCGAGCACGAGTACCAGCCCGACGAGCCCGTTCTTGATGAGGAGCTGCATGCGGCTCTTGAACTCGGTCGCGTCGTTGCGCCAGATGGTGGCGGAAATGCCCGGCGGCATCCCCGGCGTGAGCGTCGTTTCGATGTAGCGCTCCACCTTGCGCACCACGTCGAGCACCTTCTCCTCGCCCACGCGGAACACCTGCACGATGGCGGCGGGCTTGCCGTTGTAGCGCACGATCAGGTCCTGGTCGCGGAAGCCGTCGTCGATGCGCGCGATGTCGGCGAGGCGCACCCGCGCGCCGGTGCGGGCCGAGACCACGATGATGTTCTCGAAGTCCTGGCGGGTGTAATTGCGCCCCTTGGCGCGCAGCAGGATCGACTCGCCCGCGGCCTTGATGTCGCCGCCCGGCAGATCGAGGCTCGAGCGGGCGACGGTCGCGCCCAGGTCCTGCAGCGTGAGCCCGTAGGCGCGCAGCACGTCGTTCGGCACCTCGATCGACACTTCGTAATCGCGCACGCGCGCCACCTGCACGAGCGAGATGCCCGGGGTCGCCGCGAGCTCGTCCTTGATGCGGTAAGCGAACTCGCGCAACACCGCCTCGCCGACGTCACCATAGACGACCAGCTCGATCACGCGCTGGCGGTTGGTGATCTCCCTCACTTCCGGCCGTTCCGCCTGCTCGGGGAAAGTGGTGATGCGGTCGACAGCGGACTTGATCTCGTCGAGCTTGCGTGAGACGGAGGCGCTGCGCGCGAGCTCCGCCCGCACCACGCCCACGCCCTCGACCGCGTACGAGGTCATGCGATCGATCCCATCGATGCCCTGGATCTGCTCCTCGATGCGCTGGACGATCGCTTCCTCGATCTCATCGGGGGCCGCGCCGCGATAGGCGACCCGCGCCTCGATCACCTGGAGCTCGATCTCCGGGAACACTTCCTGCCGGATCGTGAGCGCGCTCGTGATCCCCGAGACGATGATGAACAGCATCAGCAGATTGGCCGCCACCGGGTGGCGCGCCATCCAGGCGATGAGTCCGCTCACGGCGCGCGGCCGGTGTCCGCGAGCACCCGCACCGGCATGCCCTCGGTCACGACCTTGAGATCGCTCACGATGACGCGCGAGCCGGCGTCGAGTCCGGTGACGGCGGCGTGATCCCCGGCGTCGTAGAGCACCGTTACCGGGCGGATTGCCACGATGTTGCCGTCCGCCAGCAGCCACACGCGGCCCCCGTCGCGCAGCGCGCGGCGCGGCACCAGCGCGTAACGGCCGGCATCGCGCCCGGTGATCTCGACGGTCGCGTACATGCCCACCAGAAGCGGCGGCGCAGCGGCGCCCTCACTGGAAACGCGAGGCTCACCGCGAGCGCCCGGGTTGTCCACGCGCACCACCACGTTGAAGGTGCGGGTGGCGCTGTCCACGGCCGCTTCGACGCGATCCACGCGGGCGGGCCAGCGGTAGCGGGCGCCGCCGTGCTCGACAGTAACGGTGGCGCCCGCGCCCGGCTGTTTTCCGCCGCTTGGCGCGCGCCACGGATCGGCGATCAAAGCGACCTCGCGGTCGGTGAGCGACACGGCAATCTCGACCGCGTCGTCGGCGAAAATGCGCGCGAGCTCCTTGCCGGGCTGCACGGTGTCGCCGCGGGCGACTTTCTCCGAGAACACGCGGCCCTTGAACGGCGCGCGGATCTCGGTGCGGTCGAGATCGATGCGGCGGCTCTTCTCCACCGCCTCGGCGCGGGCGAGCTGCGCACGCGCCTGGTCGCGGCTGGCGACGCGCTCATCGAGCGTCTGGCGCGAGAGGAAGTTCTGCGCGATCAGCTGCTCGGTGCGTTTGAGCAGCTGCTCGGCGAGCTCAAGGCTCGCCTGAGCTGACTGCCGCTCGGCGAGCGCCTGCGCCAGCGCCGCGCGAAACGGCTCGGGATCGAGCCGAACCAGAACGTCGCCGCGCGCAAAGCGCCCGCCGGTGACGAGCTCGCGGCTGACGAAGGTCACGCGGCCGGACACTTCCGCGGCAAGCGCGACCTCGGCACGCGGCTTGACGAGCCCGTGTCCGGTGACCGTGAGCGCGCCCTCGCGAACCTCGATTTCTGCCACGCGCACCAGCGGGGACTGCTTCGCCGGCGGGCTGACCGCGGGGCGCGGCTTGAGCACCTGCAGCGCGACGAATCCGCCGGCGCCGGCGGCGAGGATGACGAGCACCAGCAGGCGCCGGCGCCATCGCGCCAGGGCGTCGGCAGGTCGGTCTGGCTGCATTTCACTCGTCGGGGTCGGCATGCGTCGGGCCTCGCGCGCGCATGGAGACGCGCGGCAAGCATCGTTTGCAATTGTAATCGCTGCCGTGGTGGCAGCGCGACCTCAGCGCGAGCCGCGCCCCGATGCTGCCGCCGCAAAACGACGGTGTTCGTTGCCCGCTTCCGAGCGGCAGTGGTAACATTCACCGGCTTTTTTTGGAACATAGCGGGCGCCTCGCAGGCTTCGCCGCCGGACCGGGCCGATGCGGGGACATACCGCTTCCGTGCATGTTCCGGGTGGCGAACAGCAACGGAGGGCGGGCCCGGGATCACAACCATGCGTTTCGCTTTCATCGGTTTCGGCGAAGTGGCCGCGTCGTTCGCCGCGGCGCTCGCCGCGCGCGGGGCGCAGGTTGCGGCGTACGACGTGCTGCTCGAGCGCAATGGCGGCGCGGAATCGCTGCGCGCGCGCGCAGCCGGGGCGGCAGTCGCGTTTTCCGGCCTGCGCGAAGCGATCGCCGGGTCGAGCTACGTGTTCTCGACCGTGACCACGACGGTGGCGAAGGATGCGGCGCGCGAGTGCGCGGCTTACCTCGCGCCCGGGCAGACCTACGTGGACCTCAACGCAACCGAGCCTTCGGTCAAGATCGAGATCGGGCGCATCGTGAGTCCCACGGGCGCCGCATTCGTGGAAGGCGCGGTGCTCGGCGCGGTGGGAGTCACGGGCGCGAGGACGGAAATCCTGTTCGGCGGTGCCGAAGGCGAGCGCGCCGCGCGCGAGCTTTCCGGAGAGTTCGGGCTGAACGTGCGGTTCTACAGCAAGGAGATCGGCAAGGCCTCCACGTTCAAGATGCTGCGCAGCGTGTTCTCGAAGGGGATGGAGGCGCTGCTGCTCGAGTTTCTCGCGGCGGGGGAGCGCGCCGGGATCCGCGAGGACCTCTGGCGCGAGGCGACCGAGCTCTTCTCGGCGAACTCCTTCGAGAAGGTCGCGGCGAACTGGGTGGTGAGCCACGCGACCGCCCACGAGCGACGCTACCACGAGATGGAGCAGGTGAGCGGGGTGCTGCGGGCGCTCGGCGTCGAGCCGGTGATGACGGGGGCGACGGAGGCGCTGTTCCGGCGCTCGGTCGATCTCAGGCTAAAGGAGGCATTCGCAGCGAAGCCCGATTCGATGGACAAGGTAGTCAAGGCTTTCGAGGAGAGGCTGCGCGCGGGAGGAAAAGCGGTGCGCGGCACTAAAAACAGAAAGGTGAAAGCACGATGAAAACCAACCGCATGAAGGCGAAGCTGCTCGCGGGAGAGCCCGCGTTCGGCGTCTCCGTGATGATTCCCTCGCCGCAGCTCGTGGAAATGCTCGGGGCGTTCGGGTTCGATTGGGTGCTGCTCGACTGCGAGCACGGCACGCTCACGCTGGAGAGCGTGGAGCTGATGGCGATGGCCGCCGAAGCGTGCGGCATGACCGCGATCGCGCGCCCGGTGACGAAGAGCCCGGACCACATCCTGCAGGTGCTCGATCGCGGCGTGATGGGCGTGCAGGTGCCGCACGTGAACACGGCGGCCGACGCGCGAGAGGTGGTCGCGGCCGTGAAGTACCACCCGATGGGGCGGCGCGGACTTGCCGCCGGCACGCGCTCCGCGGCGTACGACGCCCACGGGACCATGGCCGACTACGTGCGGGCGGCGAACGAACAGACCCTGATCGCCATCCAGCTCGAGGAGCGCGAGGCGATCGAGAACCTCGACGATCTGCTCAAGGTCGAGGGCATCGACGTCTACTTCATCGGCCCCTCGGATCTCTCGCAGTCGCTCGGCCATCCCGGCAACCCGAAGGCCGCCCCCGTCGCGGAGGCGATCAACCGCAGCTTCGAGCGCATCGTGGGCGCGCGCCGGATACCCGGAACGCCGGCGACGGCGGACAACGTCACCGACGTGCTGGGCAAGGGCGTGCGCTACATCTATACGCACGTGCCGCGCCTGATCGCTGGCGCCGCGAAGGCGTATTTCGCCAAGGCGCGCGGCTGAAACGCCGGGTGGCGTGCGGGCGTGACAGCCGCCGGCGATTTCCCGTATCGTTGACGGCCAAGGGGTCGACGCCGGGCACCCGCCCGCCCGCACCGGCCAGAGTATTCCTGCCGAGGAGGAACCCATGGGCACCGCCATACGGATCCTGACGTTTGCCGCTGGTCTCGCCGCCGCGGGCGCGCACCTTTTCCCGGGCGCGGCGTCGGCGGCGGAGTTTCCCAGCCGGCCGATACGGCTGGTGGTCCCGTTCGCTCCGGGGGGCACCAACGACGTCGTCGGCCGCATCGTCTCGGAGCGTCTCGCCGAGCGGCTCGGCCAGACCTTCGTGGTGGACAACCGTCCCGGCGCGAACATGGTGGTGGGCTCCGAGATCGTGGCGCAGTCGGGCCCCGATGGACACACATTGCTGATCGTGGCCGCGGGTTTTGCGGTCAACCCGAGCCTGAGAAAGACGCTCCCCTACGACAGCGTTCGCGACTTCGCGCCGGTGGGGTTCGTCGTCGGCGGGCCCTACTTGATGGTGACCCATCCGTCCGTCCCGTCAAAGACGGTCGGCGAGTTTGTGGCATGGGTGAAGGGACGGCCGGGGCAGGTCAACTACGCCTCGGTGGGCGTGGGCAGCCCGCCGCACCTTGCCGCCGAACTGCTCAAGGTCGCGGCCGGGATCGACATGCAGCAGGTCCCGTACAAGGGCGGAGCCGCCGTGTTGCCCGACCTGCTCGCCGGCAGGGTATCGATGTTCTTCGGCTCGATCTCGACGCTCGGGCCGCACGTGCAGAGCGGCAAGCTGCGCGCCGTCGCCGTGACCACCGTGAATCGCTCGCCCGCCATGCCGGATGTGCCGACGTTCAAGGAATCGGGGTATCCCGACTACGAGGTGAACGGCTGGTACGGGCTGCTCGCTCCGGGCAAGACGCCGCGCGCGATCGTGACCCGCCTGAACGCGGAGCTCATGCGTGTGCTGGGCGAGCCGGAGACCCGCGCGCGCTTCGCGAAGATCGGCATGAATCCGGCGCCCGGCTCGCCGCAGGACTTCGCCCAGCTCATCCAGCGCGAGATGGCGAAATGGGCGAAAGTCGTGAAAGCGGCCGGCATCCGGCCCGAGTAGGCGCCTGCGGCGCGAAACCGGGCGGGCGCGGGCACACCGCGCTGCGCGCGAGGCGCGTGCCCTACGTCCGGATCCGCCGCCTCTTCTCCGCGGGCTTCGCCGCCCGCGCGGCCGCTGGCAAATGGACGTGGGCGGCTCTTTCGGCGCGGCGCGGGTACTTGCGCACAATCGCCTCGCGATAGACGGCGAGATAGGCGGGAACAGCCAGCCTCCAGCTCGAATCGCGCAGCATGGCCGCTGCCTGCAGCACGCGCCACATCTCGCGCGCGCGATAGGTGTTCACCGCGCGTTCGGCCGCCGCGATCAGGGTTTCCGGCGTGAGCGGCGCGAAGGTGAAGCCGGTTGCACGGCGGGCGCGCACATTGTCTTCCGTAGCGTCCACGATCGAGTCGCCGAGCCCGCCGGTGCGGTGCGCGACCGGCAGGGTGCCGTAGCGCATGCAGTGGAGCTGGGTGAGCCCGCAGGGCTCGTAGCGCGAGGGCAGCAGGAAGGCGTCCGCGCCGGCGGTCACGAGGTGGCCGAGCCTTTCTTCGTAGCCCACGCGGACCGCGACCGCTGCGGGATGCCGCTGCGCCAGCGCGCACAGTGCTTCGCCGATTTCGCGGCTGCCCTCGCCGAGAACGGCGATCTGCGCGCCCATCGCCACGATCGCGGGCGCGGCCTCGATCATCACGTCTATGCCCTTGTGCCAGGCGAGGCGGGCCACCATGCCGAACAGCGGCGCTTCCGCGTCCTGCGCCAGCCCGAGCTCGCGCTGCAGCGCGAGCTTGTTCTCGAGCTTGCCCTCGACACGGCTGCCATAGTTCTGCGCGAGGTGCGGGTCGCGCGCGGGATCCCATGTTTCGGGATCGATGCCGTTCGAGATCCCCGTGAGGTCGGAGGCTCGCTGGCGGATCAGCTCGTCCATGCCGAAACCAAGCTCCGGCCCCTGGATCTCCCGCGCGTAGCCCCTGCTCACGGTGGTGAGCAGGGTCGCGTAGCTGATCCCGGCCTTGAGAAACGACACGGTGCCGTAATACTCGAGCCCCTCGATGGAGAACGCCGCTTGCGGGAGCCCGAGCTCGTCGAGCACGTGTTGCGGAAAGTTTCCCTGGTAGGCGAGGTTGTGCAGCGTCATCACGGTCGCTGCGCTGGCATTCATCGTGTGCGCCAGATACGCGGGAGTCAGCCCCGTCTGCCAGTCGTGGCAATGGACGATTTGGGGATGCCAGGCGAGCGGCGTTTCGGTGCTGCCGAGCAGCGCGGCGACGCGCGAGAGCAGTCCGTAGCGCAGGTGGTTGTCCGGCCAGTCCGCGCCATCGGGTGACTGGTAGACGCCGGCGCGCGCGTAGCAGGCCGCGCAATCGAGGAGGTAGATCGGTACCGCGCCGCGCGCCTCAAGCAGGCGCGCCGGGGCGAGGGCGCCAAGCGCGGGAACCTCCGCCACGCACGTTGCGTCGGGATGGGCTTCGATGAGCGCCGGGTACGCGGGCACCAGGATGCGCACGTCCACGCCCGCGGCGGCGAGCGCGCGCGGAAGGTCGTTCGACACTTCGCCGAGGCCGCCGACCCGGGCCCACGGCGCGAGCTCGGGAGTCACGAACAATACCCGTGTCGCACTCCTGCGCATACAATCCTCCTTTCGGTTGCTCGCGCCAGCGTGCGGGGGCACCCCGCGTGCAATCGGATTGTAGAACGCCATCCAGCGCTCTCGACGGGAAGCGGGCGCCGGGATTCGCTATTTCGTTCCCGGCTCCCGAATCCGTATCCCGTCCGGCGGAATGCGCGCTCGCCTCAAAAATCACAGCATGCGCGCGCCGCGAGCGCAACATGTTGACGTGGATCAAAATCCGGCACGCGCGCACCGATGCTGCGCTGCCATAGACCGGCGAGCGCCGTACCAGGGGGAACGGCGTTTTCGTCAACTGTGAAAAAAGGCACACGCGGCTTTTGCCGGCCGCCGCGTGCCAAGACCGCCGGGGGCCGGAGAACCTTACCGGTTGGCGGTCGCGGGCGTGGCCGGCTGCGGCCGGCTGCGCGACGGGATCGTGCGCGCGAGCCACGAGCACACGAGCCGCTGGATCGTCTGCTCGCGTCCGTTGTAGAAGTGATCGCAATCCGGCACGACTTCCACGGTGCAGTGCCCGCCGGCGTGGCGCTGGAATTCCTCGGCGGGATAGCGCTGCGGATCCTCCTGGTCGCCGCGGATGCACAGAACGGGGCACGTGATCGTCGGCGCGAGCGCGATCGTGTCCGGAACCGTGCTCACGCTGTCGAGGAAACTCTCCGCGCTGATTCTACGCGTGAGGCGGCCACTTCGAGCACGATCGCGATGGCGCGCGCGATATCCTCCGGCGCAAGTGGAGGCGCCTTGCCCTCCGTCTGCGGGTGCCGCGACAGGTGCGGCACGTGCAGGAAGCCCCCGCGGTACGAGTGGCCGCGCGTCGCGGCGCGGTGCATGAGGCCGTAGAAAACGTGGTTGCACACGAACGTGCCCGCGCTCATCGACATCGCCGCGGGAAGCCCCGCCGCCCGTAGTGCCGCCACCGCCTCCCGCACCGGCAGCGTTGCGAAGTAGGCTGCCGGACCACCCGGCACGACCGGCAGTTCCATCGGGCGCGCGCCGTCGTTGTCGGCGACCAGCGCATCCTGCATGTTGACCGCGATGCGCTCGACGCACGGCTCGCTGCGCTCACTCGCCTGGCCGACGCAGAGCACGATGTCGGGCCGCGCGCGCTCGATCGCCGCTTCCAGTTCCGCCGGCGCGCGCGCGTACGACGTCGGCAGCTCAGCGGTGGACACTTCGAGCGCGCCGATGCGCGCCGGCAGCCGCCGCACCGCCTCGAGCGATGCGTTTACTTCCTCGCCGCCGAAGGGATCGAAGCCGGTGACGAGCGCTTTCATAAATCCGTGACTCGTGAATGGTGAATCGTGGAACGTAAACAGCGGATCGTCGACGCTCTGGCGATTTTACGAGTTACGAATCAGGAGGCTTTGCTCTTCGCCGCGTCGTCGCGAAGCGGTACGGCGCGCAGGGTGCGCATGAACGCCTGCATGCCGTAGTGGAACGCGATGAAGGCGCCGAGCTCCATGATCTGGGCCTCGGTGTAGTGCCGCTTTCCTTCCTCGTAGAACGCTGCGTCCACGTTCTCCGGGCTGAGGTACATCGCGCGGGCGTAGCGCAGCGCCCACTTCTCGGCGGCGGTGAAGCGTGGATCGTTTTCGAACTTCCCCGATCCTGCGTCGATCGCCTCCTCGTCGAGCCCCTCCCGCCTTGCGCGCACCGAGCGCAGGCCGGAGAAGTAGGGGTCTCCGGCGGTGCGGGCGAGCTGCACGCGGATCACTTCCTTCAGCTTGTGGTCCACGCTGCCCTCCGCGTGCGAGGCGAGCAAGGCGCGCAGCAGGACCTTCGCGTGCGCCGGCACGTGCGCCAGGATGCGGGGAAAGAGCGGGTCCGGCACTCCGAGCGCCTCGCTGCGCTCGATGAGCGCGCGCAGCTCCGGATCGCGAATGTTTTCAGGCGCCAGCGGTTCGATGTGCGGCATGGAGCGTGGATGAGGGATGAGGAATGAGGATTGAGGATTGAGGGGGAACACTCCTGTCGTCAGTCGTCAGCCGTCAGTCGTCACTTCGTTTCCCCGGAGAGCGAAGCGGGCGCCGCACCGTAGATGCGCGCCGATTCCTCCTGGCTCACCAGCCGGCCGTCCGGGGAGAACATCGGGTAGAACTTGAGCGTCCCGAAGAAGGTGTGGTAGCCGATGTTGAATCCGATGAACGCCCCGAGCTCCACGATTTCCGCCTCCGTGTAGTGGCGGCGCAGCTCGTCGTAGAATTCGGGCCCGATTCTCCCGGGATTGAGGGCCATCCACTCGCTGTAGCGCAGCGCGAGCTTTTCGGCCTCCGTGAAGCGGCCGCTCGCTTGGTAGTCGGCGATACCCTCGTCGATGTCGCTTTCCTGAAGGCCCTGCCGCTTCGCCGAAGCGGACCGGACGTTCCCTCAGTAGACGCAGGAGGCCATGCGGGAGAGCTGCACCCGGATGACCTCCTTAAGCGTGTGCCGGATGCGGCCGGTGTTGAAGATCGTGTCCCACGCGACGAACATCGCCTCGCACAGGTCCACGTTGTGTCCCATCATCGCGTGGAAACCCGGGTCCGGCGCGCGGTGCTGCAGGCATTTGTCGATGTACGGGCCGAGCTTGGTCTGCCTCAGCGTCTCGATATCGAGCATGGTGATGTTCGGCATTGCCTACTCTTGGTGACTCGTGACTTGTGAATCGTGAGTCGTGAATCGTGGCTCAACCCGGGCGGTAGGGATCCGGGAGCAGAGCGGAGAGCGTCGTGGCAAGCGGGCGCCCCGCGTCCTCCACGATCACTTCCATGCCGCGCCCGGCGGCGCTGAATTCCGCGAGCATCTGGCGGCAAACCCCGCACGGGTAGCACGGGCTGCCGTTGCGGTTCACGATGGCGATCGCGCGCAGGGTGCGGTTGCCGCGCGCAACCGCGTGCGCGAGCGCGACCTGCTCGGCGCACAGCGCAAGGCCCCGCAGCGCGTTCTCGATGTTGCCGCCGGTGTAGATCACTCCGTCGGCGCCGAGCACGGCCGCCCCGATCGCGCGCTTGCTGTAGGGAGCGTATGCGTGTTCGAGCGCGCCGCGCGCGGCGGCGACGAGCTGCGCCGGGTCGTTGGTTTGTTCCATCGCCGCTCCGGATCCCGATGAGTGCCAGCAGGGCGCGAGCGCCGGCGCTAGCGGGCCTCTTTCGCCCACGAATCGCGCAGTGTCACGGCGCGGTTGAATGCGGGCTTGCCCGGCCGCGAATCGCGCAGGTCGCACACAAAATAGCCGTGGCGCTCGAACTGGAAACGCTCTTCGGGCTGCGCGCCCGCCAGCGCGGGCTCGAGCTGCGCGGCGACGATGCTCTTCGATCCCGAGTGAAGGTCCTCGAGAAAGTCCCTCCCGGTCCCGGGCTGGGGATGCTTGAAAAGCCGGTCGTAGAGCCGCACGTCCGCGGAAAACGCGTGGCGCGCCGAGACCCAGTGGATGTTGCCTTTCACCTTGCGCTCGCCCGCGCCGGTCGTGCCGCTCTTCGTGGCCGGGTCGTAGGTGCAGTGCACCGCCGCGATGCTGCCTTTCGCGTCCTTTTCCACGCGAACGCACTTCACCAGGTACGCGTAGCGCAGTCGCACTTCGTTTCCGGGGAAGAGGCGGTGGTAGCCCTTGGGAGGCGCTTCCATCACGTCCTCGCGCTCGATCCAGAGCTCTTTCGAGAACGGCACGGCGCGGCTCCCGAGCTCCGGCTTCTGCGGGTGGTTGGGGGCGTGGCATTCCTCCTGGGCGCCGTCCGGGTAATTGTCGATGACGAGCCTCACCGGGTCGAGCACGGCGATGCGGCGCGGCGCGCGCTCGTTCAGATCTTCGCGCATGCAGTCCTCGAGCACCCCGTAGTCGATCCACGAGTCCGCTTTCGCCACTCCGATACGCTCGGCGAACAGGCGGAAGCCTTCCGCGGTGTAGCCGCGGCGCCGCGCGCCGGCGAGCGTGGGCATGCGCGGATCGTCCCAGCCCTCCACGTGCTTCTCCTCCACGAGCTGGATGAGCTTGCGCTTGGAGAGCACGACGTAGGTAAGGTTGAGCCGCGCGAACTCGATCTGCTGCGGAAGCGGCTGCGCGAGCAGCCCGCCCTGCGCGAGCCGCTCGAGCAGCCAGTCGTAGAATGGGCGCTGGTCCTCGAATTCGAGCGTGCACAGCGAGTGGGTAATTCGCTCGAGCGCGTCCTCGATCGGGTGCGCGTAGGTGTACATGGGGTAGATGCACCACTTCTCGCCCGTGCGGTGATGCGCCGCCCTGCGGATGCGGTAGATCGCGGGGTCGCGCATGTTGATGTTGGGAGAGGCCATGTCGATCCTTGCGCGCAGGACCATCGCGCCGTCGGGGTGCCTGCCGTCGCGCATCTCGCGCAGCCGGCGCAGCGACTCCTCCGCCGGGCGATCGCGCCACGGGCTGTTCCTGCCGGGCTCGGTCAGCGTGCCGCGGCTGGCGCGCATTTCCTCCGCGCTCTGCTCGTCCACGTACGCATGGCCCGCTCGCACCAGATTCTCCGCCGCCTCGTACATGAAGTCGAAGTAGTCGCTCGCGAAATAGAGGTGTTCCCCCCAGTCGAAGCCTAGCCACCGGACGGCGTCGATGATGGCGTCGACGTACTCCTGTTCCTCCTTCTCGGGGTTGGTGTCGTCGAAGCGCAGGTGGCAGGCGCCGCCGTACTCGCGCGCGAGGCCGAAATTGAGGGAAATCGATTTCGCGTGCCCGATATGCAGATAGCCGTTCGGCTCGGGCGGGAAGCGCGTGCGGATCCGGGCCGGGTCCGGCGCGGAGCCCTCGTGCGCGCGGGCCGGCCCGGGCTTCCCGCCCCAGGCGCGCTCGGCGTACTTCCCGCTCGCGACATCCTGCTCGACGATGGCGCGAATGAAATTGGAGCTCGAGGACGCGTGCGGCGCGGGCTGCTTCGATCTGGCGGCTGCGCGGTCGGACATGAAGCTCACCTGAAAACGCTATTCTAGCCGAGCGTGCGCTGGCAGCGTGGCGCCGGCTACGCGGCGAGCGGCTCGCGCCCGCCGTCTTCCTTCCACACCAGCGCGCGGTAGTCGAACCCGCTCTCGATGGTGGGCTTGACGACGCGGAAGTAGGGCGAGATGTCGATCAGGTTGCGCAGGTCGTACTGGTGGCCGATGCGCCCCACGGCGTAGTCGATCACGCGCTGCAGATCCTCCGGGCTGAGCCCCACCGGGCGGCAGATCCGCGTGTGGCGCTCGGCGTATTCCGAGAGCGGAACGGCCCGCACGCCCGCGTTGAGATCGGCCTCGATGAGCACCCGCGGCTCCTCGCCGGCGTGCGGCGGCCCGAGCGCGTCGCCGACGTAGAGCGCGGCGTGCGACCACGTGGACTGAGTGAGGTATTTGATCGCGACGCTCACCTTGCTGTTGCCTTCGATGAGCAGCACGTCGCCGGGCCGGATCACGCCCGCCAGAAGGCGCGGATCGTAGGTCGCCAGGGTCGGCGCCATGCGCGCCGGGCCGGTGAGGAATCTGGCGAGCCGGTGCCCGAGGGAATCCAGTACTGTGGCCATAGGTCCTCCGCACGCGAGATTGGGGTGGGGCCGGCGGCAGCATGCGCGCAGCCGCCAGCGCGGGTCAAGCCGGAGCGGGAGCGCCGCCGCGGCGTAATCGGCTATGCTGTACGCCGCCCATGAAGCGGTTGACGATGGATGTGATGCGGCTGCTCTCCGACGGGGACTTCCATTCGGGGGAGGCGCTCGCGCAGGCGCTCGAGGTATCGCGGGCGAGCGTGTGGAACGCGATCCGCGATCTCGAGGCGATGCAGCTCGATGTCTACAAGGTGCATGGCCGCGGCTATCGCCTGCCGCGGCCGGTGTCGCCGCTCGAGCGCGAGCGCATCGAGCAGCATCTGGGTGCGCACGCCGCGCGCTACACGCTCGAGATACGGACAGCCGTAGACTCGACCAGCACGGCGTTGCTCGAGCGCGCGGCCGCCGGCGCGGTGAGCGGCACGGTGGTCGCCGCCGAATGGCAGGCGGCGGGCCGGGGGCGCCTCGGGCGCCCGTGGCACGCCGGGCTTGGCGGCGGGCTCACCTTTTCGCTGCTGTGGCGCTTTACCCGGGGCGCCGGCGCGCTCTCCGGCCTGAGCCTTGCGGTTGGCGTTGCGCTCGCGCGGACCCTCGAGCAGGCAGGAGCGCGCGGCGTCAAGCTCAAATGGCCGAACGACGTCCTGTGGCGCAACCGCAAGCTCGCCGGCATCCTGACCGAACTGCAGGGCGATGCGCTCGGGCCGAGCGCGGCGGTGATCGGCATCGGGCTCAACGTGCGCCTGTCGCGCGGAACGCGCGCGCGCATCGACCGCGCCGCGACCGATCTCGAGACGGCATCCGGGCGCCGGCTTGAGCGCAACCAGCTACTCGCGCAGGTGTTGATCGAGCTTGACCGGGTGCTCACCGCGTTCGAGCGCGAAGGATTCGGGCCGCTGCGCTCGGAGTGGCAGCGCCGGCACGCGCACCAGGGGCGCCGCGTGGCGATCGAGCTGCCCGACGGCGCGCGCGAGAGCGGGATTGCGAGAGGGGTGGCCGAAGACGGTGCGTTCGTGCTGGACACACGCACGGGGCCGAAGCGCTACCACAGCGGAGAGATGAGCCTGCGACCCGCGTCTGCAAGGAAGTCAAAAACAATTGAAACCGCAGATAAACGCAGATAAACGCGGATAAAATCATAGGACCAAAGCTTTAGCCACAGAGATCACAGATAGCCGAGGCGCGGAAAACATTCGCTTTGCATTTTTTTCCGCGAAGTCTGTGTTCCTTGGGCAGAAACTCTGGTTTTCATCTGTGTGTATCTGCGTTTATCTGCGGTTAATGTGGGTTTCACAGAACAGGGGAGCGGGTGAGAATTCTAGCGATTGATGCGGGCAACAGCCGCATCAAGTGGGGCCTGCACGACGGGGAGGCCTGGGCCGTACGCGGCCAGGTGCCCACGGCCGAGGCGCGCCGTCTTGTGCGCGAGTGGGGGCCGATCACGCGCGCCGACGTCGTGATCGCGGCAAACGTCGCCGGCCCGCGGGTGGTGCGGGAGATCGGCGCGGCGGCCCGGCGTCATGGCCGGCGCGCGCGCTTCATCCGCAGTCTGGCGCGGCAGTGCGGCGTGTCGAGCTCGTATGACGACCCCGCGCAGCTCGGCGCGGACCGCTGGGCCGCGCTGATCGGCGCGTGGCGGCTCTACCGCGGCCCGTGCGTGGTGGTGAGCGCCGGCACCACCATGACCGTGGATGCGCTGACGGGGGACGGGGTGTTTCTCGGGGGGATGATCGTCCCCGGGACGGATCTCATGCGGGAAGCGCTCGCGCGCAACACCGCTGCGCTCAAGCCGCGGGCCGGCCGCTTCGCGTTCTTCCCGGCGTGCACCGCGGACGCGATCGCAAGCGGAGCGTTGAATGCGCTCGCCGGCGCCGTCGAGCGGATGCACCGCTACCTGCGCGAGGCGGGGCAGGTGGCGCCGCTCACGGTGCTCTCCGGCGGGGGCGCGGCGCGACTCGCCCCGCAGCTTAACGCGCGCGCCGAGGTCGTGGATAATCTGGTGCTCGAGGGGCTGGTGCACATCGCCCTCGACCGGGCCAGCGTGCCGTGATGAGGCGTCACGTGGTGATGCGTGACGTGATGATGCGTGACGTGGTGATGCGTGACGTGATGAGGCGTGAACCGACAGCGCGGGAATTTCGGCGCGCGGCGCGGCCCTGGGTCGCTATGGGTTATCGTTCTGGCGCCACCCCGTCACGCAGCACCTTGTCACGAATTTTCATGTCACGCCGCATCCTGTCACCGCGATGAGAGCTTTTTTCCTGCTGCTGGTGCTGGCAAACCTGCTGTTCTTCGCCTACGTGAACGTCGCGCCCGACCGCGGCGCGGTGGAAAGCCAGATCCCGCTGCTGCAGATCAGCCCGGACAAGATCAAGCTGCTCGGCGCGGCCGGCGGGGTCGCCCCGGAGAAGCCGCCGGCCAAACCGCCGGCCAAGGTCGCCACCGCCGCGCCCACGGTGTGCCTCGAGTGGGGCGTCTTCGCCGGTCCCGACGTCGCGCGCGCGGAAAACGCGATCGCGCGGCTCGAGCTGCCGCCGGCGCAGTTCGAGCGCGTAGTCACCGATGCCAGCGGCTACTGGGTCCACATGCCGCCGCTCAAGACCAAGGCGGACGCAGATCGCAAGGTGGGAGAGCTGAAGGCGCTCGGCGTCACGGAATTCTTCGTCATACAGGACGCGACGCAGTGGCGCTACGCGATTTCGCTCGGCATCTTCCGCACCGAGGAGGCGGCGAACGCGTTTCTGGCCAAGCTGCGCGAGCGCGGCGTGCGCACGGCGGTCGCCGAGCGGCGCGAGAACTTCCTCAAGCAGGTCGCGTTCTACGTGCGCGAGCCGAACGAGGCGACGGTTGCCCGGCTTGCCGAGGCGCAGAAGGAGTTTCCGGGCAGCGACCTCAAGGCCGCCACGTGCCCGCTGGCCGCGACCGCGGCAAAAGGCTGAAATTCTTAAAACACAAAGAACGCAAAGGACACAAAGGAAAAACAAGAACAATAATCGAACCGCAGAGACCGCCGAGAGATTCCAACTCGAATACGAGTCGAATCACGATTCACGAATCACGACTCACGGCTTCTCGGAACCGCCAGGCCGCCAAGAAAAACAAGAATGGAGCCGCAGATCAACGCGGATGAACGCAGGCAAGATCTGAAAGCTGAGCTGCCGGCGCGGGAAAAGGTGTCAGGAACCTTTTGGTCCGCACGGTGCTGAAAAAATGCCTGGGGTTCGATCAGCAACCTCAAAGGTTCCTGACACCTTTTTCCCCCTCCGGCGGTTCGATTATTCTTCTTTTTCCTTGGCGTTCCTCCGCGTCCTCTGCGTCCTCGGCGGTGAGAGGTTAAGATTAGCTCTTGCCGCGAATGCGGTTGATCAGCACAGTCGTGCTGCGTTGATGCACGAACGGTATCGAGTGCACCGCGCCGCCCCAGCCCGCGACCTCTTTGGCGCCGACGATGGCCTCCTGCTTCCAGTCTCCGCCCTTCGCGAGCACGTCCGGCTTGACCGCCAGGATCAGCGCAAGCGGCGTCTCCTCCTCGAACCAGGTGACGAGCGTGACGGCCTCGAGCGCTGCGAGCACCGCGAGGCGGTCCTCGAGAGCGTTCAAGGGCCGCTCCGCGCCCTTGCCGAGTCTGCGCGCGGAGGCGTCGGAATTGACGGCGACGAGCAGGCTTGCCCCGAGCGCGCGCGCCTGCGCGAGGTAGGTGACATGCCCGCGATGCAGAAGGTCGAACACGCCGTTGGTAAACACGAGCGGGCGCGCGACGCGTGCGAGCCGGCTCGGCAAATCCGGTGGCGGGCAAATCTTGCGTTCGAAGGGCGGTGGAGTGTGCATGTGCGGACCCGGGCGCGGCTCACCGAAGTGTAACCGCGCCGCGACGGGGGCACAATTTGGAGCGAGTAACGGGTGACGACTGACGGGTGACGACTGACGAGTGACGACTGACGGGTGACCGGTAATATGAGTAATGGGCGAGAACCGGTTACTCCTGTCCACGTCACCCATTACCCATTACCCATTACCGGTTTTGTCGGCGTTCATCGGCGGTTCCTGGGTTTTTCGGGTTTTTTCATACCGGCACCTGACGTGCTACGGTATTGCGCGCGGGCGGATGCGCAAGGAGGTGGCTATGGACAAGTCGCGACTCGATGCACTGGTCGAATACTACGAGCGGCTGGGGCCGGATTCGATCGCCGAGATGGGGCGCTATTACGCCGCCGACTGCTCCTTCAAGGACCCGTTCAACGACGTGCGCGGGCTGGCGGCGGTGCAGGAGGTCTTCCGCCGCATGTACCGCCACCTCAGCGAGCCGCGATTCCGCGTGACAGAGCGCATCGCGGGCGACGCCGCGGTGGTGCTGCTGTGGGATTTCGACTTCCGCATGCGCTTCTGGGCGCCGTCCACGACGCAGCGCATACACGGTGCGACACTGCTCCGGTTCGACGACGGCGGCAGGGTGAGCGTGCACCGCGACTACTGGGATGCGGCCGAGGAGCTCTACGAGCGGCTGCCCGGCCTGGGGTTGCTGATGCGCGGGCTGAAGTGCTACGTGAGATGACGGGTAAGCGGTAAGCGGCAAGCAGTAAGCGGTAGCGGCAGCCACGACTCACCGCTCACCACTCACGCATCAATCCAGGTATTCAAACACCCGCACCACCTTCTGCACGCCGCTGGTGGTGCGCGCGATCTCGGTCGCGTCGTCGGCTTCCTTCCGGTTCACCAGCCCCAGGAGGTAGACGACGTTGCGCTCCGTCACCACCTTCACGTGCAATGCGTTGAACTTCTGGGCATCCACGAAGCGCGCTTTTACCTTGGAGGTGATGAGGGAATCGTTCGCGCGCGCGCCGAACGAGCTCACCCCGGCCACGGCGAGCTCGTTGTAGATCCCGCGCACGTTCTCCACGCTGCGCGCAAGTCGCTCGATGTCCGCCCTGGTGGCGGCGTCGGGCACTTCCCCGGTGAGCAGCACCATGCGGTTGTAGCTCGTGACGCTGAGATTCACGCCGTCCTTGAACCGCTCGCTGACGCGGCTCGAGGTTCGAAGCTCGATGCCCTGGTCTTCGGTGACGGTACCGATGGTGCGGCGGTCCGTGGCCAGCACGCCGCCGGTGACCGCGGCGCCGCCGAGGATGACTTCGGCGCAGCCGTTGAGCAGGGGAAGAACAAGCAGCAGGGACAGTCCAAGCACGTTACGCATTCACTCTACTCCCATTAAGAGACAGTCGATGGCGTCGCACAGGCAGTGCAGGATGAGCAGGTGCACTTCCTGGATGCGCGCCGTGCTTTGCGCCGGCACGCAGATGTGGATGTCGGCGGGCAGGAGGATCTCGCCCATCTTGCCGCCGTTGCGCCCGGTCAACGCGATCACCCCGACGTGGCATTCCTGGGCGGTGCGCACCGCCGCGACCACGTTGCGCGAGTTGCCGCTGGTGGAGATCGCGAGCAGAAGGTCTCCGGCCTGTCCGAGCGCCCGCACCTGCTTGGAGAACACCTGCTCGTAATCGTAATCGTTGGCGATCGAGGTGAGCGTCGAGGTGTCGGTCGTGAGCGCAAGCGCCGCCAGGCCCGGACGCTCCATCTCGAAGCGGTTCAGCATCTCGGCCGCGAAATGCTGCGCGTCGGCGGCGGAGCCGCCGTTGCCGCAGCTCATGATCTTCCGGTCCTGCTTCAGGCATTGCACCATGCGCTCCGCGGCCGCAGCGATCGGCCCGGCGAGCGCGTCCATCGCCTGCAATTTGAGGTGCGCGCTCTCGGAAAAGTTCTCGCTGATGCGCGTGACGAGGTCCATGTGCGGATACGCTGGGAAGTCCCGGGCTATTGTACCGGCGGCGGCCTCATTCACCAAACGCGTCCGGTATCCATTCGAGCTGCGCGTCGGCGCCGCGGATGAGCACCACGTCGAAGCGGCACGCGCGGCGCTCGCGCTTCGCCGCGAGGTAGTGGCGCGCGGCGGCGATCACCCGGCGGCGCTTGACGGGCGTGATGCTCGCGGCCGCGCCGCCGTAGGCCTCCGATGCGCGCGCGCGCACTTCCACGAACACCACGGTGGCGCCGGTCTCTGCCACGAGGTCGATCTCGCCGAACCGGCACCGATAGTTGCGAGTCACGATCCGCAACCCCTGGCGCTCGAGGAAAGCGGCGGCGCGATCCTCCGCCCCGCCGCCGCGGGCGCTCACCGGCGAGGCTCGCCGGTTACCGCGAGCTTGCCTTCCCGGAACTGCGCGGCGGTGAGCATGCGCGCGAAGCTCTGGTCGGGACCCAGCGTCAACCGCCCGGTCACTCCGTCAAGGATGATCTCGAGCCTGCCGGCGAGCAGCTCGTTGGCGACGCGGAAGGCATCGATGCCCAGCGCGTAGAAACGGTCGAGCTCCACCACGTCGCGGTAGTCCTGGCGCGGGTAGACCATCACGGCAGTGTGGTCGGGCTGCAGCAGCCACGGCATGTCGAGGAAGCGCACGCGCGCGAGGTCGAACGCCGCGAGCGGCCCGACGTTGCCCGGGTGCACCTGCGAGGTCGCGAAAATTGCGAGCGGTTCGAGGTAGGGACGGGCAAGCCGCGCGCGCTGGAAGTCGAGCGCGAGGAACGCCATGTCCGCGGTGCCGAGACCGGCGACCTGCTTGATTCGGTTGAGCCCCGCAGGGTCGCTGGCGAACGGAATTTCAGCTGCGAGCTTGCCGCCGAGTCGCGTGAACTCCTCGACGAAAGCCTGGTGGATGCGCCGCATGAGGGGGGTGTCGCCGCTCACCGTGAGCACGCTGCGGCCGCCTTCCTGGTGTGCGAGTTGCGCGACCTGGCGCGCCTCGGCCTCCGCCTGCAGGCTCAGCATGTAGAAATTGCGTGGCGCGGTCGCGCGGCCCTCGGGCACGTTCAGCGCGAGCGTCGGGACCGGCACGGGCTCGGCCTCGACGATCGCGGTGACGCCGCTGCGCGTGAGCGGTCCCACCACCACGGTCGCGCCCGCGGCAAGCGCCTGGCGGTAGCCGGCGACGACCTGCTGCACGTCGTCGCCCGTTTCGTAGATGCGCAGGGGCAATGCTACGCGTCCCTGCACCTTGGCCGCGGCGAGAAAGCCGTTTCTCACCGCCTCGGCGTGCTGGCCGAAGGCGGTGGACTTGAGCGGCAGCAGCAACGCAACGTGCGAGATTCTCGCGTCGTCCGAAGGCGCCGCGGGTTGCGCCGCGGCGGCCGGCGCGCTCGGCGGCGCCGGCAACACCAGCGGGCCGGGCGCTCCGGGCGCGAGCGGCAGCGGAGCCCCGATCGGGCGCGGCGGCGGTGCCGGCGAAGTGACGACCCCCTCGCTGGCCAACGCGGGTACGCCCCCGTATAGTATCGCCGCAGTCAGGAGCAGACCGAGCCAGCGATGGAGCACGCCGCAGCGCATCGAGGAGCCGAGAAGGAACGAAGAGCGACATTATATGTAGTGGCCACGCCGATTGGAAACCTGCGCGACATCAGCCTGCGGGCGCTCGACGTGTTGAAGGCGGTGGACGCGGTCGCGGCGGAAGACACGCGGGTCACGCGGCGGCTGCTCGACCATTACGGCATCGCTGCGCGCCTGATCCCGGTGCACGAACACAACGAGAAGCGCGCGGTGAAGCAGGTGCTGGCGCTGCTCGATGCCGGCAAGTCCCTGGCGCTCACGTGTGATGCGGGCACCCCGGCGATCTCGGACCCGGGCGCCGTGCTCGTCGCGGCGGTCCAGGCCGCCGGGCACGCGGTGGCACCGGTTCCCGGGGCAAACGCCGCGATTGCGGCGCTCTCGGCCGCCGGTTTTCCCGGGACGCGTTTTCTCTTCTACGGATTCCTGCCGGCGCATGCCGGGGAGCGGCGCCGCGAGCTCCAGCGGATTGCCGCTCTGCCCTACGTCCTCGTGTTCTACGAGGCGCCGCACCGCATCGCGGAGTGCGTGGAGGCGATGTGCGAGGCGCTGGGCGGGGAGCGCGAGCTCGTGATCGCGCGCGAGCTCACCAAGCTCTACGAGACCGTGCACCGCGGCCCGTTAGCGCAGGCCGGGGCGTGGCTCGCCGGGCACGCGGACCGCAGGCGCGGCGAGTTCGTGCTGGTCGTGGAAGGCGCGGCGGCGCCTGCGCCGACCGGTGCCGCGCGCGCGCGCCGCACGCTGGAGGTTCTGCTGGCGGAGCTGCCGCTCAAGCAGGCGGTGGAGGTCGCGGTAAAGCTCGGAAGCGGCCGCAAGAACGAGCTCTACCCGCTTGCGCTCGAGCTCAAGCGTAAGCGGGGAGCGGTAAGCGGTAAGCGGTAGAATACGCACGCCAGCTGACGCTTGAATCGCGCTGCCCGCTCACCGCTTACTGCTCGCCGCTGACCCGAACATGAACCGCATCACCATCACGCGGCCCGACGACTGGCACCTGCACCTGCGGGACGGCGAGCACATGCGCGCCGTGCTCCCGGACACCGCGAGGCGATTCGCGCGCGCGATCGTGATGCCCAACCTGAAGCCGCCGGTGACCACGACGAAACTCGCGCTCGAATATCGCGGACGCATCCTTGCCGCGCTGCCGGCCGGCGCGCGGTTCGAGCCCCTGATGACGCTGTATCTCACCGACAACACGCGTCCCGAGGAGATCGGCACGGCGCGCGAGAGCGGCATGGTGCATGCGGTCAAGTACTACCCCGCGGGGGCGACTACGCACTCCGACGCCGGGGTGACCGACCTCAAGAAGTGCTACCGGGTGTTCGAGGCGATGGAAAAGTCCGGCATGCCGCTGCTGGTGCACGGGGAGGTCACCGACCCGGCGGTGGACGTGTTCGACCGGGAGAGGGTGTTCATCGAGCGTGCGCTCGCGCCGCTGATCGAGCGCTTCACGGGCTTGCGCGTGGTGATGGAGCACATCACGACCCGCGAGGCGGCCGAATTCGTGATGGCCGCGCCCCCGCGCGTGGCGGCGACCATCACCGCGCATCACCTGCTGCTCAGCCGCAACGCGCTGTTCGAAGGCGGCATCCGGCCGCACCATTATTGCCTTCCGGTGCTCAAGCGCGAGGAGCACCGCCAGGCGCTGGTCCGCGCGGCGACCGGCGGCAGCCCCAAGTTTTTCCTCGGCACCGACAGCGCGCCGCACGCGCGCCACACGAAGGAGACGGAGTGCGGCTGCGCGGGGATCTACACCGCGCACGCCGGCATCGAGCTCTACGCCGAGGCGTTCGGCGCCGAGAGCAGCCTCGAGAAGCTCGAGAACTTCGCGAGCCGCAATGGCGCACAGTTCTACGGGCTGCCGGTGAACGCGGACACGATCACGCTGGAAGACGAACCGTGGCCAGTGCCCGCGGAGATCGTGTTCGGGCACGACAAGCTGGTGCCGTTTCGCGCCGGAGCGCGCGTGGCGTGGAGGCTCGCGTAATCCCGGGCGGCGGCCGGGCGTTAAAGGGCTCACGCAGGCTGCCGCCATGATCTCCCCCCGTACGACCCACCCCACGGAACTCGGGCTCCCGCCGGGAGACCTGTGGATCTTCGGATACGGGTCGCTGATGTGGGATCCGGGTTTTCCCTACGTGAACTGGGCGCCGGCGCTCGTCTATGGCTACCATCGCGCGCTGTGCATCTATTCGAACCGCTGGCGGGGCACCGCGGATCGCCCCGGGCTGGTACTGGGGCTCGACCGGGGCGGCGCCTGCCACGGGATTGCGTTCCGGGTTGCCGTGGCCGACGTGGAGACGGCGCTCGAGGGACTGTGGGCGCGCGAGATGTCGCGCCGCGTGTATCAACCGCGGATGATGCGCGCGCGGCTTCCGGACAAGGAAGTCAGGGCGTTGACCTTCATCGCCGACCGGCGGCACCCGGGCTATGCGGGAAAGCTGTCCACCGAGCAGACCGCGAGCACGGTGGCTACCTGCTGCGGCACGCGCGGGTCCAATATCGAATACCTGACCCGCACGCTCGACCATCTCGCCGAACTCGGGGTGTCCGACCACAATCTGCTGCGCGTGCTCGCCGCGGTGCGTGCGCTGCCGGCGCAGGGCGCGGACTGAGATTTCCAGGACGCGGCGCATCGGCTCCACCACCATGATGAGCCCCATGCGCTGTTCGTTCCGCGCCGGGCGGAGGTAGTACAATGTGTGTTGGGAAGCTGGCCAGGCAGCCGCTGCGTGCGTACAGAAGCGAGCCTTTACGATGGCTCGTGCCGCACGGAGAGGAAAGTCCGGGCTCCACAGGGTAGGGTGGCGGCTAATCACCGCCCGCCGTGAGGCGAGGAACAGGGCCACAGAGACGAGTCTCGTTGCGGGCGACCGTGGCGAGGGTGAAACGAGGCAACCTCCACCCGGAGCAACACCAAATAGGCAAGCGACGACGCGACCCGCCGAGCTTGCGGGTAGGTGGCTCGAGCCCCGGAGCAATCCGGGGCCTAGAGGAATGGCTGCCAGGGCCGCGAGGCCCGCACAGAACCCGGCTTATCGGCCAGCTTTCCTTCCTTCTTCCGCGCGGTCATACCCGGGTTGTTGCCAAGCCGCAACACCTTCGAAATTCGCCAATACCGGCGTACCCGAGCCGCATAAAGTTAAAGTGTTACTTTCGATTTAGCTTTTATCACGCTGTTTTAAAGCCTTAATTTTTTCCGCAATCAAATCTAAAAGTGCGCGTGAATTTTGCCACATAAGTCTTTGTCCTAAAACCAGAAAACGCCGCTCACTCCCTTGACCGCCCCACCGCGTTTTAATATAGTGGGAAGAAGTGGAGAAAAGTGGGAGAAGGTGTCGACTCCGCAAGGGGAGGACGCCGGTGCCCGGGAGTGGAAGGGGGACTCGTGTTCCGCGGCGTTGCGCAGCTCAATCTCGACAGCAAAGGCAGGCTGGCGGTACCGGCACGGTACCGCGACGCCGTGCTCGAGCGCTGCGGTGGCCGGCTCGTCGTCACCGCCGATTCCGACCGCTGTCTCCTGATCTATCCGCTTCCCGACTGGGAGCCCATCGAGCAGAAGCTGATGGCGCTGTCCAGCTTCAACGCGCAAATCCGTGAATTGCAGCGCCGGCTCGTCGGCTATGCGGAGGACGTACAGATGGACGCGGCCGCGCGCATCCTGGTGCCGCCCGCGCTGCGCGAATTCGCACAACTCGACAAGAACGTGGTGCTGGTCGGACAGGGCAGCAAATTCGAGCTCTGGAACAAGGATCAATGGCAGGAGCTCATGGACAAGGCCGACGGTTTCGGCACGGGCGGATTGCCGCCCGAGCTGGAGGGCTTCTCCTTGTGAGCGTGGGCTCACATACCGCGGTCCTGTTGGAGCGAGCAGTAGAGAGTTTGAACGTGCGGGAGGATGGCCTCTACGTCGACTGCACGTTCGGGCGCGGCGGTCACAGCCGGCAAATTCTGGCGCGGCTGGGAAGGGCGGGGCGGCTCATCGCGCTCGACCGCGATCCGCAGGCGGTGGCCGCGGGAGGAGAGATCGTTGACGGGCGTTTCAGCATCCGGCACGGCCGGTTCAGCCGGCTCACGGAGCACATGGCCCACGCTGGCGCCATGCGCGCGCACGGCATTCTGCTCGATCTCGGCGCGTCGTCGCCGCAGTTCGACGAGCCGGGCCGCGGCTTCAGCTTTCGCGCCGACGCGCCGCTCGACATGCGCATGGACCGCAGCCAGGGCAGCACCGCCGCAGAATGGCTCGCACATGCGCCCGAGGCGGAAATCCGGGAGGTAATCAAGAACTATGGCGAAGAACGGTTTGCTAAACAGATTGCAGCAGCGATTGCTGCGGCTCGATCGCGGGGACCTGTTGACACCACACGAGAACTTGCCGCACTCGTGGCAGCGGCCGTTCCCGCGCGCGAGCCACGGCAGGATCCGGCGACGCGCACGTTTCAGGCTATACGGATTCACGTTAATCAGGAGCTTGAGGAATTGTCGCTAGCGCTGCCGCAGTGCGTGGAACTCCTCGAGCCGGCAGGGCGCCTGGTGGTGATCAGTTTCCATTCCCTCGAGGACCGCATCGTCAAGCGCTTCCTGCGCGAGCAGGCGCGCGGCGAGGCGCTTCCGGCGCGGCTGCCGGTGCGCGCACGCGAGATCAAGGGGCCGCGGCTGCGGCTCGTCGGCCGCGCGGTCCGGCCGCAGGCAGCGGAAATCGCGGCCAACCCCCGCGCGCGCAGCGCCGTGATGCGAGTGGCTGAAAAACTCCCGCAGGAGGGCGCGCGTGCTCAGGCTTAACGTGCTGCTGCTCGTGGCGCTGATCGCCTGCGCGCTGGCGCTGGTCACCTCGCAGCACCAGGCGCGCAAGCTCTACGTCGAGCTGCAGAGGGAAGGCGAGCTCGCCAAGAAGCTCGAGGTGGAATGGGGACAGCTGCAGCTCGAGCAGAGCACGTGGGCGACGCACGCACGCGTCGAGAAAATCGCGGTGCGGGCGCTCGGCATGCGCGTGCCGGCGCCCGGGCGCATCCAGGTGGTGCCGCCCGCGCCGGCGCAGGAGAACCCGTGAGCGCCGCGGCCCGTCCCGAACTCGCGCTGAGGCTCCCGACGTGGCGCTCGAGTCTGGTGCTGGCGTTGCTGCTGCTCTGGTTCGCCGGGCTGGCGGGACGCGCGCTCTACCTGCAGGGACTGAACAACGATTTTCTGCGGCAGCAGGGCGAGTCGCGCCATTCGCGCGTGATCGAGCTCACCGCCACGCGCGGCAAGATCGTGGACCGCAACAACGAGGCGCTCGCGATCTCCACGCCCGTAGAGTCGGTGGCGGCCAGCCCCGCGGATGTGAGAATCGGCGCGGAGCAGCTCGAGCGCCTCGCGCGGCTGCTGGAGATGGATGCCGCCGAGCTCAACAGGAGGCTCGACGACAACCGGCGCGAGTTCGTTTACCTCAAGCGCCAGCTGCCGCCCGAAGAGGCCGCCAGGGTCGTGGCGCTCGGCATCCCCGGCATCTTCCTGCAGCGCGAATACCGGCGCTACTACCCGGCCGGAGAGGTGATGGCGCATCTCATCGGCTTCACCGACATCGACGGCAAGGGCCAGGAGGCGCTCGAGCTCGCGTTCGAGCCGCTGCTCGCCGGCCGGCCTGGCAGCCGCCGCGTGATCAAGGACCGGCGCGGCTCGATTGTCGAGGACGTCGAGAGCGTGCGCGCGCCCCAGAACGGGCAGACCGTGAAGCTCTCGATCGACACCCGGATCCAGTATCTCGCCTACCGCGAACTCAAGGCCGCGGTGGCGGCACATCGCGCGGCGGCGGGCGGCATCGTCGTGCTCGACGTCGCGAGCGGGGAAGTGCTGGCGATGGCCAACGTACCCGCGTTCAACCCGAACAACCGCGGCAAGCTCGACGCGAAGCGCACGCGCAACCGCGCGATCACCGACCTCTTCGAGCCCGGCTCGACGCTCAAGCCGTTCACCGCCGCGGCCGCGCTGGATGCGGGCATGCTGCGCCCGGAGAGCGTGATTCAGACTGCGCCGGGCCCGCTGGTCATCGGCGATCGCGTGATCAACGACGTGCAGCCCCTGGGCGCGCTGACGGTCTCCCAGGTGATCCAGAAGTCATCCAACATCGGTACCGCGAAGATCGCGCTCGGGCTGAAAGCCGAGACGTTGTGGAACCTGTTCCACGGGGTCGGCTTCGGCACCCCGCCGCGCTCGGGCTTCCCGGGGGAGGGCTCCGGCAAGCTGCGCGCGCACGCGAGCTGGCGCCCGATCGAGCAGGCGACCATGTCCTATGGCCACGGCATCTCGGTGTCGCTGCTTCAGCTCGCGCGCGCCTACCAGATCTTCGCCACTGACGGGGAGTTGAAGGCCGTGTCGCTCATGCGGCGCGAGGCGCCGGCAGAGACGGTCGAGGTGATCTCGTCCGCGACCGCGCGCGCGGTGCGCGCGATGCTGGAGGCGGCGGTGCAGCCAGCGGGGACCGCGGCGCGCGCGCAGATTACCGGCTACCGCGTCGCCGGCAAGACCGGGACCGCGCGCAAGATCGAGAACGGCAGCTACTCCGCGAACAAGCACATCTCGTCGTTCGTCGGCTTCGCTCCCGCTTCCAGCCCGCGTCTGATCGTGGTCGTGATGATCGACGAGCCGTCCGCAGGCCAGTACTACGGCGGAAAGGTGGCGGCGCCGGTGTTCGCGCAGGTCATGGCGGGAGCGCTGAGGCTGATGGCGGTGCCGTACGACGCGCCGATGGACAACGTGGTGCTCCCGCCGCCGGATGCGCCCGAGGTCAAGGAAGAGGTCTGACGGCCGCGATGAGGACTGAGAGCTGAGGATTGAGGACCGAGGATCGAGGATTGAGAGGCAGAGCGAAGCGAGCAGGGCGGCCGGACTGGAAAGCGATCGAGGCGCTGGGCATCCGGCGGCTCGCGGGGCACAGCGGCGAAGTGCGCCCGGGCGACACCTTCGTCGCCTATCCGGGCGCCTTGCGCGACGGGCGCGACTACATCGCCCAGGCGATCGAAAAGGGCGCGGACTGCGTGCTGTGGGAGCGCGACGGATTCCGCTGGGACCCGCGGTGGCGGGTGCGCAACCTCGGGGTGGCGGACCTGCGCCGGTACGCCGGGGAGATCGCGGCCCGCGTCTACGGCCGGCCGAGCCGCAGGATGTGGATGGTCGGGGTGACCGGAACCGACGGCAAGACCACGTGCGGCCAGTGGATCGCGCAGGCGCTCAGCCGCACCGGCCGCGCATGCGCGGTCGTCGGCACGCTCGGCTACGGCATGCGCGCCCCGTTGAAACCCCTCGCCAACACCACCCCGGACGCGCTGTGGCTTCAGGCCCAGCTCGCGGAGTTCGCCCGCCGCGGCGCGGCCGCGGTGAGCATGGAGGTCTCCTCCATCGGTCTCGACCAGCATCGTGTGGCGGGAGTCGAGTTCGACGTTGCGCTGTTCACGAATCTCTCGCGCGACCACCTCGATTACCACCGCACCATGGCCCGTTACAAGGAAGCGAAGGCGCGCCTGTTCGCGTGGGAGACGCTGCGCGCAGCGGTGCTCAATCTCGACGACGATTTCGGCGCCGAGCTCGCCCGGAGGATACGGCGCCGCGGGCTGGAGGTCATCGGATACGGGTTCGGCCGCCGCACGGGGGCGCAGCTTGCGGGAGCCGATCTCGCCTCGGACGCGCGCGGAGTGCGCTTCGACGTGCGCACGCCGTGGGGAAACGCGCGGGTGGCGAGCCCGGTGCTTGGCCGCCACAACGCGTCCAACCTGCTCGGCACGCTCGGGGTGCTGCTCGCGAGCGGCGTGCCCTTGCGCAAGGCGGTCGCCGCGCTCGGGCGGCTGAAGGCGGTACCGGGCCGGCTGCAGCGGATCGGCGGGGGCGCGAAGCCGCTGGTCGTCGTCGACTACGCGCACACGCCCGACGCCCTCGAGCAAGCGCTGCTCACGTTACGCGAACTACTAAGTTCCGGGCTCCGGACTCCGGGTTCCGGTTCAGACGCAAGGGTGCAACGGGACCGTAACTCGAGACTCGAGACTCGAGACTCGAAACTGATCTGTGTTTTCGGCTGCGGCGGCGATCGCGACCGCGGCAAGCGGCCGCTGATGGGACGGATCGCCGTCCGGCTGGCCGACCGCGTCATCGTCACTTCGGACAACCCGCGCAGCGAGGACCCGCGGCGCATCATCGAGGAGATCGTGGGCGGAATGCGCGCGCACGAAGGCGAGCGCGTGATCGTCGCGGACCGGCGCCGCGCGATCCGCCATGCGCTCGCCGACGCGCGCCGCGGCGACATCGTGCTGCTCGCCGGAAAAGGTCACGAGGATTTCCAGGAGATTTCGGGCGTGAGACATCCTTTCTCCGACGCCGCGGCAGCGAGGGAGGCGCTCGCGACCCTATGACGATGATGCGGCTGTCCGAGGCTGCGCGCGCCATTGCGGGCGAGTTGCGCGGCGAGGATCGCGCCTTCGAGGCCGTGAGCACCGATACGCGCTCACTTTCGCAGCGCGCGCTGTTCGTCGCGCTTAAGGGCGAGCGCTACGACGGCCACGATTTCCTCGCGCAGGCGGCGCGCGCGCAGGCGGCGGGCGCGCTCGTGCAGGAAGCAGGGTCGCGGATCGAGGATCGGGGATTGAGTGACCGACTCCCGCTGCTCGTCGTCGGGAACACGCGGCTCGCGCTCGGCAGGCTCGCCGCGTACTGGCGGCGGAAGTTTTCACTGCCGCTGGTTGCCCTTACCGGGAGCAATGGCAAGACGACCGTAAAGGAAATGCTGGCTTCGATCCTGCGCGAAACCGTCTCCGCTCAATCCTCGGCCCCCGATCCTGAGTCCCGCGTCATGGCCACGCGCGGCAATCTGAATAACGACATCGGGGTGCCTCTCACTCTGCTCGAGTTGCGGGCCGCGCACCGCTACGCGGTGGTCGAGATGGGGATGAACCACGCCGGGGAAATCCGCTATCTCACGCGGCTCGCCGCGCCCGATGTGGCGCTTGTCACCAACGTGGGACCCGCGCACATCGAGTTCTTCGGTACCGAGGAAGCCATCGCCGCGGCCAAGGGCGAGATCTTCGAGGGCCTGAAGCCCGAGGGCACGGCGGTGATCAATGCCGACGACCGCCACGCCCCGCTCATGCGCGAGCTCGCCGCAGACCGCAACCGGATCGAATTCGGACTCGCGCCCGGGGCCGCCGTGACCGCCGCATACAGGCTGCGCTTTCTCGAAAGCGAGATCGTGGTGAAAACCCCGCTCGGTGACGCAGCCGCGGTGCTGCGGGCGCCCGGCGTGCACAACGTGCAAAACGCGCTCGCGGCGAGCGCGGCCGCGGTGGCACTCGAGGTGCCGGCGGCAAGCATTGCGGCCGGACTTGCGCGCTTCCCGGGGATCAAGGGGCGGCTGCAGAAGAAGGCGGGGTTGAACGGCGCCACGCTGATCGACGACACCTACAACGCGAACCCGGCCTCGGTGCTGGCAGCGATCGAGGTGCTCGCCGAGGCGCCCGGAAAGAAGCTGCTGGTGCTGGGCGACATGGGCGAGCTCGGCGCGGGAGCCGCGACGATGCACGCGGAGACCGGCGAGGTGGCACGGCGCGCGGGCATCGAGCGGCTGTACACGTTCGGCGAACTCTCCGCGAACGCCGCGCGGGCGTTCGGCGCCGGCGCGCGCCACTTCACGCGTATCGAGGACCTGCTCGCGGAAGTGGAGAACGCGCTCGCCCCCGGGCTCACCGTGCTGGTGAAAGGCTCGCGCTTCATGCAGATGGAACGGGTCGTGAAGAGTTTCGAGTCGCGGGATTCGGGTACCGAGACGGGGGACAGACATGCCTGACCGCCGAACCCGGAGCCCGGAACCCGGAACCCCGAACCCGGAACTTGCGACCGGAGGGCGCACATGCTGCTAGAGCTCACCCAATGGCTTGCGAAGGACATCCGCGCCTTCAACGTGTTCAGTTACCTCACGCTGCGCGCGGTGCTCGCATGCCTCACCGCGCTCGTGATCTCCTTCGTCATCGGCCCCGCGCTGATCCGCAAGCTCGCCGCGTACAAGATCGGCCAGTCGGTGCGCGACGACGGCCCGCGGACGCACCTTGCCAAGGCGGGCACGCCCACCATGGGGGGCGCGCTGATCCTGGTCTCGATCACCCTCAGCGTGCTGCTGTGGGCGGACCTCCAGAGCCGCATCGTCTGGATCGTGTTGTGGGTGATGCTCGCCTTCGGCGCCATCGGCTGGGTGGACGACTACCGCAAGGTGATCGTGGGCGACGCGAAGGGCCTCTCCGCCAGGGCAAAGTTCTTCTGGCAGTCGGTGGTGGGGATCGCCGCCGCCGTCTACCTCGCCTTCTACACGAACCTGCCGGCGCAGACGGAATTCATCGTCCCGTTCTTCAAGCAGGTCGCCTACCCGCTCGGCGCCTTCGGTTTCATCCTCATGACCTATTTCGTCATCGTCGGCACCAGCAACGCGGTGAACCTGACCGACGGGCTCGACGGGCTCGCGATCATGCCCATCGTGATGATCGGCAGCGCGCTCGGCATCTTCGCCTACGTAGCCGGCAACGTGGTGTTCGCGCGCTATCTCGGATTTCCCTACATCCCGGGCGCGGGGGAGCTCGCGGTGTTCTGCGGCGCGATCGCCGGCGCCGGGCTCGCATTTCTCTGGTTCAACGCCTATCCCGCGGAAGTGTTCATGGGCGATATCGGTGCGCTCGCGCTCGGCGCGGCGCTCGGCACGATCGCGGTCATCGTGCGCCAGGAAATCGTGCTCTTCATCATGGGCGGCGTGTTCGTCGTCGAAACGGTCTCGGTGATGCTGCAGGTGATCTCGTTCAGGCTCACTGGAAAGCGCATCTTCCGAATGGCGCCGCTGCATCATCACTACGAGCTGAAAGGCTGGAAGGAAAATCAGGTCGTCGTTCGCTTCTGGATCATCACGATGATGCTGGTGCTCGTGGGCTTGTCCACGCTGAAGCTGCGCTGACGTGAGAGCCCAGGATCGAGGATCGAGGATCGAGGATTGAGGAATGAGGGTTGCGGATTGAGGATTGAGTTCGAGGCGGGGGTGGGGACGCTCAATCCTCAATCCGCAATCCTCAATCCTGTATCAAAGACATGGAGTCGCTGAAAGGCAGGAAGGTAGTCGTGCTGGGACTCGGGGACACGGGGCTTTCGATGACGCGCTGGCTCACGCGCCGCGGCGCGGACGTGCGTGTCGCCGACACCCGCGCGGAGCCGCCGCACGCGGCCGCGCTCGCGCGCGAGCTGCCGCAGGTGCGTGTCGCGGCCGGCGCCTTCGGCGAGGACACGCTGGCCGGCGCGGAGCTCATCGCGATCAGCCCCGGCATCGACCGGCGCCAGGCGCCGGTTGCCGGCGCGATCGAGCGCGGCGTGCCGGTGGCAGGCGACGTCGAACTCTTCGCCCATGGGCTCAAACGACTCGGGGCCTCGAACCCGCAACTCGGAACCGCGAAGGTGCTCGCGATCACCGGCTCCAACGGCAAGAGCACGGTGACGGCCATGGCGGGCGCAATACTTCGCGCCGCCGGCCACGACACGGTGGTGGCGGGCAACATCGGCGTGCCGGTGCTCGACACGCTCGCGCAGATCGAGGACGGCGCCGCGGTCCCGCAGGTGTTCGTGCTGGAGCTCTCCAGCTTCCAGCTCGAGAGCACCGCGAGCCTGGAGCCGGCGGCGGCGGCGATGCTCAATCTCACCGAGGATCATCTCGACCGGTACAGCAGCATGACAGACTACGCGGCCGCGAAAGCGCGCGTGTTCGGGGACAGCGGCATTCAGGTGTTGAATCGCGAAGACCGCTGGAGCATGAACATGGCCCGCGCCGGCCGCACCCTATACACCTTCGGCACCGACCGGCCGCAGGGAGAGGACGAGTGGGGCATCGTGCCCGGCCGCCACGGGGGCATGCTCGCCCGCGGCACGCATGGGCTGTTGGAGCTGGACGAGCTGCCCGCCGCGGGCCTGCACAACGCGGCGAACGCGCTCGCCGCGCATGCCCTTGCGCACGCAGCCGGCGCGCCCGATGGAGCGGCGGCGCAGGCGCTGCGCGCGTTCGAGGGGCTGCCGCACCGCATGCAAAAGGTGGCGGAGATCGCCGGCGTCGCCTTCTTCGACGACTCCAAGGGGACCAACGTCGGCGCGACGGTGGCCGCGCTCTCGGGGATGGGCCGGCCGGTGGTGCTGATCGCCGGGGGCGACGGCAAGGGACAGGATTTCGCGCCGCTCGCGCCCGTCGCGAGCGAGCATGCGCGCGCGGTGGTGCTGATGGGGCGCGACGCGGGGCGCATCGAGCGCGCGCTCGCCGGAACGGGCATTCCGCTCGAGCGGGCCGGCGACATGCGGGCGGCGGTGGAAGCGGCGTATCGCGCGTCGCGGCCGGGTGACGCGGTGCTGCTCTCCCCGGCGTGCGCGAGCTACGACATGTTCCGCAATTACGTCGAGCGCGGCAAGGCCTTCGTCGCGGCGGTGCGGCGTCTCGGGACGGGGCGAGGCTGAGCATGTTCTACACCGACGTCAAAGCGCGCGCGCCGATCGCCGACTACGACCAGAGCCTGGTGTGGACGACCGTGCTGCTGCTCGGGCTCGGCCTGGTCATGGTGTATTCGGCCTCGATCGCGATCGCCGAGGGCAGCCGCTCCACGGGCCACCAGCCGGCGTTCTACCTCGCGCGCCACGGGCTCTACCTGGCGATCGCCGTGATCGCCGCGCTGATCGCTTTCCAGATCCCGCTGCGCCTGTGGCAGCGCGCCGCGCCGTTTCTGTTCATGCTCGGGATCGTGCTGCTGATCCTCGTTCTCATTCCGGGCATCGGGCGCGAAGTGAACGGCAGCCAGCGCTGGATCTCGCTTCGTTTCGTGAACCTGCAGCCCTCCGAGCTGATGAAGCTGTTCGTCGTGCTCTACGCCGCCGACTACACGGTGCGCAAGGCCGGGCACATGGACAGCCTGCGCAAGGGCTTCCTCCCGCTGTTCGTGGTGATGATGATCGTGAGCTGGCTGCTGCTGCGCGAGCCGGATTTCGGCGCGTTCGTCGTGATCAGCGTGATCGCCATGGGCATCCTGTTCCTGGGCGGCATGAACTGGAAGCTGTTCGCGGGGCTGTTCGGGCTGATGCTCGCGGGCTTCGCCGGGCTGATCCTCGCTTCCCCCTATCGCCTGCAGCGCGTGATCGGATTCATGGATCCGTGGGCCGATCCGTACGGCAAGGGCTACCAGCTCTCCCATGCGCTGATCGCGTTCGGGCGCGGGGAGTGGTTCGGCGTCGGTCTGGGCGCGAGCGTGGAGAAGCTGTTCTACCTGCCGGAGGCGCACACCGACTTCCTGCTGGCCGTGATTGCCGAGGAGCTCGGTTTCGCCGGGGTCGCGGCGATCGTGCTCGCGTTCTGCTGGGTCGTGATGCGTGCGTTCGCGATCGGGCGGCGCGCCGCCGCGCTCGAGCGCTATTACCCCGCGCTGGTCGCCCAGGGTATCGGGTTGTGGATCGGCGTGCAGGCAATCATCAACATCGGCGTCAACATGGGGGTGCTGCCCACCAAGGGGCTCACCCTGCCGCTGCTCTCCTTCGGGGGCAGCGCGCTCGTCGCAACGTGCTGCGCGATCGGCGTGCTGCTGAGAGTGGACTGGGAAAACCGGCAGCTGATGAGAGGCTTCACCGTATGAGCCGGACGATCATGATCATGGCCGGGGGCACCGGGGGCCATATCTTCCCCGCGCTGGCGGTCGCGGAATATCTCCGCGCCCGGGGCTGGAGAGTGGTGTGGCTCGGCAGCCGCAAGGGCATGGAGGCCAGCGTCGTCGCGCCGCGGGGCTACGACATGGCGTGGATTCGCGCATCCGGCGTGCGCGGGCGCGGGCCGCTGCGCTACGCGCTGTTGCCGCTCGAGCTGCTGATCGCTTTCTGGCAAAGCGCGAAGGCGATATTCGCGCACCGCCCGGACGTCGTTCTGGGCATGGGCGGCTACGTGTCCTTCCCCGGCGGAATGATGGCTTCCTTCCTCAACCGTCCGCTCGCGATCCACGAGCAGAACTCGGTCGCGGGGCTCGCCAACCGCGTGCTCGCGAAGCTCGCCGACCGCGTGCTTGCCGCATTCCCGGGGGCGTTCGGGAAGGCGACCGCGGTCATCGTCACCGGAAATCCGGTGCGCGAGGAGATCGCTCGGCTCGCGCCTCCGGATGCACGCCTAGGGGGACGCAGCGGCCGGCTCAGGCTGCTCGTGATCGGCGGCAGCCAGGGGGCACGGGCGCTCAATACCGTGATGCCGCTGGCGCTCGCGCGGATGCCGGAGCCCGAGCGCCCGCACGTCCTGCATCAGGCCGGCGCGGCGCATCACGAGACGGTGCGGCAGGGCTACCGCAGCAGCGGCGTCGCCGCCGAAGTCGTCGCATTCATCGACGACATGGCGGCCCGGTATGCCGAGGCCGACTGCATCATCTGCCGGGCCGGCGCTTCGACCATCGCGGAGCTGGCCGCCGCGGGCGTGGCCTCGGTGCTGGTGCCGTACCCGCACGCGGTGGACGATCACCAGACGACAAACGCAGGTTACCTCGCCGATCGCGGAGCGGCTCTGTTGCTGCCGCAGCGCGACCTGACCCCGGAGCGTCTCGCGGAGGTGCTGGCCGGGCTCACGCGCGAGCGGCTGCTGGCGATGGCGAGAGCCGCCCGCGAGGCGGGCCGACCCGACGCCACGCAAACGGTGGCACAGATCTGCATGGAGCTGGCGGAAGCAGCATGAGCATGAAAACGAGAGGCGAGAAACGAGAGACGAGAGACGAGCGGCCGCGAGTGGCGCCGGCCGCCGGTTGCGCTGCGCGCAAGGGTCGCGGCCAGGGGTAATGAGGCACAAGGTCAAACACGTGCACTTCGTGGGCATAGGCGGGGCGTACACGAGCAGGGAGCAGGGGCCCCTCGCGGTGGCGAGGGGATGCGAGCGGCCGCGAGTGGCGCCGGCCGCCGGTTGCGCTGCGCGCAAGGGTCGCGGCCAGGGGTAATGAGGCACAAGGTCAAACACGTGCACTTCGTGGGCATAGGCGGGGCGTACACGAGCAGGGAGCAGGGGCCCCTCGCGGTGGCGAGGGGATGCGAGCGGCCGCGAGTGGCGCCGGCCGCCGGTTGCGCTGCGCGCAAGGGTCGCGGCCAGGGGTAATGAGGCACAAGGTCAAACACGTGCACTTCGTGGGCATAGGCGGCGCGGGAATGAGCGGAATCGCCGAGGTGCTGGTGAACCTCGGTTATCACGTGAGCGGATCGGACCTCGCGGAGAGCCCCGTCACCGGGCGCCTGAAGTCGTGCGGCGCGCGGATCTACACGGGGCACGCAGCCGGACACGTTGCCGGCGCAGATGCGGTCGTCGTATCGAGCGCTGTGAAAGAGGACAACCCGGAGGTCGTCGCCGCGCGCGCGCGAAAGATACCGGTCGTTCCGCGCGCGCTGATGCTCGCCGAGCTCATGCGGCTCAAGCAGGGCATCGCGGTGGCGGGCACGCACGGCAAGACCACCACGACGAGCCTCATCGCGAGCGTACTCGCCGAAGCGGGCATGGACCCGACGTTCGTGATCGGGGGGAGGCTGGAGGCGGCGGGCTCGCACGCGAAGCTCGGTGCCGGCGAATTCATCGTGGTCGAGGCCGACGAGTCCGATGCCTCGTTCCTGTACCTGCAGCCCACGCTGGCGGTAGTGACGAACATCGACGCCGACCACATGGAGACCTACGATCATTCGCTGGACAGGCTGCGCCAGGCGTTCGTGGACTTCGTGCAGCGGCTGCCTTTCTACGGCATGGCGGTGCTGTGCGTGGACGACCCGAGCGTGCGCGCGATCATGCCGAGCCTCACCAAGCCGATCACCGGCTACGGGCTTTCGGCCGATGCGCAGGTGCGAGCGTTCGACGTCCGGGCGAACGGGCCGCAGATGAAATTCCGTGTCGAGCGCAAGCCCAACGGCAGGGCGCCCGGGGCCGATCTCGAGGTCACCCTGAACCTGCCCGGCACGCACAACGTGCAGAACGCGCTGGCGGCGATTGCGGTGGCGGCCGAGCTCGGCGCGACGGACGAGCGGATCGTCAAGGCGCTCGCGGAGTTCAAGGGCGTGGGCCGCCGTTTCCAGCACTACGGCGAGGTGCGGCTGCCCGCGGGCGGCACCTTCACGCTGGTGGACGACTACGGACACCACCCCGCGGAAATGGCGGCAACGCTTGCCGCGGCGCGCGGCGCCTTCCCCGGCCGCAGGGTGCTGCTGGCGTTCCAGCCGCACCGCTATACGCGCACGCGCGACTGCTTCGAGGATTTCGTGAAAGTGCTCTCCACCGCGGACGCACTGGTGCTCACGGAGGTGTATCCGGCGGGCGAGGGGCCGATCGTCGCGGCGGACGGGCGCGCGCTCGCCCGGGCGGTGCGGGTGCAGGGCCGGGTGGAGCCGGTGTTCGTGGAGTCGGCCGGCGAAGTTCGCGACGCGATCCTCGAGCTCGCGCGCGATGGCGACGTGGTGTTGACGATGGGCGCGGGCACGATTGGCGGCGTGCCGCCCATGCTCGCGGGGAAGAAGGGAGCCGAGCGAGAGACGAGAGACGAGAGACGAGAGGCGGGGAATGAGGGATGAGAGCGAGCCGGCTTCTCAGAGACCACGCGCGGAGAGGACATCCCTCCGCCTTCATCCCTCCGCCCTTGCGGGTGATGGTAGCGATGGTTAAGCAGACGCGAAAGCCCGGAGACGCGCTGAGAGGTGAATTGCGGCTCCATGAGCCGATGGCGCGGCACACCAGCTGGCGTGCCGGCGGGACCGCGGAGCGCGCCTATTCCCCCGCGGACCTCGCGGACCTGCGCGAGTTCCTGCGCGGGGTTCCGGCGGGCGAGCCCGTGCACATGGTGGGCCTGGGCAGCAACCTGCTGGTGCGCGACGGGGGCCTTCGAGGGACGGTGATTTTCACGCACCCCGCGCTCGGCGCGATGCGGCTCGGGGGCGCGGGCGCGGGCGCAAGCGAGGGCGAGATCTACGCCGAGACTGGCGTGGCGAGCCCGAGAGTGGCGCGGTTTGCCGCGTTGCACGGCCTTGCCGGAGCGGAGTTCCTGGCGGGCATCCCGGGCACGGTCGGCGGGGCGCTCGCGATGAATGCCGGCTGCTTCGGCGGCGAGGCGTGGGACATCGTGGCGCGGGCCGAGACCGTGGACCGCAGCGGGGCATTGCACACGCGCACGCCCGCTGACTACGAGATCGCCTACCGGCACGTCATGCTGAAGGAAGAAGGCGGAAGGAAGAAGGCGGAAGGTATTCATCCCTCGGAAGAATGGTTCGTCGCCGCGTACTTCCGCCTGCGTGCCGGTGATGCCGAGGAGTCGCGGCGCAAGATCAAGGAGCTGCTCCGGCGCCGCATTGCTACGCAACCGCTCAACCAGCCGAATGCCGGCTCGGTGTTCCGCAACCCCCAGCGCGACTACGCGGCGCGCCTGATCGAAGCATGCGGGCTGAAGGGCCGCACCATCGGCGGCGCGCAGATTTCCGGGAAGCACGCCAACTTCGTGGTGAACCTCGGCAGCGCGCGCGCCGCCGATATCGAGGCGCTGATCGAGCTTGCGGAGAACGCGGTGCGGGAGAAGTTCGGCATCGCGCTCGAGCGCGAAGTGCGGATCGTTGGAGAGACGTGACCGGTGATCGGTGAGCAGTGAACGGTGAATGGTGACCAGTGAACGGTGAATGGTGACCAGCAGGGACGGAGAAGAGTGAGTGAACCGGCTCGGGAAAGTGGCAGTTTTGATGGGCGGGGGCGCTGGAGGGCGGAGCAGGGGCCCCGTTTGCGGGGATGCGACCCTGGAGGCGCACGTTGCCGCCCAAGTGAGCCGTTGGCACGGAGAAGAGTGAGTGAACCGGCTCGGGAAAGTGGCAGTTTTGATGGGCGGCAAATCGGCCGAGAGGGAAATCTCCCTCAAGAGCGGCACGATGGTACTCGCCGCCCTGAAGAAGAAGGGCGTGGACGCGCATGCGTTCGATCCGCGCGAGCAGCGGCTCGAGGCGCTCGCCGCGCAGAAGTTCGACCGCGTATTCATCGCGTTGCACGGGCGTTTCGGAGAGGATGGCACGGTGCAGGGCGCGCTCGAGTACCTGGGAATTCCCTATACCGGGAGCGGCGTGATGGCGAGCGCCCTCGCGATGGACAAGTGGCGCACCAAGCTGCTGTGGCACGCGGCGGGCATACCGACGCCGCCCTACGAGCTGCTGGGTGCGGGCGGCGATTACGCCGGGGTCGCGTCACGGGTCGGCCTGCCGCTGATGGTGAAACCGGCGTGCGAGGGATCGAGCATCGGCATGAGCAAGGTGACCTCGGCCGACGAGCTTGCCCCCGCGCACGAGCTTGCGCGGCGATACGACGCGACGGTGATCGCGGAGCGCTTCATCGAGGGCATCGAGTTGACCGGGGCCATCCTGGGCGGGGAGCCGCTGCCGCTGATCCGGCTCGAGACGCCGCGCGTGTTCTACGACTACGAGGCGAAGTATTTCTCCGACGATACGCGCTACATCTGCCCGTGCGGACTGCCGGCAGCGCAGGAACAGCGGGTGCAGCAGACGCTGCTGCAAGCGTTCCGGCTGCTCGGATGCAGCGGGTGGGGCCGGGTCGACCTGATGCTCGACCGGCGGGGAGAGCCGTTCTTGCTCGAGGTGAACACGATACCGGGCATGACCGACCACAGCCTGGTGCCGATGGCGGCTCGCGCGCGGGGGATTTCGTTTGAGGACTTGTGCGTGCGGATATTGGAGTCGGCGCATGTCGGCTGAGCGGGTTCGACCGATGAGCCGGAACCCGGAACTCGAAACCCGGAGCGGGCGTAGCCATGTGGGATAGACCGGACACGCTGAACGCCATCGCGAACGCGCTTTACGGTGCGGCGGCGCTGCTCGCGCTCTATGCCGCGATCCTGCTCGTGATCCACTCGCCGGCTTTCCCGCTGAAGGAAGTGCATGTGGACGGCGAGCTCACGCATGTCACCCGCGAGCAGATCGAGTCCGTTGCTAGGCGCGAGCTCAAGGGCAACTTCTTCACGCTCGACCTCGCCGCAACGCGCACTGCGTTTCAGACGCTGCCCTGGGTGCGGCGGGCCGAGGTGCGGCGCCACTGGCCCGACCGGCTCGAGATCCGGTTCGAGGAACACCGGCCGCTCGCGCGCTGGGCCGACGTGGCGCTCGTGAACACCCATGGTGAAGTGTTCAAGGCGAGCTACGGGGGCGAGCTGCCGCTGTTCATCGGGCCTGCGGGCACTGCCAAGGAAATCGCGATCCAGTTCGAGTACTTCCGCCGCAGCCTCGTGCCGATCGGCGAGACACCGGTGCAGCTGAGCATCACGCCTCGCCGCGCGTGGCAGCTGAAGCTCGCGAGCGGGCTCACGATCGAGCTCGGGCGCGAGCAGATGGAGGCACGTCTCGCGCGCTTCGTCGCGGTCTACGAGCGCACGCTCGCGCGCCTCGAGCGGCGCCTCGAGTACGTGGACCTGCGCTACGCGAACGGTTTCGCCGTGCGCATTCCGGAACTGCGCGACAAGAAAAGCGGGCCGCCGGCGGCGCGGCGCGCGGGATAGGAGCCGGGAACGGGGACATGGCCAAGGCCAGAGACAGCAAGAAACTGATGGTGGGTCTCGACATCGGGACTTCCAAGATCGCCGCCATCGTCGCGGAGATCAAGCCCGAGGGAGGCTTCGAGATCATCGGCATGGGCAGCCACCCCTCGCGCGGGCTGAAAAAGGGCGTGGTCGTGAACATCGACACGACGGTCAACTCGATCCAGCGCGCGCTGGAGGAAGCGGAGTTGATGGCCGACTGCAAGATCCGCGAAGTCTACACGGGGATCGCCGGCAGCCACATCAGGAGCTTCAACTCCCAGGGCATGGTGGCGATCAAGGACAAGGAGGTCGTGCAGACCGATATCGAGCGCGCGATCGACACGGCCAAGGCGGTGCAGATTCCGAACGACCAGCAGGTGCTGCACATCCTCAACCAGGAATTCATCATCGACGGCCAGGAGGACGTGCGCGAGCCGCTCGGCATGAGCGGTGTGCGCCTCGAGGTCAAGGTGCACATCGTGACCGGGGCCGTCTCGGCCGCGCAGAACATCGTCAAGTGCGTGCGCCGCTGCGGGCTGGAGGTGCGCGACCTCGTGCTGCAGCCGCTCGCCTCCGCCATGGCCGTCATCTCGGAAGACGAGAAGGACCTGGGCGTGGCGCTGGTGGACGTCGGGGGCGGGACGACCGACGTCGTGGTCTTCACGCACGGCGCGATCCGGCATACCGCCGTCATCCCCATCGCGGGCGACCAGATCACCAACGACATCGCGATGGCGTTGAGGACGCCCACCAAGGACGCGGAGGACATCAAGGAGCGCTACGGGTGCTCGCTCTCGCAGCTCGCCGATCCGCAGGAGATGGTGGACGTGCCGGGGCTCGGTGACCGCGGGACGCGGCAGCTCTCGCGCAAGACGCTGGCGGAGGTGATCGAGCCGCGCGTGGAGGAGCTCTACTCGCTGGTGCAGGCCGAGTTGCGCCGCAGTGGCTACGAGGAGCTGCTCTCTTCGGGCGTGGTGATCACCGGCGGCTCGAGCGTCATGCGCGGCATGGTCGAGCTGGGCGAGGAGATCCTGCACATGCCGGTGCGAGTCGGGCATTCGAGCTACAACGGCGCGCTTTCGGAGTACGTGCGCCACCCGCGCTACTCCACCGGGGTCGGACTGCTCATGGCGGGCACGCAGCAGCACCGGCAGAAGGAGCTCGCGCGCCTGCAGGCCGGGCCGGTCCAGCAGACGGTCGAGAGGATGAAATCGTGGTTCACCGGCAATTTCTAGGGACGGCGGACACATCGTGGACGGAAGGGCACTCGTTTTTTTCGTTTTTGATCGTTGACCAGGAAAAGGAGGTACTCGATGTTTGAGATCGTGGATGCACAAGCACAGGAAGCGGTAATCAGGGTGGTCGGGGTCGGCGGCTGCGGCGGCAACGCCGTGGACCACATGATCCAGCAGGGCGTGCAGGGCGTGGAGTTCGTGTGTGCCAACACCGACGTGCAGGCGCTCAAGCGCAATCAGGCGAAGATCCAGCTGCAGCTCGGGGCGGGCATCACCAAGGGGCTCGGCGCCGGCGCCAATCCGGAGGTGGGCCGACAGTCGGCCCTCGAAGACCGGGAGCGCATCGCGGAAACCATCGCCGGCACCGACATGCTGTTCGTCACCGCCGGCATGGGCGGGGGCACCGGGACCGGCGCGGCTCCGGTGATTGCGGAGATCGCAAAGGATCTCGGCATACTCACCGTGGCGGTGGTGACCAAGCCCTTCGCGTTCGAGGGCAAGCGCCAGCGCACCGCCCAGGACGGCATCGACGTGCTCGCGCAGTATGTCGACTCGCTGATCATCATTCCCAACGACAAGCTGATGCAGGTGCTGGGCCACCAGGTCACGCTCGATGACGCGTTCCGGGCAGCGAACGACGTGCTGCACGGGGCGGTGGCCGGGATCTCCGAGATCATCAGCTGTCCCGGGATGATCAACGTCGATTTCGCCGACGTGCGCACGGTGATGGCCGAGATGGGCATGGCGATGATGGGCTCGGCAAAGGCGAGCGGACCGGAGCGAGCGCGGCTCGCCGCGGAGCAGGCAGTCGCGTGCCCGCTGCTCGAGGACATCAACATTTCCGACGCGCGCGGGGCCCTGGTGAACATCTCCGCGTCCAAGGCGACGTTCCAGCTGCAGGAGATGTACGACGTGATGGAGACGATCAAGGCGTTCGCGGCGGAATCTGCGACCATGATCGTGGGCACGGTCTACGATGAGGCGCTCGATGACAACCTGCGCGTGACCATCGTGGCCACGGGGCTGGGCAAGCCGGCGATGCGCCAGCAGGCCAAGCCGCTGACCGTGGTGGCGAACAAGACCGGCACCGACAATCAGCCGCTGGCGGTGGATTACAGCGAGCTGGACGTACCGGCCGTGATCCGCTCCCGGCGCAACCGGGACGCGACGGTGGAGGCAATGCGGCAGTCGGGGGTGGAAATACTGGACATCCCGGCGTTCCTGCGCAAGCAGGCCGACTAGCGGTCAGCCGGCAGCCGCCAGCGAACAGACCCGCCGCACGCGGCTTTGCCGCGGAGGGGCCGATCGCCGTTCGCCGGCAGCTCCACCAGCCGCTGATCGCTGAAAGCGAAATGCCGTATGCCGGGAACGAGCCGTGCGAATAACGCTTCGTTACAATTTTTTTGCGCCGCAATACCGGGGCGTGGTAGACTTCGCGCCTTAAGGACATGAAAAATCAGGGAGTTTTCGTTGATCAAGCAGCGCACGCTGAAAAACATGATCCGCGCCACCGGCGTGGGTCTGCACACCGGAGTTAAGGTCTACCTCACGCTACGTCCCGCGGCGCCCAACTCGGGCATCGTGTTTCGCCGTACCGATCTCGCGCAGCCGGTCGAGGTCAAGGCCAACCCGTACGCCGTGAGCGACACACGGCTCTCCTCGTGCCTGGAGCGCGATGGCGCGCGCATCTCGACCGTCGAGCATCTCATGTCGGCCTTCGCCGGCCTGGGCATAGACAACGCGTACGTGGATCTCACCGCCCCCGAGGTGCCCATCATGGATGGCAGCGCGGGGCCTTTCGTGTTCCTGCTCCAGTCGGCGGGCATCGAGGAACAGGGCGCGCCCAAGCGCTTCATCCGCATCGTGAAGCCGGTCGAGGCGGCCGATGGCGACAAATGGGTGCGCTTCGAGCCGCACGACGGCTTCAAGCTCACGATGAGCATCGACTTTGATCACCCCGTGTTCGAAAAGGCGCGCCAGTCGGTGTGCGTGGACTTCTCGACCACCTCGTACATCAAGGAAGTGAGCCGCGCGCGCACGTTCGGATTCATGCAGGATGTCGAATCGATGCGTGCCCAGGGACTGGCGCTCGGCGGGAGCCTCGACAACGCGATCGTGATGGACGAGTACCGCGTGCTCAACAACGACGGGCTGCGCTACCAGGACGAGTTCGTCAAGCACAAGGTCCTCGACGCGATCGGCGATCTCTACCTGCTGGGGCACCCGCTGATCGGCGCGTTCCACGGACACAAATCGGGCCACGCGCTGAACAATCATCTGCTGCGGCGCCTGCTCGAGGACGAGCAAGCCTGGGAATACGCGAGCTTCGAGCGGATCGAGGACGCCCCGGCTTTCCTGACCTGGCAGCCGCAGCTGGCCTAACCGGCGCGCCTTCAGCGCCCGGGTTCCGGGTTGAACGTTCCAGGTTCCAAGTTCAAGGTCGACGTTCTGGTTGCCTGCCTTGAACCTTGAACCTTGAACCCGTAACGCGGAACGGCGAATGCTGGTTCTCAGGCTGGTCGGGCTCCTGGTGCTGGTGTCCATCGCGGGCTCGCTCGCGATCTATTTCTTCACCCGCGACCGCCGCTATCTCACGTTCGCGTGGCGGATCCTCCAGTTTGCGTTCGTCTTCCTGGTGCTCTTTGCCGTGTTCTATCTGCTCGAGCGCCTGGTGCTGGTGATCTAAGCTAAGGTGTGCCGGATTTCCGGTTTCCCTTGTTGCGCCGCACCAAACGGGTCAGAGCCGAGCGCAGTGGGGAATCCTGCACACGTTCCGCAAGGGCCCGAAAATGTTCAATTGCATCAATGGGTAGCCAGGATTTTCCGGGCGCGGCGCGCGCGGATTTTTGTTGCGTCTGAACTTGCACTTCAATTCTAATTCCAGTAACCTCCGTGTGCCGTTTTTGCACGTGCAATAACAAACGCGGTGCGAGTTGCCGCAGCTTGGCAGCCGCGGCCGCATGATCGGTAATTAGGATTAGCGTTCCTGCCCGGAGACTCTTGACCCGGGTCGCCGTTGTGAGCGGGGGAGGAACGGCTTCAAACAGCACCTGTTGCAATCGAGCCAAGTGCCGCGCCTCGCGCGAGAGCGCGCGAAGCGCGCCCGAGCTGGCGAGCAGATCGCCTAGTTTGTGCGCAGGCATGCGGGTGCGGGGAGCGTGAACATGAATATTATTCTAGTTTCCGAAAAGCTGGCGAAAGCCCGCACGATCACCCTGGGCCTGCCGCATCTCGCATTGCTGATGCTCGGGATGGCGGGCGCGGTGGTGGCGCTGGCCGTGGCGTTGCATTACGCGACGCTGCGCTTTGCCGCCGATGGCGATCATCCCTACGTGCGCTCCGTCCTTCTCTCCGCCCAGCAACAGCGGGACGAGAAGCAAGAGTCTTACCTGCGCGAGAACCTCAATGCGATGGCGGTAAGCCTCGGCCAGATGCAGGCGCAGCTGATGCGGCTGGACACCCTTGGCGAGCGGCTCGCCAAGCTTGCCGGATTCAAGCCGCAGGACCTGCTCTTCGGCGAGGCTCCGGGACGCGGCGGGGCGGTCTCGAACCTGCCTTCATACGATCTTTCGCTCGGCGACTTCACGCGCCAGCTCGAGCTGCTCACGCGCAGGATGGACGATCGCGGCGACAAGCTCGGCATCCTCGAGTCGCTGTTCACGCTCGACAGCGCGCGCAAGAAACTGATCCCCACCATGCTGCCGGTGGAAGGCGGATGGTATTCCTCCAACTATGGATGGCGCATCGACCCGTTCACCGGCCAGCGGGCGTTTCACGAGGGCATCGACGTGATCGCCGAACAGGGCACGCCGATCCTCGCTGCGGCCGGCGGCGTCGTCGTCTACTCCGAGTTCCATGCGCAGTATGGTAATATGATCGAGATCGATCACGGCAACGAACTCGTTTCCCGATACGCGCACGCATCCAAGCGGCTAGTCAAGGTCGGCGACGTGGTGCTCCGCGGCGCCAAGATCGCGGAGGTTGGGAGGACCGGCCGGGCGACGGGGACTCATCTGCACTTCGAAGTCAGGAGGCGCGGAGCGCCTGTGAACCCGGCGCAATTCCTGCGGTTGCCAAGCTGACGGTTTACAGAAAGGAATTCCGAAGGGGGGTGGGGCAGGTTCCCCACCCCTTTTTGTTTAGAGCCGGTAGCAAAATCAAGAAATGTTAACCACAGATAAACGCCGATACACGCCGACGAAAACAAAAAGCGTTTTGGGTGTTCACAGGCTTGTTGTTATCTGCGTGTATCTGCGTTCATCGGCGGTTTCGAGCTTTTTGGGCCTTTTTGACACGCGCTCTTAGAGCCCGGCGCGGATGATCCAGACGATACTCAAGAAGATCTTCGGCAGCCGCAACGAGCGGCTGCTGCGCCAGTACGCACGGCAGATGCGGGCGGCGAACGCGCTCGAGCCGCAGATGCAGAAGCTCACCGACGCGGAGCTCCGGGCCAAGACCGATGAATTCCGCGCGCGCGTGCGCGAGCGCGTCGCGAAAGTGCCCGACAGTACCGATGGCGACGCCGGGCGGGCGGTCCAGCTCGCGCAGGAACGCGCCGCGGCGCGCGCCGCGGTGCTCGAGGAGCTGCTGCCCGAGGCATTCGCCGTGGTGCGCGAGGCGGCGCGGCGCACGCTCAACATGCGCCACTTCGACGTGCAGCTGGTCGGAGGCATCGCGCTGCACCGGGGCAAGATCGCCGAGATGCGCACGGGCGAGGGCAAGACGCTGGTGGCGACCCTGCCCGCGTACCTGAATACGCTCGGGGGCGAGGGCGTGCACATCGTCACCGTCAACGACTACCTCGCGCAGCGCGACGCCGACTGGATGGGGAAGGTCTATCGCTTTCTCGGGCTCACGGTCGGCGTGAACCTCTCGCAGATGGAGCACGGACTCAAGCAGCAGGCCTATGCCGCCGACATCACCTACGGAACCAACAACGAGTTCGGCTTCGACTACCTGCGCGACAACATGGTCTACCAGGTCCCGGAGAAAGTGCAGCGCGGCCTGCACTACGCGATCGTGGACGAGGTGGACTCGATCCTGATCGACGAGGCGCGCACGCCGCTCATCATCTCGGGGCAGGCGGAAGACACCACCGATCTCTACATCCGGATGAACCAGATCGCGCCCAAGCTCGAGCGCCAGAAGGAGGAGAAAGGGCCGGGCGACTACTGGGTGGACGAGAAGGCGCACCAGGTGATCCTCTCCGAGCAGGGCCACGAGCACGCGGAGCAGCGGATGGAACAGGCCGGCCTGCTCGCCGCCGGCTCCAGCCTCTACGACCCGGCCAATATCATCCTGATGCATCACCTCAACGCCGCGCTGCGGGCCCACAGCCTCTTTCTGCGCGACCAGCAATACGTGGTGCAGGGGGGCGAGATCATCATCGTGGACGAATTCACCGGGCGGCTCATGCCGGGCCGGCGCTGGTCGGAGGGCCTGCATCAGGCGGTCGAGGCGAAGGAAGGTGTCGAGATCCAGAAGGAGAACCAGACGCTGGCGACGATCACCTTCCAGAACTACTTCCGGATGTACCGCAAGCTCGCCGGCATGACCGGCACGGCCGACACGGAGGCCTACGAGTTCCAGCAGATCTACGGGCTCGAAACGGTGGTGATCCCGACCCACATGCGCATGATCCGCGAAGACCGCATGGACCAGGTCTACCGCACGGCGCGCGAGAAGCACCAGGCGATCATCAACGAGATCCGGGACTGCTACGAGCGCGGGCAGCCGACGCTGGTCGGCACCACCTCGATCGAGAATTCGGAACTGCTCTCGGAGATGCTCAAGAAGGAGAAGCTGCCGCACAACGTGCTCAACGCCAAGCAGCACGCGCGCGAGGCGGAGATCGTGGTGCAGGCCGGGCGCCCGAGAATGATCACCATCGCCACCAACATGGCCGGGCGCGGGACCGACATCGTGCTCGGGGGCAATCCCGACCCGGAGGTGAACCGGGTGCTCGCGGACGAGGCGCTCGACGAGGCGGCGAGGAAAAAGCGGGCGGAGGAGATCCGCTTCGAGTGGCAGAAGCTGCACAACCAGGTGGTCGCCGCCGGCGGGCTGCATATCGTGGGCACCGAGCGGCACGAATCGCGGCGCGTCGACAACCAGCTGCGCGGCCGCTCCGGGCGCCAGGGCGACCCCGGCTCCTCGCGTTTCTTCCTCTCGCTCGAGGACCCGCTGCTGCGAATCTTCGCTTCCGACCGCGTCGCCGCCATCATGGAGCGGCTGAAGATGCCGGAGGGCGAGGCGATCGAGCACCGCTGGGTCAGCCGCTCGATCGAGAACGCGCAGCGCAAGGTCGAGGCGCGCAACTTCGAAATCCGCAAGCACCTGCTCGAGTACGACGACGTCGCCAACGACCAGCGCAAGGTGATCTACCAGCAGCGCAACGAGCTGCTGGAGACGACGGACATCTCGCAGACGATCGAGAGCATGCGCGCCGACGTCGTGAACGGCTGCATCACCGAGCACGTCCCGCCCGATACCCTGGAGGAGCAGTGGGATATCCGGGGCCTGGAGAAGACGCTGGAGACCGAGCTGCGCGTGGCGCTCCCGCTGCAGCAATGGCTCAAGGACGAGCCCGAGCTCGACGAGCAGGAGCTCCGGAGCCGCATCCTCGGGGCGGTGCACCAGCGCTACCGCGACAAGATCGTCAACGTGGATCGCGAGGCGATGCGCCAGTACGAGCGCGCGATCATGCTGCAGAGCCTGGACACGCACTGGCGCGAACATCTCGCGGCGCTCGATCAGCTGCGCCAGGGCATCCATCTGCGCGGCTACGCGCAGAAGAACCCGACGCAGGAATACAAACGCGAGGCGTTCGAGCTGTTTTCGCTGATGCTCGGGATGGTCAAGTCCGAGGTCACCAAGATCCTGATGGCGGTGCAGATCCGGAGCGCCGAGGAGTTGCAGGCGGTGGAGGAGCCCGAGGCACCCCGGAACATCCAGTACCATCACGCGGACTACGCGCCACCCGCGGACGCGGCGCCCGAAGCCGAGCTGGAAGGGGAGGTCGCGGTGCTGGAAAAGCCGCAGCCCTTCGTGCGCGAGGGCCAGAAAGTGGGGCGCAACGACCCGTGTCCCTGTGGATCGGGGAAGAAGTACAAGCACTGCCACGGCAGGCTTACCTGACGGTAGTCCATTGCAGGCTAGCCCGGTGGCGACCCAGCCATATGGAAGCGGCCTGATGAAATAGGAACCTGGACGCCACGCACGCGGGGCGTTATCGGTTTCCGGGCGCGAAAACTCTCATGTAAATTTCGCTCGTCCCGATATAATCGACCCTGCCCAAAGCGATCATTCCGGAATCCGATCCGGATACCAATGCCCGTCAACCTCAAGCCGCCAGACCCGAACGGCATCCTGCCCGTGCCCGGCGTGACCCTGGGCGTCGCCGAAGCGCAGATTCGCAAGTCCGGCCGCAACGATCTGCTCGTCATCCGGCTCGAAGAGGGCGCGCGCGTGGCGGGTGTATTCACGCAGAACCGCTTCTGCGCCGCACCCGTGGTGGTGGCGCGCCAGCATTTGAGCATGGTCGATCCCGGCGCCTCGATGCGGGCACTTCTCGTCAATACCGGCTGCGCCAATGCGGGTACCGGAAAGGAAGGCGTGGCGGCCGCGCGCCAGAGCTGCAGCGAGCTCGCGCGGCTGCTCGGTTGCGCCTCGTCCCAGGTCCTGCCGTTTTCCACGGGCGTCATCATGGAGCCGCTGCCGGTCGAGAAGATCGCCGGCGGCCTTCCTGCCTGTCTCGCGGACCTGGGCGCGGACCGCTGGTTCGCCGCGGCGCAGGCGATCATGACCACCGACACCCTGCCGAAGGCGGCTTCGCGCCGGGTCGCGGTCGGCGCGGCGAGCGTCACGGTAACCGGCATCGCGAAGGGCGCGGGCATGATCCATCCCAACATGGCCACCATGCTCGCTTTCGTCGCGACCGATGCGCGGGTGTCGCTGCCGCTCTTGCGCGCCGCGGTGGCGCAGGCGGCGCAACGCTCTTTCAACTGCGTGACGGTGGATGGGGACACCTCGACCAACGACGCGTTCATGCTGATCGCCAGCGGGCGCGCCGACATGCCGGAAATCACCGAGACGGGAAGCGCAGAGTACGCGGCGCTGCTGGACGGGGTGAGCGCGGTGGCGGCGGAGCTCGCGCAGGCGATCGTGCGCGACGGCGAGGGTGCGACGAAATTCATCACCATCCGCGTCGAGGGCGGGCGCAAGGAAGACGAGTGCCGCCGGGTCGCGCACGCGATCGCGCGCTCGCCCCTGGTGAAAACCGCCTTCTTTGCCTCCGATCCCAACCTGGGACGCATCCTCGCCGCGGCGGGCAATGCCGGCGTCGCCGACCTCGCGATCGAGAAGGTGGATCTCTATCTCGATGACGTGCTCGTGGCGAAGAACGGGAGCCGGCACGCCGGCTACCGCGAGGCCGACGGGCAGCGGGTGATGAAGCAGCCGGAGATCACGATACGGGTCGCGCTGAACCGCGGGACGGCGGCCGCCACCGTGTGGACCTGCGACCTCTCGCACGACTACGTCACCATCAATGCCGAATACCGTACCTGACGATAGACGATAGAGGAGAGAGGAGAGAGGAGAGAGGAGAGAGGAGAGAGGGGCAAGGCATCGATGCAGTCGCCCGGGTTTGACGCCTATCCCCTCTCTTCTATCGCCTCTCCGGTGCTTTGGCGGTTAGAATCCCGGCATGGCAAGTGCGGATAAGTTGATCAAGCAGGCGGAAGGAGTGCTCGCGCGGCTCGAGCGGCTGCTCCCGCGGGACGACGCCCCTCCCGACTGGGAAGGCTCGGTTGCGTTCCGCTGGCGCAAGCGCAACGGCCGCGGCCACATCGAACCGGTGCGCCAGGTCCACCGCATCGCTCTTCGCGACCTCCAGGGCATCGACGCGCAGAAGGAGCTGGTCGAGCGCAACACGCGGCAGTTCGTGGAGAAATGCCCGGCGAACAACGTGCTCCTTACGGGCGCGCGCGGCACCGGCAAATCCTCGCTGGTCAAGGCGCTGCTCAACAAGTACGCCGCGAAGGGCTTGAGGCTGATCGAGGTCGAGAAGCGCGACCTTGTGGACCTGCCCGACATCGTCGAGCACATCTACCAGCGGCCCGAGCGCTTCATCCTCTACTGCGACGATCTCTCCTTCGAGGCCGACGAGCCGGGGTTCAAGGCGCTCAAGGTGGTGCTCGACGGCTCGATCGCCGCGGCATCCGATAACTGCGTCATTTACGCCACGTCCAACCGGCGCCACCTGATGCCGGAGTTCATGCGCGAGAACCTCGAGTACAAGCATCTCGGCGAGGAAATCCATCCGAGCGAGACCTCCGAGGAGAAGGTCTCGCTCTCCGAGCGCTTCGGGCTGTGGGTCTCCTTCTACCCGTTCGACCAGGACGACTACCTCAAGATCGTCGCCGTCTGGCTCGAGCACTTCAAGTCCACCGCGGAGCAAAACGAGACGGTGCAGCGCGCCGCACTGCAGTGGGCGCTCGCGCGCGGCTCGCGCAGCGGGCGCGTGGCGTGGCAGTTCGCGCGCGACTGGGCGGGGCGACATGCCCTGGAGGCGGGGGGCAAGAAACGTTAACCGCAGCGATGGGTGACGAGTGGCGGCTGAGGATAGCCGCGCCGCTACGCGACGCGCGAACCGCAAGTCACGCCGTGAACGCGACTCGGGAACGATGAGCAGCAATTTCGACGCCGCCGCGGACCCGTCACCCGTCGCCCGTCATTCATCCCCCTCGAGAGTGGAGGTCGCCGCGGCCGTCGTCCTGCGCGAGGATGGCACGTTCCTGCTCGGGCAGCGTCCGGCGGGCAAGCCCTACGGCGGATACTGGGAATTTCCCGGCGGCAAGGTCGAGGCCGACGAGACGCCGCTCGCAGCGCTCACGCGCGAGCTGCACGAGGAGCTCGGCATCGAGGTGAAAAGCGCCCACCCATGGCTCACCCGCGATTACGACTACGCGCACGCCGCGGTGCGGCTGCGCTTCTTCCGCGTGATGCGCTGGTCCGGCGAGCTCCACGGCAGGGAAAACCAGCGTTTTGTATGGCAGTCGCCGGCGGCGGTGGACGTGGGCCCGCTGCTGCCCGCGAACGCACCGATATTGCGCGCGCTGAGGCTCCCCCCGGTCTATGGCATCACCAATGCCGCGGCGCTCGGCCGGACCGAGCTCCTGCGGCGGCTGCAGCGCGCTCTCGATCGGGGCCTCAAGCTGCTGCAGGTGCGCGAAAAGAGCCTCGCCCCGGACGAGCTGCGCGGCCTGGCTGCGGAAGTCGTGCGCCTTGCGCACGCGAGCGGCGCGCGGGTGCTGGTGAACGCCGATGCGGCGCTCGCGCAGCGGGTGGGCGCGGACGGCGTGCATCTCACCGCCGCGCAGCTTGCGCGGATCGGGGCGAGGCCGGAGCTCGAGCTCGTCGGCGCTTCGTGTCATGACGCGGAGGAACTCGCGCGCGCAGCGGCGCTCGGTGTGGATCTCGTGGTGCTGGGCCCGGTCCTGCCCACGCCCAGCCATCCGGAAGCGCGGGGCATGGGGTGGAAGCGGTTCGCCGCGATGGTGCGCGACTATCCGTTGCCGGTGTATGCGCTCGGGGGGCTCAATCCGCCGGACCTGGAAACCGCGTGGCGGTCCGGCGCGCACGGCATCAGCATGATGCGCGCCGCTTGGGCAGCCTAGCCACGTTTTTCTGTGGAAATACAGATAATTCAGTTGCCTGATGTGATCCACATCGCGGCCACCCGCGATCCCGCAGACCATGTAAATTGACAAAAAGACCGAACGGTCTTAAAATAATCAGCATGAGTAAAGGTGAGCAAACGCGGAAACGCATACTCGAGCGTGCCGCGCAGCTCCTGAATCAGCGCGGCTTCCTGAGCTCGTCCGTCTCCGAGATCATGGAGGCGACCGGGATGCAGAAAGGCGGCATCTACAACCACTTCAAGAGCAAGGAAGACTTGGCGGTTCAGGCGTTCGACTATGCCGTCGAGCGCATCGCAGAAAAGTACCGCGCGGCGCTGGAAGGCAAGGAGCATGCGGTGGATCGCCTGGTCGCGGTGATCACCCTGTTCGAAGTGTACGAAGGAGATGCGCCGTTCGCCGGGGGATGCCCGCTGATGAACTGCGCGATTGAGAGCGACGACACCAGTCCGGTGCTGCGCGCGCGGGCGCGCCAGGCGATGGACCAGTGGCGGGACATGTTCGTGCGCATTATCGCCAAGGGCATCTCCCGCGGCGAGATTCGTCCCCACGTGCACCCGGATACGGAGGCGACGTTGTTCATCACCTCGCTCGAGGGCGCCGTGATGATGAGCAACCTGTACAAGGATCCCGTGCACCTGCGCCGGGTCATCGCGCGCCTGGTGGACTACGTGAACGGTGAATTGAAAACGTAGGAATTTTTTTTGGACTTTTACAGACCGTTCGGTCTTTTTTATGCAGGAGTAGCGACAATGACCAACACACGCATCTGGATCACGGTAGCGATACTTTTGATCGCGGTCATCATCGGCGGGGCCCTTGGCAGGTCCGTCACGCGCGTTTCCACCGGGTTGTCGGCTCCAATAATTCCCGAAGTGTCCGCGCGGGCCAGCACACCCGGCGATCAAGCTCCACGTCTCCTCTTCTCCGGAACCGTGGAAACGCGCAGCCCGGATGCACTCCATGCCAAGCAGCAACTCCAAGACCGCATCAACTCGATCTCAAGATTCGCCGCCCGGCACGGCGGCAGAGTGACGCTGGGCGAAATTCGATATTTGCGCCCCGAGGGCGCGCTTCAAAACCCGCCACTACCCAAGGCCGGAATATGGATCATCCAGCGGCTGGACATCGAGCTACCGGACCTGGCCAACCAAGAGCGGCTCCGCGCGGAACTTGCCCGCATGAGCTTCGTACCGCACGGGTAGGCTCGACCGGCATGTTGACCGGTCAACCGGCACCCCTCTCCGCGCGCTGGTCCTTGACCCGTTTTGCCTGTCGAGCGCATGATTTTGCGCAGTGCCCTTTGCGCACTGCGCGCAGCAGGCGAGTCGAGCTTCTTATCACCCGGAACACGGAGGCGACAATGGCGAGGATTCGGCACATCGCGATCGGTACGCGGCACCCGGAGGCAACGGCGCGGTTCTACATCGAAGGCCTCGGTTTGAAGGAAGTCGGAAGGGTCAACTCTGCAACCGCCGAGGGCTACTACCTGAGCGACGGCCACGTAAACCTCGCGATCCTGAAGTTCAGGAACGACGACCCCGCCACTACGGAGGGCGCGCCCAAGTACACTGGCGTCCATCACTTCGGCGTCGAAGTCGAGGACATGGTGCGGGCGCGGGCGCGAATCGAGAAGGCGGGCGCCGTGCACCGTCCCTATCCGGGAACGGAGGAGATGGCGAAGCGAGGAAACATCGAGGTCAAGTTCACGGGGCCGGACGGCGTGACGATCGACCTCTCCGAACACGGCTGGGTCGGCACCAAGTAGCCGGGTATTTGCACGACCTCCACCAGCACGGCTCCGCCTCCGCCAGCTCCCGGCATTTGCGCTAGCGGCGCGCCTGAAAACACGGCCCTGCGGCTGCGGGCGCCATTTCTTCTTTTTTCGCTGGCGTCATTCGGCCCCCAAGCGGCCAACAGCGGACGTTCGCTTCTGGTTCGGCATTGCCGGGAACCCGTTGCCCGCGTAACGTATTGGCAGCAGTGCCGGGTCCGGTGGGTTTCTTAGCGATAACCGTCAGGAGATTTGTGATGAGAGCAGGCCACTCCACGAGGAAAAACCGCCGCGGATTTCTCCAGGCTGCCGCGGCGACGTTTGCCCTGAGCAGCCTGCCGTTTGCCGCATACGCGGCAACCGGAAAAATGAAAATCGGAATCGTCGGTTCGGGCAGAGTCGGCGGGACGCTCGGCCGCGTTTGGGCGAAGGCCGGGCACGCAGTGATGTTCTCGTCGCTCGATCTCGAACACGACAAGGCGCTCGCCGCCAGCGTCGGGGCCAACGCCCGGGCCGGAACGCCGCGCGAGGCCGCCGCATTCGGCGATGTGGTGCTGATCTCGGTGCCGTACCACGCGCTGCCGCAGGTGGGGAAAGAGCTGAGGGACTTGATCAAAGGCAAAGTGGTGATCGACACCTGCAATCCTTTTGCCGAGCGCGATGGCGATGTCGGGGTCTGGGCGCGGGAAAAAGGCGCCGGCCTCGCCTCGGCGGAGCTGCTGCCCGGGGCGCGCATTGTCCGCGCGTTCAATGCGGTCGGTTACACGAGGATGGCGGAAGCTGCGCAGCGCCAGGAGCGTGCCGGAATGCCGATCGCTAGCGACGATCCGAAAGCGATCGCGATCGCGTCGGGCCTGATCCGCGATATCGGCTACGAGCCGGTGCTGATCGGGGGCCTCGCGATGGGCAAGCATCTGGTCCCGCGAACGCCACTGGCAGGCGAGCGCACGCCGGACGAGATCCGGAAAATCGCGGCCACGCTCAACTGAGCATCTGGAATACTGCGGACAGCGCCTTTGACCTACTCGTGGGCACACCGCGAGGCGGAAGGCGGCAGGCAGAAGGTTGAGTCATATCTGCGCTCATCTGCGGCGCCATCCGTGTTCATCTTGGCGCGTTGGCGGCTCGACGCCGGTTCCTATCGGCGTCCAGCGGCGTCCGTCGGCGCCGCATCGGGGCTCTGGACCTCCAGCTGGTCCTTGTCCTCGGCCACCGGGACGCGGTACCTCTCGTCCGCCCACGCGCCGAGGTCGATCATCTTGCAGCGCTCGGAGCAGAATGGACGCCAGACATTGCCTGGCGTCCATGACGCGGCCTTGCCACAGGTCGGACAGTTTACGACGCGTGGCTTTGAATCCATGTCCTGCTCAATAAGGAATTTGCCGGACGCGGGCCCGGCAGAGTTCTAGAGATTGCAGAAGGTCAACTCGAACTCGACGTCGGTCTCCGAAGCCTTGGGCCGGTGCATGCCCTCCTGCTTCGTGAAGCGGATGTTGAGCGCGTACTTGTTGGCACTGATTTCCGGCACGCAGTCGTACTCCCGCTTCAGGCGGATGCGCAGCATCTGCGCCATGCGCCCGGCCATCATCTGCTGGTAGACGCCCTGGTAGGCGACCTGCGAAGTGGTCTTGCCGCTCTCGCGCAGCAGCCGCAGCACGATCGCGATCCCGTCGCGCATCGGCAGGAAGGGCGCGAGCCAGCGCTGCAGGTCGTGGCGGTGCTGCTCCGGGTCCTGCTGCAGCCAGAAGTGATACGAGGGCAGGTCGAACTCGCACACGCCGCCCGGGATGTTGGTACGCTGGCGTATGCTCATCAGCCATTCGTTCTCGCGCAACTCCTGGCCGATCTTGCCCGGGGCCTGGAGCAGCTTCGAGGAGGCTTGGTCGATCTGCCACAGCACGCTGTCGAGCGCTTCCTGCGAGACGTCGGGATTCTCGCGCAGCACTTCCAGCGCCTGCTTCTGGCGCTCCAGTTCCTGAAGCAGGTCGGATTTGAGGTCGGCGCGGCCCGACACCTCGAGGATCTCGAAGATGAAGAGCAGCGCGACGTGGTGCTCGTGCCGGTCGTTCTTGTGCAGAAAGTATTCGACGCGCTCGAACAGGTCGTCCAGGCGCAACAACGTGCGCACGCGCTCGCTCAGCGGGTACTCATAACTGATCACGGCGGGTGAGACCCCTCGAATTCGGTCAAACGACCGGCGCTGCAGTCAAGTATTCATCAAAAACCGAAAAAAATAAAGACTTTAAACCTGTATTTCTGGGAGGTTTAGCGGCCCGGGGCGGGGGCGCGGGGGCGGTCACGGGCGCGCGAGCGTGAGGTATTTCGCGTGGAGTTCGAGCACCTGCTCGCGCAGGGCTTCCATGCCCTTGTCATTATGCAGCACGTCGTCTGCCCGCTCCAGGCGCGCAGCGCGCGGCAACTGCGCGGCCATGATGGCGCGCACCTCTTCTTCTTGCAGGCCGCTGCGCCCGATGGTCCGGCGGATCTGCTCGTCCTCGGAGCAATCCACGACCAGCACGCGGTCCACGATGTCCTCGTAAGCGCCGGTCTCGAACAGCAGCGGCACTACCACGATGACGTAGGGCTCGCGGGCGGCCGCGAGGCGCGCGCGCGATTCGGCGCGGATCAGGGGATGGAGGATCGCCTCGAGCCTTGCTTTCGCGGCGGGATCGCGGAACACGAGCCGGCGCATCGCGGCCCGTTCGAGCCCGCCGTCGGGCGCGATGCATTCAGCGCCAAACGCGTCGCGGATGGCGGTGAGCGCGCCCCCCCCGGGCTGCGTCAACTCGCGCGCAATCGCATCCGTGTCCACGACCGCGGCGCCGAGGGCCGCGAACATTTCGGCCGCGCTCGATTTTCCCGATCCGATTCCGCCGGTGATCCCGACACAGAACGGCATCAGAGCAGCTGCAGGTAGCGCGTGGTGAGCTGCTCGCCGTAGAACAGCGCGACGAGCCCGCCCATCGCGAGATAGGGGCCGAACGGGATCGGAACGTTGCGCCCGTGGCGCGCGAACACGATGAGCGCGACGCCGATGATCGCGCCGACGAAGGAGGAGAGCAGGATCACCAGCGGCAGCATCGTCCAGCCGAGCCAGGCGCCGATCGCCGCAAGCAGCTTGAAGTCGCCGTAGCCCATGCCATCCTTGCCGGTCGCGAGCTTGTAGGCCCAGAACACCGTCCACAGGATGAAATAGCCCGCGGCGGCGCCGATCACCGCCGAGCCGATGTCGGTGAAGACGCCTCCGAGGTTGAACAGCAGCCCGGCCCACAGCAGCGGGAGCGTGATGTTGTCCGGCAGGTAGAACGTGTCGAGATCGATGAAGGCGAGCGCGATCATCGCCCACGCGAAGATCAGCGCCCCGAGCATGGCGAGGCCCGGGCCGTAGCGCCAGGCGATGTAGCCTGCGAGCGCCGCGGAGAGCAGCTCGACAACGGGGTAGCGTGCCGAAATCGGCGCCTTGCACGCCGAACATTTTCCGCCGAGCGCGAGATAGCTCACGACCGGTACGTTCTCGAGCGCGGTGATGCGGTGGCCGCAGCGGGGGCAGCGCGAGCGCGGGGTGAACAGGTTGTAGGTCTCCGCCTGCGGAGCCTCGTTTCCGTTGAGCTCCGCGCACTCGGCGCGCCACCGCCGCTCGAGCATCCCGGGCAGCCGGTGGATGACGACGTTCAGGAAGCTGCCGATCGCCAGGCCGATGAGGACGGCAGCGGCGACGAACAGCCAGGGCGTCGTCTGGAATACCTGCAGGACGGACATGCGGGTCTCAGGTTCCGAGCCGTCGATGAACTCGAAACCCGAAACCCGGAACGCGAAACTTCTTCAGACGGCCTGGCCCATCTTGAAGATGGGCAGATACATCGCGATGACGAGCCCGCCGATCAGCGTGCCCAGCACGACCATGATCATCGGCTCCATCAGGCTCGAGAGCGCCTCCACCGCGTCGTCCACTTCCTGCTCGAAGAAGTCGGCGACCTTGGAGAGCATGGCATCGAGCGAGCCGGCCTCCTCGCCGATCGCCACCATCTGCAGCACCATGGGCGGGAACATTTCGGTGCCCTGCATCGAGGAGGTCAGGCTCGATCCGGTCTGCACTTCGGCCTGGATCTTCTTGGTCGCGGCGTAGTACTCGTAGTTGCCGGCGGCGCCCGCTACGGAGTCGAGGGCTTCCACCAGCGGCACGCCGGCGGCGAACATCGTGGAGAGCGTGCGCGACCAGCGCGCGATCGCCGACTTGCGCACCAGATCGCCGAAGATCGGCACCCGCAGCAACACCCGGTCCATGATGATCTGCATCTTCAGCGAGCGCTTCCAGGTCCAGAAGAAGGCGTAAAAACCGGCCGCGATGCCGCCGAAGATCGCGTACCAGTACTCGACGAAGAAGTCCGACATCGCCATCACCATCAGCGTCGGGCCGGGCAGGTCGGCGCCAAAGCTCGCGAACACCTGCTTGAACGAGGGAATCACGAAGATCATGATGATCGCGGTGATCACGAACGCCACGACGACGATCGAAATCGGGTAGAACAGCGCCGATTTGATCTTGCTCTTGATCGCGAGGATCTTCTCCTTGTAGGTGGCCAGCCGGTCGAGGAGCGAGTCCAGGATACCGGCCGCCTCGCCTGCGCCGACCAGGTTGCAGAACAGCGCATCGAAGTAGAGCGGGTGCTTCTCGAACGCCTGCTTGAGGCTCGAGCCCGTTTCCACCTCGGTCTTGATGTCGAGCAGGAGCTTGGCGACGGCCGCGTTGCTGTGGCCCTTGCCCACGATGTCGAAGGCCTGCAGCAGCGGCACGCCCGACTTCATCATGGTCGCGAGCTGGCGCGTGAACAGCGAGATGTCCTTCTCCGTGATTTTGCCTCCGCGCAGCCGCTGTTTCTTGACGCCGGCGACCTTGATGCCCTGGCGGCGCAGCGTCGCGTTGACCTGCGCTTCCCCGGTGGCGCGCATCTCCCCGCGCACGGTCTTTCCGGTCTTGTCCTGGCCGGTCCAGGTGAAATTGAATTCCTTGACGTCCGGCTTTCTCGCTGCCGCTGCCGCTGTCGCCATCGCAGAACTCCCGTTTGCCCCAATGAACCAATAGGTTAGGAACGCTTGTTCACAAAATGATGCACTTGTTGCGCCCCTTTGTAAAGCCTAATTTGCCACGCCATGGTCCCGATACCGCCTTAGTCATCCGCTGGCGGGCGCAGCCGGACCGCCTTCACCACCCGGTCCTGGGTCTGCACGATCTCGAGCGGATGGCCGCCAATCTTCACGCTGGTGCCGGGTTCCGGTATGTCCTGCAGGTATTCGAGGATCAATCCGTTCAGCGTCTTGGGACCTTCCAGCGGAAACACGAAGCCGAGCTTGCGGTTCAACTCGCGCAGCGGGGTCGCGCCCTCCACCAGGTAACTGCCGTCGGACTGCTTGACGAAGCCGCCGGCCTGCAGCGGCGACTGGGTCGTGAACTCGCCGATGATTTCCTCCACGATATCCTCCAGCGTCACCAGACCCATCAGCTCGCCGTATTCGTCCACCACCAGGCCCATGCGGTCCTGGTGCTCCTGGAAGTTGTGCAGCTGGGAGAAGAGCGGGGTGCCGGCCGGCACGAAGTAGGGCTCGCGGATGATCGTACGCAGGCGCTCCTTGGTCAGCTCCTCGTTCTGCGCCACGTTGAGGAAATTCCTCACGCGCAGCGTTCCGAGGACCTCCTCGAGATGGCCGCGGTACACGACGAGGCGGCGGTGGTAGGCGGTTGCCACCTGCTCGCGTATCGCCTCCAGCGGCGCCTCGATGTCCACGGCCTCGATCTGGCTGCGCGGAACCATCACGTCGTCCACCGTGATCGCCTCGAGGTCGAAGAGGTTCACCAGGATGCTCTGATGCTTGTGCGGGAGATAGCCCGTTTCCAGCACCAGCGTGCGCAGCTCCTCGACCGAGAGCTTGTGCTCGACGCCGGCCGCGGCGGGCTTGAGCCGCAGCGCCCACAGCAGCGCCCGCACGAAGAGGTTCACGACCCACACCACCGGCTGCGTGATGCGCAGCAGCGGAGCGAGCAGATAACTCGCCGGCAGCGCGATCTTCGCCGGATGCGTCGCGCCGATCACCTTCGGTGTGATTTCGCTGAATACGAGGATCGCAAAGGTGGCCGCTCCGGTCGCAACCAGCAGCGCATATTGGCTGTGCCCGACATAGCGCAACGCAATCTCCCCGACAAGCAGCGCGGCCGCGACGTTGAGCAGGTTGTTGCCAACGAGCACCATGCTCAGAAACTTGTCGGTCGCGGCGAGCAGCTGCGTGGCGAGCCTCGCGCCCCGGTGCCCGCTGCGCGCGAGATGGCGCAGGCGGTAGCGGTTGAGCGCCATCATGCTGGTCTCCGAGATCGAGAAGAATCCCGAGCCCGCGAGCAGGATGGCGAGCACTATGAACAGGGTAGATAGGGGAATCGCATCCAAGGGCGGTGCCGTGCGGTAGTGGAGGGAAATTCCAGTATCGGAGGCGTCCCTGGGAGTGTCAAGGACGGCCGGGAAATGCGAAATCAGGATCGGGAGCGCAGCGCGCTGGCTGTGCTCGATCCTTCCCGCTCAATTCCCGGCCCTAGGCCCTGCCGAGGATCACTTCGAGGACGAATTTGCTGCCGATGTAGGCGAGCACCAGCGTGAAGAATCCCGCGAGCGTCCAGCGCACGGCGACGCGGCCGCGCCAGCCGTAGACCTGCCTGCCGCCGAGCAACGCGGCGAAGATGAGCCACGAGGACACGCCGAACACGGTCTTGTGATTGAACTGCGCCGCGCGCCCGAAGAGCTCCTCCGAGAACACGACGCCAGTCACTATCGTCGCGGTGAGCAGGATGAATCCGGCCCAGATGATGCGGAAGAGCAGCGTCTCCATCGCCAGCAGCGGGGGCAGCTGTTGCAGCACGCGCGACAGCGTCCCGCCGTGCAGGCGGCGCTCTACGATCGCCATCAGCAGCACGTGCAGCGAGGCGATCGTGAACAGGCTGTATGCGAGCATCGCGATCAGCAGGTGCATCTTGAACACGAGCAGGCCCGTGTTGGGCAGCGGGCCCACCGCCGGGGCAAGTCCCGGAAGCAGCGCGGCGGCGGCGGCGGCCGGCAGCACCAGCGACTGGAGCCCCTCGAGGCGGTAGAAGAAGTTGCCGAGCCAGTAGATGAGCACGGTGAGCCACAGGATCGCCGAGACCGCGCTGCCCACGCCGAGGCGCAGGCCGTCGTGCGCGAAGACGTCGCGCGCGAGGAGCACCGTGTGCAGCGCGAGCGGCACGAGCACCGCGTAGTGCTCGGGCCCGCCGGGAGCGCGCTCCGCGGGCTGCGCGTGCGCGGCGGGGGCCCAGCGCGTGCGCCAGAAGTACAGCGCGAGCGCTCCGTAGAGCAGCGCGTTGGCGAGATACGGTAGAATTTCCGGCACGCTCCCGAGTCTACACCAACCCTAACCCGTGTTCGATAACCTGACGAGCCGGCTCTCGCGCGTCGTGAAAACGCTGCGCGGAGAGGCGCGGCTGACCGAAGAGAACATCCAGGAGGCGCTGCGCGAAGTGCGCGTGGCGCTGCTCGAGGCCGACGTCGCGCTTCCCGTGGTGAGGGAATTCATCGCCCGCGTGCGCGAGAAGGCGCAGGGCGAGGAAGTCATCGGCAGCCTCACCCCGGGGCAGGCGGCGGTGGGGGTGGTCTACCGCGAGCTCGTGTCCCTGATGGGCGAGCGGAACGACGCGCTCGATCTTGCGACGACCCCGCCTGCCGTCGTGCTGCTGGCCGGGCTGCAGGGCTCGGGCAAGACGACCACCGCGGGCAAGCTCGCGCGCTGGTTGAAGAACGAGCACAGGAAGAAGGTGCTGCTCGCGAGCTGCGATGTTTACCGGCCGGCGGCGATCGAGCAGCTGAAGACGGTCGCCGCCCAGGCCGAGGCCGAGTTTTTTCCTTCGGCGGTGGGCGAGAAGCCGGTCGAGATCGCCGCGCGCGCGGCGGACTACGCGCGCAAGCATTACGCCGACGTGCTGATCGTGGACAGCGCAGGCCGGCTCGCGATCGATGAAGCGATGATGCGCGAAATCGGCGAGCTGCACGCCGCGCTCAAGCCCGTCGAGACGCTGTTCGTGGTGGATGCGATGCAGGGGCAGGACGCGGTCAACACCGCCAAGGCCTTCGGTGAGGCGCTGCCGCTGACGGGCGTCGTTCTCACCAAGCTCGATGGCGACGCGCGCGGCGGCGCGGCGCTCTCGGTACGGCACGTCACGGGCAAGCCGATCAAGTTCGCCGGCGTGGGCGAAAAGCTCTCGGGGCTCGAGCCGTTCTATCCGGACCGCATGGCCTCGCGCATCCTCGGCATGGGCGACGTGCTCTCGCTCATCGAGGACGTGCAGAAGAGCGTGGATCGCGAGGAGGCGGAGAAGCTCGCGCAGAAGGTCAAGGCGGGCAAGGGCTTCGATCTCGAGGATTTCAAGCAGCAGGTCGTGCAGATGCGGAAGATGGGCGGGCTCGCCGCGCTCGCCGACAAGCTCCCCGGCAATCTCGCGCAAATGGCCGGAGCGGCGCCGCAGATGGAGGAGCGCACCATCCGGCGCATCGAGGGCATCATCAATTCGATGACGGCGCTGGAGCGCACGAAGCCCGAGCTCATCAAGGCATCGCGCAAGCGCCGCATCGCGGCGGGCGCCGGCGTCTCCGTGCAGGAAGTGAACCGGCTGCTCAACCAGTTCGAGCAGACGCAGAAGATGATGAAGATGATGGCGAAGGGCGGGCTCGCCAAGATGATGCGCAACATGAAGGGAATGTTTCCCGGCATGCGTTAGTAACATGCCGCGGGGATCGCGACCCGTGAATCGTGATTCGCCGGTCACGCCTCATCGCGTCACGCCTCGCCTGTCACGCCGCATCATCTGAGCACTGGATGGCGCCACTGCGTGGCGAGCTCCGGCGGCAGCTCGACTTCCGGCGCGGCGGTGCTCGCCGCGCCCGAGGCCTTCACTGCGAGGGCAGCGGCCCAATTCACCGGCGCCGCGAAGTTCAGGTTCTGGCCGGAGGAATACACGAAGGAAGTGATTCCGATCAGCCGCCCCTCGCGGTCGAACAGCCCGCCGCCGCTCGAGCCCTCGGACAGGGCGGCCGTGGTCTGGATGTAAGGGCCCGCGGGCGACTCGCGCAGGCCGGAGACCAGGCCCTCGCTCAACGTGAGCTCGAAACCCTCGGGAGTGCCGATTGCGTAGACGCGCTGCCCGACCCGCACGGCCGCGGCGTCACCGATGCGCGCAGCCACCGCATCGAGCCCCGCGACGTGCAGCGCGCAGAGATCCCTTTCAGCGTCGTAGCCCACGAGGCGCGCGTGCGAGCGCTTCTGGCGGTGTCCCACGAGGAACGTCTTCCCGCGGGCGATGACGTGACAGCTCGTGACCAGCAGCTCGCGGTCCAGGAACACGCCGCTGCCGCGCCCCACGATCCTCCCGGACGGCTCGGCGGCGTAGACCATCGCGACGCTGCGGGAGGCCTCCTCGTAGACCTGTTCCGGCGTAGGCGTAGGGGGCGCGCACGCCTGCGCGAGCACGGCGCTCGCGACAAGTAGCAGGGCGCGGGTTGCGCTCATGGCGGCGGCGCTCCGTGCGGGAGATCGCATCGCTATTTCAGGCTGAAACCCCGGCTGCGGATGAACGTGCCGAAATCCGCGCGCTCGGGCACCGAGTACTGCCGCGCCTTGTCCTCGGACCAGCCGTAGAATTCGACGGCGGCGTAACGGTCGGCGTAGCGCTGCCTGCGATAGGGCGCGAGCGCATGGCGGCGCCGGTCGTAGGTCTCGATTCTCTCCTTCAGTCCGTTTTCGTCGTAGCGGTCCGCGTGCACGGTCACATCAAGCGGCAGGCGCGGGCTGATACGGCCTTCCTCGGCGGGGTAGCCCACGCACAGCCCCGCGACCGGAAACACGCCCGCGGGCAGCTCCAGCACGCGGCTGACGACATCCGGGCGGTTGCGCACGGCGCTCACCGGGCACGTGCCGAGGCCCGCGGCTTCCGCTGCGCGGATGAAGCTCATCATGACGAGCGCCGCGTCCACCGCCGCGTTCATGAAGTGATCGAGATGCTCGTTCACGAACGGCTTGCCGCGCCATTCGCCGATCGCGCGGATGCGCCGGTTGTTCGCGCAGAACACGAGAAACACCGGCGCGCCCGCGACCCACGGCATCTCCGGTATGGTGTCTGCGATGGTTTTTCGTTTTTCGGCGTTGGCGACGTGCACGATGTCCGCCTGCTGCAGGTCGCTTTTGGAGGGCGCGGAAAAGGCGCACGCGAAGAGCAGCCGCAGCAATTCCGGCGCGACCGGACGCGGCAGAAAGTTGCGGTGCGAGCGGTGCTCAGCGATGCGCGCGAATTCCTCCAGGCCCGGGCACCCGGGCGGGATGGCGATTGCGGATCCGTAGCGCCCGGCCACGGCGCGCTCGATGCGTGCGCGGGTGTCGTCGTTGCGTGTCATCCTGGCTCCTTTGCGGCGGCAGCGGGCATGTTAGCGCAGCGGCTGCGGAGCGCGCTCGCGTTCTGCAGCAGGATCATGGCGTTAGCTCCAGGCCCCGGGACCTGCGCGCCGTGGTTCCCGCCCGCGAGCGCGCCTTGCCCGGGCGGCGAAAACTAGCGTAGAATCACGCCCTTTCCGATTTCCGGGTTGGCAAGACATGGTCGTCATACGCTTGGCTCGCGGCGGCGCTAAAAAGCGCCCGTTTTTCCATCTGGTGGTGGCGGATTCGCGCCGCGCCCGGAACGGGCGCTTCGTCGAGCGCCTCGGCTTCTACAATCCGTGCGCGCCCAAAGGGCACGAACAGCTGCGCCTCGACACGGAGCGGCTGACGCACTGGAAAGCCAAGGGCGCGCAGATCTCGCCCACGGTAGCGCGGCTCATCAAGCAATTTAGTGAGAAGAAATCCGCCTGAGAAACCGGTAGTGATGGGGCGGATTCTCGCCCCGTTTGGCGTCAAGGGCTGGATCAAGATCCGGCCCTATACCGCGGCAACGCAGAACCTGCTTGCCTATCCGATATGGTGGGTCGGCCGCGACGGCGAATGGCAGGAGCGCGTCGTCGGGGCGGCCCGGGTCCAGGGGCGCACCGTCGTCGCCCGGCTGGAAGGCTGCGATAGCCGCGAAATGGCGGCCGCATTGCGGGGTGGCTCGGTCGCGGTGCCGCGGGCGCAGCTGCCGCCGCCGCCGCCCGACGTGTATTACTGGGCCGATCTCATCGGCATGAAGGTGGTGAACGGCGCGGGGCAGGATTACGGGCTCGTGACGAGTATCCTGCAGACGGGCGCCAACGATGTGCTGGTGGTGGACGGCGAGCGCGAGCGGCTGATCCCGTTCATCCAGGATGTGGTGCGGGACGTGGACCTCGAACGCGGCGTGGTCCGGGTGGATTGGGACGCGGAGTACTAACGCGGGCTGTGATGTTCCAGTTCGACGTCATTACGCTGTTCCCGCAAATGTTCGACGCGGTGACCGAAAACGGGATCACCGGGCGCGCGCGGGAGAAGGGCCTCTACCGGCTCGAGCTGTGGAACCCGCGCGATTTTGCGTCCGACACCTACCGCACGGTGGACGACCGGCCCTACGGCGGGGGGCCGGGCATGGTGATGATGGCCGAGCCGCTGGAAAAAGCGATCACTGCCGCGCGCAAGCGCCAGCAGGACGCGGGGATTGCAGAGCCGCGGGCGGTGTACCTCTCGCCGCAGGGGCGCCTGCTCGATCACCGGATGGTGATGGCGCTCGCTTCGGGCGGGGGGCTGGTGCTGCTGGCGGGGCGCTACGAGGGCGTGGACGAGCGCCTGCTCCGGCGCCTGGGCGGAGAAGAGGTCTCGATCGGCGACTACGTGCTCTCGGGCGGAGAGCTCGCGGCGATGGTGTTGATGGACTGCATCGTGCGCCAGATGCCGGGCGTGCTGGGCGATGCGGAATCGGCGGCGCAGGACTCGTTCGTGAACGGCCTGCTCGACTGTCCGCACTACACCCGCCCGGAGGTGTACGAGGGCGAGGCGGTGCCGCAGGTGCTGCTCTCGGGCAACCACGCCGAGATCGCGCGCTGGCGCCTGAAGCAGGCGCTGGGGCGCACGTGGCGGCGGCGACCGGATCTGCTGGCGGGGCGCGCGTTGAGCGACGAGGAGCGCGCGCTGCTGGAAGAGTACAAGAGGGAAAACGAGCGTAACGAAGTTTCATTGCAGGCGAGCCCCCCGGGGCCGCGCCGCAGCCAAGCGCAAGGGACGTGAACATGGACATCATCCAGCAGCTCGAAGCCGATGAGATGAAGCGGCTCGCCAAGAACATACCGGAGTTCTCCACGGGAGACACGGTGATCGTCAACGTCGTCGTGGTCGAAGGCGAGCGCAAGCGCGCACAGGCCTACGAAGGCGTGGTGGTCGCCAGGCGCAACCGCGGGCTCAATTCCTCCTTCACCGTGCGCAAGATTTCCTCGGGCGAAGGGGTGGAACGCACGTTCCAGACCTATTCGCCGCTCATCGCGAGCATCGAGGTGAAGCGCCGCGGCGACGTTGGCCGCGCCAAGCTCTATTACCTGCGCCAGCGCACCGGCAAGGCCGCGCGCATCCGCGAGAAGCTCGCCGCCGCAGAGGGCGGACAAGCGCCGGCGGACGAATAACCCGGCGCGGTGAATGGAAGAAGGCGGCGCATGCCGCCTTTTTTTATGCCGCCCGCCTTTTTTCTCCGGTTGGCGCTCGTTTCCTCAGGCGGCGCCAGTCGGAGCTAGAATTACGCGATGCGGATATTGCTCGTGCTGATCTGTCTGGCGTGCGCCGGTGTCGCCTCGGCGCTGGAGACCGCGCGCCAGCTCGAGCAGGGCGGCGCGGTCCGGCTCGCGCTGAACCGCGTCGAACAGCTGCAGCCGCGCGAGCCGAAGGACCCGCGCTGGCCAGCGTGGGAAGCCTTGCGGTTGAAGCTGCTGCTCGCGCTCGGGCGCGAGCGCGAGGTGCTCGCGCGCGCGGCCGCGCTGCCGGCGGAAATGCCGGTTCTGGAACTGCGCGAATCGCTGGCGTTCGCCGCGCGCGCCGGGATCGCGCTCGGGCAGGGGGCGGCGGCGCGCGCGCATGCCGCGCGGGCGCTGTGGCAGCTTGACTCCTCGCCGGAGGAGGTGCGCGCTTTGCGCCTGCTCGTCATCGAAGCCTACATGGCGGACCGCAACGGCGACGCGGTCTTCCGCGCGATGCTGCGCTACGCGCAGGACTACGCGCCTCTGGAGCGCGCGCTCGCCGCGCGCTTCGTCGAGGCGCTCATCGAGCTCGGCATGGCGCGCGAGGCGGCGAGCTGGCTCTCGAACCTGGAGGACGGGAGCCCGGCGAAGCAGCTCCTGCTGTTGCATGCCAATCTGCTCGCCCCGGAAACAGCCATCGCCCACGCGCGCGCGCAGCTCGCGAAGGGCGGCGCCCGCGGGCACTGGCGCGTTATCGTTGAGGCCGCGGCGCGCACGGGCAACGCGCCCGTGCGCATCGAGGCGATGGAGCAGCTGCTGCAGCTCGCGGCGCCCGGCGCGCAGGCGGAGAGCCGCGCGCGCGAGCTGTGGCTGGGCTACTTCGCCGGCGCGCAGGACGCGGCCAACCAGAACCAGCTGCTGACGGGGGACGACGCGGCGTGGTACGAGTTCGGCGCGCGGCGTCTCGCCACCGAGCCGGCGCTCGCACGCGGTTTCTTCGCGCATGTCGCGCAGCGGGGGATGATTCCCGCGACGCGCGAGAACGCGCAGCTGCAGCTCGCGTTCTCGCTCGAGAAGGCGAAGCTCGATCTCGCAGCCGTGCGCCTGTTCGAGCACGGGCGGATCGATCCCGACGCGCTCGGGGCGCAGGCCCGCTATCGGCTGGGCGCGATGGCCGAAGCACGCGCGGAGCCGGCGCTGGCCGCCCGGTTCTGGGAGGGGTTGCCCGAGCCCGCTGGAGCCGCCGCCGACGAATGGCAGGTGCGGCTCGCCACCGTGCACTGGCGCGCGGGCAACGCGAAGGCGGCGATGGTCGCGTTGCGCCGCGCCGCGGAAGGACGCCGGATGCTCGCGACCGAGGCCATGCAACGGGCCGTCGTCCTCGCCCAGGAGATGCTCGGTGCGGGGCGGCTCGATCACGCGGATGCAGCGCTCGAAGTCCTGCTGCCGCTCGCCGCGACGGCCCACCGGCGCGAGATCCTGCTCGCGCTCGGGCGCATCGCGCAGGCAACGGGACAGTTCCCGTTCGCGGCGGACTACTATATGCGCTCGGCCCTGCTCAACGAGTCGCGCGTCCCGGATGCGCTGGAGCTGCAGGCGCGGCTCGCGGCCGCTCTCAGTCTCGCCCGCGCGGGCTACAGGGAGGACGCGCGGGCCCAGTTCCAGTGGCTGCTGCGCAATTCCAAGGACGCCGCCCAGCTCGAACTCGCACGGCGCGAGCTTGCGAAGCTATAATAGGCCTTCCCTGGACCAACCCGCCTGCAGTTCTTCGGCGTCGAGCTTCGTCAGGCACCGCCGCTGCGGGTGTTTTTGCTGCGAGGAGAGGAGATGATCCACGTTCTGGTTCACGACAAGAAAGATACCGTCGGCGTCGTCGTCGTCGAGGGCGTCAAGGCCGGGCAGGAGCTCACCGGCTGGGTGATGGAAGGCGACGCGACCATCAAGGTGAAGGCGTTGAACGACGTTCCGATCGGCCACAAGCTCGCCACCAAGGAGATCAAGAAAGGCGACACCGTGATCAAGTACGGCCACGACATCGGGCGGGCGGTCGCCGACATCAGGCTCGGCGAGCACGCGCACGTGCACAACATCAAGACCAAGCGGTGGTAACGGACGCGTGCGCACGCGCGGCAGAGCCACGCGTGCCCGTCATGGATCACCCATTACCCACTATTCATCACGAGGCATTGCAATGATTACGGCCAAGACGACATTTTCGGGCTACCGGCGCGAGAACGGGCGCGTGGGCGTGCGCAACCACGTCATCATCCTTCCGGTGGACGATCTTTCGAACGCCGCCTGCGAGGGAGTCGCGCACAACATCAAGGGCGCGATGGCGATCCCGCATCCGTACGGGCGGCTGCAGTTCGGCGCGGACCTGGACCTGCATTTCCGCACGCTGATCGGCGCCGGCTCGAACCCCAACGTGGCGGCGGTGGTGGTGATCGGCATCGAGGAAGGCTGGACCAAGCGCGTGGTGGACGGGATCGCCAAGACCGGCAAGCCCGTCACCGGCTTCGGCATCGAGGGCCACGGCGACCACGATACGATCCGGCGCGCCTCCCAGGTCGCCAAGGAGTACGTGCAGTGGGCCTCGGAGCTGCGGCGCGAGGAGTGCGCGATGAGCGAGCTGTGGGTGTCCACCAAGTGCGGCGAGTCGGACACGACCTCGGGGTGCGGCTCCAATCCCACCGTTGGCAATGCGTTCGACAAGCTCGAGCCGCTGGGCGTCACGCTGTGCTTCGGCGAGACCACCGAGATCACGGGTGGCGAGCAGATCGTGGCGGATCGTTGCGCGACGCAGGAGGTGCGCGACCGCTTCATGTCCATGTTCAACCGCTATCAGGAAGTGGTCGAGCGGCACAAGACCGACGACCTCTCGGAGTCGCAGCCCACCAAAGGCAACATCGCCGGCGGGCTCACCACGATCGAGGAAAAGGCGCTCGGCAACATCCAGAAAATCGGCAAGAAGTGCAAGGTGATCGGCGTACTCGACAAGGCGGAGACCCCGACCGCGCCCGGCCTGTGGTTCATGGATTCCTCCTCCGCCGCCGCCGAGATGGTGACGCTGTGCGCGGCCTCCGGCTTCGTCGTCCACTTCTTCCCCACGGGGCAGGGCAACGTGATCGGCAACCCGATCCTGCCGGTGATCAAGTTGACGGCCAATCCGCGCACCGCCCGCACGATGGGCGAGCACGTCGATCTCGACGTGTCCGGACTGCTGCAGCGGGAGAAGAACATGGACCAGTGCGGCGACGAGCTGCTCGAGGCGATGATGCGCACGTGCAACGGCCGGCTCACCTGCGCCGAAGCGCTCGGGCACCGCGAGTTCGTGCTGACACGCCTCTACGAAAGTGCCTGAGGCAAGCGGCGCGCGGTGGCGCACGCGGTTGCGCCACTCTTGCGCCGAAAAGACATGGCTGCGCTGAGAGGTGCCGACCTGCTCGCGCGCGCGCTGGCGGCCGCCGGCGTGCGAAATCTCTTTTCCCTGTCCGGCAATCACGTGATGCCGGTCTACGACGCGGCACTCGATGCGCGGTTAAGGATCATCCATACCCGGCACGAGGGCGCCGCAGTGCACATGGCGGATGCGTGGGCGCGGCTCACCGGCGAGCCGGGTATCGTGCTCCTGACGGGCGGACCCGGCCATGCCAACGGCGTCGGCGCGCTCTACACGGCGCTCGCCGCGGATTCGCCGGTGGTCATGCTCTCCGGGCATGCGCCGCTCGCCGAGCTCGGCCTCGGATCATTCCAGGAAATGCGCCAGGCGGACATGGCGGCCCCGGTGGCCAAGGCGTCGTGGACGGCGAAGAGTGCCGCGGCGCTCGGCGAGGATATGGCTAGCGCCATACGTGTCGCGACATCAGGCCGTCCGGGTCCGGTGCACGTGAGCCTTCCGTTCGATCTGCTCGAGGCCAGGCTGGCGGATGGCGCGGGCGCATTGCCTCCGTCAACCGCCTTCCGGGCGCAACCCGTTGCGCTCGCAGGCGATGCCGCCGACGCGGTGCTCGCCGCGCTGAAGCGCGCGCGCCGCCCGCTGGTGCTGACCGGTCCGCAGCTTGCAAACGCGAACGGGCGCGAGCTGCGCGAGCGCCTCGCCGCCGCCATCGCGGCCCCCGTCCTGTGCATGGAAAGCCCGCGCGGCGTGAATGATCCTGCGCTCGGGGCCTTCGCCGAAGTCCTGGCGCAGGCCGATTTCATCCTGCTTCTCGGCAAGCAACCCGATTTCACTCTGCGCTTTGCGCAAGCTCCCGCGGTCGCTCCGGGTTGCCGTTTCGCCGTCATCGATCCCGATGCGGAGGCGCTCGCGCGAGCGCAGCGCACGCTGGGCGATCCGCAGCGCGTCGCGCTCGCGGTCGCCGCCGATACCATTGCTGCCGCGCAAACCCTGGCCAGGCGTGCAGCCGGCGCGGGCCCGAAGCATGGCGAATGGGCGCGCGAAGTGGACGCCGCAGTGCGCTTCCGGCCGGAAGCCTGGAACAAGCTCGCCGCGGGCAGCACGGGTCCTGCGCACCCGGTCGCCGTGGGACGCGCGGTGCAGCAGCTCATCGACCGATCGCGCGACGCCGTGCTGGTTTCCGACGGCGGGGAGTTCGGGCAATGGGCGCAGGCGTGCGTGCACGCGCCCTCGCGCGTGATCAACGGCCAGGGCGGCTCGATCGGCAGCGCACTGCCGTTTGCGCTCGCCGCACGCATGGCGCGCCCGGATGCAACGGTGGTGGCGATGAGCGGCGACGGCGCCTTCGGATTTCACCTGGCCGAATTCGACACGGCGGTGCGCGAGAATCTCGATTTCGTCGCGGTCGTCGGCAACGACGCGTGCTGGAATGCGGAGCACCAGATCCAGCTGCGCAACTACGGCCCCGGCCGGGCGCACGGCTGCGAGCTGCTGCCCACCCGCTACGACCAGGTCGCGGCCGGGCTCGGCGCACACGGCGAATTCGTGCCACACGCCGCCGACCTGACCGCCGCGCTCGAGCGTGCGCGCACATCGGGGCGCCCCGCTTGCGTGAACGTGCTCACCGAGCGCGTCGCGGCGCCGATCGTGGCGCGCGGCTCCGCCGCGGCCGCTGCCCCGGCGCATTGAGTAACGCGAGCATGAGCACGCTCCACGTTCGGATCTGGCGCGGCGGGGAAGAGGGAAGTTTCCAGGCATTCGACGTGCCGCGGCTGGAGAGCCAGACGGTGCTCGACGTCGTCACTTACATTCAGCGCAGCCTCGACCCCACGCTCTCCTACCGCTTTGCCTGCCGAGTCGGAATGTGCGGCTCGTGCGCGATGACGGTGAACGGCCGCGCGCGCTGGACTTGCCGCACGCACGTCGCGAAGGTCGCCACCGGCGGCTTGCTCGAGCTCGCGCCCCTCGCCAACCTGCCCGTCATCAAGGACCTGGTTGCCGACATGACGCCCTTCTTCGACAAATGGGCGCGCGCGCGCGGCCGGTTCCAGGGCACGCGCACGCGCAAGGACGATTTCGCGCGGGTTTCCCCGGATACGGAGCAGCGCCGGCTCGCGGATGCGGGGATCGAATGCATCGGGTGCGGCGTGTGCTACAGCTCGTGCGACGTGGTCGCATGGAACCCCGATTACCTCGGCCCCGCGGCGCTGAACCGCGCGTGGACGCTGCTGAATGACGTGCGCGACGCGGACGGGCGGGCGCGCCTCGCGGCGGTCGCCGGGGACGCGGGATGCCACGCGTGTCACACGCACATGAATTGCACCGAGCGCTGCCCCAAGGGCCTCGCTCCGACCGCCTCGATCGCGGGGCTCAAGCGCGCCACCGCGCTCGCCGCGTTGCGCGGCGAGCTCGCGGTAACGGAGTGACGGAGTGACGAGTGACGAGTGACGGAGAGCTCAGCGTCCGCGCGCAGGTTCTGCTGTGGACGGCGCAGCGGGCGAGCGCGGCGGTTCTGGCCGCGTGCGTGCTCGTGCATCTGCTCACCATGATCTACGCCGTGCAGGGTGGGCTCACCGCCGCGGAGATCCTCTCGCGCACCCGGGGCAGCGTGGGCTGGGCCGCGTTCTACGCGCTGTTCGTGGCGGCGGTTGCGATCCACGCGCCGATCGGTCTGCGCACGGTGCTTTCGGAGACGTTCCAGTGGCGCGGGCGGGCGCTGGAGGCGACCGTGCTGATGATCGGCATCGTGCTCGCGGTTCTCGGCTTTCGCGCCGTCTACGCCGTCTTCATTTGAAACCGCCGATGAACGCCGATGAACGCGGATGGAAACCGGTCATGGGGAATGGGTAATGCGCAGAAGGATCACCCGGACTTTCCCGATCGATCCGGTGGTTTCGCGATTCACGATTCACGATTCACGTTTCACGAAGGCGATCGGTGTGTATCGGCGTTCATCGGCGATTGCAGCTGACATATGAGAAGCGACTTCCGCGCACGCAACCACCCCGCGTACTGGGCGTTCATCATGCACCGGATCTCGGGTGTGGGGCTCGCAGCCTTCCTGCCGGTGCATTTCTGGGCGCTGGGCCAGGCGCTGCAGGGCGAGGCCGCGCTCGACGCCTTCCTGCGCTGGAGCGAGCAGCCGCTGGTGAAGCTCTCCGAGATCGTGCTGGTGCTGCTCCTGTCGGCGCACATGGCGGGCGGGGCGCGCCTGCTCGCGCTGGAATTCCTGGCCTGGCGCGACTGGGAGAAGAGCCTGCTCGCGGCCGCTGCCGGCGTGAGCATCGCGGCGGCACTGGGTTTCGCGCTGAACCTGTTTTTTTGAGTCGATCCGGGCGGCGGCCGCATCGCAATCGTGAGGAACACATGAAACGCGCAGCACCTTTTTCCTTTGTCGAGCTGCCGCGGGCGCGCACCCAGCGCAAGCCACGCCGCTCGGGACTCACCATGATGGTCGACTTCGGGCTTCCGTACGGCCAGGCGCGGGACGTGGTGGAGATGGCGGGGCCCTACATCGATCTCGCAAAGATCGCGGTGGGCACTTCCCGCCTCTACGACACGGCGTACCTGCGCCGCAAGCTCGCCCTCTACAAGAAGAACCGCGTCCGCCCGTTCGTCGGAGGCCAGTTCCAGGAGTACGTGTACGCGACCTACGGGGCCGGTGCCCTGCGCCGGTTTCTCATCGAGGCGAAGCGGGTCGGCTTCGACGTGGTGGAGATTTCCGACAACTGCGTGCCGCTCTCGGACAAGGAGCGGCGCCAGCAGATCCGCCTCGCGTGCGATTGCGGTCTCGCCGTGTTCGGCGAGGTGGGCTCGAAGGACATGAAGAACGACGCGCGAGCACTGCTGCGCCAGGCCGAGACTTGCTTCGCGGCGGGCGCGGAGCTGGTGCTGGTGGAGGCGGCCGAGTTGATCGAGCGCGGCAGACCCAAGACGAAGCTCATCGCCGGACTGCGGCGTGGGATCGACATGTCGAGAGTGCTGATCGAGCTGCCGGGACCGTGGATCAAGGGCGTAACGCTCGCGGCGGCGGAGGACATGAAGAAATTCCTGGTCGAGGAATTCGGGCCCGACGTCAATCTCGCCAACGTCATGCCGCAGGACATCATGGAGACCGAAGCGTTGCGCGTGGGCCTGGGCGTGGTGGGTCCGAAGCTGAAGCGGCGCGGCGCGCGCGAATCATAACAACAACACACGAGGAGGCGCCGTGCCCCGCAGACCCAACTTTCTCATCATCCTGATCGACGACCTGCGCTACGATGAATTCGGCGCGGGCGGCCATCCGTACATGAAGACGCCGCACACGGACCGCATCGCGCACGAGGGCGCGCTGTTCGAGCGCGCGTTCCACACCACGCCGATCTGCTCGCCCAACCGCGCCTCGGTCGTGACCGGCCAGTACGCGAGCCGCCACGGCATCATCGACAATGTCGCGCGCGACGCCGCGAGCCACCGGCTCCCGAACTACCATCTCGAGCTGCAGCGCCTGGGCTACGAGACCGCCCACATCGGCAAGTGGCACATGGGCAACGACGGCAAGCCGCGGCCGGGCTACGACCAGTGGGTAAGCTACGACGGCCACGGGCGACTCTCCGACCCGCGTCTGAACGAGAACGGCGAGTACGTGCAGCACAGCGGCTACATCACCGACATCATGAACCGAATGGCGGTGGAGTTCGTCGAGAAGAAGCACGAGAAGCCGTGGTCGCTCTTCTTCGCGCACAAGGCCGTGCACCCGGATGCCGAGCAGGCCGGCGACGGCACTTTCGTCGTCAAGGACGGCGGCTACCTCGTCGCCGAGCGGCATCGTAACCTCTACAAGGGCCGCGTGTTCCCGAAGAGGCCCAACATGCTTACTGCGGCCGAGGTGGTCAAGCAGAAGCCGGCGTGGGCGGAAGCGTTCGAGCTGCGGCAGACGCCGCAGTCGAAGTCGATCCTCGAGGCGCTGCAGTCGGGCACGCAGGAGGAGATCCGGCGCCGTGCGTGCATGATGGCCGCGGTGGACGAGGGGGTGGGCATGTTGTTCGAGGCGCTCGAGCGCACCGGGCAGCTCGACGACACGTTCATCCTGTTCTTCGGCGACAACGGGTTCTTCTTCGGCGAGCACGGGCTGGGCCCGGACCGGCGCTTTGCGTACGAGGAGGGTATCCGCTCGCCGTTCGTCGCGCGCTACCCGAAGCGCATCAAGGCCGGCTCGCGATTGCGCGAGCTCGTCATCTGCCAGGACATCGCGCCCACGCTGATCGAGCTCGCGGGCGGGAAGCCGGGGCCGCAGATACAGGGACGCTCGTTGCTGCCGCTGCTCGCCGGCAAGCGCGCGGGCTGGCGCAAGTCCTTCCTCGTCGAGTACTGGTCGGAGAACGCGATGCCGTGGCTCGTCGGCATGACCTACAAGGCGGTGCGCACCGACCGCTACAAGTACATCCATTGGGTGAACCGCGGGCGCTCCGGCGAACTCGACGAGCTCTACGATCTCGACAAGGATCCGTACGAGATCCGTAACGTGATCCGGCGTCCCGCCTATCGTTCGCTGCGCAAGAAGCTCGAGCGCGAGTTGCGGGAGCTCGTGGCCGAGGCGTTGGGTTTGTAGAGCGCGGCTGCGCCTTGCCGCGCTAGCGACTATCGGGTAAGGTAGGTCCGAAGAAGGCCTTGATTCAAACCAACAATTAGGAGGAAGCCATGCGCGTTGCAAAGCTGTTACTTGCGGCAGCTGCGCTGCTCGTTGCGGCGGGCAGCTGGGCCCAGAGCTATCCCAACCGGCCGGTGCGCATCATCGTGCCGTTCGCACCCGGAGGCGCGACCGACATCGTCACCCGCGTGGTCGCCCAGCCGCTCACCGAAATGTGGGGCCAGAGCATCGTCGTGGACAACCGTGGGGGCGCCGGCGGCAACATCGGTGCCGATCTTGCGGCGAAAGCGACGCCGGATGGCTACACGCTGTTCATGCCGTCGGGCTCGGTGATGACGGCGAACCAGCACATGTACAAGAAGCTCGGTTACGACCCCGAGAAGGACTTCGTGCCGATCACCAACGTCGCGAGCGGCCCGCAGGTAGTCGCGGTCGCGAACGCGGTTGCAGCGAAGACGATCAAGGACCTGATCGCGCTTGCCAAGTCGAAGCCGGGCGCCGTCACGATCGGCTCGGCGGGCATCGGCACGCAGACGCATCTCGCCGCGGAGAACTTCCTCTACACGGCGCGCATCGACGCGACGCACGTGCCGTACAAGGGCGAGGGCCCGGCGCTCACCGATCTCGTCGGCGGGCAGATCCAGGTGCTCACGCCCAACCTCGCCGCCTCGATCGGCTTCATCAACCAGGGCCGGATCCGGGCGCTCGGCGTCACGAGCAGGCAGCGCACGCCACAGCTGCCGAACGTGCCGACGGTCGCGGAAACGCTGCCGGGCTTCGAGAACTTGGGCTGGTTCGGGCTCGTCGCTCCCGCCGGCACGCCGAAGGCGATACTCGACAAGATCTATGCCGACCTGGTCAAGGTGCTGCAGAGCGCCGACATCAAGCGGCGCTTCGATGAACTGGGGATGGTCCCGGTGGGCAATACGCCGGCCGCGTTCGGCAAGGCGATGAAGGAAGAATCCGCGCGCTGGGCGGTCATCATCCGGGAGCGCAAGCTCGCCATTAATTGACGGCAGGGCTGAGCATCGAGGATTGAGGACTGAGGACTGAGGATTGAGTGGGTCAAGCCGCCTGGCGCGGCCACCGGTGCGGGTTAGACATGAAAGTTGATCTGAAGAAGGTCGAGGACGCGGCGAAAGAGCTCTACATCCGCGCCCTCAAGATCCTGCCGCCCGACGTGAAGCAGGGCTTCGCCCGGCTCGACGCCGCGGAGAGCAACCCGCTCGCGAAGAAGGTCCTCGGCACCATGATCAGGAACATCTCGGTGGCGGAGGAAACCGACAACCTCACGTGCCAGGACACCGGGGTGCCGATCTACAACGTGACGATCGGGCGCAAGGTCGAGGTGGACGGCTGCGACCTCGAGGCGGCGATCACCCGCGGGTGCGCGCGGGCCACCAACGAGCATCCGCTGCGTTCCTCAGTGGTGCATCCGATCACGCGCGTGAACGACCACACTTCCTGCGGCATCCGGATTCCGGCGATACACGTCGGCTTTTCCGACCAGCCGGAGGAGCTGACCATACAGATGATCCCGAAGGGCAGCGGCTCGGAGAACAATTCCTGGCTGCGGATGGCGATTCCCGCCGAGGGGGTGGACGCGATCAAGGCGTTCGTGATCGATTGCGTGCTCGACGCCGGAGGCAAAACCTGTCCGCCGACCATCGTGGGCGTGGGCGTGGGCGGCAGCGCGGACCTGTGCATGTACCTCTCGAAGGTTGCGGCGACGCGCGCGCTCGGCACGCGCTGCGCGGATTCCGAGGGCGCGAAGCTCGAACAAGAGCTCACGCGCGCGGTGAACGATCTCGGCGTCGGGCCGCAGGGCCTGGGCGGGGACTCCACCGCGTTCGCGGTGCACGTGGAGCTCGCCGCGACACACATCACCATGAACCCGGTGGCGGTGAACATGCAGTGCCACGCCGCGCGCCGGGCATCGGCGACGTTCACGCCCAAGGGCGTGACCTACGGCTTCTGAAAAGCGTTAATCGTAAATCGTGAATCGCAAATCGTAAGGGAGGAGCACGATGTTTTTCTCGATTCACGTTTCACCATTCACCATTCACGGATTCTGAATGGCGCATCACGACATCAACATGCCGGTCACCGCGGAGCAGGTGCGCGAATGGCGCATCGGCGACACCGTCACGCTGAACGGCACGCTCTACGGCATCCGCGACGGAACCCACATCCACATGTTCGACCGCGGCCGCAAGACGCGCTTCGACATGAGCGGGCACGCCGTGATCCACACCGCTCCCAACGTCAGGAAGGTCGAGAAGTCCAAGGCGCACCCGACGGGCTATGCGCCGCTGTGTATCGGGACCACGACCAGCGCGCGCATGGAGCGCTTTTCGCGCCCGCTCATGGAGCAGTACGGCGTGCGCGTCATCATTGGCAAGGGCGGCCTCGCCGAGGGCTCGCTCTCCGCGTTCAAGGACTTGGGCGGCGCCTACCTCGCGATCGTCGGGGGCGCGGCGGCGCTCGAGACCACCTGGGTCGAGGCAATCGAGGACGTGGATCTCGACGACCTCAACCCCGAGTCGCTGTGGAAGTTCCGCGTGAAGGGCTTCGGCCCGCTGCTCGTGTCCATGGACAGCCGCGGCGGCAGCATCTACACGCAGGTCAACAAGGCCGCGCGCGAGAAGCGCGCCGCCGCGCTCGCCTCCCTCGGCGTCAAGAACAGCTGAACACAACCGCAGATAAACGCAGATAAACGCCGATACCTCCGCTGCCGGGCTCCGTAGGGCCTCATCTGCGTTCATCGGCGTTCATCGGCGGTTTCCAATGAGACGAATCAAGACCGACATCCTGATCCTCGGCTCGGGCGGCGCCGGGCTGTTCGCCGCGCTGCACGCGCAGCAGGCCGACCCGCGCCTGTCGATCACCGTGGCGGTCAAAGGGCTGCTCGGCAAGTGCGGCTGCACGCGCATGGTTCAGGGCGGCTACAACGTCGCGCTCGCGCAGGGCGACTCCGTCGAGCGCCACTTCATGGACACCATCGAGGGCGGCAGCTGGCTGCCGGACCAGGAGCTCGCGTGGACGCTGGTCTCGGTCGCGGTCGAGCGCATCCGCGAGCTCGAGAACGAGCTCGGCTGCTTCTTCGACCGCAATCCCGACGGCACCATCCACCAGAAGGCGTTCGCGGGGCAGACATTTGACCGCACCGTGCACAAGGGCGATCTCACGGGCATCGAGATCGTCAACCGCCTCGCCGAGCAGGTGTGGGCGCGCGGCATCCGTCGGCTCGAGGAGCATCGCGCGGTCGAGCTGGTGAAGAACAAGGCGGGCGACGCGCTCGCCGGCGTGCTGATGATCGACATGCGCACCGGGGAATTCGCGTTCGTGCAGGCAAAGGCGGTGCTGCTCGCGACCGGCGGCGGCCCGACGATGTACAAGTACCACACGCCCTCCGGGGACAAGAGCTGCGACGGCATGGCAATGGCGCTGCGGGCGGGTTTGACGCTGCGCGACATGGAGATGGTGCAGTTCCACCCGACCGGCCTCATCGCCGGGCCGGACACGCGCATCACCGGCACCATCATCGAGGAGGGGCTGCGCGGCGCGGGCGGGCACCTGCTCAACGGCGCGAGCGAGCGCTTCATGCGCGAGTACGACCCGCGCGGTGAGCGCGCGACGCGCGACATCGTGAGCCGGGCGATGTTCGACCAGATGCGTCGGGGCAAGGTCGGTCCGCGCGGCGGGCTCTACATCACGATGCGCCACCTCGATCCCGCGATGGTGCGCAAGCAGTTCAAGGGCATGGTCGAGCGCTGCGCCGACTGCGGCTTCGATCTCGTGTCCGGACTGGTGGACGTCGTGCCAACCGCGCATTACATGATGGGCGGGGTGGTGTTCCGGGCCGACTGCTCGACCGAGCTGCCGGGGTTCTTCGTCGCCGGCGAGGACTCGGGAGGCGTGCACGGGGCGAACCGCCTCGGCGGCAATGGCGTCGCCAACTCCACTGTTTTCGGCGGCATCGCAGGTGACGCGATGGCGCCGTGGGTCGGCCGGAACGGGGTCCTGCACGAGCCCGACGAATCCGCGCTCGCGGCGGCGGTCGCCACCTGCCGCGCGCCGCTCGGACGGCCGGCGGCCGATCTGAACGCGATCCGCGAGCGCCTTTACGAGGTCATGTGGGAGGACGCGGGCATCCTGCGCGACGCGGCGAGCTTGAAGCGCGCGGAAAGCGCGCTCGACGAGCTCGACGCGAGGCTCGACGCGGCGGGCGTTCACGCGGGCAACCTCGCGTTCAACCTGACCTGGCACGACTGGCTGAACCTCAAGAATCTGGTCCTGGTTTCGAAATCGATCCGTTTCGCCGCGATGGCGCGCGAGGATTCGCGCGGCGCGCACTATCGCGCCGACTTCCCGGAAGTGCGCGACCTTGCCAACTCGCGCTACACGTGCGTCACCTTACACGACGGGCGTTTCGGCATCACGACGCGTCCCGTGGAGTTCACACGGGTGAGGCCGGGCGAGAGCCTGCTCGGGGAAACGGCGGGCGCAGTGTATGCCGACATTTCCTGCTGATGGGCGCGTGCCGCCGCGCATTGACGCGGTGACGGCAGACCGGTTCGAGGTTCAAAGTTCCGAGTTCAAAGTTTGATGATTGATACCCGATGCTCGAACGTTGAACGTTGAACCCTGAGCCTTGAACACTGAACCCGGAACCCGGAACCACAAAAGGGGGATGACCATGAAGCGTCTGATCTTGTCGGTAGCGTTGATCGCAATAGGGGCGGCGCTACCGGGCGCGGTGTGGGCGCAGAAATATCCCGTGAAATCCGTGCGGTTGCTCGTGGGCTTCCCGCCGGGAGGGGGCACCGATCTCATCGCGCGGCTCGTTGCCCAGAAGCTCACCGCCGCGCTCGGGCAGCCGGTGGTGGTGGAAAACCGTCCCGGCGCGAGCGCCAACATCGCGGCGGAAATCGCGGCGAAGGCGGCACCCGACGGATACACACTCCTCTTCGGGAACTCGTCGCTCTCGATCAGCCCGGCGGTATTCAGCAAACTCAACTACGACCCGGTCAAGGACCTGGTGCCGATCTCGATGGCCTCGTCCTACCCCTTCGTTCTGGTGGCGCATCCGTCGCTGCCGGTGCGCAACGTGCGCGAGCTCGTCGCCCTGGCGAAAGCAAGACCAGGCGAGCTCGACTACGCATCGGCGGGCGCCGGGACCATGTCGCACCTGGCGATGGAGCTGCTGCGGCTGCGGACCGGCATCAAGGTCGGACACCTGCCGTACAAGGGGGCCGCCCCGGTGCTGGTCGCCGTGCTGGCGGGGGAAGCGCCGGCTGCCTTCATCGTAGTGCCGGTGGCGGGGCCCCAGGTCAAGGCCGGGAAGCTGCGCGGGCTGGGCGTCGCTTCGCCGACGCGCTCGGCGGTCATTCCGGATACGCCGACCATGACGGAGGCCGGTATCCAGGGTCACGAGGCGGTGCAATGGAACGGGCTGTTCGCGCCGGCGCGCACGCCGCAGGCGATCCTCGATTTGCTCCACGCCGAGATGGCGAAGGCCGTGACCTCGCCGGAGCTCAGGCAGCGCTTTGATGCGGAAGGAGCGGTCGCCGTGGGCAACTCGCCCGCCGAGTTCGGCGCGTACTTCCGCGCGGAAGCCGAGAAGTGGGCGGACGTCGCGAAGCGCTCCGGCACCCGGCTCGATTGAAACCGCAGATCAGGGTTTTTCCGGTTCTGGCGCCGTGCCCAAACTGTCCATTGACGATGCAACGCGGCTCGCGGCGCGGGCGCTGACGCGGGCCGGCGCCTCGAGCGCCGCCGCGCGCGCGACCGCGCAGGCGCTCGTCGCAGCGGAGACGGAAGGGCTCGGCGGACACGGGCTCTCGCGCGTCGCGCTCTACGCGCAGCACCTGCGCGAAGGCCGCGCCGATGGCTCGGCGCGGCCTAAGGTAGTAAAGAAAAAGGGTGGAACCTGCCTAATCGATGCCGGCGGCGGGCTCGCGATTCCCGCTGCGGCGCTCGCCGCAAAGGAGGCGGTGAAGCGCGCGAAGCGCTACGGCGTCGCATTCGTCGGGGTGGTGAACAGCCATCACTTCGGCGCCGCGGCCTACCATCTTGCGCCGGTCGCGGAGGCGGGACTCGCCGGGCTCGCATTCACGAACTCGCCCGCGGCGATCAATGCGTGGGGCGGCAGGAAGCCGCTCTACGGAACCAACCCGGTCGCAGCGATCTTTCCGCGGCGCGGCGCAGCTCCCGTCGTGGTGGACCTCTCCCTCACCGAGGTCGTGCGCGGCAAGATCATGCTCTACGCCAAGGAAGGAAAGCCGATCCCCGAGGGCTGGGCGCTCGACAAGGACGGCAATTCCACCACGGATGCGCAGGCGGCGCTCACGGGGAGCCTCACGGCGGTCGGCGGGATGAAGGGCACGATGCTCGCGCTGATCGTCGAGCTCTTGTGCGTCGCTCTCACCGGTGCGGCGTTCGCCTACGAGAACGATTCGTACTTCGAGCCGGGCGGCAAGCCGCGCATCGGCCACGCGATCGTCGCGATCGATCCGGAGGCCCTGGCCGGGGCAGAGTCTTATTACGCGCGCCTCGAGGAATTCATCACCCGAATGCTCGCGGACGACGGAGTGCGGTTGCCCGGAGCACGCCGCCAGCTCGCCACCGCGCAGGCGCGCGCGGACGGTGTCGAGCTCTCCGACGGGATCTACAAGGAGCTCAAGGCGCTCGCGCGCGCCAAAGCCTGACGAGCGACGAGAGAAGAGAGGCGAGAGGTGAGAGGTGAGAGGCGCCAGAGCCCTGTATTCCGAACGTTGAACCCTGAACGTTGAACCCGGAACCCGGAACGGCGCCTCGGCGCCTGCCCGGCGTTCCACATGCTGACACCGAGTCCTTTCCCGCGTCCGCGGCTGGTAAGATGCCGGCTCGCTGACCTTGAACTTTGAACCTTGACCCCGGGACGCTGACATGTACGACCTCACGCTGACCCCTGAGCAACTCGAGTTCCGTGAAACGGTGCGGGATTTTGTCGAGAGCGAGGTGAAGCCCGCGGCGCGGCACCCGGGCCGTCTGGAGCCGTTCGAGAAACCGCTGCTCGCGGACCTGCTGGACAAGGCATCGCGGATGGGATTGCGTACGCTGGCGCTCTCGGAGGAAGCGGGCGGCGCAGGCGCCGACTGCCTCACCTCGTGCATCGTGATGGAAGAGCTGGCGGCGGGCGACGTGGACATTGCGGCGGTCCTGGGGCACACGGCGGTGCTCGCCCACGTTCTCTTCGACCGGTTGATGACGGACGCGCAGCGCGCGCGCTGGCTTCCGAAATTCCTCGAAGACGAGGACTGCCACCTTGCCTTTGCGGGGCGCGAGCCCGGCGCCGGGATCGGATGGCGCTATCACCGTCCCGACAGCGCGGCCGAACCGGCCGCGGTCAGGCAGGGCGGCCATTGGGTGATCAACGGTGCCGTCAGCTTCGTCGCGAACGCGCCGCTCGCGAAGCTCTACGTGGTCCAGGTGAGGACGGATCCGAAGAAGGCCGGTGCTGGCGGCGTGAGCACGCTGCTCGTGCCGCGCGATGCGGCGGGTCTCTCGGTCCGGGAGCCGTCGAAAGCCGTTGGCGAAGCGATCCGCTGGCACCACGGGTCCGGCGCCGCGGTGGTGTTCAAGGACTGCCGTGTGCCGGAGGACCACCTGCTCGGAAGGGAAGGCCAAAGCGCGCTTGCGGGCGGAGCCGACGCAGTGCGCAGCGTGCCACTCACGGCGGCGATCAACCTCGGCGTGGGAAGTGCGGCTTACCAGGCTGCGGTGGAGTATTCGAAGCTGCGCCGGCAAGGCGGCCACAGCATCATCGAGCACCATTCGATCGGGCTCAAGCTCGCCGACTGCGCGATCCGGCTGGAACTCGCGCGCAACATGATCTGGAAGGCAGCGTGGGCGCTGGATCATCCCGAGGCGGCGGCCGGCGGCGAGGAAGCCGCACTGCCGCTGCACACGATGGCGCGCGTCTATACCGCGGAGGCGGTCAACCAGGTTGCCCTGCTTGCGGCCGAGTGCTTCGGCGCCATGGGCGTCATGCGCGACATGCCGCTGCAGAAATACGTGCACGATGCGATGGTGTTCCTGCACGCCGAGGACGCCGACGACGCGACCAAGCTTGGGATTGCGGAAGCGATCGCCGGCTACCAGCGCCCGCTCGCCGCGTAGTGGCGGTGACGACTGACGACTGATGAGTGAGGAACACCGATGAACCCGGCGCAGATGACAAGGGCGCCGGTCTTTAGCTGTCAGCCGTCACTCGTCAGTCATCACGCATTTTGGGAGTGAAAATGGATTTTTCGCTGAACGAAGAGCAGCGCCACTGGCAGAACGAGGCGCGCAAGTTCGCGGAGGACGAGATCCGCCCGATCTCGATGGAGCGCGACCAGATCGAGGGCGGTTTCGAGCCGTGGGACTGGGGGATCATCGAGAAGGGCTCGAAGCTCGGCTTCCGCACGCTCGCGGTGCCCAAGGAGTGGGGCGGTCCCGGCGCCGATTTCGTGACGCAGGCCGTGGTGATGGCCGAGCTCGCCCGCGGGGACAGCGCCATTTCCAAGGCCTTCAGCCAGAACTGGAAGTGGAGCCACCTGATCGCGATCGCGTGCAATCCGGACCAGAAGGAGCGCTTCCTCAAGCCCTTTCTCGCGGACCACCGCTACGTGATGGGCCGCGGGATCACCGAGCCCAACGCCGGATCCGACAACCGCATGCCGCCGGAGGACGACCCGAAGGCGGGCTACCGGCTGCGGGCGGTGCGCGAGGGCGACGAGTGGATCCTGAACGGCGAGAAGTGCTTCATCGCGAACGGGAGCGTGGGCTCGCTGTTCTTCGTGGACGCGCGCACCAACCCGGACGTCAACATCAAGCACGGCGGCACGCTGTTCATGGTGCCGAAAACCACGCCGGGCTTCCGCGTCGGCAAGATCTTCAACAAGCGCGGCTGGCGCTTCTACCAGAACGCCGAGCTCATCTTCGAGAACGCGCGGGTGCCGCACGCGAACGTCGTGGGCGAGGTGGGCACCGGCTCTGTGAAGGCCGGCCGGGGCGACACCACCGGCGGCGACCTGTTCGGGGACCTGGAGCTCGCGGCCAACGCGCTCGGCGTGTGCGATGACGCGTGCGAGATGGCGCTCGGCTACGCGAGGGAGCACAAGCGCGCGGGCAAGTATCTGATGGAGCACCAGCTGGTCCAGCTCAAGGTGAACGAGATGCACGCGCTCACGGAAGCGCTGCGCTCCTACGTCATGCGCGTGGCGTGGCTGCACGATCGCGGGCAGCACTCCGCGAACGCCGGCCTGGTCATGAACTATTCCACTGACGTCATACAGCGCGTCACGCGCCTGAACATGGAGATCCACGGCGCCGAGGGCGGCATCATGCACGCGCGCGTGGACAAGCTCGTGCGCGACGCGATGGTGTGGACGCACCTCGCGGGCGACACCGTGCAGCGCGTGAAGGTCCTGCGGCGGCTCGGCAAGAAGGCGGCGCCGGCGGGCACCGGTACGCCGGACTGAGCGACTGCGGCGGTCGCGCCGCGCGGCCGTGGCTTCGTGGCCGCCCCCCAATCGGGTACCTCCTCGAGCGGCCCTTTACGTCCCCGGGCCGTCTTGCCCGTGGCGCGCTTCGTTGCCGCACGAGGCAATACTTGTGCCTTGATTCTCCTGACTTATTCCAGTCTCCAGGGGTGCAGATCCGCTCGCGAGGGCGCTCGTTTTGCGGCTTGGGCTCGACCATAATGCGGACTATACTTTTTGTCAGAATCCGTCCGCCGCGGTCGCGGGCGACAACGAGGAGGGGCTGAGCATGAAGGCGCACTGCACCGCTTCCGTGTTCTCCGTACTGTTCTTGCTCGCTGGCGCGTTGCCGGCGCACGCGGCCGAGCGGGCGCGAAACCCCGAGTTCCCGACCAAATCCGTGCGCTGGATCATCCCGTTTCCGCCGGGGGGCAGCAACGACATGCTGGGCCGCTACCTTGGCGCGAGGTTGAGCGACCGGCTCGGCCAGCAGTTCGTGATCGACAACCGCGGCGGGGCAAACGGCATCATCGGCACCGAGCTCGCCGCCAACGCGCCCGCCGACGGCTATACCGTGCTCATGGTGTCCACGTCGTTCGTGATGAACGCCGCGGTGCGGACGCTGCCGTACGACGTGGAGAAGTCGTTCGACCCGATCTCGATGATCGGTTCGTCCCCGAACTCGATCGTGGTCTTCCCGGGACTGGGGCTCGCCTCGCTCGGCGAGCTCGTCGAGCGCGCGCGGGCGAAGCCGGGGGCCATCAGCTACGCCTCGACCGGCGTCGGGGGCTTCAACCACTTCGGCGGGGAGCTGTTCAAGAAGCTCGCCGGCATCGACATGGTCCACGTGCCGTACAAAGGCGGCGGGCCCGCGATGGTGGACGTGATGGCGGGACAAATGCCGGTGATGTTCACCTCGGTCACACAGGTGCTGCCGCACGTGCGCAGCGGCAGGATCAAGATGCTCGCGGTCGGCGCGGCCAGGCGCGCCGCGGCGCTGCCCGACATACCGACCGTCGCGGAGTCCGGCTTTCCCGGCTACGAAGTCTACGTCTGGTGGGGCGTCGTCGCGCCAGCGGGCACGCCGCGCGGCGTGCAGGAGAAGCTGCGCCGCGAGCTCGCGGCCATACTTGGGGAGTCCGAGACGCAAAAACGGCTCGCGGCCGAAGCAGCCGAGGTGCAGACCATCACGCCGGCCGAGTTCCGCAAGATGATCCGCGTCGACGTGCAGAAGTGGCGCGAGGTTGCGAAGCGGGCGGAGATCCGCGTGCAATGACCGCGGTCCGTCGCGCGCAGGGCACGCGACGGGCGCGTCACTTTGCCGCGAAGCAGTAGATCAGTCCCGCGCCGCCCGACATTCTCAGGTCGTCGAGGCTGCAGCCGCGCGAGGGATGCGAGGAATTCCACGACCGGGTTGCCTCGTCGTCGCGCAGGCCTCTGCGGTCGTGATGGCCGACCATCGCAGCGCCTTCGCCGCTCTTCGTCCAGTTTCCGCACGTGCGGTCGTCGCTGCCCGCGAACGCCGTGCCGTCCGGCTGCGAGCCGGTCAGGATATCGTGCATATTGGGGGTATCGCCGTTGCCCTTGACACGTTCCCTCTTCTCGGTCAATGCGGTGACGTGGTTAATGTTGTTGATGCCGTGCAACTCCTGGATATTGCGCGCGATGAGCCTGCCTTCGGCGTTGTGCCACGGCCCCTTGCCGATGCGGTCGCGCGCGTGGACGGCGGGCTTGCCGTCGGCGGCGCTCGTGCTCAGATAAGCGCGCCACGTGCGCTTGCCGGCACCCGCCGCCGCTGCGAGGTTCTGGCAGTGCCGGTCGGCGCCCTCCAGGCCGCCGAAGTCGGCGCCCTTGCCGGCGCCGACGCTCGTGATAAAGAAAGTCATGTTCGATTGCTGCGCCAACGCGGCACCGCCCCCAGCGAGCAACAGTAACAGCGCCGCGACCGGCGCGGTCTTCCGGAATTCGATCGTGATCATGGGACTCCTCGAGTCGTTTTTTTTCGGGGTTGGCCGTGGGCGGCCAGCAGCCCGGCGCATTATATGCACGTGTGCGGCGGGTTGTGTTCGCGTGCGCGGCGCAAACCGCACCAGTCCATGTTGGGTTATCATGCGCGGTTGTTGATTTGGGTTCGGGTTGATCCGCGGCTCGCCGCGTTCGTCTGCGGTTGGCGCGCTCCGGGGTGCTCGTCGTCGGCCGCCGTCCCGTTTCGCAATCTGACCCCGCAAGCATCGGGGTCTTCGCCGCATTTGGCGGTTAACGAGGGAGAAAAAAATGCACACACACAGAGACGTCGCGGGAAATGCGGGGAGCGCAATGCCCGGCATTGCCTTTACCGGCTGCGAGCTGCTGGGCGCCGCGCAAGCGCAGGCGCAGGCGGCCGCGCCGGGGAAAGCGCGAACGAAGCCCGCCGGGCGCCGCCGCGAGGTCGTGGTGGCCGGCCGCCGCGTGAAGACGATCGACGTGCACGCGCACTGCGTGATCCCGGAGGCCCTCGACCTGCTCGGGCTGAAGCTCGAGGACCAGCGCGGGCCGGGCCTCGGCGAAGTCGGCGAGCGGCGCATCCGCGAGATGGACGAGCAGGGCATCGATGTCGAGGCGCTCAGCATCAACCCGCAGTGGTATGGCGCCGGGCGCGACGTCGCGGAAAAGGTCATCCAGATCCAGAACGAGAAGCTCGCCGGGTTCTGCGCGACCTACCCCGAGCGCTTCGTCGCCTTCGCGTCGGTTGCGCTGCAGTTTCCGGATCTGGCGGTGCAGCAGCTCGTGCACGGAGTGAAGAAGCTCGGGCTGCGAGGGGCCGCGGTCGGCGCCAGCGTCGCCGGGGCGGAGTTCTCGGATCCCCGGTTCCACCCGTTCTGGGCGAAGGCGGAAGAGCTCGGCATCCTGATCTTCATCCATCCGCAGAGCACGCCGCAGCTCGCGAGCCGGTTCAAGGGCAACGGCTGGCTTGCGAACACCATCGGCAACCCGCTCGATACCACGATCGCGCTCTCGCATCTCATCTTCGAGGGCACGCTCGACCGCTTCCCGGGGCTCAAGATCTGCTCGGCCCACGGCGGCGGCTTTTTGCCCTCCTACGCGCCGCGGTCGGACAATTGCCTGCGCGTCGCGCCGGAGATGGACACCGGCGTCAAGCTGAAGAAAAAACCGACCGAGTACCTGAGAGACATGTATTACGACACGCTCGTGTTCACTTCGGAAGCACTGCGGCACCTCGCCGCGGAAGTGGGCTCGAGCCGGCTGGTGATCGGCACCGACCACCCGATCCCGTGGCAGAGCGAGTCGGTGGACCACATCCTCAATGCACCGGGCTTCAGCGACGAGGAGAGAATCGCAATGCTTGGCGGAACGGCCGCGAGGCTGCTTGGCATCCGACTATAGGCCGGTAGTGGCTGACGCAGTGACTAAGAACTCGTATCAAAAAGACCCAAAAAACTTGAAACCGCCGATGAACGCCGATGAACACAGATAACAACAACCCCATGAACAGCCAAAGGGTTTTATGTTTTCGTCGGCGGGTATCGGCGTTTATCTGCGGTTAATATTTCTTGATTTCGTTACGCGCTCTAGGTGACTGAGTGATTAAATGACTAAGCGATCGGCGACCTCAGGTGGCTCTTTCTTGATCACTGTATCACTCAATCACTGAGTCACTGCGGCGCGCTATGGTGGCACGGTGAGTACGTGAATTCGGAAATGTTTCGGATGAGACGATGACGACGAAAAAGAGACTGCTGCTGCCGGACACGATGGCGCGCACCGGCTGGGATTACGCGAAGAGCCGCGCGGACGTGGAGGCCATCGGATTTTCCCCGGGCATCAAGGGGCCGGAATTCCAGCGCCTGCTCGCCGACGTGGACGGCGTCGCGCTCACGTCCACGCCGTTGCGCGCGGAGGACATCGAGGCCGCGCCGCGGCTGCGCGCGGTGGGCCGCATCGGCGTGGGCTTCGACGCGGTGGACGTGGCGGCGCTCACCCGCCGCGGTATACCGCTGATGACGTGCCATACCGACAACTCGCCCACCGTGGCGGAATATGCGTTGTTCATGATGCTCGCGCTGTGCAAGGGTGGCGCGGCGATGGATGCCATCCCGCGCCAGGGCCGCTGGTCCGAGCGCTACGCGGCGCTTCCCACCGAGCTGCTCGGAAAAAGGCTGCTCATCGTCGGTTTCGGGCGCATCGGCACGCGCGTCGCCAGGCGCTGCCTGCCGATGGACATGACCGTCGAGGTTTACGATCCCTATGTCCCGGCGGAGGCGGTGCGCGCGGCGGGATGCGAGCCTGCCACCGACCTCGACGCGGCGCTCGCTCGCGCCGACTTCGTCACCCTGCACTGCCCCAAGACGAAGGAGACCGCGGGAATGTTCGATGCTGCGCGGATCGCACGCATGAAGCCCGGTGCGCGGCTCATCAACACCGCGCGCGGCGGCATCGTGGACGAGGCGGCGCTCTACGCCGCGCTCGCGGCGGGCAAGCTCGCGGGCGCGGGCATCGACGTCTTCTCGCCGGAGCCGCCGATCACGGACAATCCCCTGTTCACGCTGCCCAACGTGATCGTCGCCCCGCACATGGCCGGCAACTCGCGCGAATCGCTCGACCGCAAGGCGCTCACCACTACGCGCAACCTCCTGCGCGTGCTCGACGGCGAGACCCCGGGCCGGGAATTCTTGGTCAATCCGGAAGCGCTGAACGCAAACAAGCGTGACGACTGACGACTGATGAAGTGACGCGGTAAATACGGTCGGTTCGAAGGCTCAAGTTCGCTGGACTGGAAGCCGAACCCCGAACTCCGAACCCCGAACGCGGAACGCAGATCGCGCCCGTCTGGTATGGTGGCGGGTGATGCAATTCCACGTTCCGGATTCGGAGTACACGACCTCCGAGCGCGCGCAGGCGAATTTCCGTCTCGCCGTGAAGCTCGCGGCAGGCTTCGTCGCGCTGATCTGGGCGATACACGTGCTGAACTGGGGGCTGGAGCTGGGGCTGGAGCGGCTCGGAGTGCGCCCGCGCGAGTTCGCGGGGCTGCCCGGCATCGTGCTCGCGCCCCTGCTGCACGGCAACTTCGCTCACCTGTTCGCGAACTCCCTGCCGCTGCTGGTGCTCGGCACGGGGATGCTGTATCTCTACCCGAATTCCGCGCTCAAGGTGATCCCGGCGGCCTACCTCGGACCCGGCGTTGCGGTATTCCTGTTCGCCAGGGCATCCACCGTCCACGTCGGCGCCAGCGGACTCGTCTACGGTCTCGTCATCTACATTTTCGTGGCCGGCCTGATCCGGCGCGACCGGCGCGCGATCGCCGCGTCCTTGCTGGTGTACTTCCTCTACGGCACCATGGTGTGGGGGGTATTGCCGATCCGGCCCGGCGTGTCCTGGGAGACCCACCTAGCGGCCGCGCTGATCGGCCTCGTGCTTGCGATCGTGCTGCGGCGCCTGGACATCCCGCCGCGCAAGCGCTACGACTGGGAAGACGAGGCGCAGGAGCCCGGCGGCCCGGACGAGCGCTGAAGGATGAGGCCCCGCTCCCGATCGCAGCGTTGCCGTAAAATCAAGAAGTTAGAGTTGCAACGTCCCTATCGGTTTACCTGTCCAAAAAGGAAGCAGGCCGCGAGTGCGTATTGCGCGCATTCCGGGCGCGGACACAATGTGGATCATCCTTGACGAAAGGGGCTTCCAAGCCGCGGGGGATTTGAGTAGATTGGGGTTCTCAACGAGGAGGCTATTATGAAAACAGCATTTGCCGCTGTCGCCGCGACGATTCTGCTCACCGCCTGCGAGACGGTGCCCACCGACACGCCGCTCGTGGCGTCGGCGGCGCTGCAGCCGACCAAGGGCAGCAAGACGTTCGGTGAGGCGACTTTCGAGCAGGTGGGCGACAAGGTGCTCGTCGTCGCGTTCCTCCAGAACCTCAAGCCGGGGCAGGAGCACGGCTTCCACATCCACGAGGTCGGCGACTGCAGCTCGGGCGACGGCATGAGCACCAAGGGCCATTTCAATCCGTTCAACAAGCCGCACGCGCATTACGGCAGCGCGGAGCGCCACGCCGGCGACCTGCCCAACCTCAAGGCTGACAAGAAGGGGTTCGCCAACATCCGGATCGAGCTCGACCAGATCACGCTGCGGCCCGGGCCCGGGAACATCGTCGGCCGCGGCGTCATCGTCCACACCGACCCCGACGACTACAAGTCCCAGCCGACCGGCAACGCCGGGGCGCGCATCGCCTGCGGCGTGATCCAGCTACATTGAAAGGGTTCGCAAGGCCGCAATCGCTCAGTCGCTGAATCACCGAGTCACGGAGTCACCGCGGAAAGACGGGGTTTCGGGCCCCGTTTTTTCGCATATTCAGGGGAGAAAACGCATGGAAATCCAGACCGGCGCAGCCGCGCCTGATTTCACGCTCGCCGCGCACAACAGCGACCAGAAGGTGTCCCTCGCGAGCTTCAAGGGCCGGCCGGTCGTGGTCGCCTTCATGCCGTTCGCGTTCACCCCCGGGTGAACGAACCAGGTCAACGGGTTCCGTGCGAACTACGAAGAATTCAAGAAGCTGAACGTCGAGATCCTCAACATCAGCGCCGACCCGGTTGCCAGCCTCAAGGGGTGGGCCGAGAAGCTGGGCGGCGTGCCTTTCCCGCTGCTCTCGGACTACTGGCCGCACGGCGCGGTCGGCAAGGCCTACGGCATCTTCAACGAGGAGCGCGGCTCGGACAAGCGCGCGGCCTACGTGCTCGACGCCAAGGGCGTGGTCCGCTACGCGAGGATCTACGAGCCGGGCAAGATCCCCGAAAGCGCGGAGATGCTGGAGCAGCTGCGCAAGCTCTGAACGGACCGCGAATCCCGGGGCGCAATTCGCGTTCCGGGATCGCTGTTCAGGGTTCCGGGTTCGGAGTTCCGGGCTGGTTCGCGATTTTCCGGCTCGCCGCTTACCGCTTACCCGTCACGAGTCACGAGCCACCGCCGCTAGGCCGCACGGCGCAGCGCCCTCAGCTGGCGCGCGATGAAGCTCTTCACCATCTCGTGCGCGCGGTCGGTCTGCGGTCCCGGATGCGCGACCCATTCGTGCTCGCAGCCGTCGAAGATTTCCAGCTGGCACTCGCCGCCCGCCGCCCGGTAGGTCGCGGCGAATTTCTCCTGCAGCGCCGGCAGCACGTTGTCGTCCGCGCCGCCCTGCATGATCAGCATCGGTGGCAGTGAAACCGGCTCGCGCCGGTCGAGGATCTGCTGCGGGTTGCCTTCGTGGACCAGCTCCCACGGGTTGAAGTACGTCTTGCTCTTCTGCATCATCTCGTCGCGCTTCATTTTCTCCGCCTGCTGGAAGCGCGCGTACGGGTCGCTGATCGGCGAGCGCGTTGCGACGTACGCGAGCGTCGCGTCCACGCTTGGAGCCCCGGGCAGGGGAATCGCGCTGTAGCGCGCATCGCGCGGGCGCATGGCGAGCAATTGCGCGATGTGGCCGCCGCTCGAGCTGCCGAGCACGCCGAGGTGCGTGGGATCGCCGTTCCATTCCCGGGCTTTCGACTTGAGCCAGCGCACGCCGTAGTTCGCATCCTGGACCGAAGCCGGGTACGGCGCCCCGGGCGCGAGCGTGAGATCGACCGCCACGACGAGGATGCCGCTCTTCGCGACCGCCTCGTCCATCGGCACGTTCGCCGTGCGGTCCTTGTTGTTCCAGGCGCCGCCGTGCAGGTCGAGCAGGACCGGGAACGGTCCCGCGCCCTGCGGCTGGTAGATGCGGGCCATCAGCGCGCGCTTCTCCGCGCGCCGGAACTCGGTTTCCCGGACCTCGATCTCGTAGCGGTTCGCGGGGTTGTAAGCGGTGGTCATCGTGCCGTCTCCTTCAGGAAAACTGTCCGTGCCGGGGCCGGTCTTGCCCGATCCCGGGGCCGCTATCTTACGGCATATGAGTCACGAGAGGCGAGAGGAACCCGACATGGCGGGTGTCTTCTTTCTCCTCTCGCATTCATCCTTGTATGCTCCCATCACCCATCACCCATATCATCGTTAACGCAGGGAGGAAGAGGATATGAAGCGAAGCGTCGTACACACGAACAGGGTGCCGCCTGCAAGGGTTCCGCTTTCGCAGGCGATCAGGGCGGGCGACTGGGTCTTCGCGTCCGGCCAGCTCGGGAACGACCCGCGGACCGGTCGCCTGGCCGAGGGCGGGATCAAGGCAGAGACGCGGCAGGTGTGCGAGAACCTCAAGGCCGTGCTGGAGGCGGGCGGGTCCTCGCTCGGCAGGGTCGTGAAGGTGACGATCTATCTCGCCGACCTCGGCGAGCTCATGGCGATGAACGAGGTGTTCAACGAATACTTTCCGAAGGACCCGCCGGCGCGGACGACTTTTCAGGCGGCGGGGCTGGTCGCGGGCGCGCGCGTCGAAATCGAGGCGATCGCGACCGTGTGAACGCGCAACCCGCAGGGACGGGGCGATCCGCGCGCATTTCTTCGTCGGGGACCCTCGAAATATCGACATATTCCTTCGGGCCCTCCTCCTTGAACTGCATCCCACATCGCCGCCGTCGCGCACGTGCCTATATATGAAATAGGTTCTGGTATGTAAGCGGAGGGACGAAGGGGTCGAATCACGGCTCGCAAGTCGCGATGGACCGCCTTCCCGATCATGGACAAACTGCACGGGTCGCAATCGAGGCTAGGCGCGACGATGCCGCGGTTCTCCGCGCTCCTGCTTGCTGCGCTCCTCGCGCTGACCGCCTCGGCCGAGCCGCCATACCCCGAGATCATGACGCGGTCCGCCGCGCTCGCGGCGCTCGAGGATCCCGACGCCCGCATCCGCCTCGCGGGCGTCGTCTATTTCGGGCGCAACGGCCTCGCGGCGGACGGGCCGCTGCTGGTGAAACGCCTCTCCGACGAAAATCCCGTCGTGCGTGACGTGGCCGGACAGGCCGTGTGGCTCGTTTGGGGCCGCTCGGGCGACGAGGAAACCGACCGGTTGATGGAAAGCGGCGTTGCGGAAATGGGCGCGGGCCGCTATTCGCGGGCGGTCGAGTTCTTCAGCAAGGTCATCGGGCGCAAGCCGGACCTCGCGGAGGGCTGGAACAAGCGCGCGACCGCCTGGTACCTGGCCGGAGACATGCACAAGTCACTCGCCGACTGCGACGAGGTGTTGAAGAGAAACCCGCAGCACTTCGGCGCGCTCTCGGGCTACGGGTTGATCTACCTTCGACTCGAAGAATACGGGAAGGCCCTCGAGTACTTCCGGCGCGCGCTCGCGGTGAATCCGAACCTCGCCAGCGTGCAGGATATCGTCCGGAAAATCGAGGAGTATTTGCGCGAGCAGCGCCGCCGCGGCATTTAGAACGGCCGGCGCACGGACGCCAGCCCCGTTCACGGGTTGACGTTCAACGTTCCGGGCTCAATGTTCGGGGTGTGACGTCGTGACCTTGAACCTTGATCGCTCAACAAGGCCCCCGTCACTTCATGGACGCCACGGGGAGCGCGGCGGCGACCACCGGCCCGAGCCGGCGCTGCCGCGACTTCAGGCGCGGGCGCATGACCGGCGCCCAGCGCCCGGTGTCGGACGCGGCCTTCCACTCCGGGGTATCGGGCAGGTCGGCCCGCTCGAGGAGATAGAGCGCGGAGTAGACGAGCCAGCCGGCCGCGTTCGGCGCCGCGTCCTTGAACCGGATGACCCCGTGCACGCCTTTCACGCGCAGGATGTTGGGTACGTGCTCGTTATCGTAGATTTCGTTGAACTCCGCCTCATCCTCGGGCGCGATCTCGAAAGTCACCATCAAGAAATGACGCGCCGCGCCCAGCCCGGTCCTCTTGCTCGCCATGACAGTCCTCCTTTTCTTGCTCGATGAGCCTGGTTACAACGCGAACCCGTCTCCGAACTTGCGGAAATCCGCCGTGCCCTCAAGCCCCATGATCGCCTGGTAAAGCTTGTTCGCGCGCGCGGCACTCCAGACCGGCACCGTCAGGTCGAAGAATTTTTTCTCGATCTCCTCGGGCCGGTGCGGATTGCCCGGCTCGCCTTTCATGATTTCGCAGCGGCCGCGGATCGCGCGCCCGTCGTTGAGATGGATCACCACGTCGCACAGGTGCTTGCCGGGGTACGCTGCGGTATACGCGGGCTCTTCGCTGACGTCCACTTTATCCATCAACGAGCGCACGTGGGGATTGCGAACCGCTTCGATCTCGAAGCAGTCGATGCCCCAACGGCCGTGAACGAGTATCGTGGCCAGCGCAAACGGAATCGAGAACTTGGTGCCGAAACTGGTCTTGATGTTCTTGCCCGAGAGCAGCGCCGCCAGTTGAAATGCCTTGACCTCGATGCGCCCGATGTCCGCGACGTCGAGCCTGCCCCCGGGCACCGTGGCAAGCGCCGCCCGCAGCGCGTCGATCGCCGCGTGCGAAAAGCGCCCCGCCGGATACAGCTTGAAATACCCTTTCGTTGTCAGCCAGTCTTTCCCGAGCCCCGCCACCATGCGCTGCGGGTCGAAGCCGTCGGCGATGACGGTGCCGTAGGTGAAGCCGATCCCGTCGCGCTGTCCGGTCAAGCCCGCTTCCACCAGCGTCACCGCGTTCAGCCCGGCGAGCGCGCAGTGCCCGGAATAGACGTTGCGCACGGTCGCTTCGTCGAGCATCGCCTGGCGGTTCGCCGTGATCGCCATCGTCGCGGAGGCATTGATGACGTGGCGCATGCGGGCCTCGTCGAAACCCTTCATGCGCGCGACGGCCACCGCGGAGCCGATCGTGCCGCAGTTTCCATGCTGCGGCACCGAGACGCGCATCTTCGAGGCCATGCCGACGCGTGCGCACGCCTCATAGCCCATGACCACCGCGAGCAGGAAGTTGCGCCCCGACGCGCCGAGCTCCTGCGCCGCCGCGATCGCCGCCGGGACCATCTGGCTCCCCGGATGCGAATAGCCGACCGTGTTGCCCTCGTCGAAATCGTGCCAGGTGCTCGCGATGCCGTTCAGAAAACCCGCGTCGCGCGCGGCGGCGCGATGCGGGGTTCCGATCACCCAGCTGTTCCCCGGCCGCGCATCCTTGAGGTAGCTTGCCGCCAGCGCTTTCAGCTCGGCGGTCTGGTTGCCCGCGGTGACCACCGCAAAGCAATCGGCGATCAGGCGCTTGCAACGATCGACGACTTCGGGCGGAAGGTCCTCGAATCGCGTGTTGCAGAGGAAGCGGCTGATCTCGATCAGGTACGGAGGGGGCGTGGTTTTGTCATTGTTCCCGGCGGACGGCAGCATCACGCAACCCCTGCAACCTGGTGCATCAGCGATCGGCGGCTCATTCGGGCCGGATATTCAGGGCCCGGATGATCTCGCCGTATTTTTTCAGGTCATTTCGCACGATCGCGGTAGCATCATCAGGCGTGTTTCCGATGACGTCCGCACCGACGCGCAGGATCTGCGCGCTCACATCGGGCGTCTTCACGATCCGCACCAGTTCCTGGTTGAGCCGGGTCACGATGGGCCGGGGAGTGCGCGACGGGACCAGCACCGCCTGCCAGTTGCCTTCTTCGAAACCGGGGAGTCCGGCTTCGGATACGGTCGGCACATCGGGCAGCCCGGGAACGCGCCTGGGGCCAGTGACCCCAAGTACTCTCATCTTTCCGGACGTCACATACGGCTGTACCGCCACGGCCGAGGCCATCATCAGCTGAACCTCTCCGGCTAGCAGCGCCGGGATTGCAAACCCGACGCCGCGGTAGGGCACATGATTGAGCTTCACCCCGGCCATCTTCGCGAAGCGCTCGGCCGCGATATGGACGGCGTTTCCAACCCCGCCCGAGCCATAGTCGATCGCGCCGGGCCGGGCCTTCGCAAGCGCGATGAGTTCCTTCACGGATTTCACCGGCAACGACGGATGCACCGACAGCAGATACGGCTGCCAGAGGATGATCGTCACCGCCGCGAAATCCTTTTCCGAGTCGAAAGGCAGATTGGGGTAGACGGCCGGATTCATCGCGAACGTGCTCGCCACGAGCAGCATCGTGTAGCCGTCTGCGGGCGCCTTTGCCGCGGCTTCGGTACCGATGTTGCCGTTGGCGCCCGAGCGGTTGTCGATGATCACGATCTGCTTCCACGAATCCGTGATCTTCTGCCCGATGAGCCGCGCCAGGAAATCCGACGTTCCTCCGGGCGGGTACGGAATGATCCAGCGGATGGGCTTCGCCGGAAACTCCTGCGCGAGCACCGGTACCGGTGCCGATGCGCCCACCAGCAACATCATGAGTAACCACAAGCGATGATGGATAAGACTGTTGCGGGACATGGTACCTCCGGCTAGATGATGAACGAGAACCTGCCGACCTCCGTCCGACTCAAGAAAACACGCCAACCATCGTATCGGAACAGCGGATACGGAAGTATATCGCGCCCGTGAGACCGGCGTCAGGGCCGGTGCAGCGTCGGCATCTCGCGCGTGAATACGCGCCGGCCGCGCTTGAAGCCCATCAGCGGCGGCGCTACGGTCGCGATGACCTCGGCCGGCGTTTTCGCGTTCCACACGACGAGATCGGCGGGATTGCCGGCCGCGATGCCGTAGTCGCTCCTGCGCAGGATCCGCGCCGGGCGGCTGGTCAGCATCGCGAAGCACTCGGTCAGCTCCTCTTCCGTGGATCGCTGCACGACGTTCGCGTACAGGTTCGCGATCCGCACCAGCGAGCAGTCGCCATACGGCGTGAACGGATTCATCACGTTGTTGGTCGAGATCGAGCAGTTCGCGCCGCGGGCGATCAGCGCATTGGCGTCCGCGACGCCGCGGATGACGCTGTGCTCCATATGGCGCGCCGTGGTGAACATGTCGGTCGCCGGAAGCACCGTCACGGCGACGCCGGAACCGGCGAGCCGCCGGCCAAGCGCCTCCAGCTCCGCCGGCGGCAGGCACGAATATTTCGAGCCGTGGCCGATCGCCACGCGCCCGCCCCAGCCGATCCGGTCGGTGAGGTCGCAAACCTGATAGATGGCCATGTCGTCGGTGGTGTGGCCGCCGTCGAGGTGTATGTCGACGTCCACGTTGAAATCCTTCGCGAGCGCGAAGATGCGCTCGATCTGCTTCGGGCCGTCGTCGTCGTACCGCGGCGCGCCCCCGACCACCGTCGCGCCGCGTTTCAGCGCCTGGACGACGTTTGCCTCGGCGCCCGTAACGTTGGTCCAGCCTTCCTGCAGAAAGACGCACAACTGCAGGTCGATCGCCCACGCGTAATCCTTGGCGAGGCGCTCGATCGCTTCGTAGCCGCGCAGGCCGACGTTGGGATCGACCTCGACGTGGGTCCGCATGTGGCCGACGCCGTTCAGCAGGCACTGCTCGAGCGTATCGCGCGCGCGCGCGTAGACGTCCTCGACCGTGAACGTGTGCTTGATCGCGGAGGTCCGCTTCATGTGGTCGGTCGAGCGCCGGTCCTTCGGCGGCGCGCAGCGGTCGAGGATCCTCGTCTTGTCGAGATGGAAATGGCTCTCCACCAGGCCCGGCGATACGAGACGCCCGCCGGCATCGACCGTCTCGCCGTCGCCCGAGATGCCGGGCCCGACCGCAGCGATCCGTCCGTCTGCGACGGCGATGTCCACTGTTGCGCGCGCCGCATCGCCGTCCGCGAGCCGCGCATTCCGAACGATGAGATCGTACGCCATCTTGTTACCTCTCCAGGTTGTCAACGTATTCCGCGCTCATCCCCGGCCCTTCATCCCTTTTTCCCGGTACCATGGATGCGGCTGCCCCGGCACCTTGACCCGCAGCGCGTAGACGGAGGTGTGCGCGCGGCACAACAACGTCCGCAGGTCCGGCCCGCCGAACGCGAAGTTCACCGCCTGCTCGGGAAACCGGATGATCCCGACGCACTCGCCGCCGGGGGTGAATACCCAGATTCCGCCCGGTCCGGTGCAGAAAACGCGCCCCTGGCTGTCCACTTTCAATCCGTCGGGGATGCCGGGCAAATCACCCTCGTTCATGTCGGCAAAGATGCGCCGCCGCGCCATGTTGCCGCCTGCGTCGAGCTCGATCGCGTGGATGTATTTCGAGGAGCGGGTGTTCGCGACGTAGAGCGTGCGCTCGTCGGGCGAGAACGCGAGGCCGTTCGGATACTCGCATAGCGCGAGCACGCTGATCGTCCCGTCGGCCATCAAACGGTACACCGCCGCGCCGTCCCAGAGATTGTCGACGCCGGCGGGTGGCGGAATTTCCCGCTCGGTGTAGGGCACGCGCTTGTCCGGGTCGGTGAAGTAGAGGCTGCCGTCCGAGCGGCACACCACGTCGTTGGGGCGGTTGAAGCGCCCGCCCTTGTAGCGCGCGGCAAGCGTCTCGAGCTTTCCGTCGGAGCCGATGCGCACGACGCGCCGGGCCGTGCCTTCGCACAGGATGAGATGCCCCTGCAGGTCGAAGGTCGTGCCGTTGCCGCCTGCGGTTTCCCTGACGAGCTCCGGCGCCCGCCCGGGCGTCATGCGGTAGAGCTTGTTCTGGCGGATGTCGACGAAGTACCAGTAACCGTCCGGGTGCCAGAGCGGGCCCTCGGTGAAGACGTAACCGGTCGCGAGGCGCTCGGCTTCGGTTGTCTCCAGCACTTCGGGCAGATCGTTCACAGCGGGCATGCTTCGCTTTCCTTCGTTTGATACAACAGGTCACCGGTGACGCGCAAGGATGACGGGTGATGGGGAGAGCCTGAGGCAGAAGGCAGAAGGCAGAAGGCAAAAGGCAAAAGGCAAAAGGCAAAAGGGGATGATACCCGGGGACGGGTGACGAATGAGGAGCGATGTAAGTAAAAACGCCGCGCACGGTGCGGCGTTTTCCCGCAAGACGTCGAGCCTCGACCCTGCTTGTTGCTACATGGCGCGAGCGCTCACAGTTCCCGGATCATTACTTTTCGAAACTTGATGGCGCCGCCTGGTTCCTTGCCGCGGTTGCCGAACTGGAGTCCGAACGGCCCGGACGGCAAATCCTTGTCCTCCATGAAAGCGGTGACCACGCCGTTCAGCTTGACGGTCAATTGCGTGCCCTTCATGTGGATCTCGTAGGTATTCCACTTGCCGCCGGCCTTAGGTGCAGGATTCACCACGGCGCGGTGGACGATACCGCCGGTGGCGTAGCTCTGATCGGCCCGCTGGTCAAAGATGTTCGCCTCGTAGCAGGTCCTGTCGGTGGGGTTATTGCCATCGGCACAGCGCATGTAGATGCCGCTGTTGGCTGTGTGGTCTGGCCAGAACTCGATGTAGAGCTCGAAATCCTTGTAGGATTTCTTCGACATGAGAAAGCCGCCCTTGCCCTTGTCGCCGACGATTGCGCCGCCCTCCGCTCGCCAGTTGGCGTCGCCGACCTTGTTCCAGTTTTCCATGCCTTTTTCGCCGTCAATCAGCGTGTCCCAACCGGGGCCGCCCGGGGTGGCGCAGCCGAAAGCGGTGAATACGATGACCAGCAGCGCCGCGATGGAAGCAAACAAGCGTTTCATGAGGTCCTCCCGTGTTGGGTTGATATTGCGTTTTCCAAACGCGCCGATGCCGCGTTGCGGTGCAACGGTGTTGTTTTTCTTATGGGACCGGTACGCGTCGCTGTTACAGTGGCCGGTCCACCTGGTCCGTTGCCGCGAAAAGCATGGTCCCGTGGCGCCCGGCCGTCAAGCAGGGGCCCAGCGGTGGCATCTGGGCGACGGCGGGCGGCCGGTTCAATGTTCAAGGTTCCAAGTTCAAAGTCTTTCGTCTAAAGCCTTGAAAATTGAACCTTGAACCTTGAACTTTGAACCCGGGACAGCGCTCAGCGCGATGCATTCCGCAGCGTGCTGAGCATCCGCCGGCCCGCACGCCCGTCCACCGGAAGGCCGGCGGTCTTCTGGAACGCCTCGATCGCCGCGCGGGTGCGCGAGCCGATGATCCCGTCGGGCTCGCCCACGTCGTAGCCGCGCGCGGCGAGCCGCTCCTGCACCTCGCGGCGCTCGGCGCGCGAGAGCCCCGGGTCGTCGGTCGGCCACGCGGCCTGCAACGGGCTGGCGCCGCGCAGCCGGTCGGAGAGGTGCGCGATCGCGAGCGCGTAGGAATCGGACGGGTTGTAGGAGCGGATCGCCTCGAAGTTGCGGAATATGAGCAGCGCCGGGCCCTCGCGCCCGGCGGGCAGGAGGAGCGCCGCACGCCCGCTTCCGGTAAGCGCGCCGCCATCGGCCTTGCGGATCTTGAGCCGGCCCCATTCCTCGAGCGCACGCCGCTCGCGGCGCCCGGACGGGCCGCGGTAATCCTGCGGCAGGCGCACCTCGTAGCCCCACGGCTCTCCGCTCGCGTAGCCGGCGTTGCGCAGGTAGTTCGCGGCGGAGCCAAGCGCGTCGGGCACGGAGCCGACGACGTCGCGCCGCCCGTCCCCGTCCATGTCTACCGCGAGCCGGAGAAAGGTCGAGGGCATGAACTGGGTCTGGCCGAACGCGCCGGCCCACGAGCCGACCAGCGCCTCGGAACGCACGTCCCCGTCCTGCAGGATGCGCAGCGCCGCGAGGAGCTCGCCGCGGAAGAACGGCTGGCGGCGGCCCATGCACGCGGTCGTCGCGAGCGAGCTCATCAGCGGGCGCTTGCCCGTGAGCCGCCCGTAATCGGTCTCGACGCCCCACAGCGCGACGACGACGTGGCGGTCCACGCCGAAGCGCCGCTCCACTTCGGCGAGCACCGCGGCCCATTCGTCGAGCTTCGCCTTGCCGTCAATGATGCGCTGCTCGTCCACCAGGCCTGCGAGGTAGTCCCAGACCGGCGTGACGAATTCGGGCTGGAAGTCCATCGCGGCGAGCACGCTCTTGTCGGGCGTGACGCCGGCCAGCGCGGCGTCGAACGTCTGCCGGGTGATGCCTTGCGCCGCCGCCTCGCCGCGGAGCTTGCCGAGGCACGCCGCGAACTCCGCCGCCGCCGCGGGAAGGGCGAGGACGAGCACCAGCGCGGGCAGGAACGTCCTGACCCCGGTGATGAGTGACGAGGGAAGGGTGACGGACATCCTTTTCAAAGCTCCGATTTCAAAGTTTGGAGTGTAGGGGGCGCGACCCTTAACCTCAAAACGTCAAGCCTTGAACTTCGAGCCCATTGCCCCCTTCCATCGCCAGGCCGGGCCGTTCGAACGCGCTCCTCCAACCCGGGACCGGGAATGAGATAATACGGCCATGAATGGACCAGAACTGAATTCCCCCCGAGCCCGCCTGCAGGCGCTGCTGTCGATTCCAGAGAGACAGCGCACCGACGCCGAGTGGGATGAGCTCAATGAGCTGGAGATCATGCTGGCCGCCGGAAATCGGCCGGGCGCACCGGCGCAGAGCGGTCGGTCGAGCGGCACCGCACCCGGCGATCGTCCCAATCCCGGCGGCGGGCCGCGCCACGGCAAGAGACCGCCGAGGAAGTTCCACCAGAGGCCTCGCAAGCGCAATACGCCGTAAGCGGGCAGGCGGGCTCAGACCCCGGTTCGCGCTGTTTTCGGGAGAAACCGAAGTGGCAATTTCGAGGCGATCGGGACGCCAGCCCGGTGCTTTCGGACAAGGCGAGAAAGCAGATGCGAGGAATGCCTTGGCCGGCCAACCACGCGGCATGATCACGGGCCCCGGCGCCTGGATCGGATCGGAAATCCAGCGTGACGAATCCTGGATCCATCGCCTGGACGCGGCGGCCATCGAGGAGATCGATGCCGCGCTCGCGCACGTAACGCGCGCGGGCGCGAGGATTCCGTTCACGGCGGAGGTCTTTCCCCTGCCGTGCTTTGCCGCGGAGCTCGACAACATTCTGGACGAGATCGAGCGCGGGCGAGGGTTCGTGCTGGTGCGCGGCGTTCCGCGCGCGCGCTACACCGACGCGCACTGCGAGCTGCTCTACTGGGGTCTCGGCGCGCATCTCGGCACTCCGGTGTCGCAGAACGCGCGCGGCCACCTGCTGGGCCACGTGCGCGACGAGGGCCGCATCCACGCCGACCCGAGCGCCCGCGGATACCAGACCAACGAGCGCATGGATTTCCACACCGACATGCTGCCCGTGGACGTGCTCGGGCTGTTCTGCCTGCGCGCCGCAAAGTCCGGTGGCGCGAGCAAGCTCGTGAGCGCGCTCACCATACACAATGTGTTGCGCGAAGAGCGCCCGGATCTGCTGGAAGCGCTGTACGGCATGTTCCACGTCGACTGGCGCGGCGAGGAGCCCCCGGGTGAAAGACCGTGGTTCCGGCTGCCCATGTTCAGCGAGCGCGACGGCCAGGTCAGCTGCCGGATCAACAGCCTGCCGTATTACGACTCCGCCGCGCGCCACGGCGAGCAGTACCGGCCCACTGCGATCCAGCGCGAGGCTCTCGAAGCGGTACAGGAAATCGCCAACCGGCCCGAGCTGATGCTCACCATGGATTTTCAGGAAGGCGACGTCCAGCTCATCAACAACCACATCCTGCTGCACGCGCGGGAAGCCTACGAGGACCACCCGGAACCCGGGCGCGAGCGCCATCTGCTGCGCATGTGGATCGCGGTTTCTGACGACCGCCGCAGGCCGCTTGCGGATTCCGTTGCGGGCCGCTATCGATGGGTCCACGAAGGCGGCATTCCCGTCAAAGCCGGGGCGGCGACGACGGGATGAGGATCGAGTACGCTGTCCAGGGGCGCCCGGGCGACCGATCATCCGCATCGCCGGGCGCGGCATCGGGATGCTCGGTCACGTAGTCATCCGGTCCCAGGCATGAAAGCGATGGTCCTGCACGGCGGAGGCGATCTGCGCTCCGAGACCGTTTCCGACCCCGCGCCGGGCCCGGGCGAGGTCATCGTGAAGGTCCACGCCTGCTCGATCTGCGGCTCCGACCTGCACGCGTTCCACGGCAAGCATCCGCGCCTCACCTTCCCGCGCATACTGGGGCACGAGTTTTCCGGCGAGATCGTGGCGCTCGGCAAGCGCGCGGGCCGTTTTTCCGTGGGGCAGCGCGTGTGCTGCGACATCGATCTCCCGTGCGGCAAGTGCGGTCCGTGCCGCGAGGGGCGCTCGAACATCTGCGATGAGCTCCGTACGATGGGGTTTGACCGCGACGGCGCGTACGCGGAGTACGCGGTGGTGCCCGGTTTCAACGTCTATCCGCTGCCGGAAAACGTGAGCTTCGACCAGGCTTCCGCGGTGCAGGTGCTGGGCATCAGCTACCACGCGGTGGTGCATCGCGTGCAGCCGCGCGCGGGCGAAAAAATCGCGGTGATCGGCGCCGGGCCGATCGGACTGGGCGCGGCGTTGATCGCGCAGTCGATGGGCGCCGATGTGACGATACTGGACCTGCTGGAATACCGTATCGCCCTCGCGAAGAAACTCGGCATATCGCAGGCGATGAACGCGGGCGCGGGCGACTTGCGCGAGCGCGCGCTCGCCGCTACCGGCGGGCGCGGCTTCGACAGGGTCGTCGAATGTGTCGGCGGCTTCCAGGAACGCACGGTTGCCGACGCCGCCGCCATGGTGAAGCGCGGCGGGCGCATCACCGTCGTCGGCACCTTCCCGGAGAACAAGGCGACCATCCCGATCGCCTATCTCAAGGACCGCGAGATCGACCTCAATTTTTCGCGCGGCAACTTCCAGGCGTTCGCGCCGTGCATCGAGCTCGTCGCGACCGGCAAGATCGATCCGCAGCGCTACATCAGCCACCGCATTCCGCTCGAGCGGGCCGAGGAGGCGCTGCGCCTGCTCGAGGCTCGCAGCGTGGAAGCGCATAAAATCGTGCTACATCCGTGGGCGGGCGCCCGGGGATAATGAGGAGGCAATGACGATGAACAGCAAAATCTGCAGCGCTTTTGTACTGGTAATGCTGGTCATGGCGACGGCCGTTGGCTGGCCGCCGGCATCCGCGCAGGGCACCTATCCGGTGCGCCCGATCCGCATTCTCATTCCGTTCCCGGCGGCCGGCGCCGCCGATACCATCGGCCGCAGCCTGGGCGAGCGGCTTGCCGCGGAATTGGGACAGCCGGTGGTGGTCGACAACCGGCCCGGCGCCGCCGGCCGGCTCGCGACCGAGATGCTGGCGAGGGCCGAGCCCGACGGCCACACGCTGCTCGTCGGGGGCGTGGGCCCGCTCGCGATCAGCCCTTCGCTGTACAAGAAGCTGCCGTACGATCCGGAGCGGGATTTCCTCCCGGTCACGCGCGTGGCGGAGATCATCAACGTGATGGTGGTCCCTCCTGCCGGCGGCGGCGCCAATCCCAGGCAATTCATCGACTGGGCGAAGGCCCGCGGGACGGATATGCGCTTCGGCAGCTCCGGGCCCGGGCAGTTCGATCATCTCGTCGGCGAGTTCTTCCAGCGCGAGACCGGCCTCAAGATGACGCACGTGCCGTACAAGGGCGGCGGCCCCGCGCTGATCGACATGGTGTCGGGCGACATCCAGCTCATGTTCGCGACCTACGTCACCGCCGTGCCGCACGTGCGCGGCGGCAGGCTTCGCACCATCGCGGTGACCACGCCGCAGCGCCAGCCGCTGCTCGCCGACCTTCCCGCGTTGAGCGAGGTCATCCCCGGATTCGGCGCGAGCAACTGGAACGGGATGTTCGTGCCGGCGAAAACGCCGCGGGCGGTCGCCGATCGCCTGTTCGTCGAGATCAACAAGGCGATGCAGGATGCCGAGGTGAAGCGGCGCCAGAACGCCGTCGGCATCGAGCCCGGCGGCAGCCCCTCGCGCGCCGAGTTCGTCAGGTTCATCCGCGAGGACCGGGCGCGCTGGGCGAAAATCATCCGCGACGCGAACATCAAGGTGGAATAGCCGGCGCGCGCAGGGAGGGCATAGCCATGATCACCGTAAGCGAAGCGCACCGGATCGCCGACACTGAAACTCTCGAGAAGCTCTACGGCGCGCCTTCGGGCGCCGCCGTCGAGAAGGAGATCGACTACCTCCATCCGCATTATCAGAGCATGATTGCCGCCTCGCCGTTCTTCGTGCTCGCCAGCGGCGGCCCGGACAGCATGGACGTGTCTCCCCGCGGCGATGCGCCGGGGTTCGTGGCGGTCGAAGACGAGAAAACGCTGTTGATCCCCGACCGGCGCGGCAACAACCGCGTGGACAGCATGCGCAACATCGTCGCCAATCCGCGCGTCGCGCTGCTGTTCCTGATCCCGGGCATCGGCGAGACGCTGCGCGTCAACGGGCGCGCGGAAATTTCCACCGATCCGGCATTGCTCGAGCGCTTCCGCGTCGAGGGCAAGCTACCGCGCTCGGTGCTCGTGGTCCGCGTCGATACCGTTTTCTTCCAGTGCGCCCGCGCGATCTTCCGCTCGAAGCTATGGGACCCGGCCCGCCACATCGAGCGCAGCAGCCTGCCGAGCCTCGGCACGATCGTCTCGGATATCACGCACGCGCGGTTCGACGGAAAGGAATACGACAAGGGGCTGTACGAGCGCTTGAAGGGGGCGCTTTACTGATCACAGGGGACGGGCTGAGCTATCCCCTGTTTGCTCGTTGGCCCTGGCGCCGCTGCTGCTTCCCCGGTCAGGGACGGGGCACGTACAGCCACACTGCGAGGACCATCAACGCGAGCATCACGAAAATTGCCAGCGTCGGGCGCTGCTTGAGCCAGGCGTCAAACCGCGACCAGACGGGATGCGTGAACCAGACGAAGCCGAAAAGGTTCGCGGTGCGCTCGCCGCTCAGGATAAAGCCCGCGACGGCGAACGCGGCGACGGCTGCGATGCCGTACCAGGAGAACACGAGCGCATATCCGTCAAGAATGACGTAGTCGGTGCCTTCCATGAGCGCGTAAGCCACGAGCAATGGCAGGAGCAGCAACGTTGCCGCAGCGGCGGCTGCCGAAACGAAGGCCACCGCGAGCCGGTATTTCAAGCCTGTTTCCGGGGACTCCTGTCTGTTCATGGACGGTTTGCGACGAGACTGCGCGCCGTCCCATTTTACTCGCGCGGTGCAAGGGGGCGGCCCCTCAATCGTGAATTTCGGGTTTCAGGAGCCGTCCCCATTGTTTGCGCTTGCTGTCCTCCGCCGCGCACGCTATCGTGGACCGGCTCGGGGGGAACATGGCGGCAGCCCGCTTCCTGCGGTTGATGGCGACCGGCGCGGCGCGGATCGCGATCTGCGCGCCGGCGGTATTCCTCGCCGCGGCCCCGTGCGCTGCGCACCAATCGCCGCAACTCGCCGACTATCCCGTCAAGCCGATCCGCATCATCGTCGCGTATCCTCCAGGCGCGGCGGACGACTTCTTCGCCCGCTCGCTCGGTGACGAACTGGAAGCGTTCTACCGGCAGAGGATCGTCATCGAGAATCGCTCGGGCGCGGGCGGACTGATCGGCAATACCCTGCTGTCGAAAGCGAACGCCGATGGATACACGCTGGGCATGATCGGCGTTACGCGCCTCATCAACGAGCTCCTGCGCGAACAGCCGCCGTATCGTGCGCTCGCCGACATCGTCGGCGTTGCGCACGTCGCGTCCATCACCAATGTGCTGGCGGTGACGCCCGCGATCCAGGTGCGCACGGCGGCCGAGTTCGTCGCATACGCGCGCGTGCGCGTCGGCGAGCTCAACTACGCTTCCCTCGGCATCGGGTCGGCGTCGCATCTGAGCGGCGAAGTATTCACGCGCGCGCTCGGCATCGATTCGATGCACGTGCCGTTCAGGAAGCTGTCGGACTCTTTCGTCGAGATGGTGCTCGGGCGGGTGCATTACACCGTTCTCACGCTCCCGGCGGTGCTTGCGCCGGTGCGCGAGGGGCGGCTGCGCGCGGTTGCCGTGATGACGGCGCAACGCAGCCCCGCGCTGCCGGGCGTGCCGGCGATCGCCGAGGTCGGGCTGCCCGAGGCGCAGTTCGACCGCTGGTCGGGCATCGTCGCGCCCAAGGGCACGCCGCGCCGCATCGTCGAGCAGCTGCACGGCGACATCGTGCGCGGGCTGCGGAAGAGCGCGCTGCGCGAGCGGTTCGTGCGCCAGGGAGCGGAATCCACGCCCGAGAGCACGCCCGATGGCTTCATGCGGCTCATGCAGGAAGAGTACCTGCGCTACCGGGCGCTCATACGCGAAGGGGGCATCCGGCCGGAGTGAAGGAGCAAGGAGCAAGTCGAAAGTCGAAAGTCGAAAGGCGAAAGGAGAGACGAGAGACGAGAGACGAGAGGTCAGGCGCTGTCCGCGGGGTTGGCGCGAGCCGCGCCTCGACAACTCGTGTTGAGGTATGATTTCCACGGAAAGCGCAGCGGCGGTTTCAGAGCCGGGAAGATCGCGGTAGTCATGCCAACGGAGGACTAAATGAGATTTGTCTTGCGTGTAGCGGCATCCATCCTGACGCTTTGCGTTTCGGCTTTGGCGTGGGGGCAGAGCTTTCCCAACAAGCCGATCCGGATGGTCATGCCGTGGAATCCGGGCGGCACGACCGACACGACCGCGCGCATCCTCGGGCAGAAGATGACCGAGACCTAGCAGCCTGTCGGACTTAGGGCCCCGACAGGCTGCTAAAAGCAAAACCGCCTCATGATAGGGCTTAAGTTCAATGCAAAACCACCCCGGCAAGCCCCGAAAACGCGCATCGAGCCAGTCTCGGCGTCATTATTATGGTTTTGTCCTGTCGTTTTCATGAGGCGGTTTTGCAACAGGAGCTTGTCGCGCTCAAGTCCGACAAGCTCCTGGGGCCAGCCCGTCGTGATCGACGTTCGCCCCGGGGCGAGCGGGATCATCGGCACCGAGATCGCGATGCGCGCGCCCGCCGACGGCTATACGCTGCTGCACGCCAACATGAGCCAGTGGGCGACGGCCCCGAGCCTGTTCAAGACCGCCTACGATGTCATGCGCGACTTCGAGCCGGTGAGCCTCGTCGCCACCGCGCCGCAACTGCTGGTAGTTCCCCTGAACATTCGCGCGACATCCGTGCAGGAGCTGATTCAGCTCGCGAAGGCCGAGCCGGGGAAGCTCAACTTCGGCTCGGGCGGCGCGGCGACGCTCGCGTACCTGGGGGGCGAGCTGTTCAAGAAGCTCGCCGCGGTGAACGTGGTGCATATCCCGTACAAGGGAACGATCTTCGCGATCACCGACGTGATGGGCGGGCGGCTGCAGATCGTTTTTTCCGACATGCCGATCGCGCTGCCTCACGCCCGGTCCGGCAAGCTCCGCGCGCTCGCGGTCACCGGCGCGAAGCGCACGCCGCTCGTGCCCGACATGCCGACCGTGGCGGAAGCCGGCGTGCCCGGCTACGCGATCGAGAACTCCTGGGGCGTGCTCGTGCCGAAAGGGGTGCCCGCGCCCGTCGTCGCGAAGCTCAACGCGGAGATCGTCCGCGTGCACAACGTGCAGGACGTCAAGGACCGCTACGCGGCGCTCGGGCTGGAATCCGTGAGCAGCACGCCCGCGAAGTTCGGCGAGATCATCCGCGCCGACGCCGACAAGTTCTCGAAGATCGTCAAGGAGACGGGGGCCAAGGCCGACTAGCGCCGGCCGAAGTGGAAAGTCGGAAGGACGCTCGAGCGCGGCCCCTTTTACTGTTAAAGTCCGAAAGCGCGACGCGATTCTTCGAGCGATCCAGGAATTTATGAGAAAACTGGCTCAGCGTTCGGCAACACGCGACTTGATCGATATCGACGCCACGAATGCCGCAGCGGCCATTCGGGCCGGCGAGATCACATCCGAACAACTGGTCAGCGCTTGTCTCGACCGCATCCAGGCGCGCGATGATGCGGTTCGCGCCTGGGCGTACCTGGATCCCGCGCACGCCTTGTCGCAGGCGCGCGCGGCCGACCGGATGCAGGCGGCCGGCCGGCCGCTCGGTCCCCTTCATGGAGTTCCCGTGGGGGTGAAGGATAATTTCGATACGGCCGATATGCCCACGGAATACGGCACCCCGATTCATGCTGGCCGTCGGCCGAAAGTTGACGCAGCCGTCGTATCCCGCCTGCGAGGGAGCGGAGCGGTCATCATGGGCAAGACGGCGATCCCCGAATTCTCAAGTTCCGGACCGGTGAAGACCGTCAACCCCCTGGATCCCGGACGCACGCCCGGCGGGTCGTCGAGCGGCTCCGCGGCGGCCGTGGCGGACCATATGGTGCCGGTCGCTATCGGGACCCAGGCGACGGGCTCGATCATTCGACCCGCGTCCTACTGCGGCATCTACGGCTATAAGGCGAGTCAGGGCGCAATTCCGCGCCATGGCAAGGTCGCCGGTACGCGTCACCTCGGCCAAACCGGGGTCCTGGCGCGCTCTCTCGAGGACGTTGCGCTCGTCGCGGACCTGCTCGTTGAACTCGGTCCTCGCGACTCCGATACGCCGCCGGATCCAGCCCGTAGCCTCATTGCATCGATTTCCCGGAGGCCGTCCCAAACGCCCCTGCTGGCTTTCGTCAGGACGCCGATGTGGAATCTCGCGGATGAGGATGCACGCTCGGCTTACGAAGGTTTCATCGAAAGTATGGGCCGCAATGTCGAGGAAGTGGAGCTGCCGCCGATCTTCGATCAGGCGAGAGAGTGCCACACGACCATCTACGACGCGGACGTCGCCCAACGTTATGCCAAGGAGTACCAGAATTTTCCCGGGCAGATCAGCGCGTATTTCAAGGCGCGGATCGAGAAGGGGAACCGGACTTCTGCCATCGAGTATATACGAGCGCTCCGCCTGACCGATGACTTCAGCAACGTGCTTGACGGAATCTTCGACCGCTATGCAGCGATCCTGACACCCGCCGCCGCCGGCGAGGCGCCGCTTGGCCCGGACGCGACCGGCAGGGCGATTTTCTCGATGATCTGGACTCTATGTGGAACGCCGAACATCAGCGTTCCGCTGCTCCAGGGCAGGAGCGGAATGCCCTTGGGCGTGCAATTGGTCGGGCGCAAGAACGCCGACGCCCGCCTGCTGCAGACGGCGCGCTGGCTCGTCGATCACATCCAGGCGTGAGATCCAGCGCACTCAACGTGGGCGACCACTCCGAGCTTTGCGACCTGAGCGCCGCGGCCCTCCGTGAAATGATCGGAGCGAGGGCGATTTCGCCCGTCGAGCTGCTGGAATCGTGCCTGCGTCGCATCGAGGCCGTAAACCCCGTTCTGAACGCCATCACGGCGACGTGCATCGATCGCGCGCGATCGGAGGCGCGGGTGGCGGAACAGGCGGTCATGTCCGGAGCCTCGCTCGGATCGCTCCACGGCCTGCCGATCGGCATCAAGGATCTGAACGATACGCAAGGCTTGCGCACGACTCGCGGCTCTCCGCTTTACGCCGATCATGTGCCCGAGAAGGATGATTCCATGGTCGCGGCGGTGCGGCGCGCCGGCGCCATCGTCGTGGGCAAGACCAACGTGTCGGAGTTCGGTGTCGGCGCAAACACGACGAATCCGGTTTACGGTCCGACGCGAAACCCGTTCGATCCGATGCGCACGTGCGGGGGCTCGTCGGGAGGATCGGCAGTCGCGCTCGCGACGTCGATGCTGCCGCTCTGCACCGGCACCGACCATGGCGGCAGCCTCCGCATTCCCGCGGCGTTCTGCGGCGTCGTTGGTTTTCGGCCGTCGCCGAGCCTGGTTCCGTCCCTTCGCCGTCCGCTGGCCTGGATTCCGACGAGCTCGGTGCAGGGTCCTATGGGAAGAACGGTCAGCGACGCGCTTTTGCTCCTGTCGGCGCAGGCCTCCGACGATTTCCACGACCCCCTTGCAAGACCCGTCGATCCGGCGGACTTCAGAGCGATAGAACCGGTCGATCTATCCACGCTGCGGGTCGCGGTTTCGGAGGACCTGGGCTTCGCGCCGGTCGAGCCGACGATTCGAAAAACCTTCAACGAACGTGTTTCGCTGTTCAAGTCGGTGTTCAAATCCTGCGTCACGCGCAGTCCGGACATGCGCGATGCCGACGATGCCTTTGAAGTCATACGGGCGACCATTCTTCTTGCTGCGCACAAGGAACGGCGCGAAAAACACGGCGAGAAGCTCGGCCCCAACATCATCGATAATCTGAACCAGGGTCTGAAGCTGTCGGCGGCCGACGTGTCACGGGGCCTTTCCCGGCAAACGAAAATCTACCGCGCCTTTCAGGATTTCTTCGGTGAATTCGATCTATTGATTTCTCCGACCGTGGCGCTGCCGCCATTCCCCGTCACGCAGGAACGCATCACGCATGTGGACGGGATCAGAATGCGCAGCTACTTTCACTGGTACGCGCTGACCTACGGGCTCACCCTCACGACCCATCCTTGCATCTCGATCCCATGCGGTCTGGAACCGACCGGGACACCGTTCGCGCTACAGGTCTGCGGACCGGCCCGCGCTGACAAGTTCGTGCTCAATGTCGCCCACACGCTCGAGCGATATCTGGCGTCTGACGCGCGGACCAGCAGACCCACGCCATGCATCGAAACGTTGCGGTCGCGCGCCGCCGCCCCGACGGTCAGCACGGCACGGCCATGAGCGACGAAATGCAGGCGGCGCCGAGTATCGAGCACGGAGCCGGTACCGGCGCGCCGCAGATTGTAGGGATCTCGGCCCGGCCGCGCCGCATCATCGAGGCGCTGTGGTTTCCGCGGCATGACGACCGCCGTGCACCTTGACAAGGTCGAATGCATAGGGTCCACTTCAGTTCAACGTACGCGTTCGTATCAATGGTGCGAACGCAGCAAGGGTTGCATCCGTCAAGCGTGGATTCAGGAGCGGATTCATGAAGTCAAGTACCGTCGGGCTGCTGCTGTCCGGTTTGAGTTTGGGCATTTCCGCCGCGAGCGTCTGGCCGGGCCCCGCCTCCGCGCAAACCTATCCGCACAAGGTAGTCCGTTTTGTCGTGCCGTTTGCACCGGGCGGGTCGACGGATCTTATGGCTCGCGCGATCGGTCAAAAATTATCCGAGCGGCTGGGTCAGCCGATCATCGTCGAAAACCGGCCGGGAGCCAGCGGCACCATTGGCACCACGATCGCGGCCCAGGCCACGCCCGATGGTTACACCCTTCTCGCCGGCACAGCCGGCCCGCTTACGTACGCTCCCATTCTGCAGAGCAAGCTCGCGTACAACGCGCGAAAGGATTTTGCGGCGGTGAGTCTGGCATTTTCGGCACCCATGATTCTCGGAATTCACCCGTCATTGCCGGCCAAGTCGGTCCGGGAGTTCGTTGCGCTGGCAAAGTCGAAGCCGGGCGAGATCGATTACGCCACCGTGGGAGCCGGCTCTTCCCAGCACCTCACCATGGAGCTTCTTGCCGGCCAGGCGGGCATAGCGATGGTTGCCGTGCATTACAAGAGTAGCGCGCCCTCTCTCACCGATTTGCTGGGAGGGCACGTGAAGGCGGGATTTTTCGGCATCATTCCGGCCTTGCCGCACGTCACGACCGGGAAACTGCGTCCTTTGGGCGTTACCACCGTCCGGCGTTCGACCGTGTTGCCCAATGTTCCCACGATCGCCGAATCCGGTTTCCCGGGCTTTGACACGAGTCAGTGGTTTGGCGTGCTGGTTCCCGCTAAAACGCCGCAACCGATCATCGCGAAGCTGCACGCCGAGATTGTGGCTGTGCTGCGGAGTCCGGAGGTAGAGAAGCGGTTGAGCGACGAGGGTGCCCACGTTGTCGCGAGCACACCCGCCGAGTTTTCTGAGCATTTGATGCGGGAATCCGAGAAGTGGACGAAGGTCATCAGGCAGGCGGGCATCCAGATCCAGTAGCGTGCGACAGCATAAAAAGCCGGCACGGGCCGGATGGTTTGCGTGTGCTACCCCGGTCCGGGACTGCCGGCTCCGGAAACCCATGCGGTCCGAAGGCGCAAGCGTGGGAAGGCCGTGAAGAACAGCGGCGCGCAGTTGCGGCGGTCGCGTGACAAAACCGGCGGGCGCGACGCGCCACGCCGGGCAGATATAACCATGAGGAGGGAACGATGGAGCGAAATCGAGTGTGGCGGCACGCGCTGTGCGCAACGGCGCTGCTCGGAGCGGCAACGGGCGCACTGGCGCAGGCCTATCCCATCAAGCCGGTGCGCATGATTATCCCGTTCGCTGCGGGCGGCGCGACTGACGTCGTGATCCGGATCGTGGCGACCAGGCTGCCCGAGGTGCTAGGCCAGCAGGTGGTGATCGACAACCGGGCGGGCGCCGGCGGCCTGATCGGGACGCACATTGCCGCCAAGGCGAACGCCGACGGCTACACGCTGCTCGCCACGTCCACGGCGCACACCATCGTGCCCAACCTGTACAAGAACGTGCCGTTTGATCCGTTGAAGGACTTCACGCCGATCATGCAGATCGCGAGCCAGCCCTACGGCCTGACCGTGCACCCTTCGCTGGGCGTGAAGACGGTCAAGGAGCTGATCGCGCTCGCGCAGAAGCAGGCCGGCACGCTCAACTACGCTTCCTCGGGACACGGCAGCGCGGGGCACTTGTTTCAGGCCGTTTTCGTTTCGATGGCGAAGCTCGACATGGTGCATGTTCCGTACAAGGGCAGCGCGCTGGCGCGCGCCGACCTGCTGGGCGGCCAGATCAAGATCATGAACCTGGGGTTATCGAGCGTCATCACCAACCACAAGGCGGGGCAGGTGCGCATTATCGCGGTGACCAGCGCGAAGCGTTCGCCGGAGCTGCCGGACGTTCCCGCCGTCGCGGAGACGCTGCCGGGCTACGATGCATCGCTGTGGACCGGGTTCCTCGCGCCTCACGGGACGCCGGCCGCTGTGATCAACCGCATCCACCGCGACGTAATGAAGCTGGTCCAGGCCCACGAGATCGGCGCCGCGTTCGAGCGCGTAGGTACCCACGTCGTGGCCACCGACCCCAAGGCCTTTGGCGAATTTCTCAAGCGCGAGCACGCCAAGTGGGGGGGCGTCGTACGCGAGATGAAATTGCAGGTGGACTGAACTTCCGAGGAAATGGGATCCGGATCCGGCTTGACGCTTAGGGTGGCCTCGCGCCCGTCCTCGCGAAGCTCAACGCGGAGATCGTCCGCGTGCACAACCTGCAGGACGTCAAGGACCGCTACGCGGCGCTCGGGCTGGAATCCGTGAGCAGCACGCCCGCGAAGTTCGGCGAGATCATCCGCGCCGACGCCGACAAGTTCTCGAAGATCATCAAGGAAACGGGAGCGAAGGCCGACTAGCGTCGGCGCCCCGGTGATGCGTGACGACTGATGACTGACGGCTGACGACGGACGAGAAACGAGAGACGAGAGGCGAGAGACGGAAGCGATCAAGTCACCCATCGCTCAGAGATCAATGTAAGAGACCCACTTCGTTGAAAGACAGGGGGGAATGTTATGAAAGTGTTGTTTGTCGCGGGTGTGATCGCAGCGACGCTGTGGCCCGGGGCGCAGTCGCTCGCCCAGACCTATCCGGCCAAGCCGGTCCGCATCCTGGTCGGCTTCGCGCCCGGCGGGGGCATTGACATCGTCGCGCGGCTGTATGCGCCGCGCCTGACCGAGGCCTTGGGGCAGTCTTTCGTCGTGGAGAACCGGCCGGGCGCGGGCGGCACCATCGCGACCGACATGCTGGCGAAGTCCCCGCCCGACGGCCATACACTGATCATGGTGTCGGTCACCCACTCCATCAACGCCAGCCTCTACGGCAAGCTGCCCTACGATTCGGTCAAGAGTTTCGCGCCGGTCAGCCCGGTCGCGCTGCTCGCCGATGTGATCGCCGTGCATCCCTCCGTGCCCGTCAAGACGCTGCGGGAGCTGATCAGCCTGGCGAAGGCGAAGCCCAAGGACGTGAGCTACGCCCACGCAGGCAGCGGCACGCTCATGCACGTCGGCATGGAGCTCTTCCTGTCCATGGCGAACGTCAAGATGCTCGCCGTGCCCTACAACGGCGCGGGTCCCTCGACGCTGGCGGTGCTCGGCGGGCAGGTGCCCGTGCTCTCGACGAGCCTGCCGCCGGCGCTGCCCCATGCCCGGGCCGGCAAGCTGAGGATCCTCGCGGTGACTACCGCGCAGCGCACCCCGCTCGCACCGGAGTTTCCGACCGTGGACGAGGCGGCGGGACTGAAGGGGTACGAGGCCGTAGTGTGGGTCGGGCTGCTGGCGCCGGCGAACACGCCCGCGGCCGTGGTGAACCGGCTCAACGGGGAGATCGAGCGCCTCCAGCAGACGCGCGAGCTGCGCGAGCTGCTCGCGAGCCAGAGCTCCGATCCGTTCCGCGCCACGCCCGCCGGCTTCGCGGACCTCATCCGCAGCGACATCGAGAAGTACGGCAGAATCGTGCGCGGCATCGGCCTCAAGGTCGAATAGGCTTACTCACATCATCAATACAATCGAGGACCAGACCATGCGGTACAAGCTCGGGATCATCGTTCCCTCGTGGAACACCATGATGGAATACGAGGCGCAGCGTATGGCGGGCAACGGCACGTCGATCCATTCGATGCGCATCCCGCACACGGCCGACACCGAGGAGAACGTCATCTGGATGGGCACGCAGGTGCCGGCGGCGGCCAAGCTGCTGGCGCACGCCAAGGTGGACGTGATCTGCTACGGCTGCACCGGCGGCGGCTTCATCAAGGGACCGGGATACGATCAGCAGCTCACCGAGGAGATCAGGCAAGCCACGGGAATTAACGGCACCACCACGATCGTGGGTGTGATGGATGCGCTGCGTTGCTTCGGTGCCAAGAAACTGTGCGTGGCTTCTCCCTACGAGCCATGGCTGAACGAGAGATTGCGCGACTTCCTGAACCAGTCCGGATTCGAGGTGCTGGCCGTCAAGGGGCTCGGCACGCAGGCCCACGCGAGCGTCAAGCCGGAGGACGTCGAGGCGCTCGTCATGAGCGTGGATCGCCCGGACGCGCAGGCGATCTTCATCAGCTGCACGAACTTCGGGACGCTCGACATCATCGAGTCGCTCGAGAAGAAGCTGGGCAAGCCGGTCGTCACCAGCAACTCCGCCTCGATGTGGAAGATGATGCGCCTGGTCGGCGACAGGGGCGCGGCGCCGGGAGGCGGGCGGCTGTTCCGCGAGCATTGATGCGCGGCATCGTTTGCGCTGCGGGTGACGGCAGACGGAAGGCGGAAGGCAGAAGGCAGAAGGCAGAAGGCAGAAGGCAGAAGGCAGAAGGCAGAAGAGCGGCGTCCAGTCGACTCACGATTCACGTCGTTCCAGTGTCGGCGGCGGGCGATGAGTCTGTTCCCGAATGGAAAATGGGGCCGGGCTCACTTTTTTGAATAATTGCGACCGATCTGGAATGCGAGGTAATCGGGGTCGGTGTAACTTTATCGCCGTGGGCGATTACCGTTATTCGGAAATCTTACACTGCCCCCATTTACCGGCAACTTTCGACTTTCGACTTCAGCGATCGATGGCGTCAGACCCAATCGATCGCGCGTCGCCCACTGGGGCGACGATGAGCGTAAGCCCGCGCGTCGCCTGAACCTGCACCGGTTCGCCCTCGTCCACCGGACGAGCCTCCGGGGCGAGCTCGGCGCGCCACAGTTCGCCACGCACACGTATGTAACCCGAGCGGTCGAGCCGCTCGGTCGCCACGCCGTGTTCGCCATCGAGGGAGTGCAATGTCGCCGGGTGGCCGGGATCGTAGGAACGCCAGACGAACGGGTAGAGCGCCGCGTCCTTTGCCAGCCACAACCCCACCACGCTCCAGGCGAGCCACGCCGGCAGCCCCTGCCAATCCCGCAGCACGAGCAGGACCACGACGAGCAGAGCGAGTTCCGGCAACTGCAGCAGCCAATACTTGCCCAGCACCTGCGCAGACCACATGCGCCTTTCAGCAGCATCCAGGTTATGGCCTGCTCTGTGCGTTGGCGCCGCTCGCTTCAACATCTTCCGTTCAATTTCCTCCGGGCAACGCGCGCAACGCTTGCAGCGTCTCGTCCGGTTCCGGCCTTGTCGTGTAGTCCGGATCGGCCTGCGCGTAACGGATTACGCCGCCCCGGTCGACAATGAACCGTCCCGGCATCGGGAGCGTCCATGACGCATCGCCATTGAATTTCTCGATGTCGAGCTTGAATGTTTCCTGATAGACCTTCCTGACCGCGTCCGATAACTTGAACTTGAGCCCGAATTGCGCGGCGACCTGGTTGCCCGCGTCGCCCAGGATGTCGAACGTGATCTTGTGCTTCTCGATCATCTGCCGCAGGAACTCGGAGCGTTGCGGTGAAATCGCGACGAGCGTCGCGCCGGCAGCCGTGAAGTCCGGTGTTGCTGCCTGTAGAGCCTCCAGCTCCAGATTGCAGTACGGTCACCAGTGGCCGCGGTAAAAGCTCAACACGAGCGGGCCGCGCCCGAGCAGGTCCGCCGAGCTCACCATCGCGCCGTTTTGATTGGGCAGCGTAAATTGCGGCGCGCGCGCGCCCGGTTTGAGCACGCGCTCCATGATGCCGGAGGCGCGCAGCTCGGCGGTCCCCCGCTCGAGGGCTTCGCGAATTTCAGGCGGCCGGTTACCCGCGGATCTGGCCTTGTGCGCGTTCAGCTTTTCTTGCAGTGACATCGCGGTACGCTCCTGGTGATATTTCAAACGGGATCGGACTCGACTGTCGTCGAAGTATCGCGCGAAACCCCGCCACCGACAAATGGGCAGTCCCATTTGTGAAGGCAAAAGGCGAAAGTCGAAAGGCGAAAGTGGGCCACCAGTAACGAGTTACGCCCTTACAGCTAAGGCTAAAGACGAAAAGCGAGAACGAGTTACCGAGCCGTTTTTTACTTTCGCCTTTCGACTTTCGCCTTTTGCCTTGCGCCCCGAGCGGCGCCGGGGATGCGGTATCCTAGGCGCTCCACGAGGGAGGGATCGATGGATCAATCAGCCAGGATCGAGTATTCCGTCGTCGAGGGGTGGGAGCAGCTTCCCAAGGGCTACGTGCACCGGGATGTCGCCGGGGTGGCGGTGGACGGCGAGGATCGCGTGTACCTCATGTGCCGCGGGGACCATCCGGTCATGGTGTATGACCAGAAGGGGAAATTCCTGCACTCGTGGGGCGAGGGCGATTTCACCTCCCGCACCCACGGCATCTACGTGGGCCCTGACGGCACGATCTTCTGCACGGACGACGGCAATCACACCGTCCGCCAGTTCACGCCCAAGGGCAAGCTGCTGATGACGCTCGGGGTTCTGAATACGCCCTCGGACACGGGCTACGACGGGAAGGACATCATGTCCGTCAAGCGCGGCGCAGGCCCGTTCAACCGCCCCACCAACATCGCGGTCGGCCCCAGGGGCGACCTCTACGTTTCCGACGGCTACGGCAACTGCCGTGTTCACCAGTTTTCTCCCGGCGGCCAGCTGAAGCGATCGTGGGGATCGCCGGGCCGCGGTCCCGGCCAGTTCTACCTTCCCCACGGCATTGCCGTGGCCTCCGACGGGCGCGTCTTCGTCTGCGACCGGGAGAGCGACCGCATCCAGATCTTCAGCCCCGACGGCGAGTACCTGAGCGAGTGGACCGACACGCAGCGCCCCACCCATATCGCGTTCGACCCCGAGGGCCGCGCCTACGTGACCGAGCTCGCGTGGCACGAGGGCGACACCTCGCAGAGCCTCGGACCCATCACCAGGGCGAACGCGCGCCACGCGCGCATGAGCGTCTTCGACCCGGAAGGCCGCGTGCTCGCGCGCTGGGGCACGCCCGTCGTCACCGCGCCGGGGAGCTTCGCCGCGCCCCACGGGCTCGCGCTCGACTCCCGGGGCGACCTCTACGTGAGCGAGGTCACGTGGACCTTCGCCGTGAGCCGCGGCCGAGCGCCCGCGGATTGCCACACGTTCCAGAAGTTTTCGCTCGTCACGAAGTGACAGACGAAAACAAGTCGAAAGTCGAAAGGAGGAAGGAGGAAGGAGGAAGGAGGAAGGAGGCCACTTTCGTCTTTCGCCTTCCGACTTTCGCCTTTGAGTATCCGCTCATCCTGCGAAAGGGAGTGACATGAACTCGAAAATGCCGGTCCTGTGGGTCGCTGGACTCCTCCTCGCGGTGAGCGCGGTGTTTCCCATCGCCCCCGCCTCGGCCTGGCCGGAGAAGCCGGTACGGATCATCATTCCCTGGCCTCCCGGAGGCAGCACCGACATCATCGGGCGGATCCTGGCGGCGGAGCTGACCTCGCGGCTCAAGCAGCAGGTCGTCATCGACAACCGCGCGGGCGCGGGCAGCATCGTCGGCCTGCAGATCGCGACGGCGGCGCCTCCGGACGGCTACACCTTCATGATGACCTCCACCGCGTACGGGTTTCTCATCGACAGGCCCAAGGTGCCCGTCGATCTCGTCAATTCGTTCGCGCCGGTCGCGATGATCGGATTCGGCGACAGCGCGCTCGTCGTGCACCCGTCCTTCCCGGTGAAGACGGTGAAGGACCTGATCGATCTTGCGAAGAAAAGGCCCGGCGAGATCCTGTACGCCTCCTCGGGCATCGGCGGCTTTCCGCACATGAACACGGAGCTCTTTACGCTCATGACCGGCGCGAAGATGGTGCACGTGCCGTTCAAGGGCGGCGGGCCCGCGATCGCCGACGTCGTGGCGGGGCACACCCAGATCAACTTCGGCTCGCTCGTCACCGTGCTGCCGCACGTGCAGACGAAGCGGCTGCGGCTCGTGGCCACCGGCGGCCCGAAGCGCAACTCCAAGCATCCGGACGTGCCGGCGATCGCGGAGACGGTGCCCGGGTACGAATCCCGCATCTGGTGGGGGATCTTCGTGCCGCCGAAGACGCCGCCGGATGTCATCGCGCGCTTCCACGCCGAGACCAATGTCGTGATCTCCGCGCCGGCGTTCCAGAGCCGGCTCGACGAGCAAGGCGGCGTCGTCGTGACCATGAGCTCCGCCGAGTTCGGAAAGCTGATGGTCTCCGAGCAGAACAAGTGGCTCGGGGTCATCAAGGCGGCCGGGATCAAGGGAGAGTAACAACATAGGCGAGTGACGAGTCACGAGGGATGAGGGATGAGGGATGAGGGCGGACGGCAGAAGGCGAGAGGCGAGTGACGAGTGACGAGAGGCGAGGGACGAGGGATGAGGGCGGAGGGCAGAATGCAGAAGGCGAGAGACGAGAGACGAGAAACGGAAAGATGAAGGATGATCCGACACTCGAGGAGGTGAGAAGGATGGCCGCGGAGATCGGGCTCGCGCGCCTGACGGAGGCGCATCTCCAGGAGCTGCTGCGGGCGACGCGCGCGGCGCGCGCCCGCCGCGCGGCCCTGCCGGTGGCGACCCTCGTCCCCGCCGACGAGCCGTCCCACGTCTTCCATCCGGGCGGCGGCCGATGACCGACCTTGCCTGGCTCACGGTCGCGGAGGCGGCCGAGCTGCTGCGCGGCCGGAAGCTCTCGCCCGTCGAGTACGCGAGAGCCTTGATCGACCGCATCGAGCGGCACGACGGGAAGCTCAACGCCTTCCTGCGGTTCACGCCGGAGATCGCGCTCGAGGACGCGCGGCGCGCGGAAGCGGAGATCGCGCGCGGCGCCTGGCGCGGCCCGCTGCACGGCGTGCCCTACGGACTCAAGGACATCGTCGATTACTCCGGCCTGCCCACGACCGCCCATTCGAAGATCCTGAAGGACAACATCGCCGCCGCGGACGCGCACGTCGCGGCGAAGCTCAAGGCGGCGGGCGGCGTATTCATGGGCAAGCTCTCGACGCACGAGTTCGCCATCGGCGGGCCGTCGTTCGACCTGCCGTGGCCCCCGGCGCGCAATCCGTGGAACCGGGACCACTTCTGCGGCGGCTCCTCGAGCGGCTCCGGCGCCGCGACCGCGGCGGGCTTCCTGCCGGCGGCGATCGGCACCGACACCGGCGGCTCGGTGCGCAGTCCCGCCTCGATGTGCGGCGTCGTCGGCATCAAGCCCACCTACGGCCTGGTCAGCCGGCGCGGAGTGTTACCGCTCGCCTACTCGCTCGATCACGTGGGGCCGCTCACGCGCACGGCGCGGGACAACGCGATCCTGCTCGACATCATCGCGGGCCACGACCCGCTCGACCCCGGCAGCAGCGCCCGCACCGCGGGCAGCAGCGCCGCGGAGCTCGATCGCGGCGTGAAGGGGCTCAAGGTGGGCGTGATCCGCCATTTCTACACCCGCGACATGGAAGCCGACCGGGAGGTGGCCGCGGGAATCGACGCGGCGGCGAAGAAGCTCGCCGATCTGGGCGCGGAGGTGAGCGAGGTCGAGACCGCGCCGCTCGGCGAATTCACCGCCTGCAACCGCACGATCCTGACGAGCGAGGCGTACGCGGTCCACGAGCAATGGCTGCGCGAGCGGCCGCAGGACTACGGGGCGCTCGCGCGCGAACGGATCATGGCGGGCGCCTTCGTGCGCGCGGCCGATTACGTCAATGCGACGCGCCTGCGCCGCAAGATGGCCGACGCGTTCCACGCGCTCTTTTCCGGGATCGACGTGGCGGTGACGGCGAGCTCGATGGACCCGCCCTGCCGCATCGACGACCCGAAGGCGGTCGAGTACACCTATCCACGGCAGGCGCGCGCGCCGTTCAACCTCACCGGCGGCCCGGCGCTGTCGGTGCCGGTGGGCTTCAGCAAGGCCGGGCTGCCGCTCTCGATGCAGATCGTCGGCAAGCCCTGCACCGAGGCGGTGGTCTACCGCGTCGCGCAGGCGTACGAGCAGGCGACCCAATGGGTCGCGCGGCATCCGGCGAAAACTTGAGGGCTGGCGGCCCGGGAAGAGCCGAAGCTCTCCCCCGGCGAGGGGTCAGGTCTGGAAATGGCGCATTGCGTGCGAGAGTTTGAGACCTGACCCCGCAGGTTCCTGAGGGAGGCGGCCCGGGAAGAACCGAAGCTCTCCCCGGGACCGATGTCAGATCAATTGGCAGCGAAGCAGTAGAACAGGCCGTCTCCGCCCGTGCCCTGCAGCGCTTTCTGGCTGCAGCCCCCGCGCGACGAATGCGACGAGTTCCAGGAGGTCGCCCACGCATGGGGCACCAGGCCCGCGCGATCGTGATGGCCGACCATGGCCGCGCCATCAGGCCCGCTCTTCGTCCAGTTGCCGCACGTCATGTCGGTAAAGGGTGGGCTCGGCGGAAAGGCGGTGCCGTCGGCTCGCGAGCCGGTCAGGATGTCGTGCTTGTTCGGCTTCATGGTGCGATCGTTGACCGGGCGCCCGCGCTCGTCCAGCGCCGTGTCCTTGTTCACGTTGTTGCGGTCCGAGTGCAGCTCCTCGACGTTCCTCGCGATCATGACGCCCTTGACGTTGTACCAGGGTCCGCTGCCGATGCGGTCGCGCGCGTGCACCGCGTTCGCGTCGGCCAACCCGCCCGTGGCCTGCGTGCTCAAGTAGGCGCGCCAGGTCTTGCCGCGGGATCCGGCGGCCTCGGCGAGCGACTGGCAGTGCCGGTCGGGCCGGCCAGACCCCCGAGGTCGGCCCCGTTGCCCGGGCCGGCGCTGGTGATGAAAAAGCTCATCGATTGCGGTCCCGGCTCCATTCCGGCGCAGGCGGCGAGCGCCAGGGCCGCGGAGCCGACGAAGGTAATGCCGATCATGCGGGTCTTCATTTTTGCCTCCTTCTTGAGATGGTGGTTCGAGGGGTGCTCCGCTGTAAACAGCCGGGGGGCGGCAAATCATCCCATAGCGTGGGCAAACCCGCCACGCGACGGCCGTGCTACCCTCCGTCGTTCTTGACCCCCGGGAAAAACGAAGGAAGCCCATGAAAACGATAGACATCCATGCCCACATCGTCCCGGAGTCCCTGTGGAAGGCCGTCGATGCAAAGAAGGAATGGCACGGCTTTCGTCACGAGCCGGGCGCGGGCCTGGGTACATTCGTGGGGGGCGGCATGCGCACGGGGTTCACCTCGGACAAGGTGCGCTACACGGTGGAGCAGCGCCTGCAGGACATGGACGCGCAGAAGGTGGACGTGCAGGTGCTCTCCGTCCACATGCCGTTCGTCGGCTATCACCTCGAAGCGGCGCAGGGACTTGCCCTGGCGCGCGAAGTGAACGACGAGATCGGCGCGACGGTCCGCCAGAACAAGGGGCGCTTCGCGGGGCTCGCCACGCTGCCCGCGCAGGACGTGAAGCCCGCCATCGCGGAGCTCGAGCGCGCGGTGACGAAGCTGGGCCTGAAGGGCGCGTCGCTCGACACGCAGGTGAACGGCGAGCAGTGGGACGAGCCGAAATTCCTCCCCTTCTTCAAGGCCGCCGAGCAGATGGGGGCGGTCCTCTTCTACCACCCGCAGCCGCAGAACAATTTCCTGATGCAGCGGATCAACCGCCACGGGCTCTTCAACAGCCTCGGCGTGATCCTGGACGACGCGATCGTCACCGCGGTGCTGATCTGCGGCGGGGTGCTGGAGAAGTGCCCGGATCTCAAGGTCTGCATCGCGCACGGCGGCGGTCCCGCTTGCTTCGCGATGGGGCGGCTCGACCGCAACTGGAACGAGCGGCCGGCGACGCGCAGCACCCCGCAGCCGCCGAGCGCGTACCAGAAGCGCCTCTACTACGACACTGTCGTGCCGAGCGAGGAGGCGCTGCGCTTTCTCATCGACCGCGTGGGCGCCGACCGGGTGGTGCTGGGCAGCGACTGGCCGTTCGTGCTGTGGCATCCGTCTCCGGTCGCGTGGGTGCAGGGCCTCGAGTCGCTCACGCCGGAGGAGAAGGAGAAGATCCTGTGGAAGAACCTCGCGGAGCTGCTCGACATCCGCTGACGCCGGCCGGCGTCAGCGGCGTGACGACTGACGGCTGACGCGCCGCCGGCATGTTCCGCGTTCGATGTTCAAAGTTCAACGTTCAAAGTGAAAACCGTAGTACCACGGACCGCTCCAACCTTGAACCTTGAACCTTGAACCTTGAACGGGCAAGGCCCGATTGCATGACGAGTGACGACGGACGGAATAGCTCTACCGCCAAGGACGCAAAGATCGCCAAGGAAAGCATACGACGGGTCGCCAGGGACGCAAAGGACACAAAGAACAACGACTAATTATTGAGTTTTCCCTCGCGTCCCTCGCGTCCTTCGCGGTGAGGCTTTTGTCTTCCCCGACGTCCTTCGCCTCTTGGCGGTGAGGCTTTCGCGGGGATGACGGAATATCACCCTGACTCCATGCAACTGATATCAACGAGGAACGAACGATGGCCAAGCCGAAAGGCGAAGCGCCCGCCGCTGAGCAGCGGTTCAAGCCGATCCCCCTCGAGAACCTGACGCCGGAGCAGCGCGCGCTCGCCGACGCGATCCGGTCGGGCCCGCGCGGCGCGGTGAAGGGCTCCGCCGCCGCGCGGCCGGGTCCGCTCGGCGGACCCTTCAACGTCTGGCTGCGAAGTCCCGGCATCGGGCAGATCATCCAGAGCCTCGGCGCGGAGATCCGCTTTCGCAGCTCGCTGCCGCCGAAGTTGAACGAGCTCGCGATCATCATTACCGCACGCCACTGGAGCTGCCAGTACGAGTGGTCCGCGCACCACCGTCTCGCGCTGGAAGCCGGGCTCGATCCGGCGATCGGTGAGGACATCGCGCACGGCCGCCGGCCGGCGAAGATGTCGGCGGACGAGACGATCGTCTACCACTTCTCGCGCGAGCTCCACGAGACGCAGTGCGTGAGCGACGCGACCTACCAGCGGGCGCTCGACCGGTTCGGCGAGCGCGGCGTCATGGACCTCATCGCGGTGAACGGGTACTACGGCCTAGTTTCGATGACGCTCAACGTGGACCGCACGCCGCTGCCGGGGGGAGCGCCGCCGCCGTTGCCGCCGCTTAAAAAGCGGTAATGGGTGATGGGTGATGGGTGACGAGTGACGGGAAAGGAGTGATGCGTGACGACTGACGGCTGACGACTGACGAGAGGCGGCAGGCAAAACACAGAACCCCGAACCCTGTATTGGACGGCGGTTTCGCCCGCGCGTAGACTGGCTGCCGGTCCGGACCTCACCGGACCAAGGGGGGATCCAATGAAGCTCCACCGCTTGCTCGCGGCGGCGCTGTGCGCCGCTTTCCCGATGGGCGCGGCGCACGCCCAGGCTTTCCCGGCAAAACCGATCCGCATCGTCGTGCCGTTCGCGCCCGGCGGCACTTCCGACATTCTCGCGCGCGTCATCGGCGCGAAGATGACCGAGAACTGGCGCCACCAGGTGCTCGTGGACAACCGCCCCGGCGCCAGCGGCAATATCGGCGCCGAGTTCGTCGCGCGCGCGGCGCCGGACGGCTACACGGTGGTGCTGATGGACGTGGGCAATCTCTCGATCAGCCCCAGCATCTTTCCCAAGCTCCCGTTCGACATCATCAAGGATTTCGCGCCGGTGACCGCGATCTCGTACTCGCCGCACCTGCTTGCCACGCACCCGAGCGTGCCGGTGAAGACGGTGAAGGAGCTCGTCGCGCTCGCCAAGGCGCGCCCGGGGGGGCTCAACGTCGGCTCGACTGGGCTCGGCAGCGCGCCGCACATGGCCGGACTGCTCTTCGCCCACCGCACGGGGATCAAGTGGGTGTACATCCCGGCGAAGGGCGGCGCGCAATCCATTCTCGATGTCGCGAGCGGGCAGGCCGACCTGCTCTTCAACGGCATGCTCGCGACGCTGCCGCACGTGCAGAGCGGGAGACTCAAGCTCATCGCGATCTCGAGCGAGCAGCGCGTGCCGGCATTGCCCGACACGCCGACGGTCGCCGAGGCGGGCAACCTGCCGGGCTTCGTCACCGGCTCCTGGCAGGGCATGCTGGCGCCGGCGAAGACGCCCGCCGACGTCGTCGCGCGCGTCAATGCCGAGGTGGTGCGCATCATCACTCTGCCCGACATCAAGGAAAAGCTCTCGGCGACCGGCGCCTACCCCATCGGCAATTCGCCGCGCGAGTTCGGAGAGTGGCTAGCGGCTTCGAAGGATCGCTGGGCGAAGCTCATCAAGGACACGGGCTTCAAGCTCGAAGACTAGCGCGAGGAAAGCGGGTCTGACACCTTTTCTCTTGCTGACGTTAAGCCGGGGGCGAGCGTGACGATTCCAGAGTACGAGGTCTTCGCCATCAAGTACGCGCAGCGCCAGGCGCGGCGCGCCGACCATTTCATCGGCGGAGATCCCCATGACGCGCCGATGCCCATGGACTACTTCGTGTGGCTGATCCGCAACGCGGAGCGCGAGATCGTGGTCGATACCGGGTTCACGGCCGACATGGCCGCGAAGCGCGGGCGCGAGCTCCTGCGCGCTCCGCGCGCAGCCCTCGCCTTGCTGGGCGTCAAGACCGAGGCGGTGCGCGAGGTCGTGATCACGCACATGCACTACGATCACGTCGGGACGCATGCGGATTTCCCCGGCGCCGTCTTTCACCTGCAGGACGAGGAAATGCGGTTCGTCACCGGACGCTACATGCGCCATGCGCAGTTCAGCCGGTCGTTCGAGGCCGACGACGTGGCCGGCATGGTGCGGCTGCTGTTCAAGGGCCGCGTGGCGTTCCATGACGGGGCGGAAGAAATCGCGCCGGGCGTGAGCGTTCATCACATCGGCGGACATACCGCGGGGCTCCAGGCGGTGCGCGTGCACACGCGGCGCGGCTGGGTGGTGCTCGCGTCCGACGCCAGCCACTACTACGAGCACATGGAGACCGGGCGCTGCTATACGACGACCTTTCATCTCGGGCGCGTCGTGGAGGGCTACGAAACGCTGCGGCGGCTCGCCGACTCGCCGCGGCACATCATTCCGGGGCACGATCCGCTCGTGATGGCGCGCTACCCGGCGGTTTCGAAGGAACTCGATGGCATCGCGGTCCGCCTCGACGTGATGCCGCGGGAGCAGCGGGAGACGCCCGGCCGCTAGTGGCTCACGAGCGACCTGAAGGATGAAGGATGGAGGATGAAGGATGATCCCGGCGTTCGCCGGGAGCACCGATCACTCGTGATATGGCGCTGAAACGCCCGAAAGGCCCTGCCGGCACGGTAGTCGTGCTGGAGCACGACTCGAAAATTCTCCGGGACAACCCGCTCGGCGATCCGCACGTGCGCAAGCTCGCGGTGTGGCTGCCGCCGCAGTACGACGCGCATCCGGGCAGGCGCCGCTTCCCGGTGCTCTACGACTTCGTCGGCTTCACCGGTTCCGGGCTCGGGCATATCGGCTGGAAGCCGTTCGGCGACAACGTGCCGGAGCGCGCGGCGCGGCTCATCCACGAGAAGAAGATGGGGCCGGCGATCATCGTCCTCCCGGACTGCTTCACGGCGCTCGGCGGCAACCAGTACGTGAATTCCACCGCGATCGGCAATTACGCGGACTACCTCACGCGCGAGATCATTTCCTTCGTGGACCGCGAGTTCCGGACGCTCGCGAGCCGCGAGCATCGCGGCTGCTTCGGTAAATCATCCGGCGGCTACGGCGCGATCCTCCACGGCATGAAGTACGCACGGTACTGGGGCGCGATCGCGGACCATTCCGGAGACGCGTATTTTGATTTCGTTTACTGGCACGACTGGCCGAACACGCTCAACGAGCTCGCCAAGCATCGCGTGCCGAAGAGAAAAGCGGGCCGCTACGACGCGCGCCGCGAATCCGGCCGCAAGGGGCTCGCCGCGGGGCGCGACGACGGGCGCATCAGGCGCTTCCTGCAGCACGTGTGGAAGGAGGAAAAGCTCGCCACCGCCGAGAGCCTTTGCATCATGAACCTGTGCATGGCGGCGACCTACGATCCGGACCCGCGGGCCCCGCTCGGCTTTCGCGTGCCGTTCAACCTCGAAACCGGCGAGCTTCTGGTGCAGCGCTGGAGACGGTGGCGCGCGCACGATCCAGTCAACCTCGTCGCGAGGTACCGCGCCAATCTCAAGTCGCTGCGCGGCATCTACATCGATTGCGGCTGGCGCGACCAGTACCACATCCATTACGGCTCGCGCATCCTGTCGAAGCGGCTCGCGGCGGCCGGCATCCGGCATACCTACGAGGAGTTCGACGACAACCACTCGGACATCGATTACCGGATGGACGTGAGCCTGCCGTTCCTCTACCGCGCGCTCAAGCCATAAAAAGCTGGGTAATGGGTGATGGGTGATGAGTCACGAGTGCGCGGTTTCTCGGGGCCCCTGAGAGCCGCCGAGCAGCCAGAGAAGCAAGGCGAAAGTCGAAAGGCGAAAGGCGAAAGGCGAAAGTAGCTCAAACCTGGTGACGCAGTGACGGTCTTTGGGGGCTCCTGCGAGCCGCCGAGCAGCGCAGGGGACCGCTACGCGTTCACGAGGTAGCGGCGGCGAACCGGGGCGCCCTTCTCTTTGGTTGCTTTCTCTTGGGCGAGCAAGAGAAAGTTACCAGGCCCCGCGAGGGGACTGTATGGCCCTCGCGGAAGGCGAACGCCCGCCGCGATGCGGCGCGGATATCCGTTCAGGTCTTCAGGTGCTCCTTGTAGAACGCAAGCGTGCGCGACCACGCGAGCTTCGCGGCGTTCTCGTCGTAGCGCGGCGTCGTGTCATTGTGAAAGCCGTGGTAGGTGCCCGGGTATAGATACTTCCGGTATCTCACGCCGTTGGCCTTGAGCGCGGCTTCCCACGCGGGCCAGCCGGAATTGACGCGCGGGTCGTGCTCGGCGTAATGGATCAGCAAGGACCCCTTGATCTTCGCGGTATCCTCGGCGCTGACCTGGCTCCCATAGAAGGGCACCCCCGCCGCGAGATCCGGCATCCGCACGGCGAGCTGGTTGACGGTCGAGCCGCCGAAGCAGAAGCCGACCGCGCCGATCCGGCCCGAGCACTCGGGGCGCGACTTGAGGAAGCCGGCGCCGGCAAACAGGTCTTCGGCCATCTTACTGCGGTCGAGCTTGGCGAACATCGCCCGCGCCTTGTCCTCGTCGCCGGGGTAGCCGCCGGCCGGCGCGAGGGCGTCCGGCGCAAACGCGACGTAGCCTTCCACGCCCAAGCGCCGAGCGACGTCCTCGATGTACGGATTAAGGCCGCGGTTCTCGTGAATTACCAGCACGCCGGGCAGCTTGCCCGCGGCCTTGGCCGGGCGCACGTAGTAGCCGCGCATCGTTCCCGAGCCCTGTGGCGAAGGGTAGGCCAGGTACTCCACCTTGATCCGCGCGTCGTCCTTGGCAATCTGCTGCGCCCAAGCGAAATTGGGACTGAGAGCCTCCAGCATCGCCGCGGCCGTGAACCCGCCGATCGCGTACTTCGCGGCACGGTCCAGAAACCCGCGGCGGCCCATCGTGCCGTGCACGTAGCCGTCGAAGAGGTCGAGAACTTCCTGCGGAAAATCGCGCGCCTTTTTTCGTTCCATGCAAATTGCCTCCTCGAGTTATTGTCATGAGCGACGGCCTGCGGCTGATGGCGGACGATCGAGCGCTGCCGCGGTAATGGAATTAATGGGAGTCTGATTCGAAGTTCAAAGTTCCGAGTGGCTTGTTGATCCGCCAATGCCCCGACCCTGGGTCATGAACCCGGAACAGCGCGTAGAGATCGCACGTGAAAGGACTTGCCCCGGTCAGGGCCCGGGCCAACGGCCCCCGCACTTCGAGCTTTCAACGCCGCGCGCACGCCGTGTAAGATTCGACGATCCCGCCGGTCTCATGAAATGGACGGCGTCGCGCCGTCACTTATGGAGGAGAATCGATGCCAAAACCACTGGGAAACGAAGATTTTTCGGATAAGCCGGGCGAGCGCGTGATCGACAGGCCCGAGCTGCCCGCGCAGGGCATCACCAACGAGAACGACGTGCACACCGAGATCGTCTCGGGCGAGATGCAGCTCAAGCGCGGTGTCGCGGGCAAGTTCGAGGTGTTCTGCGACGAGCCCGCGCGCATCGGCGGCACGGACAGATATCCGTCGCCGATGAGCTATCTCGCGATGGCGATCGGCTTCTGACTGCTCACCCAGGTTGCGCGGTACGCGCACATGATGAAGATGAAGGTGAGCGGCGCGGACTGCCGCGTCGTCCTGCGCAAGCATCTGGGCGGCTCGGTGCTCAAGGGCACGGTATTCAACCGCTGGGAGGGCGTCAACACGTATCTCAGCGTCGAGAGCGACGAGCCCGCGGAAAAGCTCGCCCACCTGATCAAGAACGCCAAGGCCGGGTGCTTCGCGGAGGGCCTGATCACGCAGCAGGTGCCGCTGCACAGCCACATCGAAGTGAACGGGAAGCCGTTTCGACTCGAGGGTGTAACGGAAAAGTAAATCGCGCGCTGCGGCGGGAAAGGGGCCAGCGGAAAAAGGGGCCGGGCCCGCCGTCCGGCAAGCGTGCACTGCCTGCTCGGCATCGGCTAACCAAGGCCAGGAACTATCGAACCTGGCCTCTTTCTTCGATCATCGTCTTCCGAGGAAGAAGGGTGCGAGAAAGCAACCAGCTCCGATACTCTTGAAGCATGACTTCCGCCCCCGGAAAACTCACATCCGCTTCGCTCACGCGTTTATCCGGACGCGTGTAGCTCGAACTCGCCGTTTATCTCCACCGCGATCCCGCGCGGAAGCGATACATGCCCCACCGCCGAGCGGGCGTGCTTCCCGTGCTCGGCGCCCCAGAGCTCGAAGAACAAGTCAGAGGCGCCATCGATGACCTGCGGGTGCTGGGCGAAGTCCGACGTGCAGTTGCACATCCCGAACAGGCGCAGCACGCGCCTTACACGATCAAGGTCTCCGCAATGCGCCTTGATCGTCGCCATCATGGTGAGGGCCACTGCGCGCGCGGTGGCGTAGCCTTCCTCCACCGTGATGTCCACGCCGAACTTTCCGGTCTGCCGCACGTTGGGCAGTTTCGGCAGGTCGAGCCCGTGCCCGGACAACAGGAGCAGCGTGCCGGCCTGGGTGCAGCCGGTGCGGTTGTTTTTCGGGAATACGAACGGCGGCGGCAGCTCGTAGCCCATCTTATTCAGGCGCGTTTCGATCGTTCCCATTAGGCTCATTCCACTTTCATGCCGATGGTGTCGGCGAACTTGCGCGTGCGTGCGACGTACTCCCGCACCATCGTCTCGAACTCGGCAGGTCCGCTCGACACAGGCTCCCCGCCGAGCGTCGCCAGCCGCTCTCGAAGCTCCGGCAGCGCGAGGATGCGTGCCATCTCCTTCGACACGCGCTCGCGGATCGCGAGCGGCGTGCCGGCGGGCGCAAGAACGCCGAACCAGTCGTCACCTTCGTAATTGAGTCCCGCCTGCGCAATCGTCTGCACGCCCGGCATGAGGCGCGCGCCCGCCGGGGAAGTCGTCACCAGGATCTGCAGCTTGCCCGCCTTCGCGAGTGGAATCGCGTTCGGCCCCGGCGCGAATGCGTAGAGCACGCGGGCCGTCATCGCCTCGGTAACTGCTTCCGGCGTGCCCCGCTGCGGCGAATGCTCGGCCTTGATGCCCGCAAGGTGCGCCACCGTCGCCGCATGCAGGTGCGCAGTGCTGCCGACACCGGCCGTGCTGTAGAACACGCCCGCGGGCTGCGCTTTCGCATGCGCGATCAGGTCCCTTAGCGACTTGAAGCCGTGCGTGGTGGACACGACCATGAAACTCGGCGATATCGCCATCTGCCCGACGCCGGAGAAATCCCTGGACGCGTCGTACGGGACGGTGCGGTCGATCGCGGAACGCACTCCAAACGCGCTGGCGACGGCGAGAAACGTGCGGCCATCCGGCTTCTGTGTGGTCACGTATTGCGAGCCGATGACGCCGCCGGCGCCGACGCGATTCTCCACGATCACCGGCACATTCCAGGCGTCGGCCATGTGTTTCGCGACAAGCCGCGTGATGACGTCCGTGCCCCCGCCCGCCGTGTAGGGCACGATGAAGCGCACGGGTTGTGTCGGATACTTGTCGGCGTCCGGCACCTGCGCCGATGTCAAAATGGGCGCCGCCAGCGCAGCGACGCCGAAGGCGCGCAGCGCCCTCGAAACACGGCCAGAAAAATGATCGCAGGCGAGCGATGTGGGCTTCATGGTCTTCCTTTCATGTCGAAGGTTGCGTGGTTTTTTTCAGGACGATTGCGGGTTCGGATAATCGCTGTACGCTCGCGGCCGCGGGCGCGACCAGCGGCTAGGGGACGTACACCCAGAGATCCAGCATCACGACGGCGCCCGGCACCCCGAGCGCGGGCACTTCGATCGCCGAGAACGGCAGGTATTGGCCTGGCAGGTGCTGCTGCCAGACCTGCCAGGCGCCGTTGAAGTCGGCAAGACTCGTATGAAACTGCTGCGCACGAACCACGTTGCCGAGTGAAGTGCCGGCCTTGCGGCAGATGCGCTGCGCCTGGGTGAGCATGTGATCCATCTGCAGCTGCACGGCGCTTCCGAATTGCGGCTGGCGCGGGTCGATGCGCGCTGTGGAGGCAAGGGCGCCACCCGGGCCCACCGCCATCAAGCCCGACAGGAACAACAGGTCGCCGGCGCGGACCGCCTGCACCTGGCCCGCATACGCCGTCGCTACGCCGGCATCGATCACCTCTTTCTGCGTGCGGCCGCCGTGGTGCAGGCTGATCGTGTTGATCTCGATGCGGCTGGCCTCGCAGATGAAGCCGGGCGTGGCGGTGGTGATGATGGTGGTGGCGGGCGGCGCCTTCGGAAAGTGCTTCGTCCATACCTCGTTGAACGCCGGGATGTCGTCCACGTCGCGCAGATAGATCTGCGCCTTCACCACCCCGGCGAGGGTGTTGCCGACGGTGGCGAGCGCCGGCTTCAATTTTCGCTCGAGCACGAACTCGGTTTCGAGCTTGATCGGCGTGCCCTTCCACAGATGCCCGGCCGGCATGCGCGCCGCGGGATCAATCGGCCCTTCCTCGGTCTTGAGCGCCTCCGCGGTCTGACCGGCGACGAACACGTAGTCGCCGCAGGTAAGAACGGGGCTGTAAGCGGAGGTCGCGTGCACCGGCAGATTCTTCGGGCGGTGCTGCATGGCCTCGAAGCCCTTGGCCGGCACCGCGGCCATTAACTGCACCTCCATGTCCTGCCCGGCGAGCAGGAATCGCTGGTGCAGATTCGAAGTGCTGGGCGGAACGTGGCCAGCGAAGAATTCGCGCCGCACTTCGTGGTAGGCGGGAACGACCTGCCCGCCGGTGTAGTACTGGTCGACCCGCACGACGTGCTTGCGGTCCGTACCGCCAGCCTTGAGCACCTTCGCGAGGTTGGCGAAGATACGCCGCGCCTCCTTCTTGTGCTTCGGCATGCCATGGCGCGGCGCGGCCCCGTCGATCACCTCGGGGGCCATGCCGCTCACGAAATCGGCCGTGCCCTTGTGCCCGGTGGCGAACACCCAGCGTCCCGCGCGCACGCCGGGCGCGTAGCGAATGTTACCGGGCTGGATGGAAACCGGAAGCAGCGCGGTCGCGACGGACTCGGATCGCGCAGGTTTCTTGCTGGCAGGCATCGAACGAATGTCTTGCGGAAGGGAAGATACGGAAAAACGCTATTTTCGGGGAGTATGGCGCTAAACCCCGCCTTATGCCACTGGCGACGGCGCAAGGCAGGGATGAGGGAGAAGGGGAAAGGCCCGGGGCAGAAGGCCGTAAGGGCGTGAGAGTATCAGGGCGGGAGAGCGAGTAAAGCTTCCTGTCGATCTCCCGACCGCCCGGTCTCACGGGTTCGTATCCCGCCGGTCGTCAGCTGTATCCAAAGCCGCTTTCCGCGACAGGGCATGACGTGGCCCCGCCTCCCCTTTAAGGTGCGCGCTCGATGTTTACTTCGACCACTTGGGATCGTTGACTCGCTGTCCGTCCGTTCTTCTGGGGCTTTGAGATAAACACGAGCCTGGGCTCAGCCCTAATTTTTGGAGGAACGCAGCAATGCCAACCGGCACCGTAAAGTGGTTCAACGACGCGAAGGGTTTTGGCTTCATTACACCTGACGGCGGGGGCGAAGATCTATTCGCCCACTTCGCCGCGATCAACATGCAGGGATTCAAGTCGCTGAAGGAAGACCAGAAGGTGTCTTTCGAGATCACCGTCGGCAACAAGGGCAAGACGCAGGCAACCAACATCCAGTCTGTCTGAGGGGTGCGCACTGCGCAAAAAAAGCCGGGCTCAGGCCCGGCTTTTTGTTTGTGCGGCGCGGCGAGCCGGACTAGCGGTCTTCCGATTTCCGCAATCCGTCGAGCGGCACGTCGGACGGGATCTCCTGGCGGAAGCCGGGTTGATCCCTCTCCAGGACGACGGGGGCGGCGGGCTTGGCGCCTTTCTTCGGGCGGCCGGGCCGGCTCGTGACGTAGAAAATCTTGAGCGGCGGGACCACGGGCGGGTTTTCCAGGAACCGGCAGTCGGATTCCGTCGGCATGCTCACCATGGCGCCGATCCGCGTCTTGCCGAGGTACACGGTGTAGCGCAGCATGTGCATCGAATACGGGATCGGCTGCGCGACCACCTCGTACTTCCCGACCATGAACCGCCCGCGCGCCACGACAGGAGCCCTCATGCGTCCCCCCCGGTCCTGGACGCGAGCTTCTTGCGCGGCCGGGGGATGCCGCTCGCGGGCTTGGCGCCGCGGATGACTCCACGCGGGCGCTCGCCGAGCACGGCATCGCATCGTTGCACGATTTCCGGATCGTTGAGACGTTCCGCGTTGGCACGCAATTGCCGCACCTCGGGCGTGGGCAGCGCGGCGATTCTTTCCCGGGTCCAATCCACCGACCGGGCCGGCCTAATGGTTCTCATGGCTGATCTCTCTCTCCGGAACGAATTTCACAGGCTTCGATGCGAACAAAAGAAGCCCGGCGGGTCTGAGCGTGGTGATGTGTGCATTGTAACCCAAAAAACACTTGAATCCTAGAGACTTACGCTGAGCGATCCGGGACAGCTCGACGCCCGAGGGGGCAGCGGAACTTGAGGGAGCACGGCAGAGGCCGGGGGATGAGCAGGTGTTCCAGGTTCAAGGTTCAACGTTCAAGCTTCCGTCTTCGAACCTGAAACTTTGAACTCGGAACTTCGAACAAGGCTCCCGTCGCCCCATTACCGGGTATTGGCCGGCGCTTCGAGGCGCCAAAGCTGCTCCCGCCACCGCACGGCGATAAGCGCGGTGAAGGCGAGGCCGATCACGCAATAGAGCGTTGCCGTGAGCGGGTAACCAAAACGGGCGATCAGCGGGCCGGCGATCAGCAGCCCGGGCAGGGTACCGTAGATCGCCAGCATCCGTATGCCCATGATGCGGCCGCGGAACCGCTGTTCGGAGTTCCGCAGCAGCGTCGTCGCCATCGCGACCATGATCAGGCTTTGCGCGATCCCGGCGAGGATGAGAACCGGGATGCCGCGGTCGGGATCCGGCGCGTGCGCAAACGCGAGGAGCGCCGAGTACCATGCCGCGGCGGCCACGACGATCATGCGCGCAGGCCGGAATGCGCTGCCGTAACGGCTCAGGGCGAGCGAGCCCATCAAGGCGCCGAAGGCCGTGCTTGCGATCATGTAGCCGAGCGTCGTCTGGTCCCCAAGATAGATCTGCTTCGCCACCACCGGCAGCAACCCCGTGAACAGCGGAAACGCCGTCAGGTTGATCAGGAAGGCAATGGAGATCAGCCCGAGCAGCAGCGGGGTATTCCAGACGTAGGCGAGTCCTTCCCTGAGGTCGTGCCATGGTGAGGCGTGCGCTGCAACGCCCGGAGTCGCTCCCGCGGAATGGGCAGCGGAAGTGCGTCCGCCCGCTTTCAGGGTCAGCACGACGCTGATCGCATAGAACACCGCGATGGCGAGATACGCCGGCCCCATGCCGAGCGCTGCAACGAGTCCCGCGCCCGTGAGGGCGCCGGCGATGCGGGCGGAATCCTGCGTGGTGCGCTGGATGCCCATCGCTCCCATCAGCTGGGCGGCGGGCATCGTTTCGCCTACCAGCGCGCCGCGCATCCCGATGTCCGATGGGCGTACCAGCCCCGCCATCCCGGCGATGACGAGCACGTGCACCGGCGTCAGGATTTCCGTGAGGGTCAGAATCATTAGGGCGGTTGCCAGGGCCGCGTAGACGGCCCGCATGGCGGCGAGCACGTTGCCGTGCCCGATCCGGTCCCCCATCACCCCGAACATCGGCGCGAGCAGGGTGCCGATGTAGAGCAGCGACGCGAACACGGTGAGCATCAGCACCGACCCGGTCTCGACCAGCACGTACCAGCCAAGGATCAGCGTCTCCATCTCGAACGCCCACGAGGTCGCCATATCGGCGGGCCACTGGAACCGGAAACTGCGGACGCGGAACGGCGCGAGCGCCGGGATGCGGGGGATCGGGGTCAAGACGCCTCGAAGGGAGTGACCGGTGATGCGTGAATCCGGTGATGGAGTGGATGAGCGATCGAGCGATCGAGTGATCCGACGAAATTCGACCTCATCACTTGATTATTCAGCCACTCAATCACTGGCTCCGTCCTCCCCCGTCACGGTGCCACTTTTATGCCTTGGGGGCGACGGTGAGCCCGCGGACGCCGTTCTTTTCGATCAATTGCGCTACCAGACCCGCGGCCTTGACGTCCTCGACGAACTCGCGCAGGTACTTCGCGCCGGCGACGCGCGCTTTGGGCGTGCCAACCGCCTGCTGGACGGCGGTGAAGCGGCCGTCGAGGATGCGCGACCCGGGAAGCTTTTCGTGGTCCTTCACGAGCCGCGGCCTGAGCCCGGCGAGCGCGTCGAGCTTGTCCGAGACGAGCAGCTTGAACGCGTTGTCGGCGCCCTGCGTGCGCGCGAGCTGCGCGTGCTTGAGCGTGCGGGAGAGGTAGAGCTCGTACGCGCTCTTCTCGGGCACGGCGATGCGCATGCCCTCGCGGTCCACTTCGGCCACCGCCTTGAGCGGGGAGCCCGGCGGCACGAGGTACGTGGCCTCGATCTCGACGTAGGCGGCAGTGAAGGCGATCTCGTTCGCGCGCTTGGGCTCGGCGGCGAGGAAGCCCACGTCCCACGCGCCCGAGGTCGCCGCGTCCGCGAGCGCGCCGGGATTGGGATAGCCGATGATTTCGGCGGGAACGCCGAGGCGCCGCGCGAGTTCCTTGCCCAGATCCACCGCGACGCCGCGGAACTCGCCGCTCGCGGGATCCTTCGCGGTGAGCAGGAAATTGGAGAGATTGATGCCCACGCGCAGCCTGCCCGTCGGCGCGAGCTCGGAACGGACGGCGGCGGAAGGTTCGGCCATGGCGGTTGTCCTAAAAATGCAGTGACTAAGTGATTAAGTGATTCAGTGATACCGTGACTTCTGAACCAGGGGCCGGATAATCTGGCCGGACGCCGAATGCCGTTACTTAATCACTTGGTCACCCAGTCACTTAATCACTCGTTACAGCGGGCGGCGCTGCTGCGGGCGGGTGCCGATCGTAGAAGGCGGAGTGGCGGGGCGCAGTTGCGGGGCCGTTTGCGGCGCGCCGGCTCTCGCCGCGGGAGCCTGCTCGAACGCGCCCATGACGTGCACGAGCGCTTCGAGATCTTCTCGCAGGTCTTCCGGCAGCGCGAGCCGCGAGATGCGCTGGAGACGGGCCTCACGGTTCGGGAGGTCGAGCATCCCGGTGAGGTAGAGCAGCAGATCGTGCGTCGTGTATTTCGACGCGGTGCCCGCGCGCCAGAAGTCGCGCGGCAGGCCGGGGTAATTGCTGCCGCGGTTGGGCGGGAACAGCGCGCGCAGCACGAAGCCGAGGCAGCTCATGCAATTGCCGCGCGCCCCGTCAACCAGGCAATAGGGCGTGCGGGCCTCGACCCAGGGCCGGATGCGCTCCACGAGCGCGCCCGCGAGCGCGGTCATGGCGGCGTCGTCCGGGAAGGGGCGGATCCCGTAGAGGTGCCAGATTTCGTACTGCTTGCCGCCCGCCGGCAGCACGCCGGTTTCGATGAACGGCGAGACGACAGCCCCGAGCTCCGGGAACGACCACGCGATTCTCTGATCGGGCAGCTCGATGCCGACCTGGACCTCCGACACGCCGTCCGGGCCCCGGATCACGAAGAAGTGCACGTAGCCGGCTTGTCCCGCGCCCGTCGCGGTGACGGCCGCGACCGGCCGGTCTCCGCGCTGGCCTGCGTCCGCCGCGCGTGTGTTCGCGGTGGCGGGCTTGGAAGCGAGCGCGACAAAGCGCGCGCTCGAGGTCATGCGGATGAAGCGCGTGTATTCCGCTTCCGCGTGCAAGGCGAGCCCGGGGGCCGGCTCGACCTGGCCGAAGCGCGCGGACGCCAGCGCGGTGCCGGGATGCGCGAGGAGGACGAGCGCGGTCCAGGCCGCCCCGAACCCCGTTGCCAAACGCATCCTGTTCATCCCGAACACTCCTGACCAGTGATTCGGGGGTGGATTGTACCGGTTTCCACCCCGCTGTGGGGGGCGGAAAACGAAAGCCGCAAGGCAGAAGGCGGAAGGCGAAAGGGATTCTACGTAGCAGCCCGTTCCTTCCTCCTTTTGTCTTGAGGCAGGCCGTCGGCAGTCACGCGTCAGTCGTCACACCGTAAGAAAATCGCTGCCGCGGGCGGGCATCAGGAGCTCCCGCCTCATCTCGTCGAGCCGGTTGATGCCGATCAGCGCCATGTCGCGGTGGATTTCCTCGGCGAGCAGGTGGATCGCGTAGCGCACGCCGGGCTCGCCGGCGATCGCCGCGGCGTAGAGGAACGGGCGGCCGACGAAGACGAATTGCGCGCCGAGCGCGAGCGCCTTCAGCACGTCGGTGCCGCGCCGCACGCCGCTATCCATCATGACGGTCATCGCGCCCGCTTGCTCGACGATCCCGGGCAGCACGCGTATCGGCGCGGCGGCCCCGTCCAGCTGGCGCCCGCCGTGATTGGACACGATGATGCCATCCACGCCTGATTCGCGCGCGATGCGCGCGTCTTCCGGATCGAGGATGCCCTTCACCACGAGGCGCCCCTTCCACGAGCGGCGCATCAGCCCGACGTGCTTCCACGCGAGCCGGTCGCGCCGCCCGGGATCGCGCCGGGCGGTGGGAGAGAGCAGCGGCACCCTCGGGCCCATGTTCTCGAAATGCGGCATGCCGTGCAGCAGCAGGGTGCGCAGGAACATGCCGATGAGCCAGCGCGGGCGCACCATCACGTCCCACGCGAGACGCGGCGAGGGCCGGAGCGGCGTGCTGAAGCCGGTGCGCACGTTGTTCTCGCGGTTCGCGAGCACCGGCACGTCCACGGTCAGGACCAGCGTGTCGTAGCCGGCCCGCGCGACCCGCTCGACCATGCGGGTGATGACCTCGTCGTCGCCGGGCAGATAGGCCTGGAACCACGCGGTCGGCCCCTCGCGCTTGATCTGCTCGAGCGGGGTGAGCGCGGCGCCGCTCAGGATCATGGGAATATTGGCCGCCGCCGCAGCGCGGGCGAGCATGAGGTCGCCCTGATAGGCCGCCATCGCGGTGCCGCCCATCGGCGCGATGCCGAACGGCGCGTCGTAGGTACGGCCGAAGAGCGTTGTGGTGTGCGCGCGCCCGGTCGTGTCCACCAGGGTTTTGGGGATGAAGGCGATCTCGTCCCACACCGCGCGGTTGGCGCGCAGGGCGGCATTGGTTTCCGCTCCGCCCGACACGTAGCCGAAGATCGGGCGCGGTATGTAGCGGCGCGCCGCGTCCTCGAAATCGTCGAGCGCGAGCATGTGCCGCAAGATTCGCGGCGGCTTGCGCTCCTGCCGGGCGGCCGCGCCGGCGGTGGGCGCCGCCGCCGGCACCGGTTCGCTCAGTTCCTGTCTACTCGTTGTCATATCGGAAATACCGGTGATGAGTGATGGGTGATGAGTAATGCACAAGAACTATAGCAGCGAGAACCGCTCCGCCATTACCCATTACCCATTACCCATTACCCATTACCCATTACCCATTACTCCGTCACTACGGCAAGCAATATCGGGTATTGTATTGGAATCCCCGCACCGGCCAACAGGCGGAAACACCTCATGAGCAAACCGCTCGTCCTGGTGACATCAACGAACGTGTCGGAGCTGGCGCAGGAACTCCTGCGCGGTGCCGGTGCGGACATCGCCTTCATGCACAACCCGGTCGACGAGAAAGCCGTGCTGTCGGAGTTCACGCGCCGCAGAGTGGACGCGGTGCTGCTGCGCGGTCCGGCGCCGTTTACGCCGGCGGTGTTCGCGGCGGCGAGGGACCTCAGGATCATCTCGAAGCACGGCGCGGGCATCGACTCGGTGGACCTGGAATGCGCGACCGCGCATGGCGTCGCGGTGATGGTGACGAGCGGCGCCAATGCGGACGCGGTCGCGGAGCACGCGCTCGCGCTCATGCTGTGCCTCGCGCGGGAGCTTCCGCGGTTCGACCGCGAGCTGCGGAAAGGCGTCTGGAGGGATCCGGCCTACCTGGTAACGGACTTCCGGAGCCGCACCGTGGGCATCGTGGGCCACGGGCAGATCGGCCGGCGAACGGCACGGCTCGCGAGCGCCTGCGGGGCGCGCGTACTCATCCATTCCCGCGCGCGTTCCGAGCTTCCCCAGGGCATGGAGTGGGAACAGAGCCTGGAGAAGCTGCTCGGCCGCGTGGACATCCTGAGCCTGCACTGTCCGCTCACCGACAAGACGAGAGGCATGATCGGGGAAAAGGAGCTGCGGCGGATGAAGCCGGGCGCGCTTCTCATCAATACCGCGCGCGGAAAGTTGATCGACGAGCCTGCGCTCGTCGCCGCGCTGCAGAGCGGGCGGCTCGCCGGGGCGGGGCTCGACACCTTCGCGATGGAGCCCGTGGACCCCGCGAACCCGCTTCTTGTGATGCCCAACGTCGTGTGCACGCCGCACATTGCCGCCTTCACGACGGATGCCGCGGTCCAGATGGGCACCATTGCGGCGCACAACATCATCAGCTACCTGCGCGGCGAGATCTACGACGCGCGAAATTTCCTGAATCCGGTGGTGGCGGGCAAGAAGAAGAGGACCGGGTCCTGAACCCGGGCCCGCCGGACCGTAGCGGCGGCGCGCCCCGTTTGCCGGCGCGCCCGTTTATCTGAAATCTCCCGCCGTGACCACGGATAGCTGCGAGGGATCGAGGTGGCGGCGCAGCGCGTCGCGCGTCGCATCCGGCGTGAGCGCGGCGATGCGGTTCTCGAACTCCACGTCCCAGTCGAACGTGCGATCCCAGTACAGGTAGTACGAGAGCCGGCCCGCGAGCGAGCGGTCGCGCGTGCGCTCGAGGCGCCGCGCCTGCAGCAACCCCTTCTTTGCCGTCTCGGTCTCCTCGAGCGTGAAGCCCCCGGAGCGCGCGCGCGCGATCTCCTCGCGGATCGCCTTCTCGACGCGCGCCTTGTTCGCGGGGGCGAAGGTCGCGGCGATCGCGAAGCTCGCGGTGGCGTCGAGCGCCCGGGCAGTGAACCACGCCGTGGTGCTGTAGGACAGTCCTTCGTTCTCGCGCACGCGCACCGGTATGCGGGCGTTCGACGAGCCGCCCAGGAGGTAGTTGGCGAGCACCAGCGCGGGATAGTCGGGATGGTCGTCGCGCATCTCCACGTTCAGCCCGGCGCGCAGGACCGCGTTCGCCTTGTCGGGCGTACGGATCTCGCGCGCAGCCGCGGGACGCTCGAAGTGGCGCTCGGGTACGCGCCGGTAGGGCCGGGGGCTCTTCCAGTCTCCGAACAGCTCCTCCAGCAGTCCCATGACGGCCCGCGGATCGAAGTCGCCCACGGCGACAAATTCGGCGCGGGTAGCGCCGAAGAACTCCTCGTAGCAGCGCCTGGCGTCGTCGAGGCTCGCGCGACGCAGCGCCTCCATGCGCTCGTCGAAGGACTGGGTGTAGCGCCAGTGGCCGACCGGGTAGGGGTGCAGGTAGCGCGCCAGCTCTCGCGCGGCGATTTCCCACGGTTCGCTGCGGCGCGATTCGATGTCGGTGAGCGCCTCGCGCCGCAACTGCTCGAACTCGTCCGGCGGGAACGACGGCGCGCGCAGCATTTCGGCGACGAGTCGCAGCGTGTCGGGGAGCTGTGCGCGCCGCGTCTCGATTGCCGCGCCGCTGCTGTTCACCGAAACGGCCGACTTGAGCCGGTCGAGGGCGTCGCGCAGCCCGGCGCGCGAGCGCTTCGCCGTGCCGCGCGCGAGCATCTCGCCCGCCAGCGTGCACGCGACACTGCGGTGCATCGTGCTCTGCTCGTCGCCCCAGTACAAGGCGAGATTGGCGACGAGGCTCTGGCCCCGGGTTTTCTTGGGCAGGAGCGCGACGCGCATGCCGTTTGCGAGTTCGCGCCGCACGATGCGGTCCTCGAGATTGCGCGGGGACGGGTCGAACGCTTCGCCGGGCTGGATACCCTTGCCGCCGCGGTAGTCGGCGAGCGCGTGCGCAAGCGCGGGCGCGGGCGGGATCTCGGTGCGCTCGGGCTGGTCGGTCGGCACAAACAGTCCGAGCACGCGGTTGGCCGGCTTCAGATAGGTCTCCGCCACCCGGCGCACGTCCGCGGCGGTCACCCGCGCGAGCCGGTCGCGGTAGAGGAAGAACAGGCGCCAGTCGCCGGCCCCCGAGAAATCGGAAAGCGCCCGGATCAGCGAGCCGGATTCGAGCTCGATTCGGGCGATTTCGCTGAGCAGCGCCCGCTTGGCGTGCTCCACCTCGTCCTCGCGGACCGGGTCCCGCACCACGCCTTCGACCGTCTCGAGGAGCGCGTCGCGCGCGGCTTCGAGCGATCCGTCCCTGCCGAGACGCGCGTCGAAATAGACGTAGCCTGGATCGTGCAGCGCGGGCTGGTACCCGGCGACCGCGCTTGCCTTGCCGGCCTGCACCAGCGCCCGGTGCAGCCTCCCGGTCGGGGTGAGGGCGAGCGCGTAGGTCAGCACGTCCATCGCCGCGTAGTCGGGGTGGCTGCCCGCGGGCCCGCGGTACATCACGGCCGCCAGCTGCGTGTCGCCCGCGCGGCGCAGCGTCACCGTGCGCTCGCCGTCCTGCGGCGGCTCGACGGTGTAGGTTTCCGGCAACGGGTGCGCCGGTCGCGGGACCGCTCCGAAGTGCCGCGCCACGAGCTCCAGCGCACGCGGCTCGTCGAAACGCCCGCCGAGGATCAGCACCGCGTTGTCCGGCCGGTACCACGTCCGGTAGAACGCCTGCAGCCGCTCGATCGGCATGCGCTCGAGGTCCGAGCGCGTGCCGAGGATCGGGTTGCCGTAGTTGTGCCACGCGAACGCGAGGCGCTGCATGCGCTCGAAGAGCACCGACTCGGGGCTGTTCTCGGCCGTCTCCATCTCGTTGCGAACCACGGTCATCTCGCTGTCGAGGTCGGCCTTCGCGATGAACGCGTTGACCATGCGGTCCGCCTCCATGCCGAGCGCCCAGTCCAGGTTCTCGTCGCTCGCCGCGAGCGTGATGAAGTAGAAGGTTTGGTCGTAGCCGGTGCCGCCGTTCCACTGGTCGCCGCGGCGCGCCACCTCCTCGCGGATGTTGGGGTGGCGCTTCGATCCCTTGAAGAACAGGTGCTCGAGCAGGTGCGCCATGCCCTTCTCGCCGTAGCCCTCGTGGCGCGCGCCCACGAGGTAGGTGATGTAGAGCGTGATGGTGTCGAGACCCGGGTCCGGGACCGTGAGCACGCGCAGGCCGTTTTCGAGCCGGTACTCGGCGACGCCCTCGACGGCGGTGACGCGGTGCGGAATTTCGGCCGCACTCGCCGCAAAGGCGGCGAGCAGCGCAACAAGCCCCGGCAGCATGAACCGCGCGAGGGCCGTTTTCAGGATACGCGGGCGCATCGCGCCTCTCGGGTCACGTTGATTCCCTCGCGCCCTTGCGGGACGGCGAAAGACCGGGCCGTCCCGGAACCGGGCGGCGCGCGGCGATGTGATTACGGCCCAACATCGCTTCGTCGTCTCTTCCTTTCACCGTGCCCCGGCGCGCTCGAGCAGCTTCGCCATTTCCGTGTAGCCGCGCCTGCGGGCAAGCGCGAGCGGCGTTTGTCCGTTGCGATCGGCGAGATTCACGTTCGCTCCGGCCTCGACGAGCGCGTTCAGCGTGTCCGTGTGGCGCGGGCCGCCGTCACCGAGCACGATGGATTCGATCAACGCGGTCCAGCCCAGATTGTTGACGTGATCGAGGGGCGCCCCGGCGCCGATCAGCGTGCGCACGACCTCCGCGTGCCCCAGATGCGCGGCGGCGATCAACGCGGTGCCGTCGTAGCGGCTGGTAACGTTCTTCGTGCTCGCGCCCAGCGCAAGCGCCACTTTCAGCGTCGGTACATCGTTGGCGACGGCTGCGATGGTGACGATATCGTAGCGGTCCCGTTCCAGCGCGTTGGGGTTCGCGCCGGCGGCCACGAGCGCGCGCATGGCTTCATGACGGCCGCGGTAGGCCGCGACGTGCAGCGGGGTGCGAGCGTAGGCGTCGCGCACGTCGAGCCGGGCGCCCTTCGCGAGTAGCGCCCGGATCTCCGCTGCATCGCCCCGTGCCGCCGCGGCGTGTAGGCCGGCGTACGTTGCAAGCTCTGCAGCAGACGGCGGAACCTGCCCGTACAGAACGATCGCGTAGCACGCGATGAAGCCACAGAGCGCGGTGCGCAGTGCTTGCCGCACCTGCCGCACGATCAGCATCGGGGTCGCGTCGGCCGAGAGTGCCGGCGGCTTTAGGTTCCCGCCGGCCTCGCGTTCCATCCGCTCGGCTCCGCTATTCACCATTTCGTCACCCCGTCGCTTCGCCACCGCATTCGTGGTGAGTCGTGAATCGTGAGTCGTGAGTCGTCACCTTGCCACTCGTTCGCGGCTGCGCCGGGGCCTCAGTCCCAGGCGGGGGCGCGGCCCGCCGGGTTCGCGATCCTGCCGTCGGAGCGCTTGAGCGCGAAGATCCTGCCCATCTCGGCCTCCGACAGCTCGAAATCGAACACGGCGAGGCTTTCGGCCATGTGCGCGGGGTTCGAGGAGCGCGGAATGGGAGCGATGTTGCCTTGCTGCACGAGCCAGCGCAGCGCGACCTGCGCGATGGTCTTGCCGCGGTTGCGCGCGATCTCGGCGAGCACGGAATCCTTGAACACCCGCCCGCGGCCGAGCGGGCAATAGGCCATGAACACGAGTCCGGCGCGGCGGCAAAACGCGAGCACCTTCGACTGGTCGAGGTACGGGTGGTACTCGGCCTGCAGCACCGAGAACGGCTCGGGGCACAGCCGCATCGCTTCCTCGGTGAGCGCGATGTTGAAATTCGCGACGCCGATGTGCCGCGTCTTGCCTTCGCGCTTCGCTCTTGCAAGCGCGCTCATCGTCTCGGAGAGTGGAATGCCCTCGGTGCTCGGCCAGTGCACGAGCAGGAGGTCCACGTAATGCGTTTGCAGGCGCTTCAAGCTCTCGTCCACCGAGCGCGCGAAGTCGGCGGCGCGCAGGTACTCGTGCGAGACCTTGGTGCACAAAAAGATGTCCTTGCGCGGGACGCCGGAGGCGCGCATGCCTTCTCCGACGCCCTTCTCCGTGCCGTACTTCCAGGCGGTGTCGACGTGGCGGTAGCCGAGCTTCAACGCCGCCGCGACGATCTCGCCGCACTCGCCGAGCTGCGAGGTGCCGAAGCCGATCACCGGGATTTCGGCGCCGCGCGCGGGCAGGGTGGGGACGGGATTAACCGCGGTGACCGGCGACGTTTGCGTCCTTGCTGCTGCGGCCTTTTCCATATCCGCTGCTCAACACCCGTACGGAAAAACGCCGGCCGGTTTTCGGCCGGCGTCGTTCCCGCGACACGGCAGCGAAGCGCTGAGAAACCCGCTCTCAGTTGGCTTGTATTCCCGCATCGCGGATGACCTTCCCCCATTTCTCGTATTCCGACAGGATGAATTTCCTGAACTGCTCGGGGCTTGAGGGCACGGCGTTGGTGCCGCTGCGCTCGAAACCTTCGACCACGTCCCGCGATTGCAACAAAGCAGTGGTCTCCTTGTGCAGCTTGTCGATGATGGCTTTCGGCGTGCCTCTGGGCACGGACATGCCGAGCCAGAACGTGGCCTCGTAGCCCGGCAGCCCGGCTTCCGCGATGCTCGGTACATCGGGCATCTGCGGCGAGCGCCGCGCGGTGGTCACGCCCAGCGCAAGCACGCGCCCCGCCTTGTGATGGGGCAACGCAATGACGATCCCGGGAAATCCGATTTTCACCTGCCCGCCGAGAACGTCCGCAATGGCCGCGCCGCTGCCTTTGTACGGGACGTGCGTGATCTTGACGCCCGCCATGGACATGAACAGCTCGCCGAACAGATGCTGGCCGCCGCCGCTCCCCGAAGAGGCCCAGTCCAGTTTCCCCGGCTGCCCCTTGGCGAGCGCCACGAGTTCCTTCACCGATTTCGCCGGCAGCGACGGGTGCACGATCAGGACGTTGGGCGCCGCACCGAATTGAGTCACCTGCACGAAGTCCTTGAGCGGATCGTAGGTCAGGTTCTTGTACATGTGCGGGCTCAGCACGAAAGGCGTGGAGGTCATCAGTACGGTGTAGCCGTCCGGCGCCGCCCCCGCCGCCACGGCCGTGCCGACCATGCCTCCGGCCCCCGGGCGATTGTCGATCACGACCGGTTGCCCGAACCGTTCCGACAGCTTTGCCGCCGTGAGCCGGGTCGGCACGTCCGTCGCACCGCCCGCCGCGAACGGAACGACCATGCGTATCGGCCTACTCGGATAGTCTTGTGCCGTGGCGGTCGATACCACGACGATTGCGGTTGCCGCAAAAGCGGCTCCCCCTGCCTGCAACAGCCGTTTCCCCATGGTTTCCTCCGTCGCTGATTTCGTCGTTAATGGCGTGCGGCGTCATTGTAGCAACCCGCAGGTGTATTCAATACCCGCACGTATCGCGGTTTTCGCCGTGGCCCCTACTTGCAGACAGACCAAGGCTTCGCCGGCGTGAGCGCGTACTGCTTCACCGCCTTCTCGTCGAACCTGAATCCCAGTCCTGGGCTCCGGTGCAGCAGGAGATTGCCGTTCTTGTGCTGGAGCTGCCGGTCGATCAGGCGCCGGAAATTGAGCACCTGGTCGTCGGGGAAGAACTCCACGTAGCGCGCGTTGGGCGTCGCCGCGACGAGCGGCGCGTGCACGTCGTGAAACCAGTGCGGGCAGACGGTGACGCCGTAGCCCGAGGCCATCGCCGCAATGCGCTTCCATTCGCTCACCCCGCCGCACACGCACGCATCGGTCTGCAAAATTTCGGCGCCCCCCTTGTCGAGCAGCTCCTTGTGGTACCAGCGCCCGTAGGCGATCTCGCCGGTCGCGACCACGACCGGCGTGAGCCGCGCGAGCTTGGCGTGGCCGTCAATGTCATCCGGACCGAACGGCTCCTCGATCCAGTACGGGTCGTACTTCTCCCACCGGCGCACGTACTGCAGTGCGGTGGGGACGTCATTCCAGGCATTGTTCGCATCGAGCATGAGCGCGATATCGGGGCCGACCGCCTCGCGCGCCGCGCGCACGCGCGTTTCCTCTTCCTTGGGCGAGAGCCGGCCGACCTTCATCTTCACGGCCTTGAAGCCCGCCTTCACGTAAGAGGCCATCTCCTCGCCCAGCTTTTTCGGCGTTTTGCCGGCGAGATAGTAGCCGCCGCTCGCGTACGCCGGCACGCGCTCCGCGACGTGTGCTCCGAGGTAGTTATGCAGCGGGAGCTTCGCGGCCCTCGCGTTGAGGTCCCACAGGGCGATGTCCAGGATCGAGATCGCGCGCATCACGGATCCGGAGCGGCCCTGCAGCAGCGATTCCTGGTACATCTCGTGCCAGAGACCTTCAGTGCGTGTCGATTCCTGCCCGATGAGTTTCTTGGCGAGCAGCTCCTCGACTGCGGCCTGCGCGATGCGCCCGCCGGCGCTGCCCACGTAGCAGAAGCCGATTCCCTCGACGCCGTCGCTCGAGCGCGCCTTCACGAGGCAGTAGTCGCGCGCGCTCACGGTGCGGGTCGCGAAGGAGGTGACGACGTCGAGCGGCACGCGTGCCACGCACACGGAAACGGACTGGATCTTCGGCATTTTCTTTCTTTCGATCAGGGAGAGAGTGCGTATGATGCCACCGTTTTTCGCACCCGAGCAGGACGCAGGCCGAGCCGCGGCGCAGGCCGCATCCCGCACGGTCGCGTAGGCGGGTTTCGGCACGCAGCGCGTGAAGCTGTCAACAACCTTACGCGAAAACGGCCATCCCTTGCCGAGCCCGGCTGATGGCGGTTTTTTGCCTGACCCGGCATGAGGTTATGCGGACGCCGAGCACCCGCTTTCGACCAGGAACCCGGTTGCGTAACGGTGTTCCAAAGGACGGCGCGGACATCACGGCGGCGGTTGACCTCCGCTCGGCAACCTCTATACACTGCGCTCCCGCAAGTCTCATCTATATATATATCAGGAGGAAAACATGCGTAAGTTGCTCATCGGCCTGCTCGCTGCGTGTGCTGCCGCGGCACTGCCCGCATCCGCGCAACAGAAGATCACGCTCTCGATCGCGACCGGCCCCACCGGAGGCGTCTACTACCCCATGGGCGGTGGCATGGCCAACATCCTGACGAAGTCGGTGCCGGGTCTTTCGGCGACCGCGGAAGCCACCGCCGGGTCGGTAGCGAACCTCGAGTTCATCCTGACCGGCAAGGCGGACGTCGCGCTGTCGATGGCGGATGCGAGCTGGGACGCGTTCAAGGGCCAGGAGCGGTTCCAGGGCAAGGCGGTGCCGGTGCGCGGCCTGATGGTCCTCTATCCCAACCGCTTCCACATCGTCACGCTCGAAGGCATCGGCATCAACAAGATCGCCGATCTCAAGGGACGGCGCGTTTCCACCGGCCCGCCGCGCAGCGGCACCGAAGTGAAGACCAATCGCGTGCTGGAGGCGGCCGGCCTCAATCCCGAGAAGGACATCGTCCGCGAGCGCCTCACGGTGCAGGAATCGGTAAACGCGCTCAAGGACCGCAAGATCGACGCCTTCTTCTGGTCGGGCGGCGTGCCGACCGCGTCGGTGACCGATCTCGGGGCCACGCCGGGCGTGAAGATGAAGCTGATCGAGCACGATGACGTGGTCGAGGCGCTCAACAAGAAATTCGGCCCGCTCTACGTGAAGGACGTCATTCCGGCCAAGACCTATCCGGGCCAGGCTGCCGACGCGCGCATCAGCACCATCTGGAACGTGCTCGTGACGAGCGCGAACACGCCAGACGAGGTCGCGTACAACATCGTGAAGACGATGTTCGAGAAGCGAGAGGACATGATCCGCGTCCACGCTGAAGCGCAGAACTTCGACCTCAAGTACCAGACCAATGCGGCGATGGTGATCCCGTTTCACCCGGGCGCCATCAAGTACTTCCGCGAAAGAGGGTTAAACGTCAAATAGCCCTGTGAGATCGTCCAGATAGTGACCGGGATCCAGCGCGCCTCGCGCTGGATTTCTTTTATCCGGAGCGCGGCGGCGGCCGGGATGGCGCGATGAGCGACAAGGACGACCTGATTCACCAAATCGCCGCAGAGCACCACGTCGCGGTCGACGAGGAAGCGCTCAAGAAGGCCGAGAAGTACATCGAGGCGGAGGAAGGCGCGGCCAACCGGCTTACCGGCTTCCTCGGCACTTTCGTGATGACGGTGGCGGTCATCATGTCGCTGTTCCATCTCTACACGGCGTACGCGATCGTGCCGACGCAGCAGCTGCGCATGATCCACGTCGGTTTCGTGCTGTTTCTCGTATTCCTGCTGTTCCCGGCGGTGAAGCGGCTGCGCAACCAGGTGCGCTGGTGGGACTGGCTCGCTGCGGTGCTCTCTCTCGTCGTGATCGGCTACGGCATCCTTGGCGGCGACGACTTCACCGATCGCAACACGATACCCAACACCGTGGACATGGCGCTGGGGATCGCGATCACGTTGCTCGTCCTGGAAGCGACAAGGCGCTCGACCGGCTGGATCATGCCCTTCGTGTGCGTGCTGTTCTTGGCCTACGCGATGCTCGGTCCTTATCTCGGCGAGCCGTGGACGCATCGCGGCTACGGCATCTCGCGGCTCACCGGGCACATGTACATGTCGCTCGAGGGCATCTTCGGGGTTCCCGTGGACGTGTCCTCCTCGCTGATCATACTGTTCACGATCTACGGCGCCTTCCTGCAGTTCTCGGGAGCGGGAAAGTTCTTCATCGACTTCTCGTTTTCCGCCATGGGCGGCAAGGCCACGGGCGCCGGGCGCACCATCGTGCTCTCCTCGTTCCTGCTCGGAGGGCCCTCGGGCAGCGGTGTCGCGACCACCGTCACGCTCGGAACGGTGGCCTATCCCATGCTGATGAAGGCGGGCTACGGCAAGGACGCCGCCGGCGGGCTGCTCGCCGCGGGGGGGCTCGGCGCGATCCTCTCTCCGCCGGTGCTGGGCGCGGCGGCGTTCCTGATCGCCGAGTTCCTCAAGATCTCGTACCTCGACGTGATCCTGATGGCGACGATCCCGACCTGCCTCTACTACTTCGCGCTGTTCCTGATGGTGGAGATCGATGCGCGCAAGTTCGGCATGAAGGAAGTCGCGATCGACAAGGCGGAAACGCTGTGGAATCTCACGAAGCAGTTCGGCTTTCACTTCCTGTCGCTCGTCGCGATCATCGTCTTCATGCTCGTCGGCTTCTCGCCGACGATGTCGGTGTTCTGGGCGACGGCGGTTGCGTTCGTGACGAGCGCGCTGCATCCTGATTGCGCGTTGATGAGCCGGCGCCAGATGATCCTGTTCTGCACCGTCGTGGTCGGGGTGTGCGTCGGCTACGTGGCGCTCAAGGGCGGGTTCCGGGCGGACGCGTTGAGCTGGGCGCTTCCGGCGGGTGCGCTGGCGCTTCTCGCCGCGGCCTGGATCCGGCCCGGCATGCGCATCTGGCCGGAGAAGCTCATCACCGCGCTGCAGGCCGGCTCGGTCGGGGTGCTCAGCGTCGCGGCGACCTGCGCGGCGGCGGGCATCATTGTGGGGGTGGTGACGCTGACCGGGCTCGGGCTCAAATTCAGCTCGATCGTGATCGGCTACGCGGACACGCTGACGCGCGTGATCATGGACGGGCTCGCCGCCGTAGGCGTGACGGTGACCGTGGCGCTCACCCAGGACATCAAGCTGCTGTGGACGGCGATCTTCACTTCCCTCATCGTGTGGATCGTGGGGCTCGCCGTGCCGGTCACCGCCTCGTACATCATCTGTGCGGTGATCGCGGCGCCCGCACTGATCACGCTCGGAGTGCCGGCGTTTGCCGCGCACATGTTCATCTTCTACTATGCGGTGCTCTCGGAAGTATCGCCCCCGACCGCGCTCTCGCCGTTCGCCGCGGCTGCGATCACCGGCGGAGACCCCTACAAGACGACGCTGCAGTCGTGGAAGTACACGATGCCCGCGTTCCTGGTGCCTTTCATGTTCGTGCTCGATCCGGCGGGCCTGAACCTGCTGCTGCAGGGCTCGTTCAAGGCGCTCGCGAACGCTTCGGCCGTGGACATCGCCGTCGTGTCCTTCACCGCGATGTTCGGGATCGGGGCGCTCGCCGGCGGCATGCAAGGGTGGTTGCTGCGCAAGACCACGAGCCTCGAGCGGTGGCTGCTCATCATCGCGGGCCTGCTGCTCGTCTACCCGCGGGCGGCGTTCGACGCGATCGGGCTCGCCCTGCTGATCGTGGTGCTCGTGCTGCAGAAGCTGCGCGGGCCCGCCGCACGGCCTGCATCGGGGTAGAGTAACGTGCCGCCTGACCGCACGATCGTCGGGCGCCATCAGGCGAGGTACCCTGCCCCGTTCGCGGTGATCGGCATCCGCACCGGGGCCGGCGCGCTGACGCGAATCGAATACCTGCCGCGCGGCACGGCGGCCCTGGCGCCGGTGAACCGCCTCGCCGAGCGCGCGTGCCGCCAGATCGAGCGCTATCTTGACGACCCCGGCTTCCGGTTCGACCTGCCGCTCGAATACCGGGGCACCGCTTTCCAGTGCCGAGTGTGGCGCGCGATCGCCCGGATCCCGAGCGGGCATACCCGCACCTACAAGGACCTTGCGGACAGGATCGCAAGCGCGCCGCGCCCGGTGGGCGCGGCGTGCGGAGCGAACCGCATCCCGCTCGTCATCCCTTGCCACCGCGTCGTGGCAAGCGGCGGCATCGGCGGCTTCATGAACGCGAGAGGCGGATTTCCGCTGGAGGTGAAGCGCTGGCTGCTGCGGCACGAGGGCGTGATCACCCTGGGTGACGACTGACGACCGACGGCTGACGACTGGCGCGTGGCGACTGACGGATAGCGAGCGATGGGCTCGCCATCATCTCGGAACGCGATTCACGGTTGTTGCGCCGGCGATCCTCGGCGATACTGCGCATGCACCATGGCGGCGAAACCGAGCTCCGCGCTCATTGACGAATTCTGCGATGCGCTCTGGCTGGAGGACGGCCTCGCGCGCAATACGCTCGAGAGCTACCGGCGGGACCTCGCGCAGCTCTCGCGGTGGCTCGAGCGACGTGCCGGAGCGACACTATCCGAGGCGAGGCACGCCGACCTGCTCGACTATCTTGCATACCGGGTGAAGGGCCGCGCCCGGCCGTCCACCACCGGCCGGCAACTCTCCAGCTTCAAGCGCTTCTATCGTTTTCTGCTGCGGCAGAACCGGATCAAGACCGACCCCACGCTCAGGATCGACGCGCCCAAGCTCCCGCGCGCGCTGCCCAAGAGCCTCACGGAAGAGGACGTCGAACAGCTGCTCGGCGCGCCGCGCGCGGGCGAGGCGCTCGGCCTGCGCGACAGGGCCATGCTCGAGACGCTCTACGCGAGCGGGCTGCGCGTGTCCGAGCTGGTGGCGCTCAAGCTCTCCCAGGTGAGCCAGGACATGGGCGTGGTGCGGGTCATCGGCAAGGGCTCGAAGGAGCGGCTGGTGCCGCTCGGGGAGGAGGCGCTCGCGTGGATCCGGCGCTACCTCGAGGAGGCGCGCCCGGCGCTGCTCTCGGGACGCGCGAGCCACGACCTGTTCGTCACCGCGCGCGGGGAGGGCATGACGCGCCAGGCGTTCTGGCATCTCATCCGCCGCTACGCCGCGCAGGCGGGCCTGCGCAAGCCGATCTCTCCGCACACGCTGCGCCACGCGTTCGCCACGCACCTGCTCAACCACGGCGCCGACCTGCGCGTGGTGCAGCTGCTCCTCGGACACTCCGACATTTCCACGACCCAGATCTACACCCACGTCGCGCGCGAGCGTCTGAAGCAGCTCCACGCGAAGCATCACCCGCGCGGATAGCGGCACGCCGTTGCGGGTGCCGGTAACCGGCGCCCGCGAGCTTCGGTTGGGTCCGGGAATCTGCTAGATTGAAGCGAAGAGCCGCCGTGTGAGAAGAGGACGAGGAGGAGTGAGATGCTGACGTTGAAGGACTGTCTGGAATTCTGCGGGCTTACCGAGGAGGAAATCGAGGCGATCTCGGAGCACGAGCACGTGCCGGAGATCGTCGCCGCCGAGCTCGGCCAGGCGCTGCTCAAGTCCGGGCGCGGCGTCGCGGAGATCAAGCGCTTCATCCTCGAGGACATCGAGCACGCGAGGGCGACCGGCCAGCTGGCGAAGGCCGCGCGGCTCGAGGAAGTCTATCGCCATTTCGACGCGGCGCACCCGACGCCTGCGCGCGGGTGAGCGCGCCCGGGGCCCGTCAGCCGCGCTCGCCGCGCTCGACGGTGACGCCGAGCTTTCGCACATTGCCGAGCGCAGCGAGCTTGGTCACGCTCACCTTGACCCAAGGCGAGCGGAACTCGCGCATGATGAGCTGCGCGATATGCTCCGCGAGCTTCTCCAGCAGCGAGATCCGGTTCTCGCGCAGGCTCGTTTCGATGCGGGCGACGATCGCCGCGTAGTCGATGGTGTCGGAAAGGCGGTCGCTTTGCGCGGCGCGGCGGTCGGGCAGCGCGATCTCGAGATCGAGCTGCACCGTCTGCGGGACCTTGCGCTCCCACGCGTAGACCCCGATCAGCGTCTGGATCCGGAGATCGTTGATGAAAATGACGTCCATTCGGGGCGATGGCTCGCGCGTTCCGGGCTCGATGTTCAACGTTCAATGTTCAATGTTCAAAGTGAGAACCGCAGAGCCCCATAGCGCTCGAATCGTTAACCTTGAACCTTGAACCTTGAACCTTGAACCTTGAACGCGAAGCTGGAATAGAATGAGCGGCAATTGTAAGTGAAATCGCATGACCCTGGTAACGCTGGCGATCGTCGCGTATCTCATCGGCTCGATTCCTTTCGCGGTGCTGGTGAGCCGCGTGTTCGCGCTGCCCGACCCGCGCAGCTACGGCTCGGGCAATCCCGGCGCGACCAACGTGCTGCGTACCGGGAACAAGGCGGCCGCGGCGCTCACGCTGCTCAGTGATGTCGCCAAGGGCTGGCTCGGGGTGCATGTCGCGCAGCGCTTCGCGGACCCCGGCGCGCTCGAACTGACCGCCGCCGTCGCGGCGGTGGCCGTGTGCATCGGGCACATGTACTCGGTGTTTCTGCGCTTCGATGGCGGCAAGGGCGTCGCCACGGCGCTCGGCGTGCTCGCGGCGCTGGATGTCTACGTCGCCGCCGGCACGCTCGCGATCTGGCTCGTGATCGCGATTTTCTTCCGGATCTCCTCGCTTGCGGCCCTTGCTTCGGCCGCGTTCGCGCCGTTCCTCTCGTTTCTGCTGTACGGCATGAGCCGGACCGCGCTGGAGCCGGCAATCGCGGTCGCCGTGGTCGCGGTGCTGGTCGTCTGGCGCCATCGTTCGAACATCCGCAACCTGATGGCGGGAACGGAGGGGAAGATGCGCGGCAGCGGCCCGGGAGCGGGCTAGCGTTCGGCTGCCAGCGTTTCGAGCTCCCAGCGCGGGCGCACCGTGAACTTCAGGGATGAAGGATGAGCGATGAGGGATGAGCGCTTCAGCCGCAGGGCGCCGGCGAGCGCGATCATCGCGCCGTTGTCGGTGCAGAATTCCGGCGGCGGATAGTACACTGTCGCACCGCGGCGGGCCGCCGCCGCAGCGAGCCGGACGCGGAGCCGCTCGTTGGCGCCCACGCCACCCGCGACGACGAGCCGCGTGAGACCGGTCTCCTCGAGTGCCGCGAGCGCCTTGGCCGCGAGCACTTCCACGATCGCGGCTTCGATCTCCGCCGCGAGGTGGGGCCGCTCGGTCTCGTCGGGCGCGCGCTCCCTGACCAGCGTGAGCACGGCGGTCTTCAACCCGCTGAAGCTGAAGTTGAGGTCGCCGCTGGTGAGCATCGGGCGCGGCAGCCGGTAGCGGCCGGGTTTCCCGGCCGCGGCGAGCCTGGCGAGCGCCGGGCCGCCCGGGTAACCGAGCCCGAGCAGCTTGGCGGTCTTGTCGAAGGCCTCTCCCGCCGCGTCGTCCACCGTCTCCCCGAGCAGCGTGTAGTCGGCGATTCCGCCCACCCGCACGAGCTGGGTATGGCCGCCGGAGACGAGCAGCGCGATGAACGGGAATTCCGGCGCGGGTGTGGACAGCAGCGGGGAGAGCAGGTGCGCCTCGAGGTGGTGCAGTCCCAGCGCCGGTATGCGCAAGGCGTAAGCGAGCCCATGGGCGATGGCTGCTCCCACCAGCAGGGCGCCGGCGAGTCCGGGCCCCTCCGTGTAAGCGACCGCGTCAAGCTCGTGCAGCCCGCGCCCGGTCCGCTCCAGCAACCCGCAAACCAGAGGGACCGTGCGCCGGATATGGTCGCGGGAGGCGAGCTCGGGCACCACCCCCCCGTAGGCCGCGTGGAGGGCCACCTGGGAGTAGAGATCGTGTCCGAGCAGGCCGCGCTCGAGGTCATAGAGCGCGACCCCGGTCTCGTCGCAGGAGGTCTCGATGCCCAGCACCAGCACGCGCGTTTCCACTTCCGCCTTGGTAAAGGTCTTGATGCTTGATATAATACAAGTTTTCCGTTTCGACCAAGGGTCATATGCCGACTGTACGAGTGAAGGAGAACGAGCCGTTCGAGGTCGCGCTGCGCCGATTCAAGCGCACGGTGGAGAAGACCGGATTGCTCACCGAGCTGCGCGCCCGGGAGTATTACGAGAAGCCCACCACCGAGCGCAAGCGCAAACTCGCTGCCGCGATCAAGCGCCACCACAAGCGCCTTCGCGCGCAGGTTCTCCCGCCGCGGATGTATTAAGAGCAGCATTGAGGACTGAGGATTGAGCGGGCTGCTGGCTTACGCCGGCAGCCTGTTTTATTTTTTCCCGCCGGCAAGCGCTGTTTCCTCAATCCTCAATCCTCAATCCTCAATCCTCAATCCTCAATCCTCAATCCTCAATCCTCAATCCCATAGCCATGTCTCTCAAGGCCCGCATCAACGACGATGTCAAGACGGCCATGCGCGCCGGTGACGCGCGGCGACGCGATGCGCTGCGCCTGCTGCTCGCGGCGCTCCAGCAGCGCGAGGTGGACGAGCGCAAGGAGCTCGCGGACGCGGACGTGATCGCCGTCATCGACCGGCTCGTCAAGCAGCGCCGCGAGGCAATCGTCCAGTTCGAGAAGGGCGGCCGGCAGGATCTCGCGCAGAACGAGCAGTTCGAGCTCACCGTGCTCCAGACGTACCTGCCGCAGGCAATGTCCGACGCGGAGATCGCGGCCGCCGTGGACGAGGCGATCGCCGCGACGGGCGCAAAGGCCCCCGCGGACATGGGCAAGGTCATGGGCGCGGTGAAAGGCAAGCTCGCCGGCCGTGCCGACATGGGCAAGGTCTCCGCGCTGGTGAAGAGCAGGCTGGCAGGCTAGCCGCGACTCGTATACTCTCGGGGGACGTACAGGAGACGCGGGCGGTCCGCGCGCGATGGAACGAGCGCGCCAGCCGTTCACCAGTCACGGATCACCAGTCACGAGTCACGCACTTCCGGCAAGTGATTCCGCAGTCGTTCATCCAGGAGCTCCTCGGCCGCGTCGACATCGTCGACGTGGTCGACCGGCACGTGAAGCTCAAGCGCTCCGGCGCGAACTACATGGCGTGCTGCCCGTTTCACACCGAAAAGACGCCCTCGTTCACCGTCAGCCCGACCAAGCAGTTCTACCATTGCTTCGGCTGCGGCGCCCACGGCACGGCGGTCGGGTTCCTGATGGAGTACGGCGGCATGGGCTTCGTGGATGCAGTGAAGGATCTGGCGCAGAGCGTGGGGCTGAAAGTGCCGGACACGCGCCCCGAGGCCGCGCAACGCCAGGAGAAGCAGGGCGACGATCTCTACGCGGTGATGCTGCGCGCGGCGCAGTATTACCGCACGCAGCTCAAGAGCGCGCCGGCGGCCGTGGCCTACCTCAAGGCCCGGGGCCTCTCGGGCGAGATCGCCAAGCGCTTCGGCATCGGCTACGCGCCCGACGGGTGGCAGAACCTCGCTTCCGTGTACTCGGATTACGAGGGCAAGGCGCCCGCCGCGGCCGGCCTGGTCAAGCAGAGTGAGGACGGCCGGCGCTACGATGTCTTCCGCAACCGCATCGTGTTCCCGATCGTGGACGTGCGCGGCAACGTCATCGGGTTCGGGGGACGGGTGCTGGGCGAAGGCGAGCCCAAGTACCTCAACTCGCCCGAAACGCCGGTGTTCGAGAAGGGGCGCGAACTCTACGGGCTCTACCAGGCGCGGCGCGCGATCCGCGACGCGGGCCGCGTCGTGGTCGTTGAAGGCTACATGGACGTCGTCGCGCTCGCGCAGTCCGGCGTCGAATACGCGGTGGCGACGCTCGGCACCGCGACCACGCCGCAGCACGTCCAGAAGCTGCTGCGCCAGTCCGACGAAGTCGTGTTCTGCTTCGACGGCGACGAGGCCGGGCGGCGCGCCGCCTGGCGCGCACTCGAGGTAAGCCTCGCCCAGCTCCAGGACGGCAAGCAGGTGCGCTTCCTGTTCCTTCCCCAAGGCGAGGATCCCGATACCTACGTGCGCCGCCATGGAAAAGACGGATTCGAGGCGCTGCTCGCAGGCAACGCGGTCGCGTTGTCGCGGTTCCTGCTGGAGGAACTCTCGCAGCGCGGAGATCTCGCGACTGCGGAGGGGCGCGCCAAGTGCGTGCACGAGGCCAAGCCGCTGCTCAAATCGGTCCGGGCGACGGTTCTGCGGGTGCAGCTCGTGCGGGAGCTCGCGGAGCGATGCCGCATGTCTCCCGAGGAAGTGGGGCAGGTATGCGAGCTTGCTCCCGCGGCCGCGAAGCTGCGGGCCCCGGAAGCGCGCTACCCGCGCGCCGAGCCGGCATCGCTCGCGCACAAGCTGCTGGGCCTGCTGGTGTCCAACCCAGCGCTCGCTGACAGGGTCTCGACCGAGCAGCGCTCCTGGCTCGACGCGCCGGAGTTCACGCCGGTCGCCGAATTGCTGGACGTGCTGCGCGAGAGCGGGGCGAGCTCGCCGGCGACGCTGTTCGAGGCGACCCGGGACTCGCGCTACGTGAAGCTGTACGAAGACGCGGCGGCCGAATCGCTGGCCGGCGCCATGGAGGAGGAAGTGGCGCTCGCGGATCTCGCGGGGGCGTTGAGCAAGCTCGAATTGGAGCGCGTGCGCAGCGAGTATGAGCGGCTCACCGCCGGGGGCGCCCGCAACGACGCCGAGCGCAAGCGCGCCCAGGAGCTGCTGCGGCGGCTTGCGGAGCTCAAAGGCGCATCCGGCGCTGGCGCGCAGACCCGGATGTGAGTACGGGGAGCCGGGTTGCTTTGCCGCGCCCCGCCCCCACATTGGAAGCTCGTGCCAATGACGAGCTGGCGCGAAAATTGCTTTGCACGACAATCGGTTGGCACGGTAACTTTCGGCGCTGAACGGGGTCGAATCAAGGTATAATCCGCACCTTTTTTTGATAATCGAATTCGGCAGGGATCACGCGATGGCGAAATCCAGGAAACGCAAGGCGAAGGCAAAAGCGACGGGCAGGAAGGCCGCCGCGAAGGCCCGCGCGCGCAAGACGACCCGGCACGCGCCGCGCAAGAAGGTCGTTGCGCGCGCGCGCCGCGCCGTCAAGGGCAAGCTCAAGGTCAAGGCGCGCGCGACGCCGAAAGCCGCGCCTGCGCGCAAGGAGCAGCGCGCCGCCGAGGTCGTCGCCAAGGCCAAGCCGGGCAAGCAGCCGCAGAAAATGGACAAGGCGGCGCTGAAGAAGGCGCTGCTGAAGGAACGCCTCGCCAAGGCCCACGCCAAGGGGGAGGGCAAGGCGCGCTCGACTCGCGGGCTCACCGCGAAGGAAAGGGCGCTCGTCAAGGAATTCGAGCGCCGGGAGCTCTCCCCGGCCGATGCCGAGGCGCGGCGCGCCCGCCTCAAGAACCTCGTGTTGCTCGGCAAGGAGCGCAACTATCTCACGTACGCCGAGATCAACGACCATCTGCCGGACGACATGCTGGACGCCGAGCAGATCGAGAACATCATCAGCATGATCAACGACATGGGCATCCAGGTCTACGACGAGGCCCCGGATGCCGAGCAGCTGCTCATGTCCGATGCGACCCCGCCGGTGGCCGACGAGGAGGCCGTCGAGGAAGCGGAGGCCGCGCTCTCCACCGTGGATTCCGAGTTCGGCCGCACCACCGACCCGGTGCGCATGTACATGCGCGAGATGGGCTCGGTGGAGCTGCTCACTCGCGAGGGCGAGATCGAGATCGCCAAGCGCATCGAGGACGGGCTGCGCCACATGATCCAGGCGATTTCCACGTGCCCCACCACCATCGCCGAGGTCCTCGCGCTCGCGGAGAAGATCGAGCACGACGAGATCCGCGTGGACGAAGTGGTGGACGGCCTGGTCGATCTCAGCGCGGAGAAGGAGCGAATCGAGGAGATCTCCGAGGAAGAGGAAGACATCGACGAGGAGATCGAGGCGGCGGAAGAGGACGAGGATGGCGGCAGCGTGCAGAGCGCGGACATGCTGCGGCTGAAAGCCGAGGCGCTCAGGCGCTTCGGTCTCATCCGCTCGCTTTCCAACCGCATGCGGCGCGCGCTCGACAAGAACGGGCCGCGCAGCCGGGGCTACCTCCACGCGCGCGATTCGATCACCAACGAGCTGATGACGATCCGCTTCTCGGCGAAGCAGATCGAGGCGCTGTGCGACTCGGTGAGGAAGCTCGTGGAAGAAGTGCGATCCTACGAGCGCAACATCATGGAGCTGTGCCTGGACAAGGCGAGGATGACGCGCCCGCATTTTCTCAAGGAATTCCCGGGCAAGGAAGGCAACCTGCGCTGGGTCAAGAACGAGATCGAGGCGCGCCACCCGTGGAGCGAGACGCTGGAGCGTTTCGAGCCTGCGATCGTCGAGCAGCAGCAGAAGCTGCTGGCGCTGCAGGCGCGGGTCGGGATCCCGATCAAGGACCTGAAGGAAATCAACCGCCAGATGTCCACCGGCGAGGCGAAGGCGCGCCGGGCCAAGCGCGAGATGACGGAAGCCAACCTGCGTCTCGTGATCTCGATCGCGAAGAAGTACACCAACCGCGGGCTGCAGTTCCTCGATCTCATCCAGGAGGGCAACATCGGGCTGATGAAGGCGGTGGACAAGTTCGAGTACCGGCGCGGCTACAAGTTCTCCACGTATGCGACGTGGTGGATCCGCCAGGCCATCACGCGCTCGATCGCGGACCAGGCAAGAACGATCCGGATCCCGGTGCACATGATCGAGACCATCAACAAGATGAACCGCATCTCGCGCCAGATCCTGCAGGAGACCGGACAGGAGCCCGACCCGGCGCTGCTCGCCGAGAAAATGGAGATGCCGGAGGAGAAGATCCGCAAGATCCTGAAGATCTCCAAGGAGCCGATCTCGATGGAGACGCCGATCGGGGACGACGACGATTCGCACCTCGGGGACTTCATCGAGGACCAGTCCACGGTCGCGCCCAACGAGGCGGCGGTCTACGCGAGCCTGCGCGGGGTGACCGCGGACGTGCTGGACACGTTAACGCCGCGCGAGGCGAAGGTGCTGCGGATGCGTTTCGGCATCGAGATGAACACCGACCACACGCTGGAAGAGGTGGGCAAGCAGTTCGACGTCACCCGCGAGCGCATACGCCAGATCGAGGCGAAGGCGCTGCGTAAACTCCGCCATCCCTCGCGCTCCGAGCGCTTGCGCAGCTTCCTCGACAACGAGGGTTGAGCGGCGCTTGCAGGCGACGCGCGGGCCGCCGGATGGCGGCCCGTTCCGTTTTATACTTAAGCAGCGGGTCGTTAGCTCAGCCGGTCAGAGCAGGGGACTCATAATCCCTTGGTCGTTGGTTCGAATCCAACACGACCCACTCTCCGTCCGGCTCGCTTGCGCAACGCCGGACTCGTGCCCTGGCTGCATCGAGCAGTCCCATCATCCCTTGGGAGCGGGTTCGGATCCAACACGACCCACTCTCCGTCCGGCTCGCTTGCGCAACGCCGGACTCGTGCCCTGGCTGCATCGAGCAGTCCCATCATCCCTTGGGAGCGGGTTCGGATCCAACACGACCCACTCTTCGTCCTGCTCGTTTACACAACGCAGGATTCGTGGCCCCGCCCGTACCAGGCAGTCTCATCCTCTCTTGGAGGGGGTTCGGGCCCCGCACGACCCGCCCACTGCATCCCCATTGCAAATGAGAACCTCTTGGCGTAACGTGGGACCGTAATTGTGTTGTGAAAAAAATTCACAAGGGCTTTAGCGGTCGCGGAGCCCGAACGAGGAGGGTAGATGCGCGTGCTTCCGCTCAACGCGATACGCGCGTTCGCGACCGTGGGCCGGCTGTTGAGCTTCAGCCGGGCCGCCGACGAGCTCAGCGTCACGCCCTCCGCGGTGAGCCACCAGATCCGGCTGCTGGAGGACCATCTTGGCGTCGCGCTGCTGCGCCGGAAGAACAAACACGTCGCCCTGACACCCGAGGGCCGGATCTACCTGCAGGAAGTGTCGGAAGGCCTCACGCGCATGGCGCGGGCCTCGACGACGCTGAAGGCCGCCAGGGGACAGCGCATCCTGAGGGTCTCGGTCATGCCGAGCTTGGCCTCGCTGTGGCTGGTGCCGCGGATCGGAGGCTTCGCGGAGGCCTATCCGGACATCGCGATCGTGGTCGGCGCCACGCGCGAGCTCGTGGATTTCCAGGCGGGCCAGTTCGATGTCGCGATCTGGCACGGGCAGGAACCGCAGCCGGGGTACCGCTTCGACCCGCTCGAGGGCAACGACCTCTTCCCGATCTGCAGCCCGAAGCTCCTCAAGGGGCGGACCCCCCTGCGCGCGCCAGCGGACCTGCGTCACCACACGCTGCTCGAGAGCAGCGACGATCTCTACGTCGGTGGTCCGAACCCCGGCTGGCAGATCTGGTTGCAGGCGGCCGGCGTGCCGCACATCACGAGCAAGCGGCTGATGAGCTTCAGCCCGAGGCACCTCATGCACCGGGCGGTCCTTGAGGGGCTCGGCGTAGGGCTCAGCCGCACGCTGCTGGTCGCCGACGCGCTCGCGAAGGGACAGCTGGTGTGCCCGTTCGGGCCCGTCATGTCGCTTACTTCCTCGTACAGCCTGGTCTGTCCTGAAACCATTGCGGAGCACGAGGAGGTGGCCGTGTTCCGCGAGTGGCTGCTGCACCAAGCGCGGACGACGAGCGAGCGACTGAAGATCCTCCCGAAGGGCAGCAAGTGAGATTCCAGGCCGGAAAACGGGTTCCGCTCGCGCAAGGCGGAAGATCGCCCGGCGCCGGCTGAAAAAAATTTAAAGGCCTGCTGTAGAAAAAATCACGGGCCGCGACCGGTGCGCGGGCATATACTGACGCTCATCCCTCCTCCTCCTCATGGAAGGGACTTTGGCCGCGCAGCAACTTGCGCGGCCTTTTCTTTTCCCCGCTTCCCCGTTGCATCCCGCGCGCGAGCCGGGCGGCGCCCGACACGAGCGCGCGTTGCCCCCGACCCCGCCGCGCAGGCGCCGGCGCGAACGAGATTTCCGGGTCGGGTATCATCCTCCTCACCGTGACGAAGATCACGCAGGGAAAGCCGGCGCCCGGCCCCGGCGGGGACGCGAGCGTGCCGGCAGGTGGCATGGACCGCGTCGAGCAGCTTGCGCGGCGCATCATCGCGGCGAACACGCGGCTGAACACGATCGCGCTCGCCGCCGCGGCGAGCCTCATCGTGCTCGGCGCCTGGGCCTACACCGGCGTGGCGGGCTCGCTGCGCGAGATCCGTGCCGCGGGCTTGCAGACGGTGCTCGATGCGGAGATCAACGCTCTGCATCTGTGGGTCGAGAACCGCAAGGCGCACGTCGAGCACTGGGCCGGTGACGCGCGCGTGCGGCGTCTCGCAGGAGAACTCGCGGCGCTCGGGCGACGCGAGGGCGTGTCCGGCGAGGCGCTGTGGATGTCACCGGCGCGCGCGGCGCTCGCCGAAATGCTCGGGCCCGTGCAGCAGGGTGCGGGGGCGGTCGCATTCAACGTGGTGGACACCGGCGGGCGGATCGTGGGAACGCAGTTCCGCGAGTACTCGGGCCGCAGGGTCAATCCGGGCAATTTTCTCGCGCAACTCTACGAGGTGTTCGCGGGCAGGCCCCAGTTTGTGCGCCCCTTCCGCGAGCAGGATCGCGTCGAGGGTGCCCGCGCCGGCGCCTTCGGACGGCCTGTGGTCTGGTTCAAGGCGCCGGTCGCCAACGAGCGCGGAGAGATCGTCGCCGCGCTGGGCTTCGCGTATCCCGCCGAGGGTGAGTTTGCCAACATCCTGAACGTCGCGCGGCCCGGCAAGACGGGCGAGGCCTATGCGTTCGACGAGAATGGATTGATGCTGTCCGAGAGCCGGTTCGTCCAGGATCTGCGGAAAATCGGGCTGATTCCGGACGCGTCGGGCGCGAGCGCGATGCTGCGCGTGCACGTGCGCGATCCCGGCGGGGACCTCGCGGCCGGCCACAAGCCGGCGATGGAATGGGCGGCTCTGCCGCTCACGCGGCTTGCCGCGCTGGCGGTGGCGAGCCGCGGCAAGGCGAACGCCGAGGAACGCCACGGGGTCCTGGTCGAGCCCTACCGCAACTACCGGGGCGTCGAGGTGGTGGGCGCGTGGCGGTGGCTGCCCGACTACGACATGGGGCTCACGATCGAGCTCACCGCGAAGGAGGCCTATGCGCCCCTCGTCTATCTCAACCTCGCCTTCGCCATCATCCTGTCCCTGCTCCTCGCCGCCGTCGGCGCCGTGCTGTGGTCGGCATGGAATGTGCGGCGCCTGAAGCGCGAGGTCGGCGAGGAGCGCGTCATCGGCCAGTACCGGATCGAGAGGCAGATCGGGGAAGGCGGCATGTCCAAGGTCTTCCTCGCCCGCCACGAGCTGCTCAAGCGCCCGACCGCGTTGAAGATGCTCAAGCCGCACCTTGCATCCGACGAGATCGTCGCGCGCTTCGAGCGTGAAGTGCAGCTCGCGAGCCAGCTGGTCCACCCCAACACGATCGAGATCTACGATTACGGGCGCACGCGCGAGGGCGTGTTCTATTACGTGATGGAGTACCTGGAGGGCGAGACCCTCGACCGGCTGGTGGATGTACACGGCCCCATGCCGGTCGAGCGCACGGTTCACGTCCTGCGGCAGGTGTGCGCCGCGCTGCGGGAAGCGCATGGGCGCGGGCTTATCCATCGCGACATCAAGCCCCACAACATCATGCTGTGCCAGCGCGGCGGCGAATACGACGTCGCCAAGATCCTCGATTTCGGGCTGGTGAAGGACGTCGCCGGAGGCCAGTCGCGCGACATCACCCAGTTCCAGCGGGTGGTCGGCACCCCCCTCTACATGTCGCCGGAACGCGTGCGCAATCCCGGGGACGCCGACGCGCGCGCCGATATTTACTCGGTGGGGGCCGTGGGGTTCTTCCTGCTCACCGGACAGAGCCTGTTCGACACGACCACCGAGCACGACCTCACCTATCGCATCCTGCACACGCCGGCGCGGCGCGCATCCGAGCTCGTGCCGGGAGTCCCCCGCCGGCTCGATGACCTGATCGCGCGCTGCCTTGCCAAGGAGCGCACGGAGCGACCTCACGACGTGCTGGTCGCGCTGGCGCTGCTCGAGGCACTATCGGTCGAGCATACGTGGACCCAGCGGGCGGCCGCGGCGTGGTGGAAGGCGCACCGGGCCGAGGGGCAGCCTGCGGACGCCACGGCCTGAAGCGCTGACGCGGGACTCTTGGGGCAATGAGCACGGTCGCGCGAAACGACTTAGAATTGCGGTAGCCATGCTGCGCTCTCCCGCCTTTCTCGGAACAAGCTGCATCGGTCTCGGCCTGCTGCTTGCGACGCTCGTCAGCGCGTCGGAGGTGCCGGTCGAGGACCGCAGCAAACGGGAACCCGCGATCCAGCGCACCCAGCAGGAGGCGGGACGGGCGTTTCGCGAGGTGCAGCAGGCCGCATACGAAACCAAGCTCGCCGAGCAGGAGTATCTCAACGCGGAAGACGCGCAGCGCCTGGCGCAGCGCCACGCCGACGAGCGCAAGCGGCAGGCGGACGCCGCGAAAAAGGCGCTCGAGGCGGCCAAAGCCCGCGAAGCGCGCGCCCGCGCGGCCTACGAGGAGGCATTGCGGGCGGTGGACAAGGCGTGGGGCAAGCCCGCGCCGAAGTAGCGTAATCGCGCTTCGCCGCCCGGGCGCGACCGGCGAGCGTTCGCCGCGCGGTCTATTTGCGCCAGCTCGCGCCGCCGTCCACGGAGACCAGCGTGCCGCTCATGTAGGACGCGCGGTCGGAGGCGAGGAAGGTAATGACGTTCGCGACTTCCTCCACGGTGGCGGGCCGCCCGAACGGGAAGGTCTTGGTGAGCTCGCGCCAGCGCTCGGCGTCGCCCAGCTCCTTCTGCGCCTGGTTGCGCCAGCGCATGACCCCGCGGTCGGTCTCCGTGGCGGTGGGATTGAGTCCGATCACGCGCACGCCGTAGTTGGGGCTCTCGGCCCCGAGCGCGCGCGAAAAACTAATCAGCGCCGAGTTCGCCATGCTGCCGGCGATGTAGCCTGCGCTCGGGCGCTCACCGGCGGCGCCGATCACGTTGATGATCACCCCGCTCTTGCGCTCGCACATCCTGCGGTAGAGCTCGCGCGTGAGATTGATGAAGCCGAAGACCTTGAGGTCCCAGGAGGCGCGCCAGGTCTTGTCGTCGAGCGCGGTGAGCGTTCCCTGCGGGATCGCGCCGGCGTTGTTCACGAGGATATCCACGTCGCCGCAGTCACGCGCGAGCTTGACCGCATTCTCGGGCACGGAAAGGTCGAGGGCGTGGCAGGTCACGCTGACCTTCTGCGCGGAAACGATCTGGGTGCGCGCGGCATCCAGGTCGGCCGCGGTGCGCGCGGCAAGGTGCAGGTGACAGCCTTCCGAGGCGAGCAGCTTCGCGACACCGAATCCGATGCCGCGCGAGCCGCCGGTAATGAGAGCGATGCGGTTTTTCAGATTGAGATCCATGTTCTCCTCGTTGCGAAAATTGGGTGGGCGGCGCGGACCGGGCCGAATGTTACCATGCCGCCTCGGGCGTGGCGCGACGCCTACGCCGCAACCGCAACGGAGGAACCATGGCAACGGAGCTGTTCGACAAGGGGCTCGAGGTGCGCAAGGCGGTGCTCGGCAAAGACTACGTGGAAAAGGCGATCGCGGGCGCGGACGCATTCTCGATGGCGATGCAGGAATACGCGACCGAGGCGTGCTGGGGCATGATCTGGACCCGTCCGGGCCTGCCCCGCAAGACGCGCAGCCTTATCAACCGCGCGATGATCACGGCGCTCAACCGCCCGCACGAGTTGAAGCTGCACATCAAGGCTTCGTTCAACAACGGGGTCACCCGGGACGAGATCAAGGAAGTGCTGCTGCAGGCCGCGTGCTACTACGGTGTGCCCGCGGGCGTGGACTCGTTCCGCATCGCGCGCGAGGCGTTCGCCGAGCTCGATGCGGGGAAATAGGCGCGTCAACCGGGGTCCCGCTGGAGCGTTAATGTCTCATCCGGAGCCGTTTTTCGGATAAGACGAACCGTGTTTTTTCTGAGGAGAGGAGCGAACATGAGCAAATTGCTGTCCAGCCTGATTGCCGCGGCCTTTGCCGCGGCCGCTTTTTCCGCGGCGGCGCAGCCGGCGCCCGCGACGCCGGCGACCCCGGCCC